>NZ_JAHZBP010000010.1:0-207653 GCF_019423355.1 Butyricimonas sp.
GCGAAACTAACTACTGGTTATCAATCAATTATCAAACAAAAAAAGTTTGCCTGCAGGCATCCTTTTATTTTATATATAGGTTTTAAGGATCAAACCCACGGTTCAGTATATGAACTTCCCGAGTCCGCTGATTATCGTGAGCTTATTACCTTTTCCCTCATCGTTATCGTAGCAACGACCGACGATTTGGGCATCGATGTTAAAGCTTTTGGAAATGGCGATGATGTCATCTGCAATCTCTTCGTCCACGTAGATTTCCATACGGTGACCCATATTGAATACCTTGTACATTTCGTCCCACGGGGTTCCCGATTGTTCCTGAATTAATTTGAACAGGGGAGGAACGGGGAACATATTGTCCTTCACGATATGCATGTTCTCCACGAAATTCATCACTTTGGTCTGGGCCCCACCGGAGCAGTGTACCATACCGTGAACTTGTTTCCGGTATTTGTCAAGTACTTGCTTGATTACCGGGATATACGTGCGGGTCGGGGACAATACCAGTTTCCCGGCATCAATGCCCAATCCGGCAATTTCGTCTGTCAGTTTACATTTTCCGGAGTAAACGAGTTCTTCCGGCACGGAGTTGTCATAGCTTTCCGGGTATTTCGTCGCCAGATATTTGGCAAACACGTCATGCCGGGCAGAAGTTAGTCCGTTGGACCCCATCCCACCGTTGTATTCTGTTTCGTAAGAGGCTTGCCCGTATGACGAAAGTCCTACAATTACATCTCCCGCCTTGATACGGTCGTTAGAGATCACGTCCGAACGTTTCATCCGGCAAGTCACCGTGGAGTCCACGATAATGGTCCTCACAAGATCCCCCACGTCTGCGGTTTCGCCTCCGGTAGAATAAATGTTTACTCCCAGTTTCCGGTATTCCTCGATCAGCTCTTCCGTTCCGTTGATGATGGCTGCGATAACTTCTCCCGGTATCAGTTTCTTGTTTCTCCCGATCGTGGAAGAGAGCAGGATATTATCCACGGCACCCACGCAGAGCAAGTCATCGATGTTCATGATCAAGGCGTCTTGTGCGATACCTTTCCACACGGATAAGTCTCCGGTTTCTTTCCAGTACATGTAGGCGAGTGAAGATTTGGTTCCGGCCCCGTCGGCGTGCATGATGTTGCAGTAGCTTTTCTGTCCTCCGAGGTAATCGGGGATGATTTTGCAGAAAGCTTTCGGGAAAATACCTTTGTCGATATTTTTTATGGCGTTATGCACATCTTCTTTGGATGCGGACACTCCTCGCTGGTTATATCTTTCGTCTTTTCTCATGGCAATTGAAAATTGAAAATTGAAAATTGAAAATTGAAAATTGAAATGTTTTCATGAATTTCTCATTTCCAAGAATTCAAATTTTCCTAATACTAATTCTATTTATCTGTTCGCAAAGGTAGATATAATTTTCAATTTTCAATTTTCAATTTTCAATTAATTGCTCGTTTATCCAGCAATTCCATGAAACGTTCCTTGTAGGAATCGGAAATAGGGATGTAGAGTTTCCCGAACACGATTCGGTTCCGTTCGATAGTTTTAATTTTGTTGATATTGACAATATAGGAACGGTGTACCCGGATGAATATATCGCCGGGAAGATGGTCTTCAATACTTTTCATGCTCATCAGCGTGAGAATACCGCCCTCCTTGTCCTCGGTTTGGATACGAATGTAATCTTTTAGTCCTTCGATGTAAAGAATATCCTTCAACTGGATCTGGATCAATTTGTAATCGCTTTTCACGAAAATAGAATCCGGCACGTTGGTGGAAACGTTCTCCGCCCGGCTCATCTCAATCCAACGTAAGGCTTTCGTGGCAGCCCGGAGAAATTCCGTGTAATTGAACGGTTTTAGCAGGTAATCCAGTGCGTCAACCCGAAAGCCTTCCAGCGCGTATTGTTCGAAAGCGGTGGTAAAGATGATTTTCACTTTGTTGCCCACGAGACGGGATAGTTCCAACCCGTTGAGTTCGGGCATCTGAATATCCAGAAAAACCAAATCTATCGGTTCTTCCTCTATAACGGAAAGCGCTTTCACGGCACTATCACATTGTGCGATCAGGTGTAGGAACGGTGTCCGGCTCACGTAGCTCTCTAGCAAATCCAAGGCTAACGGTTCATCATCCACAATGAGGCAATTCAGAGTCATGTCCTTTCATTTTAAAGTTGAATAAGCAATTCCGTGATAAATCGGTTGTTAAGGGTTTCAGCCTTAAAGATATATTTTCCGGGATAGAGTAACTCCAGACGGCGTTTTAAGTTGGTTAACCCGATACCGGAGCCACTCCGGTCGTTGTCTTTTTTAGGATAGTTACTGTTTTCCACGAGACAGTTGATCCGGTTATTCCCCTGCAGTTCGAATTTGATGTTTATAAATGATTCCTGCGTGCTACTGACCCCGTGTTTGAATGCGTTTTCAATTAGCGGGATAAACAAGAGCGGGGCGATCATGATTCCGTTGCCTCTTTCCGGGATGGAAACTTCCAGCCGTGTGTTTTTAGGTAAGCGGAGGCTCATTAGCTCGATATAGCTTTTCATGAACTCGAATTCTTTATCTACCGACACGAAATGCTGGTTGTTCTCGTATAGCACGTGACGGAGCATACGACTGAGATCATGGACGGCATACTGGGCCTTGTCCTGATTGATAGCGATGAGTGAATAGATATTATTCAACGTGTTGAACAAGAAGTGTGGGTTCAACTGGCTTTTCAAGTTTTGGAGTTCTGCCTCAGCTTGTGCTTTTTTCAGTTCTTGTTTCTCGTTCTCGGTTTCATACCATCCCCCGGTCATTTTGATTGCCACGCTGAGGGCGACGGTCAATGCCATGAGCATCATGTCCCGGGCGATAAACACGTACCGAGGCGGTTTAGGTAAGGACTCTTGTAACTCTTTCAATGCTTTCGGAACGGGTTCAGATAAATGTTTCCGGTGAAAGTCCTGCCAGAAATGAAGACTAGCCCCTAGGAGCATCACGAGAACGATGTTACTTAGAATAAATGTTGATACTTTTCTGCGGAAAAGCTGCCGTTCGATCAGCCAGAGAAAATTCGTGTAGAATATGATCAGGCAACTTAACGGGACGAAACAATATCCCAAATATCTGTTCAGGGTAATTGAAACACCTTCTCCGCGATAGAAGAAAAAGGGAAGGGCAAAGAATATTCCCCATCCAAGCACGTGGATGGCTCCCGTTAATATCTTCTTGTTCCGTGTCTTTTGCATTATATCGTCTTTCTCCACTTGCAAAGGTATAAAAAAAGTTACAAGTTACAGGGTTGCAAGTTACAAGTTTATGGAAGAAGTTCTGTCGAACCGGTAACTTAAAAACTTGCAACCTGTAACTGCCGGGTTCCCCGGCAATCTATTCGTATCGTATAGCATCGATTGGGTTTAACTGGGATGCCTTTTGTGCCGGATACCAGCCAAAGAATATTCCGGTAACCGTGCAGACCAGGAAGGAAAGCACGACAGAATACATCTGGATGTATATGGGCCAGCCGATAGCGTATTTAATAATAAGTGATGAACCGATTCCAAGAACTACCCCGATAATACCTCCCGTGACGCTGATAATGACCGCCTCGATAAGGAATTGGAATAGGATGTGTCGTCCTTTTGCCCCGATGGACATGCGAAGGCCGATTTCCCGGGTTCGTTCGGTGACGGATACATACATGATGTTCATGATTCCGATTCCGCCGACAAGTAAGGATATTCCGGCGATACAGGCCAACAGGACGGTCATCAAGTCGGTTGTCGTACTCATCATGGAGCTGAGTTCTTCTTGCGAGCGCACGTGGAAATCGTCTTCATCTCCAGTAGCTATTTTATGGTTTTGGCGCAAAATGGCGGATATTTCCTCGATAGCCTCTTCCGAATCGTCTTCCGTGACGGCCGAGGCGAATATTCCTTGAATGTAGGTGATGGCCAATAGACGTTTCTGTATAGTGGTATAGGGGGCGATAATCATATCATCCTGATCCTGTCCCATGGAGTTATATCCTTTGGGTGTCAATACCCCGATGATGCGGAAGGGGGTTTTGTTGAACCGGATGGTCTTTCCCAGTGGTTCTTCTCCCTTCGTGAATAGGTTATCGACAACGGTTTGTCCCACGATACATACTTTTGCGGAAGTTTTGATGTCGTGATCCGTGAACATCTCACCTTCCCCCACGCTGAACTTTCGGATGTCAAGATAATCTTGGTTTACTCCGTAGATGGTTGTCGGGGCATTATTGGCTCCGTATATAACCTGACCGCTTGAATTCACGGAAGGGGTGCATTTGTCGATCAAGTCCACGTCACGAACGATCGCCTCGTAATCTTCCAGTTTCAGCGTTTGCATACTGCTGGCACTTTGACGGACTCCCCCGAACTTCCCGTTTCCGGGATGGATCATGATCATGTTGGAACCCATCTCTGATATTTGGTCACGAATGCTACGCTTTGAACCTTGTCCGATAGCCAGCATGGAAATCACGGACCCCACCCCGATAATGATTCCTAACATGGTCAGGAATCCCCGGAACTTATTGTTTGCCAAGGCTCGTAAAGCAATTCGTATTAAATTTGCGTAGTTCATCTTTCAATTTTAGATTTATGATCCTATTAATTTCTTGATTTATGATTTTAGATCCTATCGATTAAGTGATTTAATGATTTTCGATTAAGTGATTTTAATCACCCAATTATCGAATCGGCAATCACGAAATCTTTTTCATTCTAAACTCTAAATTTTTAATCGTTCTCCTTCGGTAGTGCGTCCAGCGCTTCCTTGGCCGAGGCCACGTTCTGGTTGATCGTGTCTTCCGTGATGTGGCCGTCCCGCAGGACGATGTTGCGACTGCTGAACTGGGCGATTTCGGGATTATGAGTCACGAATATAATGGTTCTTCCTTCTGCGTGAAGGCGTTGAAAAAGCGTGAGGATCTCGAATGAGGTTCGGGTATCCAAGTTTCCCGTTGCCTCGTCGGCCAGTAGGATCACCGGGTCATTCACGATTGCTCGTGCGATAGCTACACGTTGTTGCTGTCCGCCGGACATTTGGTTGGAACGATGGTTGACTCGATCGCTTAAGCTCACCGCTTTTAATGCTTCCATGGCTTTCTCCCGACGTTCGCGAGAAGAAAAGGCCGGGTTGTAAAGTAACGGTAATTCCACGTTTTCCAAGGCGGTTGTTTTGGGTAACAGGTTATAGGACTGGAACACGAAACCGATCTTGCGGTTTCTCAACGTGGCCCGGTCATTTTTTCCCATGTCTCTGACCGCGATACCATCGAGGTAATAGTCCCCCGAGGTGGGAGTGTCGAGACATCCGAGGATATTGAGCAGGGTGGATTTCCCGGAACCACTCGTACCCATTATCGTCACGAACTCTCCGGCACGGATCGAGAATGATATACCGCGCAAAGCATGAACGGTTTCTGATCCCACCTTAAAATCCCTCCTCAGGTTTTCTATTTTTATAATATCATTTGTCATGAGTTCAATCTTATACGGTAACTATTTTTTCTTTTGTCCCGGACGTGGCGGCATGAACGGGTTGGATTCCTCGCTGCCTCCTTGGGGGGCCATGTTTTTACTGCGTTGGATTCCCACGATCAAACGAGCGCCTTCCGGTAGACCGTCTTTCACTTCCGAGTATATTCCGTCGCTGACTCCAACTTTGATTACTTTAGGAACGATACCTTCTGCCGTTTGTAACCAAACGACTTTTTCACCTCTTCCCGCTTGCGGGGCTTGTGCGGTTTGCGGGTCTTCCGGGTTGGCCTCCGGGGTAAAGCGGAAAGCCTTCAACGGGGCCAGCAGGATATTGTCTTTCTCCATCGTGTAGACCGTGATGTTGGCGGTCAATCCCGGTTTCAGTTTCAGTTCCGGATTCGGGGCATCAATAACCACCTCGTAAGTGACCACGTTGGATTCTGTTGTCGGGTTTAGACGAACTTGAGTCACGCCGCCCTCGAACGTGTCATCCGGGAAAGCGTCAACTGTGAATGTCACGCGTTGTCCTTCGAGTACCTGACCGATGTCAGCCTCGTCCACGTCTGCGATCACTTGCATCTTGCGCAAATCGTTTGCGATCGTGAACATGGTCGGGGTTTCGAAACTGGCAGCTACCGTTTGTCCCTCTTCCACTTCTCTGGATAGAACAACCCCGTCAATCGGTGAGGTGATCGTTGCGTAATCGAGGTTTGATTGAGCCTTTACCATCGTGGCTTGTGCTTTCTCGTAAGCTTGTTGTGCTTTCTCGTATTGATATAATGCTTCCTCGTATTCTGTTTCACTAATCAAGTTCTTTTCGTGTAACTGGCGCAGGCGTTTGAAGTTTTTATCTTGGTACTCGAATTCGCTTTTGCTTGATTTCAGGTTTGCCATTTCCGATTTCAACTCGGCTTCTAGTAGTTTCCTGTCGAGTTCCGCGAGTAATTGTCCTTTTGTTACGACTGAATTGTAGTCCACGTAGATGTGTGAAATCGTTCCGGATACCTGTGTACCCACGTCCACCTTGGTAATCGGTTCTATCGTTCCCGTGGCGGTCACCGTGTTGTTGATGGATCCTTTTTTTAGTTCGACAGTCTCGTATGTCGTCACTTTTTTATCTCCCGAGCGGAAGAAGAAAAAGGCCCCGACAATAACAGCTATGACGATGATTATGGTAACAATCTTTTTCATGTTGTTCTATAATTAATATTTTACATTAGATTTCGATAGGTTGATTGCGGTAGAAGTTGAGTAGTTTGAGTGAAAGAATCGCCTCGAACTTTGCTTGAATCTGTTCCTGCAAGGCGGAAAGATAATTATTTTTTTCTGTGAGTAATTCCACCGTGTTTTTCATACCGGCGTCGAATTGGGCTTGAACGAGGTTGTAACTCATCGTGGCCGATTTCACGCTGTTCGTGGCAGCGACGTACCTGCTTTGCGCGGAGATTACGTTCTGGTGGAGTGTCTCTACCGTTTTCCACAGTTCTTTGCGTGTATTCAGTTCTTCCAGACGGGCTGTTTCCGTTTGTAATTTTGCTTTTTCAACGGCTGATTTGATCTGGCGATTTTTAGAAATGGGGATACTGATGTTGATCCCCACGTTCTCGTTTAATCGATTATTTAGTTGTTTTGAAAAAGAGTGGTCTGATTCCGAGTCATGGTTCGTGCCCACGGATGCGTTGAGCGAGATGCTGGGTAAGCGATCTCCTGCCGCGATCTTTTCTTCCAGCTGTGCCGATTCCACGTTCAATTGGCTGTTTTTCATTTCCGGCATGGTTTCTAGGGCGATCTGGTAAACTTCCAAGAGGGAAGGTGCGGGGGTGAGTACTTGCGTGTCCTCCAGTTCCGGGAAATAGACGTCGAAACTATCTGTCGGTTCCAGTTCTAACAATTGTTTCAATTGCAATTTATTCAAGGTGAGCGTGTTTTCTGCCATCGTCACGTTGTACTGATCGTTGCTGTACTGTGCCTCAATCTGGGCATAATCGCTGGCGGCAATCGAACCGGCTGCTAGTAATTCTTTGGAACGTGCCAGCTGGGCGGCAGAAGTTTCCAATGTTTGTCGGTTGGTTTTTAGCGATTCGTTCGCGTAAAGTATTTGCAGGTAGGCCTCGGTGACGGCAATTTCGATGTCATTTTCGGCCATGTTTACCTGATACTCCTGTGCCGTGTTCGTGATTTGCTGTTGACGGATGGAACGGGTTAATTTACCCCCATTATAGATTGTCAGTCCGCCGTTCAAGGTGTAGCTGCCCGTGTAGGCGTTCTGCGATTTGAATTTACCATCTGTTTGTTCTGTTTTCTGGTGTCCCCAGCCTTGAGAACTACTAAATGTCAACGAGGGAAAAAGCTGGGCTTTCGCCTGTAACAAATCCACGTTAGCGCTTTGTTGCGTTACTTTTGCCGATTGCACCTGAATGTTGTTTTTCCGGGCGTAATCGATGCAATCCTTCAAATTCCAGGAAGAAGTGGGCTTTTCCTGAGAAAAGCCCACTAAGGACGGAATGATTATAAAAAGGATGGTTGCAATGTTAGTCTGTATATTCATCTTGTTTTCTTTTTTTGCTTTTTACAAAGATATAAGGTGTTGAAAGCGAATACAATTAATTTAGATATTGAGAGATTTTTTCCCGATGAATGAGTGTTTTTTGTCGACGAGAACAGGTATGTTCAGTTTCTCGTTTATCCGGGGTAATACCACTGAAATACTATTGTAGTTTCCTAAAATTGAGTAAACCGATTTTAGGAAACTACACTGGTATTACTTTGGGATTAGGCTATATTTACTAAGCATTCACCTGAAAGTTACTTTATAGTTCATTTAGACCATCGAGCATTCAACCTGCATTCATCTTGCATTTATCCTCGATAAAATTAGTTCTTGATACGATTATGTTTGCATATCGGGTATTTCGTGTAGTATATTAGCTATTTGGAGAGATATACTTGGTTCATTGGCTAGGTATAGCCATTATATATCCAAGAATATCGAAAGGATAGCGAGGGATGGTTTGTTATGCGAATTAGATGAAACGTGTTTATTGGTAAAAACAAATGAACTAATGGCTGGGAGAGGTATTAATGTTATTTAAAATTTATATCTTTACACGTGATATGTTTGTTGTGTTTTTAATTTGACAATTTATGAGGAAAATAACGTTTGTATGTGTCGTGGCAGCCATTTTGTGCGGGATGATCTGTTCCTGTACTAATGGTGTATCAGAAAAAGAGACGAAGAAAAGTTTAATGATTGAGGTGCCTGTTCCCGAGCGTCCCGCTGGGCAGAAGGATGTAGTAAATTTGGTAACGCCGAAACTGGATACCGTGCGGGTAGGGTTTATCGGTTTGGGAATGAGGGGACCCGGTGCGGTGGAGCGGTTCCTGCATATACCCGGAACGAAGGTGGTTGCCTTGTGTGATATTCGCCCGGAGCAAGTGGAGAAATGTCAGGGAATTCTGAAGAAAGCAGGGATTCCGGAGGCTGCCGGTTACTCCGGGAGCGAGGATGCGTGGAAACAGCTTTGTGAACGGGAGGATATTAATTTAGTGTATATTGCTACGGATTGGCTACATCATGCCCCGATGGCGTTGTATGCCATGGAACATGGGAAGCACGTGGCGATCGAGGTGCCTGCCGCCATGAACATGGAGGAAATTTGGGCGTTGATTAATATGGCAGAGAAGAAACAGTTGCATTGCATGATGTTGGAGAATTGCGTGTATGATTTCTTTGAATTGACGACGTTGAATATGGCACAACAAGGTGTGTTTGGTGAAATCTTGCACGTGGAAGGGGCTTATATTCATAATTTGGAGGAATTCTGGCCTTATTATTGGAATAACTGGCGTATGGATTATAACCGGAAACACAGGGGAGATGTTTATGCTACTCACGGTATGGGACCGGCTTGTCAGTTGCTGGATATTCACCGGGGGGACAAAATGAATTACTTGGTATGTATGGATACGAAGGCTGTTTCTGCTCCCGAATATTTGAAGAATAAGACCGGGGAGGACGTGAAAGACTTCAAGAACGGGGATCACACGATCACGTTGATTCGCACGGAGAACGGGAAAACCATCCAAATTCAGCATGACGTAGTGTCGCCTCGTCCGTATAGCCGGATGTACCAATTGACGGGAACGAAAGGGTTTGCCAATAAATATCCGGTTGCGGGATATGCTTTGAAACCAACACAAATTTCATCAGATGTGGCTCCCGATCACGAGGATTTGAATTCTCACGGTTTTGTTCCGGAGGATGTGAAGAAGGCCCTGATGGAAAAATATAAACACCCGATTCAGATCGAGTTGGAAGAGCAAGCCAAAAAAGTGGGGGGACATGGTGGAATGGATTTTATCATGGATTACCGTTTGGTATATTGCTTGCGGAATGGATTACCGTTAGATATGGACGTGTATGATTTGGCAGAATGGTGTTGTTTGGGCGAGCTGACGGCTCTTTCTTTAGAGAATAACAGTGCCCCGGTGGCGATTCCCGATTTCACCCGTGGTGGTTGGAACAAGACGAAAGGGTATCGTCACGCGATGGTGAAATAACTAATAATTTAGAAATATCATTATTTTCGAGGCTGTTGGGTGCAGCCTCATTTTTTTGATTGATAAAGAAAAAATAGAATTTGGCTGATGGATTGATTTTTTTTATATTTTTGGGAAAACAAAGGGAGTGGTTTGGAGCATGGTGTCTCAAGATAAATATAGTATAGAGAAATTGGTAAAAAAAGATCCGATGGCTTTTCGTGCTTTTCATCAAGAGCATGTTAGGTTGTATTGCCAATTCGGATTGCGATTTATTGATGATATGGAGGCCGTGCGGGATATTGTGCAAGAGGCGTTTATTGCCATGTGGGAACGGATAACGACTTTTCGGGAAGAGGCTCACGTGAAAGCTTTTCTTTATGCCACGATTCGTAACAAGGCTATCAATTATTTGCGGGACAGGCAGGTAGAGATAAAAAGTCGGGAAAAGATGTTTCAGTTGCAATGTGAAGCGGAATTTCGAGATATAGCGATAGAAGAAGAAATGTACGATTTCCTTTGCAAGAGGATAGAGAGGTTGCCGATAATGCAACGGGATGTATTGTGGATGCACGTGGACGGGTTCTCGAATGAAGAAATCGCAAAAAAATTAAATATATCTGTAAATACTGTATTGACTCATAAACAGCGGGCTAAGAATGAGTTAAAAAATTATATTCAATATTTTGCCTTGTGTATGGCAATTTTTTTGAAAAAAAATGAAGATCCCATGTAGTCGTTTTTTACCGGAAGCGTGTGTATATATAAAATTAAGTCAACAACACGTCTGGTATGAACGAGAAAGATGTATACGGAGAAATAGAAAAATATCGTCTTTTACTACAAAAATATTTTGAGGAGACGCTGGAACCGGAAGAACGGCGGCAGTTAGCCGTATGGTTATGGGCGGATCGAAAAAATCGGGACTTACTTGCAAAACTACGTGGAGACCGTACTTTGCATGATCGATTCGAAGAGTATGAAAAGATAGACGTGGTACGAGAGTTCGAACTATTGACTCTGCGTTATGATCGGGTAAAACGAAGAAGGATGATTATCCGGTGGAGTGGGGTAGCTGCGGTTTTGATTATAGCTTTTTGTTCGATTCCGTTATTCCGGTTGTCGGATTCACAATTGCAGGATGAATTGGTTGTGAAGGAAGGAAAGCTACAAGCGATGTTAACTACCGCAGATGGAAATGTTATTTCGATACAGGAAAGAATGGCTTTGCGGGATTTAGGGGTATTCCAAATCAGGGATTCCGTGAAAGAATTGATTTGCGGGCCGAATCTGCCGGCAAGAGATTCTTTACGCTATAATCGATTGAAGGTACCGAGAGGGGGTGAATACACGTTAGTATTGGCGGATGGGTCTTATGTGAGGCTGAACTCGGAGTCGAGCATTCGTTTCCCGGAAAGGTTTTCCGATTCGTTTCGGGAAGTTGAAATTGAGGGGGAGGCTTACCTTGAAGTGAAAAAAGATTCGACCCGTCCTTTTATCGTTCATGTAAAAGAGTTGGAAATAGAAGTGCTGGGAACTCGTTTCGGGGTGCGGGTATATCAAGATGAAAGCATGGCCAGTACGACTTTGGCGGAAGGGCGGGTGCGTGTCGTCGCCGGGAAGTCAAAGGTGGTGTTAGTCCCCGGCGAACAGGCCTACTGGACAGAAGGAAAATTGCGAAAGCGAGAGGTGGATGTGAATGCGGTCTTGGCGTGGGTGGATGGCCTGTTCGTTTTTAAACATGATGAATTATCGTATGTTATAAATCAATTGTCTCGTTGGTATGACGTGGAATTCCGCTTTAAAGATGAAAAATTAAAAGAGTTCCAGTTTACGGGAACGGTGAATCGAGATGAAGGTCTGGATGGTATTTTAAATTTAATGGAAAGGATGAATGTGGTCTCTTTTGAGAAAAGGAACGGATATATTTGGGTGAAAGAAAACGACAAAGTCAAAGCATATAATTAATTGGGGTAAATTACGTTTGACTTTGCCATTTTAAATTTAACATGACAAAATTATGGAAAAAAATCGAAGATTTCGATCTTTGAAGGATCGTATTATGCGAAAAAAAATGTTCGCTCGTGTGGTGAAGGTTCTTATCGGGATAATTCTGGTTTTTCCCGCGCAGGCTCAAGAGAAACAACAACGTGTTTCATTGTCCGTGGAGCAGCAGACCGTGGTTGATATTTTTAAATTGTTGGAACAGCAGGTCTCTTACAAATTCTTGTATCATGATGCCGACATCTTGAAGTTAGGTAAAAAGAATTTGACTTTAAAGGATGTGTTGTTAACGGTTGCGTTAGATTCTTGTCTGAAAGGGAGTGCTATCGGGTATGAATTTGTTGGGACTTCTATTGTTTTTAAACGGTTGGAACGGCGGGAAGAGAGTCGAGCAGTAAGAATCACTGGTGCCGTGGAAGATGAATTCGGTAATTCCTTGCCCGGGGTAACCGTGCTTGTGGAAGGTACGACAATAGGCGTGACGACTGATGAAAACGGAAATTTTGGTTTGGTTATTCCCCAGTTTAAAGAGGTGTCTCTTGTCTTTTCTTTCGTGGGGATGAAAAAACAGGTGGTTAAGTTAAGTATGGACTCTTGGGGAGTGAAACAGGAAAAGTTGAAAGTCGTGTTAGTGGAGGAGAATGTTCGTATGGAGGACGTGGTTGTCACTGGATATGCCAATCTTTCCAGGCAGTCTTTCACGGGAAATGCGAAGACCGTGACCGCAGATGAGTTGAAGAAAGTTTCACAAACGAATGTGCTCAAGTCTCTTCAAGTGCTGGACCCGTCTTTTCGTTTGACCGTGAATAACGAGATGGGGTCAAACCCGAACGCTTTGCCTAATATCAGTATCCGGGGGGCATCCGGGATCGGGGTTACCGAGTTTGACTCGGAAGATCTTTCTGAAACGGCATTGAGGAACAATCCGAATTTGCCGACATTCATTATGGATGGTTTTGAGGTTAGTGTTGAGAAATTGTATGATTTGGATATAAACAGGATCGAGTCAATTACATTGTTAAAAGATGCGGCCGCAACGGCAATATATGGTTCCCGTGCTGCGAACGGGGTGGTCGTGATTACGACGGTGGCTCCTCAGCCGGGCGAGGTTTTGATCACGTATAATTACAATCTGGAAGTTCAATTGCCTGATTTACGTGATTACAATTTAATGAACGCGAGGGAAAAGTTGGAGGCCGAAAAGGAGGCAGGGCTTTTTGATGAGAACGTGTGGGGGATTCGGTACTATAACGAGAAACTTCGTTTGCTGGAAAAAGGAGTAGAAACGGATTGGTTATATAAACCTTTGCGTAATGTGGCTAACAGTAAGCATTTTATTCGTCTGGAAGGTGGTGCTAAAGGATTGCGCTATGCCATTGATATGAACTATTACGGGAATAACGGTGTGATGAAGGATTCCGAGCGGAAGGTGTACGGGATTGGTTTTGAATTGCAGTATCGTGCCGGAAAGTTAACATTCAGGAATGCAACCGGGTATACCGGGGTAAATGAAAAAGAGTCTCCTTATGGGAGTTTTTCTGACTACACGACGATGAATCCTTATCTGCCTTATCTGGATGATGACGGGACGATGTTGGAGATTATTCCGGTTCCGGGAAGTACGGATGTTCCGAATCCCCTGTACGATGCGACGTTAGGAAGTTATGATAAGAAGAAAACGGAAGAGTTTTATAATAATTTCAGCGTGCAGTATTTCCTGTCTCAAAAACTGAATTTCAAGGCCACGTTGGCTTTAACTCGTAAGATTGGAAACTCTTCGGAATATATTTCGCCTCAGGCCGGGAAATACGCCACGACTACTTACAAGGGGGAGTTGACCTTGGGAGATAATTCCGAGACTTCGATAGACGGTAGTTTGTTTGGTTATTATAACGATATTATTAATAGTCACAACATTAATTTCGTATTCGGGGTGAATCTTCGGGAACGGAAGAATGACGAGGAAACCTATTATTTGAGGGATCTTCCAGCGGGAGGTTTTTCAAGCCCGCAATTTGCGAGGGAAATGGCCAAGTCACCGAATGCTTTCGGTCAGACAAATCGGCTTTTCGGGGCGATGATGTCGTTGAATTACACGTATGATAATATTTATTTGATGGATTTGACGGGACGTTTGGACGGGAACTCTTCTTTCGGGAGCGATTCGAGGTTTGCTCCGTTCTGGTCTGTCGGTCTGGGAATTAATATTCATAACTATCATTTTGCGCAGAATTTGGAATGGCTTTCCGAGTTTAAGATCCGGGGGTCTTACGGGATTACCGGTAAGGCTGATTTCCCGGCAAAGACGGCTCGCACGGTTTACACGATGAATAGTGATTACGTGTATGCCACGGGGGTAGGGGGAAATATTACCGCCATGGGAAATAAGAAGTTGAAATGGGAGAGGACGAAAATCAGTGACATCGGTATTTCGTTAGGCTTGCTAGGTGACAAGTTGAGAGTGAACGGGTCATATTATGTGCGCCGGACTTTGGATTTAATTGCCGATATGTATATCCCGTCATCTTCCGGTTTCCTTTCTTATAAAGATAACGTGGGAGAGATTACCAATAAGGGATTTGAGTTAGATCTTCGTTGGAGAGTGTTTAGTACAAATAAGATGCAACTATATGTGAATGGTAATCTTGCAGCAAATAAGAACCGGATCGAAAAAATTTCGGAGGCGCTGAAATCTTATAATAAACGGGTGGAAGATAGTTATGCGCAAAATGCGCTGATAGACCGGAAACCGATGTTGAAATTTGTGGAAGGAGCCTCGACGACCTCGATTTATGCGATGCGTTCTTTGGGTATAGATCCTCAAACGGGTAAGGAGATGTTTATTTCTAAAGACGGTACGGTTGGGAACAAGTGGATCGCATCAGAGAACGTGGCAGTAGGTAATACCGAACCGAAAATAAACGGCTCTATCTCCACGAACTTTTATTACAGGGGATTAACTCTTGATCTTTATTTTACATATACCTATGGGGGACAGCAGTATAATCAAACATTGCAATCCAAGATTGAGAATGCCAATATTGAAAAGAATGTGGACAAACGGGTGTTTACCGATCGTTGGAAAAATGAGGGAGATATTTGTCAGTTCAAGAGTTTGAAGGACTACCGGGAGACGACGAATCCTACCACTCGTTTCGTGCAGGATGATAACACGTTGACATTTCAGTCCCTATCTTTAGGCTACGAGTTACCTGATAGGATTGTACAGAAACTGTATCTGAATAAAGTAAGATTTTCATTTAACATGAATGATGTTTTCCGTCTTTCAACAATCAGGCAAGAAAGAGGATTATCCTATCCTTTCTCTAGAGGTTATAGTTTTTCGCTGAATATTGGTATTTAAATCGACAAAACAGATGTTTATGAAGAAATATATCATTTTAAGCCTATTGTGTATAGGTCTTGGTGGTTGTAACTCTTGGTTAGACGTGACGTCCGATCAGGAAGTGTACGAGGAATCGATGTTCGAGGAGAGCAGGGGATATTACACGGCATTAAACGGGTTGTATATCCTGATGTCGGAAGGAACGTTATATGGGGCAAACTTGAGTTATGGAGCTATGGAGGCTTGGTCTAGAAGTTATGATCTAGATAATAATAACTTGACGACATTTTTGGATCTGGCAAATCTTAAATATGAGAATTCGGGACCGAAGAGTTTGGGGGAGGCTATCTGGTTACGTTGTTACAAGATTATTGCGGAGGCGAATAATTTGATTCAAGCTTTGGAGGCGGACAAAAATGTCGTGTTCAAACACGGGGATGCCACTCGTAACATGGTACTGGGGGAGGCTTATGCAATCCGCAGTTTAATGCATTTTGAGGTTGTACGTGTATTCACGAAAGCTCCTGTGATTGATGGGGGTGGCGTGACGGCAACCGTGCCTTACGTGACGGAGTACCCGTCTCGCGTGAATCCGCCTGTTCCCACGAAAGAGATCTTGGCATCCGTTATCAAAGAGTTGGAGAAGGCGAGAGAGTTGGTAAAACCGTTTGATACGGAGTCTGAGTACCCGGGTTCTCTCTCTTATTTAGATCGAAATGTTGATCGTCGTTTAAAGTTAGAGGTAACCGGAGATATAACTGTGACTCATGCCAGCGAGGAATTCTTTCGGTATCGGGCAGATCGATTGGGATATTACCCGATGACCTTGTTATTGGCAAGGGTGTGTCTGTATGCGGGAGATAAAGACAAGGCGTACGAGTATGCCAGCGAGATCGTGGAGATGGTGAATACCCAGACCATTTACGATTTCACGGCTCCGGGATTTATCGGTAATCCGGAAATTGCAATTTCTTCCGTTCATCCGAGGCTTCATGAAGAAATTATCTGGGGGCTTTATAATTCGAAATTAACGGATCTGACGGAGAGCTATTTTGGAGAAAGTGTGACAACCAATAAGTTGAGAATCAAGGATCCGAATGATCTTTTTGATAATGCGAATGATGTGCGCCTGAAGGCTATCGTGGATCGGATGCCGACCAAGTTTTCGATAACCGGTAGTAACGAGTCTGATATGAAGCGGGCGAGTACGACAATTCCGGTGATGCGAATCCCGGAAGCCTATTTTATTGCGGCAGAGTGTGTCTTCGAAAAAGATAAGGAGAAAGCCCTTGAGTTGTTTCATACCGTGTTGAAAAAACGTTTGAACGAGGTGTATTCTTTACCTGCGGACGTGGATAGGGTGCGGTTTATGGATGCTTTGGTGGAGGAATATCGACGGGAATTCTTGTGCGAGGGGCAATTAATATTTCTTTACAAGCGACTCAATATCCCGATACGGATTACTGGGGGAGAATTTGCTCATGATGGAAAGTTAGTGATACCTGTACCCGATACTGAAGCGGGAATTGAATAAATATTGATAATTAAAACAGAAAGATATGCGTACATGTTTATTTATTCTTTTAAGCGTGTTGTTTGTGGTCGGGTGTGAAAAAGAGAAAGCGGATCTTTTTACCGATACGAGATATATAAAATTCCGATTCTATAATGACTTGGGAGAGGATTATTACAAGTTGAATTATTCTTTTGCTTATGAGCCGGATGACGTGCAGGAAAAAGAGCTGAAGATTCCGGTAGAATACAGGGGATACACGTTGACAGAAGGTTTGGCCTATGCCGTGGCTGTTGACACGGGGACAACGTTACCACAGAGAGGATTTAATCTGACCGTGAACCAGATTTTTCAGGCAGATTCGAGTTCCATTGATTCTTTGACCGTGGTGTTGTTTCGGGATGAGAGTTTGAAACAGGAAAGTAAGAAGTTAAGAATCAAATTGATTTCCAATGAGAATTTTCAAACTTATATGTCAGATTCTCTGTTCGTGGAAATTACGGTAGATGATATTTTCACGAAGCCATCTTGGTGGGATTTGGCTGTGGAAGAGGCTTATCTTGGGAAATATTCGGCGCTTAAATATCAGGAGTTTATTGACGAGACCGGTATTGTTGACTTCGGAGAGTTGGATGCTTCCGAGAAGAGGCATTATGCCCTGTTGTTCAAGCGGGCTTTGGAATGGGAACCTCGGATGGATGAAGATGGAAAACCGATGTCAGTGACGATTACTGGATGATGGGTTTATGTAGTAATGGTAATAATAGATTTAAAATCACGAGATATGAAAATAAGGATAATTATGATATGCCTTTTGGGGTTGGTATTGTTGAATGCCTGCCTGGAGGATCACACGAATCTGGATTACAATGACGTGATGTTGCCGGATACGGTGAGAGTGATTGATAAGGTGAGTGGGAAAGCAACAACCTTGTCACATTCTGAAATGTTTCAAGGATCGTTTTCCCTGTTGGCCGGGACGGAAGTTGAGTTAGAGGCAGAGGTCGTCTATTCCGGTGGAGCGGAATTGGGCTACGAGTGGCAATTCGATGGAAGTATTATCGGAAACGAGAAAAAGTTGCATCACGTGTTCACGAAAGAGGGACGTTTGATTTTACTTGTTTACCGGGGCGATAAAACAAAAGTGACGGATTATCATATGCTTATCAATCTGATCCAGCCTTTCGGTAGTGGAGTTTACGTGTTGGCAAAACAGGGTGGGAAGACCGTGGTGGACTTTATGCGGTATTACACGGAGAAAGAGAGCGTGACTTTCTTAGGGCAGCCAATGGAAATGAATATACCTTATTATGAGGAACAAGAAAATGTTTTCTCGTTGTATAATGATGGAGAAGAACTTCAAGGTAGCGAACCGGTGAAACTGGTTTGGGGACAAGGGAAAGATAAGACACAAGTGATGCAGGTACTGGATCGGGATTGGCGTCATTCGATGGCATTTTATGGGAAGACGATAGAAAAGGTTGTCGGGATGGACGATGAGTTTGTCGGAGAACCAGTAAATCTTTTCGTGAAGGGTATGGTGAACGTGGGAATGTCAACCTTATTATACGGGGAGCAAGGGGATGTTTATGTTCGGACAAATTATGACAATGGAACGCCTAACACGGGAAGATTCAGTTCTCAACGGTTACGGTTTGATGATCCGAACGATGTACCCGATCAAGGATGGATGGACGTGGAGGCTAATCTTGTAGTAGCGGATAAACAAGTATCGAACAACTGGGCGATTATTCATGAGAAGAGTAAAGAGAGATTCCTGTTTTTCTCGGTCAGTAGTACTTTTATGCCGGATGATACGGGAGGGGTTGATTATTCTGTCGTGCTTCAGTTTCCGGAAATTAGACTGAAAGATAACGAGGTTGCGTTACACAAGTTTGACAAGGACGTGATTGCCGTGTTGCCACCGTTGGGTTATCCTCAACGTACGCATATTATTTACAAGGACGGGGCAAACTATCGTTTACAGGCACACACAATTTCAGCCAGTATTTATAGTGTTCCACACACGGTGAGATACACGATCGACGGGAATACTTTGTTGGGGGCAGACGTGGCAGCTTTGTTGGACAAAGAGGGAACAATTGTCATGAAGAGTCAGAATGATTCCCGGCAGGATATTTTCTATGTCATATCAGAGAATACGATCTATCAATTGGATGCTAACGGGGGAAATAAGTCCGTACTCTATTCTTTCGAATCGGGACGTAAGATTACGAATTTCTTCCGGTTGACCCCTTGGGCCTCTCAATCGGCAGCTCCGGCAACGCAATATTTTAGTGGGTGGTTGTTTGCGGTTGCTTTTGATAACGGGGAGTTTAAGATCGGAAGATTGTATAAAGATCCGTTGAAACCCAATGAAATGCAATGTACTTACTTGTTGGAAAAGAAATATGATGGTGGGGTAGCCGACATTAAGTTCATTTATAGTAACGTGATCATGTAGATGGAGTAATTGTATGTAAATCACATAGTATGGAAAAACCAATTTTACAGGTAAAGGATTTGTCCCATCGCTATAACGTGCAGTGGGCAATCCAAGGGATTAATTTTGAAATATCAAAACATGGTATTTATGGTTTACTCGGCTCTAACGGAGCCGGTAAATCAACCACGATGAATATTATCTGCGGGGTACTTAAACAGACCCGGGGTAGTGTGTTGATCAAGGGGATAGATGTGCGAGAGAATCCTGTCTCGGCGAAACGCTGTATCGGCTTCTTACCACAAAAGCCCCCTTTACACATGGATCTTTCCGTGTATGAATATCTCATGCATGCGACCCGGATGAGGCACGTGCCTTCCTCCGAGCGGAAAAAAGCGGTGAAAGAAGTGATGGAGCGTTGTGGTATTGCCCATTTTGAGAATCGTCTTATTCGCAATTTGTCGGGAGGTTACCAGCAACGTGTCGGGATTGCGCAGGCGATTGTTCATAAACCGGAATTCGTTGTGTTGGATGAACCCACGAATGGTTTGGACCCCAACCAGATATTGGAGGTTCGACGTTTGATTCAAGATATATCGAAGGAGTGTACGGTGATTCTTTCTACGCATATCCTTTCCGAGGTACAAGCTGTTTGTGATCACGTGTATATGATCGAGCAGGGAACTATGGTCTTCTCCGGTTCGCTGGAAGAATTTGATAATTATATTATTCCGGATTCTTTTGTCGTGTCATTGGCCTCTCCGCCCGTGACGGAAGATTTGAAAGTGATACAAGGGGTAAAAGAAGTTGAAGAGTTGGGAGGAATGAATTTCCGGGTACATTTCACCGGAGAGGATGCCAACCCGGTGATGGAGTTGATGGTAAATACCAGCCGGCAGAGAGGGTGGAATCTGAAAGAAATTCGTTTAGAGAAAAGTTCTTTGGATGTCATTTTTGCTGAGTTATCCAAGAAGTAAAGCGTAACACTAAAAATTGAAAACGATGAATATGAAACGGAATAAATGGAGAATGATATTGGATATTGCAAGAACAGAGTTACAAACTCTTTTCTATTCTCCGATCGCTTGGTTGACATTGATTATTTTTGTCGTGCAGGCTAGTATGACTTTTTCAAGTGTATTCGGTACTTATGTCGAACGCTTTAATTTGGGATACCGTCCGGTGAACCTGACGCAGGGCATTTTCTCTGGTTTCAGAGGATTGTACTCCTCAATATTACCCTATTTGTTTTATTACTTCCCGCTTCTCACGATGGGATTAATGAGTCGGGAATTGAGTAGTGGGTCGGTTAAATTGCTTTATTCTTCACCGGTAAATAATATTCAGATTATTCTTGGGAAGTTCGTATCTATGATGATTTACGCCTTGGTATTCGTGGGGATATTGTTGGTGTTTATCATTTTCGGTGCTTGTACGATAGATCATTTTGATTTCTGGTTAACGGTGTCTGGGTTATTGGGTGTTTACCTGTTGATATGTTCTTATGCGGCCATTGGGCTTTTCATGTCTAGCTTGACGTCCTACCAGATTGTCGCCGCTTTGGGAACGTTGAGTATCCTGTTTGTGTTGAACATGGTTGGGGGACTATGGCAGGATATAGAGTGGGTGCGTGACATCACTTGGTGGCTTTCTATCAGTGGAAGGGCTAACGAGTTTATCAGCGGCTTGATATGTAGTGAG
The DNA here is from genome assembly GCF_019423355.1 of Butyricimonas sp. Lineage (NCBI taxonomy): Bacteria > Pseudomonadati > Bacteroidota > Bacteroidia > Bacteroidales > Odoribacteraceae > Butyricimonas > Butyricimonas sp. Next base: position 21,032 of record NZ_JAHZBP010000010.1, read on the forward strand.
GATGTTCTTTATTTTGTTTTTGTAACCGGACTTTTCCTGACGTTATCTGTTTTGCGTTTGAATGCGATCCGGCAGAAAATATCTTGGAGAAAAGCGTGGAGTAGGTATCTGTTGGCTTTTCTGGTAACCTTTTCGTTGGGGTATATTACTTCTCGGCCGAAACTCATGTTCTTTTGTGATGCGACACGTTTGAAAGTAAATACGCTTACGCCCAATAGTCAGGAGATTATTAAGAAATTAAAAGGTGGGCTGACGATAACGACTTACGTGAATATCTTGGATGACCTATTTTACTTGGGACAACCTTCAAGTGTGAACTCTGATTTTCAAAACTTTAAAAAGTATTGGAGATTTAAGCCGGAGATCAAGATGAAGTATGTTTACTACTATGATCGGGGATATAGTCCTTCGCTTGACCGGTTGTTTCCGAATCTTTCGGATCGGGAGAGAATGTTGGAGTTGGCTCCCCGTTATAACATGGATTCGACTGATTTCAAGACCCCAGAAGAGATGAAACAGATCATTGATCTTTCCGGTGAGTACAATCGATTTGTACGTGTTGTTGAACGGGAAAGTGGAGAGAAAACTTTCTTGCGTGTATTCAATGATCCTTTATTAATGCCTTTCGAGTCGGAGATTTCCGTGGCTCTGAAACGGTTGGTGATGGATATGCCTTGGGTCGGATTCTTGACAGGACATGGCGAACGGGATATGGACCAAATCGGGGAAAGAGGGTATAATTTATTTGCCAAAAATAAATTGTTCCGCCATTCTTTGCCTAACCAGGGATTTGACGTGACAGGAGTGACTTTGGAGCAGGATATTCCAGATAGTATAAATATTATTGTTATTGCGGATATGCACACCGCGCTATCTGAAAACGAGATGCGACATCTGCAAAATTATATTGCCCGGGGTGGAAATCTTTTTATTGCGGGAGAGCCTACTCGTCAAGAGGCCATGAATCCTATCGTGGAACAGTTTGGTGTTCAATTTATGCCCGGACGGCTGGTTCGAAAATCCGAGCATTATGATCCCGATATGATATTCTCTTTACCGAGGCCTGCGGCGTGGAAATTATCTTATCCTTTCGGTTACTTGTTCCGGCGGTTTATCCCGATGCCTACCTGTGTGGGGTTGGATTATTCTTTGGCTGAAGAGAAAGGATTCGAGGTGACAACTCTTTTCACGAGTGACACGCTACATACTTGGAATGAGGTGGAAACCGTTGATTTTATTGATGATCCGGTAGAATTGAATCCGGAAGTCGGGGAGAAGGAAGATATATATGCGACGGGTATTGCGTTAGCACGGGAGATGAATGGTAAGGAGCAACGGATTATCATATTGGGAGATGCGGATTGTATCAGTAATGCAGAGCATAATATAAAACGGAAAGGAATCCCGGCTTATAATTATGCTGTGATTACCGGATCGTTCTGTTGGCTATCTGACGGGGTGGCTCCTTTTGATGTTCGTCGTCCTAAAGCGGTGGATAACAAAGTAAGTGTTACAATGGAAGGAATGACCGTGGTGAAAATTCTATTCCTCTGGGTTTTCCCCTTCTTGCTTTTGGGTATAGGAATTTTTATTTGGATAAGAAGAAAAGGAAGATAGTCAATTAATTAATGAATATAAATATGGATACTCCAATTGTACGCATAGAGAATCTATCCCATCGTTATAGTGTTCAGTGGGCCGTTCGGGATATAAATTTGGAAATCAGACAGCATGGTATTTATGGACTTTTAGGTTCAAATGGAGCCGGAAAGTCAACGATTATGAATATCATGTGCGGCGTGTTGAAACAGACGGAAGGTGATATATATATAAAAGGAATAAATACGAGAATAGATCCCGTTGAGGCAAAATGTCATATTGGCTTTCTACCCCAACAACCCCCTTTACATCCGGATTTGACGGTGGAGGAATATTTAGATTATTCGGCTCGGTTGCGCTATATCCCGCATAAGGAAATTCCGGCTGCAATAACAGAGGTGGTGGAGAAATGCGGAATCTCGCATTTCAGAAAACGATTAATACGAAATCTCTCCGGGGGATACCAGCAACGGGTAGGAATTGCCCAAGCTATTATTCACAATCCGGATTTTATCATTTTGGATGAACCGACGAATGGTTTGGATCCGAATCAGATTGTAGAGATTCGTAATTTAATCAAACAGATTGCACAGGAGAGAACCGTGATTCTATCCACTCATATCTTACCAGAAGTGCAGGCTACTTGTGAATATATCTACATGGTAGAAAAAGGGAAAATGGTTTTCTCCGGGACGGTCGATGAATTTGATAATTATATTTTGCCAACCACGATCCGGGTAACCCTTCTCGCTCATCCGACCGTGGAAGAGTTGACCATGATTCCCGGTTTGGTGGCAGCCCAGCATCTGGGAGAGATGGATTATCGTTTACAGTTTGCAGATGCTCGGAACATGGTGGATGAAATTATCGAAACTTGTGGCATCCATAATTGGCGATTAAGTCAGATCTATATGGAGAAAAGCTCCTTGGATGTTGTATTTGCCGAACTTTCGAAGAAGTAGAATTTTAAATTACGTCAATTATGAAAACAGCATTTAATATAGCCAGGGTAGAATTACAGGTTTTGTTTTATTCTCCTATAGCCTGGTTTATTCTTATCATGTTTACTTTTCAAGTGGGTATGTTTTTCTGTCCGACTTTCGGGGGATTAGTGACTAGTCAGGCTATCGGGAACCAATTGCCGGGGGGACTTTCATATCAGGTTTTTGCATCCCGGGCAGGAATTTTCGGGATCATGCAGGGGTATTTATACCTTTATATCCCGTTGATCACGATGGGTTTAATGAGTCGAGAGCTGGGAAGTGGGTCTATTAAACTACTTTATTCATCCCCTGTCAGTAATTGCCAGATTATTTTGGGAAAATTCATTTCCATGATGATTTACGGATTGGTTCTGATTGGGATTCTCTTTTGTTTTGTCTTGTTTGCCGCTTTTACGATTAAATCTTTTGATTTTCCTTTAATCCTGTCAGGATTGCTAGGCGTGTATCTTTTGATATGTGCCTATGCAGCCGTGGGATTATTCATGTCCAGCCTGACTTCCTATCAGGTGGTGGCTGCGATGTTGACTTTAGCCGTGCTGGCCGTGTTGAATTATGTGAAAGGATGGTGGCAGGATATTGATTTCGTGCGGGATATTACTTGGTGGTTAGCCCTTTCCGGTCGTTCAGACACTTTTGTGAACGGGCTTATTTGTAGCGAGGATTTTATCTATTTCTTGCTCGTGATCACGTTGTTCCTGATGTTTGCCATTATTAAATTGAAAGCGGTACGCCAGAAAAGTTCTTGGACCGTGACGTGGGGTAAATATATCGGTGTATTTGTGCTTGCGGCTTTGTTGGGGTATATATCTTCCCGTCCGAAGATGATGTTTTATTATGATGTCACGGAGACAAAGATGAATACGTTGACAGAGAACAGTCAGGAAATCATGGCAAAGATGAAGGGGGGACTAACGATTACTACCTATGTCAATTTGCTGGATAAACATTTTCGCATGGGATTGCCGGAAGAGAGGAATCGGGATTTGTCTCGTTTCAATCGATACACCCGTTTTAAGCCGGAAATAGATTTGAAATACGTGTATTATTATGACAAGGCTGATAATAAGAGTCTGGATGAGCGATACCCGACACTTACGGATCGGGAACGCATGATAAAGATCGCTAATAATTATGATCTGGATTCTAATATGTTTTTGCGTCCGGAGGAGATTCGTCAGGTGATAGACCTTTCCGGGGAGAAGAATCGCTTTGTCCGTCAAGTAGTACGGGAGAGTGGGGAAAAAACTTTCCTGAGAGTCTTCGACGATGCGGTAGTATTTCCCACTGAGGCGGAAATTACGGCTGCATTCAAGAGACTGGTCATGGATTTGCCTACCGTGGGATTCTTGAAAGGACATGGAGAGCGAGATTGTTTGAAAGAGGGGGATCGTGACTATAATATCTTTGCTTGGGCTAAAACTTATCGTTATGCGTTAATAAATAGTGGTTTTGATGTAAAGGAGATTTCATTGAACGAAGAATTACCGGAGAAGTTGGATATATTGGTTATCGCAGATATGAAAACCCCGCTATCGGAGAATGAAATGACTCGCTTAAATGCTTACATAGAGCGGGGAGGTAACTTGTTGATTGTGGGAGAACCGAGACGGCAGGAGGTGATGAATCCTCTCGTGGAACAATTGGGTGTCCGATTCTTGCCGGGACAACTCGTGCGGCCAACAGAACATTTTTTACCGGATCTCGTACTTGCTAAGGCGACCCCGGAGGCAAATGCAATGTCTTATCTCTTTAATAGTTTGAGTTATGCCAAGGGTGTCATTGCCATGCCCGGCTGTACGGCATTGGAATACGTGGATGATAAAGGGTATGACGTTATTCCCTTGTTTGTGAGCGATTCCGCAAGGGGATGGAATGAGTTGCAAACGGTTAATTTCATTGATGATAAAGTGGAATTGAATCCTGAAACGGGAGAGGTGGAACGTTCTTATGTTACGGCTTTGGCTTTGTCCCGTCAGTTTGGAGAAAAGCGACAAAAGATTGTTGTTTTAGGTGATGCGGATTGCTTGAGTAATGTGGAATTAAGTCGGGGAAGAGCTAACGTGAAAGCGGCTAATTACATCTTAATTTCAGGTATTTTCTATTGGTTATCAGATGAGGAGGTGCCAATTGATGTTCGTCGTCCCCCGCTGCCAGATAATGAGGTTTATATTGGAGAGACAGCTATGGAGGTGTTTAAGATCATTTTCAAATGGATATTACCAATTGGTCTATTGATCTTTACAATATTTATGTGGATAAGGAGAAGAGGAAAGTAATATCGTGTAAATGAAAATCCCCGCTCAAAAGGCGGGGATTCCTATTTTATTTTTCTAACGCTTTCTTGATCTGTCGTTTGGCTAATGTAAGAGGAGCCAGTGAACAAGGTCCATTCACGCAACCACCATCACAAGCCATTACTTCGACAAACTGGGCTTCCGGTTTTTTCACCATAGTTTTCAGTAAAGTCTGATTTTTCTTGTCAAGTCCTTCGATGGAAAGAGTCGTGTAACCATTTCCAACAGCCTCTACAATAGCATTGCGAACCCCACCGGCTTGAGCGTATCCGCGGGCGAATTTCGTAACTTCCGGATTCAATGGTAATTCTTCACAAGTTTCCGGATTAATGTCATAAGCCACCATGAATGCTCCCAATTCTTCGAAACTCATCACGTAGTCTACTTCCGGAACGTACATTTCTGCTTCGTAACGTTTAGCCAGACACGGGCCGATAAATACGACTTCGGCATCCGGATATTGTTCTTTTACCCGGCGGGCGGCATAAACCATCGGGCTACGGGTGTCGGAAACAAATGGTTTTACCATGGGGGCGTGTTTGTCGACCCAACCCACGTAAGCCGGGCAGCAGGAAGTGGTCATGAAAGGTTTCCCTTCTTCCATGCGTTCCAAGAACTCGGCTGCCTCGTTGCGGGAAGTATCTTCTGCACCCAAAGCTACTTCTACCACGTCATCAAAACCGATGGCTTTGATGGCGGAAAGAATCTGTCCCGGAGTTGCGTTGAACTGTCCGTAGATAGCCGGAGCCGGGATAGCTATGATTTTCTTGTCCGGGGCGGTAATGCTTTTGTACACGTCGATTACCTTGGAACGTTCCATGATCGCCCCGTAAGGACAAGTTTGCATACATTTTCCGCAATAGATACATTTATCTTTGTCGATATGCTCGGTTCCGTCTTCGCCTTTGGTGATCGCTTTCACCGGGCAAACATCCTCGCAAGGTACGGGCGTGTACACGATCGCGTGGTAAGGGCAGACTTTAGAACATAGTCCGCAACCCACGCAGTCTTCCTGCGTGATGCAAGCTTTACCACCCTTGAAAGAGATAGCCGCTTTCGGGCAGTTCATCAAACAAGGACGTCCCTCGCAACCGCGACACATGTTGGTTACGAAGTACTGGGATTGCATACAAGCACTACAAGCCTCATGAACCACGGAAAGAATATTCTCTTTCGTGTTCTTGTTATCAAGTGCTTTCTGTGCGAAGTCAGACAAGGGGATTAGGTCGATTTCCTCGTCCGTGATCTCGAAGCCCAAGATAGAGATAATCTTATGCTTCAAGATGTAGCGATCTTTATGCACGCAACACTTGATCGGTCTTTTATTTTTTGGGCGCATTTCCACTGGAATGTACTTCACCCCATTTACTAGATTTTCTTCCTTTAAAAGTTTTACAATTCTAATCAGTAACTCACGTTTCGTGAGCATCGCAAAATTGTCATATAACATTTCTTACTTCCTCTTTAACGATTTGTATTAAACTATTTTTACTAACGCCAGCAATACGTTTTCCATTTACTTCAATAAACGGTGGGGCTTGTTCACCTTTGCCACACCCTAAACATGGAGAATAGCTTACATTCAGATGTTCGAGGATATTTTGGGGAAGAGATTCAATCGTGTCTCTCAACTCTGCGCCACCCATGACATAGCACATGGTTCCTACGCATATTTTTACATTTACTTTTTCCATCGTGTTGTGAGTTGGTTTTGTTTTTGATTTTATCCCCTAAATATACATAATCTCTACATCTTTCAAATACTTTGTCTCCAATAAAAATTTTATTTTTTTGACCACGTTTCTCCGGATCTCTAACTCCACGGGAAGATTGGGATCCTGGTGCGCCGTGTTGATACGGGTTCCCACGAGTAACGTGATTTTATCACTATTCAACAACATTCTCACCATCAGCTCTGCCGGTCCGGCTTCCCGACGGCGGTCAATATCTCCTTCCGTCAGGATACGCTCAACCTTACCTAACGTCAGAATTCCTTCGGTGACAAGATCGACACCTTCCATCTTGGAGATGGGAGGGAGTTCTTTGTCCACGATATTCATGTCAACTTCCATTTTTGCTCCCAGTTCACGGGAGATAATGGTGGCCGTGGTTCCCCCGCACAGGATCTTTTTCCCTTGAAATTCCCGTACCCGGTTAGCCAGGTATTTATCGTTCTTCTCGTCGTAGGGAGGTCCGGTGCATACAAGCAAGTTACGGGGTTTTCGCATATAAATGACACAACAACTCGTGTCATCTTTCAGCGAGTAACCGTCGTTCTTTTCCGCTTGATTCACTATCTTATGTGCCAATTCCTTGGCGGATATATCATTATATTGATTTACTAGGTTTGCAATATATTCTTTTGCCCCGTCTTCCCAGCCAAAGGGCATTTTAGCCGTTCCCATGCCGGATTGGCTAACCCCGTCACTGAAGAAGATAATTCGATCTTCTTTTTCCAGCGTGAACTCGGAGATCCACAGAAACGTATTTTCAAGGTCTTCCCGTTCCACCGGAATTTTCTCCTTGGAAATACTGACAAAACGCCCGTTCCGGTACAAGTAGTAGGAGGGGGTTTCGTACTCGATAATTTTCACGTTACCGAAACAGTCGATGTCACAGATACAAAAGGTCGAATAACTGATCTTTCGCACCATGTCTTTCGGCAGGGTATTCATGATCGAGGTGGAGGTGCGTAGGATGCTCTCGTTCATGGCGGTAAAGTTCATGGCCATGGTTGCTGTCATCGTGGATAGGACACAGGCTTTGATCCCGCTTCCCAGACCATCTGATAACACGCTGATAACACGTCCCTCACCTTTTAGTTTTTGAGACATGAAACAATCCCCGCAGACAACATTGCCCGCTTTATTCTTCTGGAAGAAGTCAACCTCGATGAAATTACCGTTGTTTCTCAAGACAAATGAAATTAGAGTGGTTTCTTTTGATCATTTTTCTTGTAAGCCTCCATTACGGAGCGTAACGTTGCATCCGTGAAAGCGGCATTTTCTCCAAGCAAACAAGCTACTTGCTGGACGGTTTCCATGTGTTTCTTGATTACTTCTTGGGTCTTTTCGAGCATCCATTCTTTACGGACATAAGGTTCGCGTAAATCCTGTAATAACCCGAAAACCAACCGGTGAGGTTGTATGTTATAGATGGATATAATCCATGTGCGGTCTTCTTCCCGTACCTGTCGTTCGATAATTTCCTTACCGGTTGTCAACACGGCACGGAACAAGTCCTCGTAGGAACAGATGTTTTTCAGCTCCATACCGTTCAAACCGGGATCGACCTCGTAAATAGAGGCAATGTCCTCTCCCATGAGTGTGGCGCAGGATTGATTCATGTCTACGACTTTCAATTCCGAGTTGACGAGTAATACTCCGGCCGGAATCTTTTGGAGGAGTACGGTGGCCTTATCATGTGCGATTCTTCTCATGTAAGATACACACATATTTTCTTCGGCCCGCCCTTCCAGCATGGCAATGGCGAAATCACGACAAGTGTCGTAACCGCAACCACTACAATTTAATTCGTCTTCAGGTCCGGTTTTGCCCACGACGGCCATAGCCTGTTTGATTTCCTCTTCCGTGTAGGTGTGATCTTGCACGTGAGGGTCTTTGCAGAATAGAATCTGCAAATCGATATTTTTGAAATCATCCTTGGGGTTTCCCAATTCTGATTGATGAATAATCTCGTATCTTTTTAAGGCCGGGGATATGTGGCTCAATTTGGCAGGACCGTTGATGCATCCGCCCTTGCAAGCCAATAATTCCAAGAAAATGGAATCGTTCTCCCGGTGTGAATCCAGTTCTTTCAACACGTCTTTCACGGTTGAAAGTTCCGAGAAAGCCATGTGATGTATTTGTTTTTTGCCCTTTTGCATCCCTTTCAGCATCCCGCCCTCGATGGGGTAGTAGGCGCCCATTCCGGAACGGTAAGGCACGAAACGAGCCTCCGGTTGATTCGGTGCGATATTTTTCAAGTTGATATCGGATTGTTCGAACCATTTTTTCAAGTCCTTGAACGTGATCACCACGTCGACGAGGTTATTAAAGTAGTCCGCTTCCAACTTCTTGCAGATACAGGGACCTGCAAACACGATTTTCACATCTTCCCCATATAACTGTTTCAGAATCTTGGCGTGAGCCAGCATGGGAGAAATAATCGGTGTGATAAAACGTACGTGATCCGGGGAATATTTCCGGATGTATTCAACAACAACCGGACAAGCCGAAGAGATGTACACGCCATTTTCGGCTTCTTCTAGGAATTTCTCGGTTCTATCCGTGACGATTTCAGCTCCAAGGGCAGTTTCTGATACACTTGTGAAACCTAAACGTTTGATGGCGGCAATCAGCACACTGGAATGAATTCCTTCGAATTCACTCACGTACGAGGGGGCCAGTGATAGAATGACTTTGGGATTCTGCGTAAGGGTTAATTTCGCACGGGTTAACCCGTCACGTATCTTTTTAGCCCCGGTTGGGCACACTTGCGTGCAATGCCCGCAGTAGATGCAACGATCTTCAATGATAGATGCTTGGTTGTTTTCCATCCGGATTGCCTTCACGGGACATTCCCGGATACATTTATAACAATCCTGACAATTGTCCGGTTCTGTATAGATGGGTCTCAGTTGCATGGGAATTCTTCTTGTAAGATTTTGTACAAACGCGATAGATTTACTTCTTCATACACTTTGTCATCGATCCGGATAATAGGACCCTTACTACACAATTCCTCGCACAAATGCCCGCAGAAATCGATCTCTGCTTCCAAGTTATTTTCACTCAGATATTTCTTGATTGCTCCGAGGTTGGTATTGTTTCCCCGGGAAAAACAAGAACTTCCTAAACAGATTCTGATCTGACGCTTTGACATACTTGTAATTGTTCGATTATCCTGTTGCTGCTTTCTACGTTACAAAAGTAGGATATTTATTGTTATAAACCCAATTATATTGCAACTTTAATATTGATATATCATTTTTACTTTCAATTTGTAACTTTTTTGATGTTATGGAAGGGGGATTGTGGGACACCGGCATGTGTATACTGCAATACCGGGGAGTGAGCCTTTTTATCTCGTGTGCAAAAAAATAGCTCCTTTTTACAGGAGCTATTTTGTATAAACTTGAAATATTTTTTTATTTCTTCTCTTCTACTTTCTTTTTGAATCTTCTGGTTAAGTCGAAAGAAATAGGAGTTGCGATGAACAGTGATGAGTATGTACCGACAATGATACCTACTAACAAGGCGAAAATGAATCCCTTGATTGAAGCACCACCGAAAACGAATATCGCTAACAACACGACGATGGTTGACAATGAAGTACTGAATGTACGACGTAACGTAGAGTTCAACGCATCATTTACTACTTGTTCATCATCACGTTTGGGGTATAGTTTACGGTACTCACGGATACGGTCGAATACAACCACGGTATCGTTGATTGTGTAACCAACAACCGTCAACACGGCAGCGATAAAGGATTGATCAACTTCCAAAGAGAACGGTAACAGACCTGCAAACAAGGAGAATGCCCCGATTACGATGATCGTGTTATGAGCCAAGCCGACAACAGCTCCGGCACCATATTGCCATCTGGAGAATCGTACCATAATGTAGATAAAGATACCGATCAAGGCGAATAATACGGACCATACAGCAGCTCTTGTCATGTCCTCAGCCACGGCGGGTCCGATCTTTTGTGTCTGTTGCAAGTTCACGCTGCGGAAAGTTTCGTAGTCTGTTCCGGCGGGAAGAATTTCTTGTAACCCGATATATAATAATGAGTCCACATTCGCATCAACCTCAGCTCCGGTTTCAGCAATCCGGTATTTCGTGGTGATCTTCACGTTATTTGCAGTTCCTACGGTCTTCACTTCCGGAGCGCTTCCGTAAACTTCTGCCAGTTTCTCTGCAACATCACCCACTTGTACGTCTTGTGCAAAAGTCACGGTATAAGTTCTACCTCCCACGAAGTCGATACCTTTATCCAAACCTCTAGTAAACAGGGATACGAAACAAAGTACAATCACGATACCGGAAATCGTGTAACTGATTTTCCGTTTTTTCAAAAACGGGAACTTGGTATTTCTCAACCAGTTTGCAGTTAACGGGGTTGTGAAGGTAACATTGTCACTCTTGGATGCAGCTCTTTCAAGGATCAAACGAGTGATGAAGATTGCTGTGAATAGAGAAGAAAGGATACCGATGATCAACGTGGTTGCGAAACCTTTGATCGGGCCTTCTCCGAAGTAGTACAGGATAAATCCAGTTAATAACGTGGTCAACTGACCGTCGATAATAGCCGAGTAGGCATTACTGTAACCTTCCTTGATTGCAAGTTTCAATCCCTTACCGGCTCTGATTTCCTCTTGGATACGTTCGTAGATCAACACGTTGGCATCGACGGCCATACCCATGGTCAACACGATACCGGCAATACCGGGTAAGGTCAATACGGCTCCAATGGATGCCAGAATACCGAACAAGAAGAACAAGTTGGCGAGCAATGCGATATCGGCAGCCAAACCGGCATTCTTACTATAAAAGAATAACATATAGGCCAATACCAACACGAACGCAATGATGAATGACCACATACCGGATTGAATAGCCTCTTGTCCCAGTGATGCTCCAACCACCTCGTCAGCGATGATACGTGCGGGGGCGGGTAATTTACCGGATTTCAAGATGTTTGCAAGGTCTCCTGCCTCTTTCACGTCAAAACGTCCGGAAATCTGAGAGCTACCGCCCTTAATCTCGTCGTTTACGTTAGGAGAGGATGCAACCATACCGTCAAGTACGATAGCGATGCAACGTCCGATATTATCTTTTGTCAAACGAGCCCATGTTTTGGTTCCCTCTCCGTTCATCTGCATGGAAACAACCGGACGACCTTGTTGATCATAGTCTTGTCTTGCATCAATTACAGCGTCTCCTTCAAGCGGAGCTTTGCCGTTACGTGTGGTAATCTTGATAGCGTGTAAAGGAACCATGCCATTTATAGCTTTCATTTCCCACAACAGACGTGCATTTCTGGGGAAAGCTGCTTTTACTTGCGGTAATCTTAAATAGGCGTTGATTTTAGCCGTATCTTTAATGTTGGCATATCCAATTGTAGAACCACCCACGGGTTGACCCTGTTGAGTCATGTTGGGTGATAATATGGCAAGAAGTGGATGTTCTTTCTCGTATTCAGCCATGCTGGTTACCGTTTTCAATGAATCGGATTCACCTTTGATTGCGTCTAGGATGGCTGATTCTTTATCTTGCACTTTAGTCGTGTCTGTTACCTGAGCGGTTGTTTCTTCATTTGCAACTTTGGATGTTTGGGCGTCAAGAACCTCTTTTAGTTTTTGATCCGCGGCAGCCAAGTAGTTGATGAATGCATCTTCTCCGGCATCTTGTCCCTTTGCGTTGTCGAATGTTTCATAGAATTCCAAAGCGGCAGTTCCTTGTAACAACTCTCTCACACGTTGCGGTTCCTTGATACCCGGCAACTCGATAACGATTCTTCCGGAGATGTCAGCTTTACGGATATTGGGTTGAGCAACACCAAAACGGTCGATACGAGTACGAAGAATGTTAAACGTGTTGTCGATAGCTCCGTCAGCCTCTTTGCGGATCACGTCAAGAACTTCCTTGTTGCTAGCTCCGACTTTGATCTTTTCTTTCATTTCGTGAGTACCGAAAATAGCCGGGGATGCCAGTTGCGCTCCCGGGGCAATTTTTTCGAAAGCCTCACCGAAAAGGGTTACGAAGTCTTTCGGGCTGGAAACTCTCATCTTCACGGCTTCCTCGATTGCTTGATTGAAAGCGGGATCCGTGCTGTGGTTTGCTAGACTTTTTACCACGTCTACCACGTCAACTTCCATGGTCACGTTCATACCACCCTTCAAGTCCAAACCGAGGTTCAGTTCCAACTCCTTACATTCCTTGTAAGTGAATTTGGCCAAACCGAGGAAATTGTAGACGGGTTGGTTCGCAACCGAATCTAAATACTCTTTCTCTTTAATAGGGTTACCGTTGGCGAACTCCTTCGCCGCGTTCTCTACCTGGTTGGTTTTATAAGTAAAAAACAACTGATAAAGACTCACCAATGCCAAAGCAACAGCGAGTAGTGTAATCGCTCCTTTATTCTGCATCTGTTTAATGAATTTATAATTACTTAAGCTTCAATTCTTCTTTTAACACATATTTAGTGCGCAAAAGTATAACAATTTTTTCAAAATTGCTATACAATTAGGCAGATACTTTTAATGTTAACTCCTTATTTCCATAATCAATGACCGCCTCATGCCTAACGAGAAAATCACTTCCCAACAATCCGGCAACCCTGCGCTGCAGGTGTTTGTCGTATAGAGAATTCACGTACTGCAAGTCGATGACTGCCGCGTGGATATTCTCGATTGTGTGGTTATCGATCTGTAGAGCCGTGATATTCACAAGCTGGACCTCATTAATTTCTCCGCACACCCCCCCGGAGTTAATCTCGGAAACATCATCCAGCGGTTCATAGCTAAACGGTGTAAGTTTGTCTATGACCGTCACGGATGCTCCCGTGTCTATAATGAAATCTCCCTCAATGCTACCGATTTGCAGAGAGACGATGATGTGAAAGCTGTTATCTTCCAGTTCAACGATCTCTATCGGAATCTTTATCTCCATATTTTAAAGTTTGCACAAACTTACGCATTTTCGGTGAAATCCAAAAAAGAGGAATGTTAATTTCAGAAAGAAATCGAGGAATAAAGCTAATAATTACAATTCGTTAATCCTGAAGTATGCTGTTCTTAGCACGATATGAATAAACAGTTGAACGTGTAAATGGTTATTAGAGAAGAAAATGCTACGGATAAAATTCCCAGTAAAATTATGTTGGCAGTTTGGGACTTAATATTGTAAAGGCCTATGATCACACTGGCTATGGATTGCAATCCGGAAATCCCGGAAATCGCTAGGGCAAGATAATGGCCGAGACGATTGTCGTATATTCCTATCGAGTACAAGGTAACTAGGAAAACAACGAGTAGGGATAGCGTGATGGATAAATTGTGTATCCAGAATTTTTTCATGATGTTGTCGATTTTTGTTTTTCCCCTTTCCGGTTGATCCCGGAAAGAGGAAAAAGTGGTTATTGGTTATTATACCAGTTTATTTTTTGAGAGAAATACATGATAATCGCTAAGATAACGAATAATCCGATGCTCCCCACCAGCAAGGCGTAGGTTTCCAGTTGGATCAGGAAGAAAATGTAGGCGTAAAGGCAAGCCAGAAGTCCCCCGATCGTTAATGCCGTTTTCTTTATTTTTAAAATACCGATCATGTAGAATGTGATTAGTAAAGTAGTCATGAGAGCAGAGATGATATAGGCAGGGGTGAATCCGATATGTTCGGACGTGGAGACTAATAGCGTGTAGAACAAGCATAGGGCCAGCCCGACAAGTAAATATTGAACCGGGTGAATGTTCTTTTTCTGGAATATTTCCACGAAGAAACTGACAACGAAAGTCAATATGATGATTAAAAAGGCGTATTTAGCGGAGCGTGTGGATTTCTGGTATTGGTCTACCGGGAACAGGAGATCTACCCCGAATGTGGATTCCGTAATGGCGTAGTTCGTGTATTGGAATCCCAAATTGTCATCCGTTATGTCCCTGTATGCGTTCGTGGTGGCACGATAGGGACTCTCTTTGAGAATCTGTGAATAGTTCCGGTTGAATTCCAGTACTTCCCATTTGCTCGTGAAACCTTCTGGCGAGACCTCTCGTTCCGTGGGTAAAAAGGCTCCATTAAAGCTTGGGGTTTGACAATTTGAACGAATGGCGACTTTTGTTGTTCTGCCAAGAGGGGTAAATTGAATGGACTCGGAGCCTTTCAGTTTGAGTTTTATCGTGAAATGAACGATCGAATCGTTTGCAAACAGTTGTTGTGGCGTGATTTTCGATGATATGCCGGAAACGACGAGGCTGTGGGGATCAACCCCCGGTGTGAAATTCAGTTTCCGGTTGTCCCATTCCAGCGAGATTTGTTCGTTGATTCCTCGCAAATCACTGATTCCAAGGTTGATTGTGGCACCTTCAATCAATTTGTCGTTGGGGAATAGGTTGCTTTCTTTTAAGTCTCTGGCCGAGAATGTCCCGGTAATCTCCAGCGTGGAATTGTAAACGATAATTTCATATAATCCTCGTTTGAGTTCCTGCGTGTTGACGTCTCCAGTGATATTCAGTTGTTCGGGAAGATAATTGATATATCCCTTTTTGTTCTCTCCTTTTTCGTTCTGGTAAAAATAAGGGATGGTTAATATCGGACCAATGAGGGTTTGAGACTTGCTCCATTTTTGTTGAACCTCTTGTGCGGCAGCATCTGCTGTCATTTCCCTTTCATTGATTAGCCCTCGAATCATGCTCATGGGGATGAAAGACAAGAGGATAAGGAAGGCTATGAGTACGATCTTTAGAACTAAAGAGTCTTGTTTGTTGAGACTTTTTCGTGTGCCGTTCTCTTTTTGATTTTTTGCTGTTTGTTCGTCCATGGTGTATTGTATTTAATGTTATTTGAAAAGAACTTTGAATTTCAAAGTATAATGAGTAAAAAAAATTATATATTCTGATTCTTTAAAAACTCTTCCAAGGCGTTTAAATGTTTCGCGAAAGCTTCCCGGCCTTTCTGCGTGACGGAGAACGTCGTGTTGGGGCGTCGTCCGATGAATTGTTTCTGGCATTGGATATATCCCAATTCCTCAAGACTCCTTGTGTGGCTGGCTAGATTCCCGTCTGTGAGATCGAGTAAATTCTTGAGTGTTACGAAATCTACCGATTCGTTGACAACCAAGATGGACATGATTCCTAGGCGTGCCTTGCTTTCAAAAGCCTTGTTTATATTTTCAAGGTATTCTTTCATGGATCGCAATTTACATTTGGTTACGGTCTTGCCGGATGCTGTTTGTGTTCAACTTTATAATAAAAGTATATTCCTGCCGCTATATGAAGTAATCCGAAACCTATAACCCAGAATAGAAGGGCATGGGTGATCACGAAACTGTCAACGAGGCCTAACAGTATCTCTGCGTAGCCTAAGTAGCGTATGTCCGAATAGGTGTATTTGGAACAATTCACGAGAGATAACCCGTAGAAAATGAGCATTATGGAAGAGGTTAATCCGTAGTATTGCTGCCAGATTAAAGAGAAACAAAGGATTCCCCCGGTCAGCAAGGGAAGAAAGAAGTTCCAGAGTAAACGGTGGACGGATTTATCTTTAAAGATGTTTCTACATCCTTTTTTGGCTTTTTGGTAGCTCATCGTGAATGCGGTGAGGAGTGAGAGTGCGAGTACTCCCAGCGCGATCAAGCAAATTGATGCGAGCTGGTAAGTGGTGTTGATATTTAATAATGGTATATTAAACAAGGTGTCAAAAGAGTCTTGTTTGTTTAGAATAAAGTAGGCCAAGCCGGTTCCGATGCAGGCATAAATGCCAACGAGAATAGCGGAAATTCCGCTTATCGACATGAATTTCGTGGATTTTTCCATGAGTTCTTTGATGTCGTGTAATGTATCGAGCGCTTCTTTATTTTCCATATTCTAAAAGTTCTTTGTGTTGCAAAGTTAAAATAGATTTTTTATTAAATCAATAAAAAGGTGAATTATTTTGCAGGAGATATTGTTGTTGAAATTTATATAAATTTAAATGATGTGGAATGTTGGTGTTTGGTGTGTGTAAAAATTCCACACTTTCTTATTGTCTCATGATGAAATTTAGAGGCCTTCTTTGCAGAAAATCAATTCGATATTTTCTTCCTTGTGTTTTGGTGTGTTTGTTGTGTAGGAAAAATTACGTGAATTTTTGAAGGAAAATTAATGCATATACGTGATATAAAATGAAGGATCTAAATTTTTTTCAGAAAGGCGTTAGCAAGTTCAGAATGGTTCTATTACTTGGCTGCCTATGTATGATGGGAACAATTTCCCGAAGTGTTGCGGGTGAAGTCGATTCGACGCAAGTTGCAACGTGGAAAATGTTTGGTCGAGTAATTGATGAACAAGGAGAACCAATTATCGGGGCCGCTATCTTGGAACAAGGAACAACAAATGGATGCGTGACTGATACTTTGGGCAATTACAAGTTAACGGTAAAGGCTGGAGCCGTACTTCGGGTTTCTTTTGTCGGGTATGTTACCCGGGAAATAGTGTTAAAAAAGGCAGGAATGCGAAATGTTCGGTTGCGGGTGGATAATGAAGAGTTGGATGAGGTGGTTGTCGTGGGGTATGGTTCCGTGGCCCGGAAGAATTTTACGGGGTCCGTGAGCGTGATTAACACTGCGGAATCTCCTTTAGCTTTATTACCGAACACAAACTCGATGGATGCATTACGGGGAACGGTAACGGGTATTACCGTGTCGCAACAACAAGGAGCGGGACAGGCGCCTTCTTTACAAGTACGGGGACAAAAGTCGATTGGGGGATCGACATCTAACCCGTTGATCGTGATGGATGGGGTGATTTTTATGGGGAGTTTGCGGGATATTGATCCTAATATCATCGAAAGCATGAGCGTGTTGAAAGACGCGACTTCTTTGGCTGCTTATGGATCACAGGCTGCCAACGGGGTAGTGATGATCACGACGAAACAGGGGAAATTAGGAAAACCCGTGCTGAATTTTAATGCATCGTGGACATTGTCGGAGATGGCGAATCGTCCGGAAGTGCTGAGTCCGGAGAATTATATTAAAAAGATTAATGCAACCCAGCATCTAGCGGAGGACGCTGACCCTTCAGCTTGGATGAGTGGATTCGAGCTAGAAAATTATAAAAACGGCAAGACTACGGATTGGTTGGATTACGTGAGCCGGGTAGGATTGATGCAGAGTTATTCGGCATCCGTATCCGGTGCGACGGAAAAATTAAATTATTTCCTATCCGCCTCTCACGTTGATCAGGAAGGTGTGATTATTGGAGATGATTATAAACGAGAGGCTTTGTCGCTCCGTTTGCAGAGTGACGTGGCTTCTTGGTTGCAAGTCGGGACGCAAATAGGATATACCTTTAATGATTACTCCGGTCCTACGACTTACAATCTGGTACAGGCCTTGCGTTTGACTCCTTACGGCCGTGTGACACGTCCGAACGGTGAACTGGAGAAGTACCCGAGAGAATTGGGGGGCGGATTAACAAATCCCTTGTGGTTGGTGAATAGTGGTACGGTGGATGATCATGATACTTATGCCACGACTTTAATTAAGGGGCATGTGCTTGTGAAATGTCCTTGGTTGGAAGGGCTAACTTATCGGGTAAATGCGGCTTATTCTTGGGAGAACGTGGAACGGGATTATTTCGAGCATGAGGGGTATTTCGTGGCTGAAGGAACTTCTGAAGATCGGTATTCAGCCTCGGCATTATCCGGTTTCTTGAGTAAGGCGAATGGGTATAGCGCCCGCACGAAGAACACGTACTGGGTAATGGACCATATCGTGAATTTTAATCGTCAATTCGGGAAACATTTTGTTGATGCGACCTACGTTTACACGAGGGATTCCAAGCGGTATGACTACCGGAAGATGACCGGAAGCGATTTTTCGGATCAAGGGAATACCGTGTTAGGAGCCGATGGGTTGGTGTATGCTAAAACACAGAAAATTACGAATATAGATAAGACAAAGCATAACAATATCGGGTATCTGGGACGAATCAGTTATAATTATAACGACACGTATCATTTAAGTGTTTCCGTGCGTCGGGATGGATCATCCGTGTTCGGGAAGAACTCGAAATGGGGTGTTTTCCCGGCAGTCGGGGTGGCATGGACGGTTTCGAATGAACGTTTTATGAAACGGGTGTCGTTCATTGATTATTTAAAGTTGAAGGGATCGTGGGGTAAGAATGGTAATCAATCTCTGGACCCGTACATGACATTGTCTCAGATAAAATTAGGACAAGAAGGCGGTATCGGTTATCCTTTCGGGAATGAATCGACGATTAGCTGGGGCCAACGCTATGATAAACTCGGAAATGCCGATCTGGGTTGGGAGACAACGGAGGCATTTAACTATGGGTTTGACCTCGGTTTATTGGGTAGCCGGATTTATTTGGAATTTGACGGTTATTTCTCGAAGACGACCGATCAGATTTTTGATCGATTGTTGCCCGTGATGAATAACGGGTTGACAAGTATGAAAGCCACGATGGGGCAGATTGATAACTGGGGGATAGAGGCCACGTTGACCACGCAGAATGTCCGGACGAAAGACTGGAATTGGAGTACGGCTGTCACGTTCTATTTAAACCGGAATAAATTGAAAGATTTATACGGTGACGGGAAAGATGATATTTCCAATAGTCTGTTTATCGGGAAATCTTTGGGAGCCATTTACGGTTATAAGTCAATAGGAATTGTACAGGAAGAAGATATTGAATACATCGAGGCAAACAACGCAGCTCCCGGTGACGTGAAATTTGCCAATTTGGACGGGAGTGAGGATGGTAAGATTACAGCAGACGATCGTACCATCTTGGGATACAACAAGGAAAATTTCCGGATGAGTTTGAGTAGCACGCTTAAATACAAGAATCTGGAATTGTATTTCTTGTTCGCAGGGGTGTTTGGGGGAAATGGTTACGGACTGAGCCAGAACACGTATGCTTACCAAACGGCAACAGGAACCGTGTGGGATAATAACTTGGATCATGGTTGGTGGACCCCGGAAAACAGAAGTAACAAATATCCCCGTGTGGATTATGCAGACAGTCGTTTTACCCCGCTGCAAAGTTATGGATTCGTACGTTTGCAGGATTTAAGCCTTTCCTACACTTTCCATCAGGATTGGTTGAATCGTTTGCAGATCACCGGGTTGAAAGTCTTTTTTGCTGCAAAGAACGTGTTCACGATAACCAATTGGGTTGGTGGTGATCCGGAAATCAAGCAAACGTTAGGAGGAAGTTACGGTTATCCGTTGGCAGCCATGTATTCATTTGGAGTTAATTTGACATTTTAAATTTGGAGCGTGATGATGAAAACTAGAAAATATATTGCGGTTATTTTTGCCGCTATGGTAATGGGAATTTCCGGGTGTAACGATGATCTTTTTCTGGAAGAACATCCCGACACGTTTTACACGGCTGAAGATGCTTTCAAGACCGTGGATCAGGTAAAAGCTTGCGTGACGAATATGTATGCCCACGCTCGTTATTGGTTACAGAATGACGTGTTTTTAAAAGGGGCAGGTACCGATATGTTTGATACCCCGATGTGGCGGTCAAGTGGTAACGGGATGTCTAACTTCTCTTCTTGGTCCACGGATAAAAATGAAGTGAAGAATATTTACGAGGCCTATTATCAGTTAGTGAGTTATGCCAACCAGACTTTGGAGGGGGCAGAAGTAAAGACCTTGAACTGGGATAGCGAGAATGACCGGGCGCAGGTACGGGCACAGGCTAATTTCTTCCGGGGATTTGCTTACCTCACTTTGGGTGAGTTGTTCGGGGGAGTTCCCGAAGTGACGAAATTCTATCAAGAACCCCGGTATGATTTCACCCGGATGACCCGGGAGGAAACGTATCGGTTCGCCATTCAAGATTTGAAGAATGCGGCGGATACTTTGCCTGATTATCCGGGAGAGGCGGGATGCGTGGCGAAAGGTGCGGCCTATCATTATTTGGCAGAGGCTTATCTGGCTTTGGCTACCGAGTTGGGGGATGATCGGGAATTGTTGCAGCAATCCATTCTTTACGCGACCAAGGTTACCGAGTTACACTCTTTGATGACCGAGCGGTTCGGTTCCCGGGCAAAACCGGGTTCTGGTGAAGCCATGAATGGAGTCGAGGCTTATTACCCGGACGGGGATGTCTTTTTTGATCTTTTTCAACGGGGAAACTTGGATTATGCCGAGGGAAATACCGAGGCTTTGTGGACGTTGCAAAATGATGTGACGGTCTGGCATGACTTCGGGGGAAATCATTTTTTGCCTTATGCCGGAAGTTTTTCTCCCGTGTTGAGGGAGATGCGTTGGAAAAGCGAATATTCGGAATCGGATGCCGGGTATGGCCCGTGGAACACGAATATTGATGAATCAATCTATCCCGGGGGAAACCTCTGTGCCTATGTTGGTGGCCGGGGAGTGTCTTTTAATGCCCCGACAAACTACATGATCAATGATATTTGGGCGGGTGATTTTGCCACGGATATTCGGAATTCAAAGGCGAATATCCGTCGGGAATTCGTGTGTATCGATACCAAACACAGTAAATACGGTCAGATCGTGACAGCCGATATGTTGGATGAATCAAACATGGATCATTATTACCCGGTATGGACCAAATTCGCTCCCGTGGATGATTGGGGATACGAGGATTTAGTGTACGGGGGAAATCGTACGAATACTTTCCGGGACGAGTATGCTTGTCGTTTAGCCGAAACTTATTTGTTACGGGCAGAGGCTTATTTCCGTATGGGGGATGCCGGTAGTGCCGCTAATGACATAAATCAGTTGCGCGGTCGGGCGCAATGCAGCCGCATGGCAACAACGGGAGATATTTCTTTAGCTTTTATCTTGGACGAGAGAGCAAGAGAGTTGTTCATGGAGGAAAGAAGATGGTGTACGTTATTACGTATGCAAGGCTCTGTCATGGAGGATCAACTTCGGGCTCATGCGTATTACATTGCTGATTACCCGACTTACACGGGAACAATCGAGTGGAAATTATTCCCGATCCCGCAGAAAGCGATTGACGCGAATATAGATGCCAAGCTGGAACAGAATCCGGGGTGGAACTAGAAAACTAAATTCTGACATAGGTTTACCCTGGTTTACAGTAGCTTTTTTAGGATAATATCCTTGAATCCACTGTAATGCTACTGATATACTAGGGTAATAATCTCTCTCTTGCGTTACATCCCCGGAGATCAACCGTTACTCGGATAATGGGGAAGGGCGATGAAAGGGTGATGAAAGGGCGATGAAAGGAAGGTAGGAGATCTAAACGGTAGTATTACCATTTATTTACGGTTAGATTGCTTGGAATAGATGATATGTCATGAAAGGATTTTTTCACAACAAGGAAGATTAAAATAAAAACCGTCCCGGCGCCCCGGAACGGTTTTTTAAAGAATGATCGTGAAGTACTATTGTTAGTTAAAATAATTTCATGTTGTCAAGTACATCCATTACTGATCTAACAGCTTTAGCTGATTGAGCCAATAATTCTTGTTCGTCCTTGTCAAGTTTTACCTCGATAATTTTCTCGATACCATTCTTACCCAAGATTACCGGAACTCCTAAATAGATGTTGTTCATTCCGTATTCGCCATTCAACAAAGCGCAAACCGGGAATACTCTTCTGTGGTTGCACACGATTGCCTCAACCATTTGAGCGGCTGCTGCACCGGGAGCGTACCATGCTGAAGTACCCATCAATTTAACTAGTTCGCCACCGCCAACTTTCGTTCTTTCGATGATAGCGTTCAACGTGTCATGGTCAATCAAGTCAGTTACAGGAATACCTGAAACCGTGGTGTATCTTGGGAGCGGAACCATCGTGTCCCCGTGTCCACCTAATAACAAGGCTTGAATATCTTTCGGGGAAACATTCAATGCTTCAGCTAGGAATGCTCTGTAACGGGCGGTATCCAAAATACCGGCCATACCGAATACACGACTTGAATCGACTTTGGCAGTCAAGTAAGCGCAGTAGCACATTACGTCAAGCGGGTTAGACACGATAATAATCTTGGCATTCGGAGAATGTTTGATAATATTTTCAGTAACTGATTTTACAATACCGGCGTTTGTTGCGATTAAGTCATCACGGCTCATACCCGGTTTACGGGGAAGACCTGAAGTGATTACCACAACTTCTGAATTATTGGTAGCCTCGTAATCGTTAGTTACACCTTTGATACGGGTGTCATAAAGATTGATCGGGGCGGTTTGCCACATATCCAATGATTTACCTTCTGCAACGCCTTCTTTAATGTCCAGAAGAACAACTTCATTCACGATGTCCTTTTCAGCGATGCAGTTCGCGCAAGTTGCACCAACGTTTCCTGCTCCTACAACTGTTACTTTCATTTCTGTAATTTTTTTATTGTTATACGTTTCTTAAATGGCTATTTGTTGCTTTTTAACGCCGTCAAATGTAAGCCTTATTTTTTACATCAACAATCTTTATGCCGAAAAATTACAGAATTTTTTCTGTAATAATTTCATGTCGTTTTGACACGAAAAGAACGAGATTCTTATTGAATTCCGGTTTATACTTTCAATTTTCAATTAAATTGCTGCCAAAGACGACTTGCCACGGCGTGCATTTTTCCTAGGATTCCAGTGGGTTTGTAGCGTCCACTTAGTAGGCGTTTTTGAAATGATTGATACCAGATAGCCAGCACGATGCCCTTCATCACGCTGGAGATCGAGATGCTCCACCAGATGCCGTTTAGGCCGAGCGAGGGGAAGGTAACCAAGTAATAGGCCAACGGGATTCTGGCTCCCGTGAGGATGATTCCCACGATGGCGGGCGGGGTGGTACGTCCGCAACCGTTGAAAGCCCCGGCGGTGACCTGTTCGATGGCTGAGAATATTTGGGAAATAGCGAGAATTTTCAGGTATGCACTTCCTGCAACAAGTGTCTGCGGTTCGTTGATAAACACGCTGAATATTTCTTTGCTGAAAAACAGAAAGGCGAGACAAGCGATCAAGGCGATTCCCCCGGCGAGTTTCAACGTGTAATGGTATCCCAAGCGTATGCGGTCCAAGTTGCGGGCTCCGAAGTTTTGTCCAGTAAAAGCTGCCAACGCGGTGGAAAAACCGGCGGCGGTCATCCACGTGATCGCCTCTATCTGGGCGCCCACGCTTTGCACGGCAACCCCGATATGTCCCCATTGGGCCGCCACGGTGGCCAGAGTCAAGGAGAACATGGCGAATAAAGCACTTTGCATGCTTACGGGTAAACCGAGCGAGACGACGCGTTTCACGAACCGGGCTCTTAGCCGGGTGACAAAGTAGAGTTTTCCGATGGATGAATTACGGAAATAAAGGTTATAAATGAAGATGGAAAACACGACTAACTGGGAGAAGGTCGTGGCAATGGCTGCCCCTGCCGTTCCCATTGCGGGAACAAAACTGTACCCGTATATTAATAGCGGATCAAGAATGATGTTGAATATTAATCCGGTGGCGACAATCTTCAACGGGGTTTTACTGTTTCCTTGCCCATTATATAGCCCGCTATAAGTGTTGTTATTGAACGTGAAGAACAGTCCGGGCGTGATCAGGCGCATGTACATGATGGACAGCTCCGAGATATTCTCTTCCAAGTGAAACAACCCGACCAGCATGGGAGCCGCGATATAAATAAAACAAGCGTAACCCAAGGCAATGATGGATGACAACATGGTCGATTGGTTGGCGTATGCCCGGGCCCTTTTGCTTGCCCGAGCCCCCAAGGATTGGGAGATCGTGACCTCTGCCCCGACTTTACTAATGAATGATAAAGCGTTACCTAACCACGTGAAGAATCCGGCGACACCGACTGCGGCCACGCTTTCGCTACCTAGATGTCCCAGCCAGATCATGTCGGTCATGCTGTATGCCATTTGAACGAAAGAGGCCGTGATAAGGGGAATTGCCATACTCCAAATTCCCTTGCTGATGCTGCCTTGTGTCAGGTCGTTTATCTTTGTCATATCCTTGTGTTATTGAGGCTTGCAAAAATATAAACTTTTTGTCATCTCCTATTCTCTTTTTTGTATTTTTGTTGTGTTATAAAAGATGAATTCAAAATGAAAAATATTGCCATTATCGCTGGTGGAAATTCCTCAGAATATGAGGTTTCCATGAAATCTGGGAAGAATATATATGATGAGGTTGATGAAACTAGGTACAATAAATATCTTGTTGTTCTGAAAGAACGGGATTGGCACGTGGAGATCGGGGAGGAAAAATACCCCGTGGATAAGAATGATTTTTCGTTTACTCGGAACGGGGAGAAGATCTTGTTTGATTTTGCCTATATCACGATACATGGTGTTCCGGGGGAGAACGGGTTGTTGCAGGGGTATTTGGATATGATGGGTGTACCTTACGGGTGCTGTAACGTGTTGGCCTCTGCCTTGACTTTCGATAAACACACGTGTAATACTTATTTGAAGAGTTACGGGGTAAACGTGGCTGATTCCGTGATGTTGATTCGGGGAATGGCATACGATGTGAACGAGATTATCAACGAGGTAGGGTTACCTTGCTTCGTGAAACCGAATGCCGAAGGTTCCAGTTTCGGGGTGACGAAAGTAAAGGAGGCTGCCCAGTTGGAAGATGCCTTGAAAAAGGCTTTTGCTCTCTGTCGGGAAGTGTTGATCGAGACATTTATCGACGGGACGGAACTGACTTGCGGGGTCGTGAAGGCCGGGGATATGGATATTACCATGCCGATTGCCGAGGTGGTTCCGAAGAACGAGTTTTTTGATTTCGAGGCAAAATATGATCCTACGAAGTCGGATGAAATTATCCCGGCTCGCATCTCGCCCGAACTGACTAACCGGATCAAGACATTGTCTTCGATGATTTACGATATATTAAGATGTGAAGGGATTATTCGGGTGGATTATATCGTGCGGGAGGACGAGATTTTTATGTTGGAGGTGAACACTACGCCGGGAATGACTTCCAATAGTTTCGTGCCGAAGATGGTGCGTGCCATGGGAGGAACGTTGCGGGAGGTATTGACGAAGATTATAGATAACAAGTTAAACTGATAAATTTAAATTACAAATGAGACGAATTGTTACCACGTTAATGGCTGCCTGCCTACTATTTTTTGTCGCTTGTTCGGATGAGGGGGATGATGTTACTATATATAATGGTGATACATTCACGTCTGATTACAAGGCGAATCAAATGTATTCCACCCTTTCATTATATGAAAGTATTGCCCGTCAGCCGGAAATGGCAAAAGAGTTGATACAAGCTACGGCAAAATTAGCTCAGTATGACACGATTACTGCTATCACTCCATTGGATAAAGAGGCGGAAGTGGAACGGGGAACGGCTCGGGGAAAATGTCTATCAGCTTGCTTTTCCGCTATTGCCCGCCAACCGGAAGCGTATGATAATATTGTCTGGGCTGCCGAGAAGTTTCTAGGGACAACAGAGATAAAATCGATGTCCGAGAAAATATTGAAATATTCCCGTTTATACGCTTTGGAAGGGGTGACGGAGTCTTTAGCTCGTCAGCCGGAAATCATGGACGTGTTTGATTCTTTTTCTATGAAGTTCTTGGGTACCGGAATAAAATAATCCCACTTTCACTTCGCGAGTATGGGTAAGGGATTTTGTACCCGCGATTAGGTTGAGGGATTATAATACATTAGGCTGGAAGAAGAGAGTTCGATTTTCTTTTTCCAGCTTAAATTTTTGTATTCAGATAATGATTCCTCCCCCCACGACGTCGATCCCTTCATATAGAACCGCACTTTGCCCCGGGGTGATCGAATCCATTCCTTCGTGAAATTCTACTCGGAGTAAGTCATTTTCGTGATAGACGGAAGCTTGCGCTCCCCGGTTTCGATAACGAATTTTGGCGTTTACTTCGAAGCCATCGGGTAGGGAAGCGTACTTCATTAGGTTAATATCCTTTGCCCGGAACGTCTTTCCTTGTAGTTCTTCCCGGGTTCCCAGCACGACCTCATTGCTTTCCGGTCGAATATCGACCACGAACATGGGATGCCCTAGGGCAATGCCAAGTCCTTTGCGTTGTCCGATCGTGTAGTTGGGGAAGCCCCGGTGTTCTCCCAAGCGTTTGCCGGAAGTGTCAACAAACAATCCGGGACCGTATTTCTCTGTAAAGTTTTCCACGTTCTCTGCGAGGAAGGTACGGTAATCATTATCCGGGATGAAACAGATTTCCTGACTCTCGCTTTTCTTGGAGAGTTTCTCGTATCCTTTCTCCAAGGCAATTTGTCGTACTTCAGGTTTTGTTAATTCCCCCAGTGGAAAGATCGTGCGAGCAAGATTTTCTTGGGTTAACGTCCAGAGAAAATAAGTCTGGTCTTTGGTCTCATCCACTCCTTTGCGCAGAAAATAACGTCCGTCCTGTTGACCGATGCGGGCATAGTGTCCCGTGGCAATATAATCACAGTCTAGCTCGTCGGCCATGGCAATCAATTTTCCCCACTTGATCGTGGAATTACAGAGTACGCAAGGATTGGGCGTGTGCCCTTGCAAGTATTCATCGATGAAATTCCGAATCACCAGATCATTAAAATCTTTCCGAATATCGAGAATATGATGTTCAAATCCCATTTGCTGGGCCATGTGTTTAGCCTCGAAAATGGCGTTCACGCTGCAACACCCCTTTTCTTTCTCCATGCAGGCTTGGGAGATTTGATCGTATACCCGATAAGTAACTCCTACCAGCTCGTACCCTTGGTCTTGTAACAACATGGCTGCCACCGTGCTATCAATTCCACCGCTCATCGCCATTAATACCCGGGGAGAATTCGCCTTCGGCGAGTTACAAATTGGCAGGTTACAGGTTACAGGTTCTTTCATTTTTTCATTTTCAATTTTCAACTTTCAATTGTCTCGTCATGAATTGTGTTTCACTGTGATAATCATCCTTTTCAATGTCGATTTCAGGTTCCATGAGTTGGGACGATCCGGCCAATGAAAATTGGATATATTTAATGGTTTTACCTCGTGACAGCCACTGCCGTTCATAAAAAGTCTTGATACCTAAAATCTTATCATCCACTCCAACCCCGTAAAGATCATCCGTGTTGACGTTCACGGGGAGGTGGTTCACCTTGACCAGTTCTGCCGTGTATTGATAGAGGAAAGGGCTGTCTGTTTTCAAATGGATAAGGCCGTCTTCCTTCAGGAATTTTCGGTACAAGGAGAGAAAACGGGTTCCCGTGAGTCGTTTGCGGGCTTTTGCCATTTGAGGGTCGGGAAAGGTAATCCAAATTTCGGAAACTTCTCCGGGTGCGAAAATAGATTCCAGTTCTTCCGCGTGAGTACGCAGGAAAACGACGTTTTTCATTCCTTTTTCTTTCGCGGCTTTCGCCCCTGTCCACATTCGGGCTCCTTTGATGTCAAGCCCGATAAAGTTCTTTTCGGGATAGAGTTCGCCTAATCCCACGGAGTACTCCCCTTTACCGCATCCCACTTCTAAAACGATCGGGTGATCATTGCCGAAAACTTGTTCTCCCCATTTTCCCTTTAACTTGTAATCCGTGCGGAATACTTCTTCATGGGTGGGCTGGAACACGTTTTCCAAGGTTTCCATTTCGGCAAATTTCGCCAGTTTATTCTTCGCCATAATAAGTTGTGGATTTTATTTTAATTCCTATGTTTTTAATCCCTTTCAGTTGTTTATCTTTCATCCGGTGTTTGATTTCCATGGTATAAATACCCGTGGAGTCAAAATGGAAAATCCGGTCAATCGGTTGTACGACTGTTTTTAGTCCCGTGAGTCCTTGGCCGACCCACCTGCCGTTATTGTCTACAATAATAATGTCTGAATTCTCTTTATCCACTTCTGCTCCTTGATGTCGGATGATCAAGTAGCAACTGATATTTCTTTGTTTGTAGTCAGTAGAGTGACGGATGCAGGTGCTGACATGATAACTGCCGGGTTGCGTGATGTTGAATTCGAATTTGTAATTGCTGTCTCGTTCCCATGTTTCGCTGCCAAGTGTTTTGTATTTTTCCTGTGTGGTGGAAAAATTACAAGCCATGCAGCCGAGTAACAGGAAGAGAATGTATATACAAAATTTGTTCTTCATCTTGCGTTCAGTCGTTATTGTTCGTTTTTTACCATGGCTTCCAGTTCCGCGATCATCATGGCCGTGGCTCCCCAGATGAAATTTTCTCCGATCTTGTAACCCGGGGCTATGATTTTTTGTTCCTGCCGGTACAATACCTGACTTGTTTTATTCTTGTCGTCCAGTAAGTCTTTTAACGGAATGATGATCACTTTTTCTACTTCATTTTTCGAGAGTACAAAATTAGGCATTTCCGGGATAGTTCCAACAAAGGGCGTTATATTAAAGTTACTTAATGGAATATACACGTCACTTAATTTTCCGATAACCGTGACCTCCTTGGGGGGTACCCCAATCTCTTCTTCACATTCCCGTAATGCCGTGTTTAGGCTATTCCCGTCTCCCGGTTCACTTTTACCACCGGGTAAGGCCATTTGTCCCCCATGATATTTCCCTGCATTTGTTCTTTTGATGAAAGGTATCGCCAAGTCTCCTTGGTAGGGAACAAGGAGCATCATAACGGCACTGCTAATGGGATGACCTTGATGGATTCCCTCTTTCCCTTCCACGTATTTCGGCTGGGGAGACATCCGTTCTTGTGCTGTTTCACCGGGTAGTTTGTGTATAAATTTCTGGTGTAACGTTTCGATCGTCATGGTTTAAAATGTGAAATTTAGCATGAGCTGAAAATTGCAAGCTTGTATTTTAATTTTGCACGGTATTCAATACTCTCAATAAATTATCTCCCCATAATTTATGCAGTTCTTCGGCGGTGTACCCTTGTCGGAGAAGTTCAACCGTGAGGTTGATCACTTCATTGGCAGCTCGGCAACCGGTTAGCTTTTCGGTGTCGTCACCGTCAAAGTCCGTGCCGATACCCACATGGTCAATGCCGACAAGTCGCACGATATGATTGATATGTGTCACGGCGTCCAGAATCGTCGGGTTGGGTTGTTTGCTTAGGAACCAGTTATAGAGGCATACCTGCACCACTCCACCTTTAGCCGCTATCGCTCTGATCTGATCATCCGTGAGGTTTCTTGGGTGATCGCATAAAGCTCGTGCGGAAGAGTGGGATGCGATGATGGGTGCCGTGCTGAGTTCCAGAACATCCTGCACTGTTTTTGCGCTGGTATGCGAGATGTCGATGATGATACCGAGACGGTTCATCTCTTTCACGACTTCCCGACCGAACGGGCTCAATCCGTCATGTTCCGGCTCACCCTTGGCGGAATCACAAATATCATTGCTCCCGTTATGGCATAACGTGATGTACGTGATCCCCATGTCTTTGAACATGGAAAGATTGTTGAGGTCTTTGCCGATGGCATACCCGTTTTCGATGGCAAGGAAGATGGCTTTCTTCCCGGCATTTTTCAAGTAGATCAAATCATCCACGTTATAGGCAATGCCTACTCGGCTTTCGTTGAGTTTTACCTGTTCGGAAATCTGGTAAAAGATATCCACGGCTTTTTGCGTGGCAGCTTGCAGGGATTCATCATCCCGGGCATCTTGATGAAGATAGGCTACCATGAAAACGGCATCTTCTCGTCCTTCCTGCATTTTGGGGAGATCGACTTTGACATCCTCGTGACGTTCCCCGAAATTGAATCCTTCGGTGAATTTCATCGGGGTGTCACAATGGGAATCCACGATAAGACTGTTTCGATGAATCTCTTTGGCTTTCTTAAACAAGGTTGCCTCGTCCACAAAATAATGAAATAACTTCATCATTTGCTCATCCGGGCGAACGGCCATTTTCTCCGGGTGCCATTGCACGCTGAATACGCAGTGCCCGGGCATCCCTTCCATGGCCTCCACGATCCCGTCGGGAGAGGTGGCACTTACCCGGAATCCGGGAGCCACGTCTTTGACTGCTTGATGGTGGTATGAATTCACGATCAAGGAGTCTGTTCCGAGAACAGAATGGAGTACGGTGTTTTTGACAACGTTTACCGTGTGGGAACCGAATTCCCGGCTGATGGACTGGCTGTGTTTCAGTAGTTGCTGTTCATGCTGGGAATAGATGTCCTGGTAGTTTGTCCCCCCGAAAGCCATGTTAATGATCTGGTGTCCGCGGCAGATTCCGAAGATGGGGATTTGTCGGTCGGCAGCCAGTTTTACCAGCGTGAAATCGAATTGATCTCTGGCGGCATCAATACTTCCGAGCGGGGGGAGAGGCTCCTCGTTTCCGTACAGCGGATTAATATCCCCACCTCCGGTAAGCATCAATCCATCGAGCGTTTCGATGGTCTTCCGGAGCGTTTCGATGTCGTTATGCACGGGAAGTAGCACGGGTATTGCGCCCGCTTGCAGGATCGAAATCACGTACGAGTGTTCGATACACGAGTTCCCGTTTTCGAAATTGGCAGAAATGCCGATCAAGGGCAAATCGTGTTGTGACTGGCGATGGTCAATCGCCCGGTATAGGGTGTCCAGCTTTGCCGGATAAACAATATTATTCATTGCAATGTAAATTAAAAATAGAGTTACCAATAAAATTTTGTGCATGGCTTGTACGTGATCAGGGGAAATGTAGTTCCGCTCCTTTTGGGTGAACGATTAATTCTACGTTTGCTCCCAGGATCAGGGGAAAATTGTCGCGCACGTGTCCGGCCGGAAGACCGAAACACACGGGATACGTGTAATCTTCCACGGCGTCATGAATCAGTTTATACACTTCTGCTTTAAATTCCGGGGTCGATTCTTTTCCGAATTCCCCGACTACCAATCCGGCCAGATGTTGGAATTTCCCGGCGTATTTCATACATTTCACGTTCCGGTCAATTTCGTACAGATCGTTAGACGGGTCCTCGATGAAAAGGATCGTCCCTCTCGTGTTCCGTTCGATGCAAGTGTCATGCAAGTTATGCACCCATTGCAACATTCCACCGATCATTTCGGTTTCCACGATTCCCGGTCGGTTGAACGGGTGTGCAGGGATGGCGTACGAGGAAATGATCCCGAAAAGGAAATTCCGTAATTGCGTGACCACTTCCGGGGAAGTTGTGTTGTAATCAGAAGGCATGAAGGCGTGTAAACTCTCGATTCCGAGGGAATGGAGTTTGGCGTGTAACACCGTGATGTCGTTCATCCCGATCACCCATTTGGGGTTTCCTTGAAATATGGAATAATCCGCCTCTTGTACGATACGTAACATCCCGTAATCTCCCGCCATGCACCAGATGGCCCGGATGTCCTCGGCGTCAAGGGCTGTTTGTAAATCATGTAATCGTTCTTCATCCGTGCCTGCCAATCTCCCGTGTCGGGAAAGAACGTGTTGTCCGGGTACAGGCACTAACTCCCAAGAGGTCAGGAGTGAACAGGCCGCATCCAGCTGTTCTTTTGTTGCAACGCCAGAGGGTGAAATTAAAGCCACCTTATCTCCCGGCTGCAGGTATATAGGTCGTAACATAAAAGTTGAAGTTTTGTTATTATAGTACGAAGGTAACTAATATTTTTCTAACTTTGCGCCACTAGAGTTCAAAAGTTTATAAACTGGATATATGAGTAAGTTCAAGAGAAATTTGATTACCACGGCTTTGCCCTACGCGAATGGACCCGTGCATATCGGACACTTGGCGGGGGTATACGTGCCTGCCGATATTTACGTGAGGTATCTGAGGAAGAAAGGTGAGGATGTGGCATTTATCGGTGGATCGGACGAACACGGGGTGCCGATCACGATCAAGGCTCAAAAAGAGGGTGTGACCCCGCAGGATATTGTCGATCGTTATCACAAGATCATCAAGGATTCTTTCGAGGAATTGGGTATTTCGTTTGATATATATTCCCGGACAAGTTCGAAGACGCATCACGAGTTATCTTCCGCTTTTTTCAAGAAGCTGTATGACGAGGGAAAATTTATCGAAAAGACCTCGATGCAGTTCTACGACGAAAAGGCAGGGCAATTTTTGGCAGACCGTTATATCGTGGGGAAATGTCCTCATTGCGGTAACGAACGGGCATACGGGGATCAGTGTGAGGCTTGTGGAACTAGCTTGAACGCTACCGATTTGATTGACCCGGTGTCTGCGATCACGGGAAACAAACCGGAACTGAAAGAAACAAAACACTGGTATCTGCCTTTGGATCAGTATGAAGGTTGGTTGAAAGAGTGGATTTTGGAAGAGCATAAAGAGTGGAAACCGAATGTTTACGGGCAATGTAAATCTTGGTTGGACAACGGTTTGCAACCTCGTGCGGTGACCCGTGACTTGGATTGGGGTGTACCCGTTCCAATCGAGGGAGCCGAGGGAAAAGTGCTTTACGTGTGGTTTGATGCCCCGATCGGGTATATCTCTGCCACGAAAGACCTGACTCCGGAATGGGAAAAATACTGGAAAGACCCGGAAACCCGGATGATTCATTTTATCGGGAAGGATAACATTGTTTTCCATTGTATTATTTTCCCGGCAATGTTGAAAGCCGATGGTTCTTATATATTACCGGATAATGTGCCGGCCAACGAGTTCTTGAATTTGGAAGGAGATAAAATTTCCACATCCCGGAACTGGGCGGTATGGTTGCACGAGTATCTCGTGGAGTTCCCCGGTAAACAGGACGTGTTACGCTACGTGTTGACGGCAAACGCTCCCGAGACGAAAGATAATGACTTTACTTGGAAAGATTTCCAAACTCGGAATAACAGCGAATTGGTGGCTATCTACGGGAACTTCATTAACCGTACGTTGGTGTTGACACAAAAGTATTTTGCCAACCGGGTACCGGAACGGGGCGAGTTGACGGATTACGATAAAGAAGTCTTGGCTGAAATTCCGCAAATCGTGGAACGTGTTGAGAAGAGTCTGGAGACCTTCCATTTTCGCGACGCGTTGAAAGAGGCGATGAATCTGGCTCGTTTGGGTAATAAATACTTGGCAGATACCGAACCTTGGAAAGTGATCAAGACGGACGAGGGACGGGTGAAGACGATTCTGAATATCTGTTTACAGATTTCTGCCAACCTTTCCACGTTGATGGAACCGTTCATGCCATTCTCTTCTCAGAAATTACGTGAGTTCATGAATATTGACGTGATTGATTGGGCTAAAATGGGTGATGGCGTGATTCCTGCCGGGCATGAATTGGGAGAGGCCGGATTGTTGTTCGAGAAGATCGAGGATGCGACGATACAGGCTCAAATTGATAAATTGTTGGCTACCAAGAAGGCAAACGAGATGGCTTCCGTGAAGGCCGCCCCTGCCAAGGAGAATATCCAGTACGAGGATTTCATGAAGATGGATATTCGGGTAGGTAAGATCATCGCTGCCGAGAAAGTGGCTAAGACTAAGAAGTTGATGAAATTAACCGTGGACACGGGAATTGACGAACGTACGATTGTTTCGGGTATTGCCGAGCATTACACGCTGGAGGAGGTGATCGGGCGTCAAGTCAGCGTGTTGGTTAACTTGGAACCGAAACCGTTAAAAGGTATTGTGTCACAAGGAATGATCTTGATGGCCGAGAATGCCGATGGAACGCTTTCCTTTGTTTCTCCGGATAAAGAGGTGAAACCGGGATCGGAAGTTCGATAAAGACTATTTATGCGGGATAACCCGATAAAATCATTACGGAATGTAGCGAATGGGACTGAAATGACCTTCGTTACATTCTTTTTTATGCCTGTTTTTATAAATATCAGCATAAAATCAAGATTCCCCGATAAATCGTTTCCCTTAAAAAATTGAGGTTTTAGGGGGTGAATTATGATTTCGTTAACGCTCTGTTGTGAGCATGAAATACCCTTTAACTCCTTGGATAGACGGGGAAAGCCGCTTTGGTTAATTATTATAAAAGAGAGGATTATCTTTTTTAAGCCTAACATATATTTAACCTTATGACAACTAAAGTATAACTTGGATAATTTTCCCGGTAGGGGGAAGTGTCGTACTTTTGTATTGTTGAAAGATAACAACAACGAAATAAAGAGAGTGATTAAAAATAGTTGTCTAATTTTTAAATATAAAATAAAATGATGAAGTATATTATAATAGTATTCGTGGCTGTAATTACAGTGTTTATCGGTGGACGTAGTTTAAACCAAGCTAAAGCTGAAAAAATCGTATGTGCTTATGCCGATCAAGAGAATGTAGAAAACACTACCGCGGTTGCTCCGGTGCAGAAAGTAGCAAGTCAAGACACGATCTTCGGACCGGTTAGTCTTCCCGAAGTGAAGGTAAATGTAAAAAGAAAAGTAAGCCAAGTTATTTAAGATAAGGTTATCTATTGAGAATAAGTAAAGAGAAGAGAGCTGTCTGCCGAATGGAAGACGGCTCTTTTTGATATTTGAAGTATTTATTTTGATTTGATAAAATAATACTTATTTTTGTAAACGCTTCTATTTATCGGAAGTTTTGATAGGAACGTGCGATAAGCAAATTAAGCATAGGGATTTGATGTATAATATTGATATTCAGTCACCGGAATTTGTGAAATGTCTGGAACGGGGGGAGCGGGAGGCTTTTCAGCGATTGTTCGAGATGTATCATAAGGCGCTATGCTTTTTTGCGACTCGTATAGTGCGGGATAGTTTGGAGGCGGAAGACATCGTGCAGGATGTTTTTCTCGCTTTCTGGAGAATGGATCGGGGTGGCTTCCCTAATTTGAAAACAGTAAAAACTTTTCTGTATAATAGTGTGCAGCATCGGTGTCTGAATTATCTCCGGGATTTGGAGATTCGGGACCGGAATTATCGAAATCTGAAACGGGAAGAGTTGGATGAAGACTATTTTCTTTGTCAACAGATCCGGGCAGAAGTGGTGGCGGAACTTTTTGGGGCAATTGACGAGCTACCGGATAAGTGCAAGGAAATTTTTAAACGTTCTTACGTGGATGGACAGGAGGATAAGAAGATTGCCGAAGAATTGGATATATCGTTGAATACTATCAAAACACAGAAACAACGGGCAAAGTCTTATTTACGGGGTAGATTAGGTGATTTGTTCGTTTATGCAGGGATGTTTTTTCCTGGTTTGTAATGAAGGTCTTTTCGTAATGATTCCTCTTTTGCCGGGGATGATCTTATCTTAATTATGGGAATTACTAGGCTGTTACTAGACTGTTGGGCGACAGTTAGGCGCTGTCGCCGCATACTCGCCCCATTATAGCCCGATGATAGCCGCCATTTTAACAAACAATAAATAAAAATAACTCGAACAGAACTTCTGTTTTGGCATACGATAACGAATTTTCTCGCAAGTAAGAAGGTGTCTTCATGCATTTATTGTTACAGGGAATCATTAGAGGTTATGTGGTATTACGTGTACGTGATGATATTTTTTTCATACTCTTGTCACCTATTTGTCGATCGAGTGTGTTTAAGGTGTAAAATTCAGGTATATGAAAGTTACAAAAGACATACATGAGTTGATCCTGGCTTATTTACGGGAGGATATTTCGGAAGAGGAAATGAGCCGTCTTCGGGTGTGGTTGGATGAAAACGAGCGGCATCAGAGGTTATTGGAAGAGTTGTGGGATAAGGATGTTTTGCAACGGGAGATCGGGGAGTACGCATCGTTTGACACGTCCCGGCGGTGGGAACAGTTGAAGGAGGTGATGGAAAAACCGGTTCGGAAGGGACGTTCTTTGTTGAAAGTGTGGGGAGCGGTGGCTGCCGTGGTGGTGGCTTTCGTGGGAGGACTGATTTATTGGCAAATGGCCGGTTCGTCTCAACCGGAAACGAAACAAGTCGCTGTTGCCCGGATAGAACAGGGTGGAACACGGGCCGTGCTGATAACAGGGACGGGGAAACACGTGGTGTTACAGGGATTGAAAGATACCTGTTTAAATATAACGGGGATGGAGACCTTGAATATTGGCGAGGACGGTAGTTTGAAGTATTCTTTATCTGCACTTTCGAGTATGCCGGAATGGCACACGTTACGAATTCCGAAGGGAGGGGAGTACAAAATCGTGCTGGATGATGGCACTGAAATCTGGTTAAATAGTGCGTCCGAGTTGAAATATCCCGCTCACTTTGTCGGTAACGAGCGGCGGGTGCAGTTGACCGGGGAGGCGTATTTTCAAGTGGCACGGAACGAGGCGGCCCCGTTTATCGTGGAGACTCGGGATATGGACGTGAAGGTGTTAGGGACTTCTTTTAACGTGTCGATATATGAGGATGAGGGAAGTTGTCATGCGACGTTAGTCGAGGGGCGGGTTGAAGTGAACGATAAGGTGAATGGAGAAAAGGTTGTGTTAACACCCGGGAAACAAGCGCTATTGCAGGGGAAAGAGATGACCGTCCGGGAAGTAAATACCAAGTTATATACCTTGTGGCGACTGGATCGATTTACTTTTGCCAGCGAGGATATGGAAGGGGTGATTCGGAAGTTATCCCGTTGGTACAACGTGGAATTCTTCTTCTCGAATCCTTCGATGAAACAAAAACGATTCACGGGGTCATTACCGAAATATGCGGATATATGTCAGGTGTTGAAGATGATCGAGATGACCACGGATATAAAATTCGAGATAAAGGAACATACAATCATGATACAATAAAAATACAGGAAATGCAGCGAACATTTCCTGTATAAGCTGAAAAATTGATTCTAGTACAAACAATTTAGCCTTACAAAGTTATGAAAAAAAAACCAAATGTAAGGACAGGGGAAAGGTCTGTCCTAAAAAAAATCTGTACGGTTATGAAACTCTGTCTTTTTCTATTACTAATTACTATTTATTCAGTGTCCGCTAAAAGCGTGGCACAGAATGTCAGGTTATCTATGGAGAAGAAATCGGAAAGCTTGGTAAAAGTTTTAAATGAACTGGGAGAGAAGTCCGGTTATGAATTCTTTTACAATGATGACGAGGTGACCGGGGTGAACGTGTCGGTTTCCGTGAAGAACGCGACGGTGACCGAAATATTGGAGCGCGTGTTGAAAGGAACTTCATTGGTTTATCACATCGTGGATAACGTGATTGTGATTTCTCCTAAAACTGAAGACCAACGTCCGGTGGTATGGAAAATCACCGGAATTGTGAAGGATGAGGTGGGGATGCCTTTACCGGGGGTGACTGTTGCATTGAAAGGAACGACAATCGGAACGGCTACTGATGCGGATGGAAAGTTCAAGTTTGAATTCTCGAGGAGGGATAGCGTGGTTCTAGTATTTTCTTTCGTGGGGATGAAAACTCAAGAGCGGGAAATTAAAGGTGTGGAGACGAAGGATTTGGTTATCGTGATGAAACCGGATGTGGATGAATTGGAGGAGGTGATTATTACCGGATTCGGAACGAAGTCAAAAAATAGTTACACGGGTGCGGCCACGACGGTAAAGCGGGAACAGTTGTTGAGCGTGGGGACGAAAAATTTGTTGCAGAGTTTGGCAGCTTTTGTACCGGGTATGCAGATTGTTACGAATAATGAGATGGGATCGGACCCGAACACGAGGCCGGAAATTTTGATCCGTGGGAGGAGTAGTTTTGAGGGGTCATCCAATGTCCCGACTTTTATCGTGGATGGGGCGGAAGTTGATCTGGACTATGTTTTTGATATGGATATTAATGACGTGGAGAACGTGACCGTTTTGAAAGATGCCTCAGCTTCTGCCTTGTATGGGGCCAAGGCGGCAAAAGGGGTTGTTGTTATCACGACAAAACCTTTGAGAGCGGGGAAAATGAGGGTGTCATACAACGGGACGTTTCGGGTTTCTATGCCGGATTTAAGTGATTATGATTTGTTGAATGCCGGGGAAAAACTGGAATACGAAAAAAGGGCTAAATTGTACGTGGGGACAAGTAGTAATCAATATCAACTGGATGAGTTGTATAATGAGAAATTTTTGCGGGTACGGGAAGGTGTAAATACAGACTGGATTTCCAAACCTTTACGTAATTCGTTGTCACATAATCATTCCATTAATGCTGCCGGGGGTGACGATTATATACGTTATAGCTTGACTGCCCGATATGGGACGGAGCAAGGGGTGATGAAAGAATCTAAGCGGGATCGGTATTCCTTGGGGTTCAAGCTCTCGTATAATAAACAGGATAAAGTGTTTGTGTCGAACACGACAACCATTACGTCCGTGAATAATGAAGAGTCTCCTTATGGTACATTTGGCGAATACGTGAAATTGAATCCTTATGATCCGGTGTATCTGGCTGATGGTTCGTTGAACCGGACGTTGAGTTACGACACGCCTAATCCCTTGTACGAGGCATCGTTGGGAAGTTATAATAAAGGAGAACAATTCTATTTGAATACTATTTTAGATTTGAAAGTGGAGGTGTTGCCGGACTTTCGGGTGGAAGGTTCATTTTCTTTAAACAAGGCAAAGAACGATACGGAAATTTTCCGTTCCCCGGAATCGAATGATTTTAGAGGGAAAACTGCCGCTGAATCGGGAAAAATCAGTATTTCTAACACGAAAAGCGTGGATTATCAGGGGAGATTGATGTTATCGTATAATCGAATGTTCGGGACGGGTACGTTGTTAAGCGTAATTGGAGGTGGAACGATTCAATCCACCGAGAGTAATGCTAATTCGTATGTCGGCGTTGGGATTTTTTCGGATAAACTGGCACATCCGGCTTTTAGCACAAAGTATCCGGAAGGAGAAAAACCGGGTGGCTCGCAGGATATTTCCCGCACGATGGGAGCGTTTATGAACGCGAACATAATTTACGATGACCGTTATTTTTTAGATGCCTCTATTCGTTACGAAGGAGATTCAAAATTTGGGGAGGATCAGCGTTATGCTCCATTCTGGAGTGTCGGAGCGGGGTGGAATATTCATAAAGAGAAGTTCATGCATTCTTCATCTACGGATCGGTTGAAATTGAGAGCCAGTGTCGGGTACACCGGGAATGCCTCTTTTGCTCCTTATCAGGCGATGACGACTTACCAGTATAAAGGGGAGTTGGATTACGGGAAAGGTATTGGTGCGGTGCCAATGGCTATTGGAAACCCGGAGTTGAAATGGGAGCGGGCATTGAATTATAATGTGGGGATTGATGTTGTCTTTTTTCGTAATCGCTTGGATATGACCGTGGATTATTATAACAAGATCACGGATAATTTGTTACTTGACGTGACGAAAGCCCCTTCTATCGGGATGCCTACCGCTAAGGAGAATATGGGAAAATTGGCCAATTCGGGTATCGAGTTACAGGCGAGGGTCGTTGTCGTAACGAATAAGGAATGGAACTGGTCGTTGTCGGTCACGATGCAACATAATAAGAATAAGATAAAGAAGATCAGTAATTCTTTGAAAATATTGAATGATTCTTTGAATACTCAAACGTCACGGATGCCACCGCCAATCTACGAGGAAGGACATTCTATCAGTGCAGTGAAGGCTGTCAAGTCAGGAGGTATCGATCCGGCTACCGGACGGGAGATTTTTATTGACAAGGAAGGGAACCCGACTTTCGTGTATGACTATTGGGATAAGCGGGTGTACGGGGATTCCGATCCTGATTTGTCGGGAGTTTTTGCCACTTATTTGACTTTCAAGGGTTTCTCTTTAAACATGATGTTTGATTATTCTTTGGGTGCGACGATTTATAACCAGACTTTGGTGACTCGGGTGGAGGGGGCGGATCCTCAATATAACGCTGATAAACGGGTGTTTTATAGTCGTTGGAGTCAAGTGGGGGATCACGCAAAGTACAAGGATATTGCCGACAAAAGTATTCCTGATGTCACGAGTCGTTTTATCCGGGATGAATATTTCCTGAACATGAAGAGTTTGAGTTTATCATACGATTTTATGCCGGATTTGTGTCGAAAATTGTATTTGAATCGTTTACGGGTGGAATTTTTGATGAATGATATATTCCGGGTGTCCACGATTAAACAGGAACGGGGACTTGATTATCCTTTTGCGAGAAGTTTCGAGTTCTCTATAAGTGCTGCATTTTAAAAGAATGAATTAAAACGAAAGTTATGAGAAGAGAAAATATACAATCTAAGTTGCTGTTCGGGCTTTGTGTACTGGTAGGTCTGTGTGGGTGCAATAGTTTTCTGGATGTACAGCCTAAGGGTACGGTTGAACAAGGCAAACAGTTCAAGGACGTGCAGGGGTATCGAGACGCCATGTATGGCATTTATGCCTCGATGGCACAAACAAGCCTGTACGGGAAAGCGATGAGTTACGGTTTTATTGATCAGGTGGGACAATTGTTTTACGATCCTTATAATGGTATGACGGGTGTTTATGCGGCCACGAATTTTAAATACACGGATCAGGCTATTTCCGAAACGGTGGATGGGATTTGGTCTAAGGCGTATGAATGTATCATGTACGTGAATAATGTGATCGAGAACGTGGAGAAAGAAGATGTTGCCAAAGATCCGGATTACACGGTTATTCGGGGGGAGGCGTATGCTTTGCGTGCTTTCTTGCATTTTGATCTTATGCGTTTGTTTTGTGATAATATAAAGATAAATTCCGGGGCAGGCGGGATTCCTTATTCTTATTCGTTTGACTTGGAGAACAAGCGGATATACACGTTGAAGGAATGCTACGATAATGTGCTGGCTGATTTGACCGAGGCCCAGAAGATTCTGGTTAACGATAAATTGGTAAAGGATTCTTTAGCGACTTCCGTGTACCGGGGGACACGTTACCAGCATTGTAACCAATATGCCGTGTGGGCTTTGAAAGCGCGTGTTTTCCATTACAAGGGAGATTTGGACAGTGCGGCATATTACGCGGGAAAAGTTATTGCCCATCCGGAGTTCAGGTTAACGGATTCGAAAGTTTTTGCTAGTGTGAAAAGGTATGGAGCCAATAGAGAATTAATTTGGGGTCTCTATTCCAGCTTATTGTACACTCCTTATAACGATCTGTTTTTAAAAGGTTCGCTAGGATCAGGCAGTGTCGTGCGGGTTCGAGAGGGAATGCGTTCGATTTATGAGGTGGGGAGTTTTGAGGCGGATAGTAAGGATATGCGTTACACGGAGTTTTTCACGGAAGACGAGTCGATTTCCCAGCAATACGCTTTTACCCGATTACTAAAAAAGGAGGAACAGGCATATAATTTTCAAGGGGTATGTCTGGTTCGTCTTCCCGAGATGTATTATATTCTGGCTGAGGCAACTTACTCGCAAGATAAGGAGAAGGCTTTGCGTTACCTGAACGATGTCCGGAATAGTCGGGGGTTGAAAGATCTGGAGAGTTCTAGGTTTTCGACACAAGATGCGTTCAACAAAGAGTTACTCGTGGAGCGTTGCCGTGAGTTCTGGGGGGAAGGACAAGTATTCTTTTCTTATAAACGGGATAATTGTAGTTTTATGAATGCGGCTAATGATAGAGAGATTCTTCCATCTACTGATGTGTTTGTTTTGCCTTGGCCGAAGAGTGAACAGGAATTTGGAGGTACTAACAAGTAAATTTGTATAAAGATGAAAAAGATAGCATATATTCTCGTGATGTGTCTTGGCGTTTGGTGTGCCGGGTGTAGTGAAAATGGTGATGATGGTTATTATGATGATTTTTATCGAGTATATTTCCCCGTGGATAGTTTGAATTATGCATTTGGGGATAAGCCCGTGGAGATGGCGAAATACACGGTGAAGGTTCCGGTTCAGATACTTGGAGAACCTGCCCGTGCGGATATGAAAGTAAACGTGAAAGTGGATTTGGCCTCTACAACGGCGACTGCCGAGGCTTACACGGCGGTCCCTTCCGAAATCACGATTCCTAAGGATTCTATTGTCGGGTATGTTCCGGTGGAGATTATCCGGGA
The DNA here is from genome assembly GCF_019423355.1 of Butyricimonas sp. NCBI lineage: Bacteria > Pseudomonadati > Bacteroidota > Bacteroidia > Bacteroidales > Odoribacteraceae > Butyricimonas > Butyricimonas sp. The sequence continues at coordinate 63,389 of NZ_JAHZBP010000010.1, forward strand.
GAATGTTATGGATGAACGAGATACCGTTTTCCGGGTTGTATTGCAACTGGAGGCAAGCCCTGATTTCGCGTTGGGCGTAAAAGAAGGTCTTCGAGCAACAGTTACTTTCAGTAATTATTTGGCAGAACCGGAATGGTGGGTTGGGCTTAAAGATGTTTTTTGGGGACCTTACCAAAAGGAGAAATATCAGAAAATGATGGAAATATGGGGAGGCCCGATCACGTTGGATGATTATTTCTACAAAATGGTGAAGTTGATCAATGTCGCCAAGGAGATGTACGAATATTTTCAGGAACATCCGGAGTACGGGATGGAGTTTCCGCCTTATATCTTCTGGCCTTACGAGTAAAATGTATATACGGATAAAAAACGAGTGAATTATGAAAAAGTTGATATATATATTGTTAGGTTTGTTTGCGTTGGTTTCTTGTATCGACGATCAATCGGACTTGGGGGGAGACGCTATTTCCCGACTTTCTTTCGTGAATCCTTTGGATAGTGTTTATGTCGGGGAAAAGATGCACGTTTTTACCTTGAATGCTCCTGATATAGTGCAGGAAAATGAAGATAAACCTCTTTTTTATGAATGGCAGGTCGATCATGAAGTGAAGTCCACGTCGAACGTGTTGACGTATGAATGCACGACGTGCGGGACTTTCCTGTGTCGTCTAAAAGTGTACAATGAGGATGGAGCTATATTTAAAACGTTTAATCTGAAAGTGCCTTATCCTTACGAGGATGGTATCGTGGTCTTAAGTTTACATGATGGAAAATCGATGGTTTCTTTCAAGAATATTGAAGGAGGAGATCGTGTTTTTGAGAAGGGAGTTTACCGGTTAAATAATCCGGGCGTGACTTTGGGAAATGCCCCAAGATCCATTCTCTATAATGCGAAAAGTAATTATATATACATTGCTACGGAGGAACCGTTGAAAATCGCGAAAGTGGAGGCAAATTCTATGGAAATTCTGAATATGATTAATTGTCCCGAGCCTAGGGTGGAACGTCTGTTGCCTAATGGAGAGAGTACGATTACATTTTTGGGAGGTGGACGTATCGCTGATATGAATTGTCAAGGAGAAGATTTTTTGAATAATTTTCAACAAGGGATAACGAACGCAATGATGGGAGGTATGTTCCCTGACGCTTATCTGGCGAATCAGGCAATTATTTCGTATTCTTATTCCGGGACAAGTTATTTGGTTTTTGATACGCGGGACAAGTTATTTTTGGCCCCGGGAGATTGGGGTATGGTTATGCCGGTTTATGATGAGCTTGAGGCCGTTTCTGTGCTTGGAATGTTGAATAGTAAGAATGATGGAGAAGGGTTGATTATCATGAAAGATGTCGCAAATCAAATGAAAGTGGTTTATGTGAACGCGAAAAATAGTGTATTGAAATCGGTATGGCCGGAGACGAAGGGGAATATCGTGGAAAATAGCGTGTTCCTCACGAGTATGAAAGAGAGCATTTTGTATTATTCAAAAGGGAATGAGATTTTCCGGTATAATTTCGAGTCGGACGGGAATTTCCCGAGTAGTTCGGATTATACGGTGGGCGAGGATGGAGATGTCATTAAAGGTATGGTGCTGGATCCGCAGGAAAAGAATTTATACGTGGCTTTGGATGCGGCCGGAAATCAGGAGTATAAAGGTTGCGTGTATTGTTATGATGTGGCGACGAAATCCCTGAAGTGGAAAGAACGGGGAGTTGCGGGTGAAATCGTGCAAATGATTTATAAAGAGCAAAAACAGACGAATTAATTCTTAGGAGTATTGTATGTAAATATGTATTATTATGAATGACAAATTTATGAAAGAACCGATCGTAAAAGTAGAGCATTTGTCACATCGTTACAGTATCCAGTGGGCCGTGAGGGACATTAGTTTCGAGATTCCTGTCCGGGGAATCTATGGCTTGCTGGGTTCCAACGGTGCGGGAAAGTCAACCACGATGAATATTGTTTGTGGGGTGATCAAACAGACAGAAGGTAACGTGTTTATCAAGGGGATAGATGCGAGAAATAAACCGGTGGACGCTAAACGGCTTATCGGGTTCCTGCCTCAGAAACCACCTTTGTATGGTGATTTGACGGTGGAAGAGTATCTGTTGCACTGCGCCCGGTTGCGCTGGGTGCCGGATAAGGAACTCCAACCTGCCGTGGATGATGTGTTGGGGCGATGTGGTATAACTCATTTTCGGAAACGCTTGATTAAAAATCTATCGGGTGGTTACCAGCAACGGGTGGGTATTGCCCAAGCGATCGTGCATAAACCGGATTTGGTGGTGTTTGATGAACCGACGAACGGGTTGGATCCGAATCAAATTTTGGAGATTCGTCAGTTGATTCGGGATATTGCTCAGGAGCGAACCGTGATTCTTTCCACGCATATCTTGACGGAAGTTCAGGCAGTTTGTGATCATATCTTGATGATCGAGGAGGGGAAGTTGGTGTTTTCCGGATCCGTGGACGAGTTTGATAATTACATCATGCCGAATTCCATTTATTTGTCAATGGTGGATGCGCCGACCAAGGAGGAGTTGGAGAGAATCGAAGGGGTGTTGGGGGTGGAAGAGCTGGGAAATATGAAATTCCGGATTCGTTTCACGGAAGCGCAGGAAGTGATCGACCGGATTGTTAAACAGAGTGCCGCTAATGATTGGCGGTTATCCGAGATCCGGGTGGAGAAGAGTTCTTTGGATACCATATTTGCGGAATTATCTAAAAAAGCACATTAAAAAGTCTGGTTATGTTTAAAATGATATATAATATTGCGAGAACGGAATTGCAAATGCTTTTCTATTCTCCCGTGGCATGGTTGATCTTGGTTGTTTTCGGGGTGCAGTCCGGGATGCTTTTTGCCGATATGATGAAAGGAATGGTTTGGACGCAGGAAATGGGGTACCCGTTATCTGCCGTAACGTACCGTGTTTTCGCGGACCCGATGTATGGCGGTGTGTTTGCCAGAATGCAAAGTTTCCTGTATTTCTATATTCCACTTTTAACGATGGGGCTTGTGAGCCGGGAATTGAGTAGCGGGTCAATACGTTTATTATACTCGTCCCCGATTACAAATTTCCAAATTATTATGGGGAAATATTTATCCATGATGATTTACGGGGCGTTTATGATGGGAATTCTTTTGCTGGCGGTAATTTGTGGTTGGAGTACGATTAAAGATTTTGATTGGCCCATGGTATTTACCGGGTTACTGGGTTTGTATTTGCTGATATGTGCGTACGCGGCGATTGGTATATTCATGTCGAGTCTGACTTCTTACCAGATCGTGGCGGCGATCGGAACTTTTGCGGTGTTGATGATATTGAGCATGATTGGTGGGTGGTGGCAAGAGTACGATTTTATACGGGACGTGACTTATTGGTTGTCGATTAACGGGCGTTGCAGCACGTTTATTGGCGGGTTGATTTGTAGCGAGGACGTTCTTTATTTCGTTATCGTGGTTTGTCTTTTTCTGACATTGACCATTATTCGACTGAATGCTGTCCGCCAGAAAATTCGTTTCTCGATTACTTTAGGGCGAAATGTCGGTGTTATTTTATTGGCTTGTTTCTTGGGTTACCTGTCGGCTCTGCCCACGTTAATGGTGTATTATGATGCGACGGAAACCAAGATGAATACTTTAACGCCGAATAGTCAGGAGATCGTGGCGAAGCTGGACGGAAAGGTGACGATCACGACTTATATCAATGTTTTAGGACGATCCAATTGGTACGCTTCGCCTTCTTTCGTGAAACCGGATATGGAGCGATTCAAACAATATCTGCGTTTTAAACCGGATATGAAATTGAAATACGTGTATTATTACGATACGACGAATAATCCTTCATTGGATCGGCGTTTCCCGGATCTGACATTGCGGGAGAAGATGGTGGAAGTGTGTAAAATTTATGGGTTGGATTCCAATAAGTTCAAGGGACCGGAGGAAATTCGGGAAATGATTGATCTGTCGGGTGAAGGAAATGATTTTGTGCGGCAGATTGTTCGAGAGAATGGAGAGAAAACATGGTTGCGGATTTATGATGATATGGAAAGATTCCCGGGAGAACCCGAAATTTCAGCCGCTTTTAAACGGTTGGTGATGATACTTCCGAAAGTTGGTGTCTTGGCAGGACACGGAGAGCGTAGTTACCGGGGGAATAAAGATCGTGATTATAGTTTGTTCGCTAATGAACGAACTTTCCGGTATGCGTTGCTTAATCAAGGTTTTGACGTGGATGAGGTGAAACTGGATCGGGAAGTTCCGGATGATATTAATATTCTCGTGATCTCGGATATGCGGGAGTGGTTACAGCCGGAGGAAGAGGCTAGATTACAACAATATATTGATCGGGGAGGAAATCTCGTTGTCATGGGAGAACCGCGGCGTCGAGAGGTAATGAATCATTTATTTGGCAAGTTCGGTTTCGAGCTAGTTCCGGGTATTCTGGTGAAACATGACACGAATCGGCAGGCCGATATATTGCTTTCTTACCCGACAAAAGAGGCCGGGGATATTGCTTACGAGTTCGATGTCCTGTATAAGAGAGGATATGTCGTGACAACTCCTAGTTGTTCGGGATTAGAACAAGTGGCAGATAAAGGGTTCAAGGTAACTGAATTGTTTAAAAGTGACACGATTGGTAGTTGGAACGAGTTGGAAACCACTGATTTCGTGGATGACACGGTTCGGCTGAATCCGGCAATCGGGGAGGTCGAAAAATCATACCCTACGATTGTGGCGTTATCCCGGAAGGAGGGAAACCGGGAACAAAAGATTCTCCTAACGGGTGATGCGGATTGTATCAGCAATAGTGAGTTTAACAGAAGAGTGAACGTGCGTACTTCAAATTATACTTTAATAACGGGAAGTTTCTTTTGGTTGTCGGATAACGAAGTGCCGATAGACGTGAGGCGTCCTGAATTTCCGGATAATGGAATTTACATCGGATCAGTCGGGGAGAAAGTGATTAAAGGTATATATATGGTTATTATTCCTTTGTTGTTTATGGGATTGGGAATATTCATCTGGATTCGTCGGAAAGGGAGATAAATTATCGTGTGATATTTGCATATCGTATCAGAAGTAGGAAGGAACATGCCCGTCTTGGCTGTTCCTTCCTTTTCTTGTATGTAAATTTGACAATATATAAAAAATTCTAATGAATGATTAGGTATGTTGCAAACAAATAGCTACTTTCGCAGCGGGATCGACACTAAATAGACTAAAAGATGCCTGTCGTGTCTTGTTGTGTTTCATAAAGTAATATATTATGGGTAGTATGTTGTTAAAAGTGATTTGTGGGATTATGTTCCTGTTAGGTATGTCGTGGAATGTCATGGCAAAAGAGGTGATTAAGGGGAGAGTCGTTGATTCTCAGTCAAAAGAGGTGTTGATCGGGGCTACCGTGAGCGTGGAGGGAACGAGTGTTGGGTGTGCTACGGATGCGGAAGGATATTTTGAATTAGAGGTAGAAGAGTCGGGAACGGTTGTATTGGTGTTCCGAAGTGTAGGCTATTCGGAAGTGAAAAAAAGTGTTGTTGTAGGTAATAAGAAAGTGGATCTGGGGACCGTGGGGATGTTGCCGATGTATATTAATTTGTCGGATGTGGTGGTGCGTGGTTCTTTAGCCGTGGACCGGAAGACCCCGGTAGCCTTGTCGGTAGTTACGGCGAAAGAGATCGAGGAGAAACTTTCAACACAGGAATTCCCGGAGATATTGAAATCTTTGCCGAGCGTTTACGTCACGAAAGAGGGGGGAGCGTTTGGAGATGGAAGGATTAATTTGCGGGGATTCGAGACGGAGAATATAGCGGTGATGGTGAACGGAGTACCTATGAACGAGATGGAATGGGGAGGTATCTATTGGTCGAATTGGTCGGGTTTGGCTGATGTTACTCGCTTTATACAAGTGCAGCGAGGATTGGGAGCGTCGAAAGTGTCCGTGCCTTCTGTCGGGGGATCGATCAATATCGTGACGAATTCGACAAATGCGGTAGCCGGAGGTTCTGTTTCATACGGTGTGGGAAATGACGGTTACAATAAGGTCGCATTTAATCTTTCCACCGGATTGCTGAAGAATGGCTGGGCGATGTCTATTTTGGGGGCGAGAACTTGGGGAGATGGTTATATACAAGGAACGGATTTCGTAGGGTATTCTTATTTTGTGAATATTTCCAAGCGGTTGGGTGAAAATCATCAATTGTCTTTAACTGCTTTTGGTGCACCGCAATGGCACAACCAGAGAAACCGGAATGACAAGATGACAATCAAATCATGGGATGAGTTGGGGGATACCCGGTTTAATCCTTCTTACGGGTTCGCTAACCGGGATGGAAAGAATGTGCGTAAAGTATCTGCTTATAACAAATATCACAAGCCTCAGGTTTCGTTGAATCATCTTTGGGAGATTAATAATAAATCAAGTTTATCTAGCGTGCTTTACATGTCGTTGGGACGTGGTGGCGGGTATAGCGGCCAGGGAAAATGGAAAAATTCATGGTACGGGACGACCACGGCTGGAACTTTAGGGGTTAATCGTGCGGAAGATAAGACCTTTGCTTACGATAGTGTTTATAAATGGAATGAAAGTAGCCAGACGGGATCCGTGATGGCGATGTCCATGAGTAAAAATGAACATAACTGGTTCGGGTTGATTTCTACCTATACAACCAAGTTGGGACAGTATTTTGACGTGTACGGGGGAGTAGATTTGCGTTATTATAAAGGTAAACATTATAACGAATTGGTGGATTTGTACGGGGGGGAGTATTTTATTGATCCTAGTCGAAAGAATGTGAAGTACAAGGCTGATGATAAGGATTGGCAAGAGGAACATTTGCAAAAAGGAGATATTATTTTCCGGGATTATGATGGGTTCGTGATGCAGGAAGGGTTCTTTGCACAGGGAGAATATAACCGTGAAGCTTGGAGTGCTTTTGTTGCCGGATCGGTTTCAAACTCTACTTATTGGCGAAAGGACCGTTTTTATTATTCCAAAGATGAGGCAAAGTCCGATAAAGAGCATTTCACGGGATTCACGATAAAGGGTGGGGCTAATTATAACGTGACGGAGAAGCATAACGTATTTGCTAATATCGGGTATTTTTCTCGTCCCCCTCACATGCAGGGTGGCGTTTTTCTGCAAAATGATGTGAGTAATATTGTTAACTCGGATGCGATGAACGAGAAAGTGTTCTCGATGGAGCTGGGGTATGGATTCCGTTCTTCGTGGTTAAATGCGAACGTGAATTTCTACCGGACGGCGTGGATGGACAAGGCCACAAGGGTGAACGTGAAAGAAGATCGGGATGCTTTTGCTTACCTGACGGGAATTGATGCTTTGCATCAGGGAATAGAGGTGGATTTCGTGTTACACCCGATCGTGAATCTTGATATTACAGGAGTGTTTTCGATTGGTGACTGGCATTGGAATGGTGATGGTAAAGGATATGCTTATAATTCGGCAGGCCGACCTGTGGGTAAGAATGGTAAACCGTTAGGCGATGTGGGAGGGGAAGAACATGCTCAAAGTTTCATAAAAGTGAAAGATGTTCGAGTGGGAAATTCTGCACAAACAACTTTTGCTATTGGAGGACGTTACCAGTTCTTGAGAGGGTTGCACGTGGGAGTTGATTATTCTCATTTCGCACGAAATTATGCGAAATTTTCGTTCCCCACGGTAAATCTGGATGCCGAGAATGTGATTGAATCTCCTTGGAGGATGCCGGCATATGGTGTGTTGGATGCTAATATCAACTATCGTTTCCCGTTGAGTAAGGTGTTTGGCGTGATGGTTTCTGCGAACGTGAATAATCTTTTGGATAAAGAGTATATCGCTGATGCGGAGGATGGTGCCGGGCATGATAAAGATACAGCCAAGGTTTTCTATGGTTTCGGACGTACTTTTTCCGTGAACTTGAAGATCACGTTCTAAGATTATTGAGAGTAAAGATGTAGTTATTTTGTGTATAATAAAATACAGTAATTATATTTTTTATACATTTGTGGCGTTTTTCTCCAATTTTATTTGAGAAAGGTTGCAATATAAACTTTAACTATTTTAAAATGAAAAAAATCGTATTTTTAGTACTATTGGTAGTATTACACATTTCTACGTTTGCGCAGAATAATCAAGAAAGGAAACTGCCGGGTTATAAAACATCATTTGAAACCAATAAATTTTGGGATAATTGGTTTATTTCATTGAATTTAGGGGCTCAAACCCTTTATGCAGAGGGGTCTACTGATGCAAAGTTCGGTGATCGATTAACCTTTATGCCTGCCTTGTCTGTTGGTAAATGGTTTACGCCTTGGTGGGGATTGAGAGTTCAAGGTTTGGGAGGTGCTTTACATGGTTTTCAAAATGATGGGAAAATGATGTTGCACAAACATTATGGAGCTGTTCATGGAGACTTTATGTTTGGTTTGTTAAACTTCTTCGGTCGTTACAACGAGAATCGTTGCTTTGATTTGGTACCTTTTGCAGGAATAGGTGGTGCTTTTATCGGTAGTGATCAATCTTTTACTATTAATGCAGGTATTCAAGCTCGTTTCCGGTTGTCTCAACGTTTTGATTTGAATTTGGAATATGGTGGGATAATTTTGGATGATGATCTCGTGACCAGAGGCGGATTCCCTAATGACGGGATTAGTAATCTGAGTGTTGGAGTTACTTTCAGATTTAAGAATCGTTCGTTTAAAAAGGCTGTTAGCCAGAAACAGTATGCAGACCTTCAGAATTTGGCAAAGGCACAAGACGCACGAATCAAAGAATTGATTAGCCGTACCCCGGATACCGTTGTTAAAGTGGTAAAACAAGAGGTGCCGACAACTGAAACGAACGTGGTATTTAAGGCTTTACCGACAACGATAAACTTCGCTTTCAACAGTTACAAAATTGATCCTACTCAGGAGGTTGGAGTTTATAACTTGGTTCAATTTATGAAAGAGAACCCCGAGGTGCGTGTTCGTTTGACAGGCTTTGCCGATAAACGAGGAACTGAAAAGGCCAATATGATTATTTCTGAAAAACGAGTAAATGCGGTTGCAGATATGTTCATTAGTAAATATGGAATAAATAAAGACCGTATTGTTAAAGATCATAAAGGAGTTAGTTCTCGTTATGATAAGGATGATTGGAATCGTTGCGTTCTTGTTGAGATTATAAAATAACAGTTCATTATGATATAAGAACGAGTTTGTTCTTGCATGGAGTCGCCCCCAAGAAACTTGATAATAAGCTCTTGGGGGCGTTTCATTTATTGTCAGTCCTTTTATATATGGGAAAAATGGAAGAATATGTAATAGATTTTATACTTTTGCGAAGATTTAAAGAATATGAGCTATTTTGAGCTTTTTGTAGATGTATAGATTTAGAGTATGATGATATTATTACAGCGTTTTCGGGTGTATTTGCGTCAAATTCTGGACCCGTCAGATGAACAGGAGCGGGAAGAAGATACTGTGGAGGCTATCCGTAAGGGAATCGTGTTCCGGGGGACAAATTTGTGGGTATTGATTTTTGCCACGTTTATCGCGTCTTTGGGATTGAACACGAATTCGACGGCCGTGATTATTGGAGCCATGTTAATTTCTCCGCTGATGGGGCCGATTATGGGAATCGGTCTGGGAGTTGGAATCAATGATTTTGAACTGATCAAGAAGGCTTTCCGTAATTTGCTGATCGCAACGATATTCAGCGTGTTAACGTCTACTTTATATTTTTTGTTATCGCCTTTGAACGAAGCTCGTTCGGAATTGCTGGCACGGACAACCCCCACGATCTATGACGTGTTGATCGCTTTCTTTGGTGGAATGGCGGGAATCGTGGCGTCCTCGACGAAGTTGAAAGGAAACGTGATTCCGGGAGTGGCTATTGCTACTGCCTTGATGCCGCCGTTATGTACGGCCGGGTTCGGGTTGGCAAGCGGCAACCTGAGTTATTTCTTCGGGGCATTCTATTTGTTCACGATCAATTCGGTATTTATTGCAGTTGCCACGACTTTAGGAGTGCGACTGATGCACTTCTCGAAAAAGAAGTTCATGGATAAGGAACGGGAAAAGAAGGTACACCGTATCGTGTATTCAATCATTTTCTTGACAATGGTTCCAAGCGTGTATATCACTTATAATATGGTGAAAACGAATATCTTCGAGACAAATGCTAGCCGATTTATTAAGAACGAATTTAATTTTCCGAATACGTTGGTGGTGGATCGTTACGTGAAAACAGAGAACCCGGAGCGTCGGATTGAAGTATCACTGATCGGTAAGGAAATATCAGAGGAAGTGATCGTGTCGTTGAAAGAAAAGATGTTGCATTACGGGTTGCATGATGTTCCTTTGGTGATTCATCAGGGATTCGGGAAAGAGGATACTGAGATGCAAAATGACGTTAGTAATATGTTGTTGCAGGATTATTACATGCAGAATAAACAGCGGATTGCCTCGCAAGATGAAGAAATTTCCGTGTTGCGCGAAAGGTTGAACTCTTACTTGTTATATGATACGATCGGGCATCAGGTTACTCCCGAGGTGAAGATTCTTTATCCTTCCGTGAAAAGTCTTGCTATATCCAGAGTGATTCGTAATCAAGTGGATTCTCTGCATGCCGATACGTTACATATTGCTATCGTGGCGTTCGGGCAGAAATTATCTGATGTGGAGGAAGAGAAGTTTTCGGCTTGGTTGGCGGCCCGGATCGGGGTGAAGAATTTGAAGTTGATAAAAGAGTAAGTTGCTGTAAAATTTGATAGACCAAGTGAGATTTGTTGATTTCATAAACTTTTACCTGTTTTATTTCGTATATAGACCGTATTTTGGTTGATAATCAAATTAAAATAAGGTACTATGAAGAAATTAATGATTGTAATGCTTGGTCTTCTGACTTTAGTTTCGGCATGTTCAGACAATGATGATGAGGGATCTTATGGGGTAACATCTGGATTAATTACTCCTAAAATAAGTGCTCGGGTAACCGATCCGCTTAATCAGAATCCTTTCACGGGGATTCTTGAGGTATATCCGTGTAAGGATGGAACCTCTATTTACTATGGTAACTACATAAATGGAAAGCTCACGGTATTTAATGGTTATTACGTCATATCAAAGGGGGACGTGTACGGGGACAATAACCGAGAACTTCACCTGCCTATCGGCGAGTATAACATGGTGTATTGGGGGACACCCAAATACGATGAGCCGATTTATAATTCTCCGGCAATTACTCACCCGGGGTTAACGAATGGAGCTGATCTGGCAAAACTCTATTTTAGCTTGCGACCCAATACAGACGGGACTTATATGCCCGTGTATGATTTGGTCCACGCGATAAAACCGGCACATATTGGAACGGAGGATTTGACAGCTTCTCTTACACGGGTTACCGCCGGTTTGAAGGTAATACTGAAACAAGAGGATAATAGTGCGTTCAGTTCCAGCATAACAAGCGTGAACGTCCATATTGGTAATATTGCCGAGAAGATGAATTTTTACACGGCCGAAGCGGAGAACATGACGAAAACCGTGAAATTCGAATTGTCCCGTTCTGAGGATGCCACCATCATGAGTAATCCTACCGTGATGTTGTTTCCTTCCGCCCCGAATCCTTTGTTGGAGTTGTTTATCACTTTGGCGGATGGTTCTGTGCATACTCTTTCTAAAGCGTTGACTTCCACGTTATCTCCCAATACGCGGCTCACGTTGAATATTGTTGTCGGTAAAATATTACCCGGTGGTGATCCCGGAAATTTTACGATTGAGAGTTGGAACGAGGAAAGCGAGACGATCGAATTCCCGGTTGTCGACTAATCAATAGGTGAGCGGGATATATATATAACAAAAGAATTATAGCGTAACGGAGAGGAAACAGATGAGGCCTTTTAATTTTTCTTTTAATATTTGTTTCCCCCGTTTCTTGTAGCTTTTCACGGAATCGAGTGATAAGTTGAGAATTTGAGCAATTTCCTCGTTGGATTTGCCTTTTAAACTTAGTTCGTATATATTTTGTACCTGTTCGGGTAGTTCGTTTATGGCTTTATGCATGAGGAAATAGACCTCTTCTTCGATGATGGCATCCAGAAAAAATTCTTCCCCATGTATGACTGAAACATCGTGCAGGTAATTCTCCTCGGCCTTTTTGTGTTGCAGGTAGTTGATGCTACGATTTTTAATAGATAGGTACAGGAAGGATTTTAAGCTGTTGATGTTGGTAAAAACACGTTTGCTGCTGTATAAATCTAAAATTGCATCATGGACAATGTCTTCGCAGGCTTCTTTGTCATGAAGAAATTTCATGGCGAAGTGAGCGAGTATTTGATAATATTCGTCAAATAACACTTTGTAAGCCAGTTCGTCACCTTTACAAAGTTGTTCAATCCACGCATCTGATTGTATATTCCCTTTCATGTATAGACACCTTTCTTGCCGACAAAGTTAGAATAATATTCTAGTGTGTGCAAAATAGGGTAATTTTTAACTTTTAAAAAAATAATATAATTTCTGACACTTTTACGACTCCATTCTGATTTATATATAGATTAATGAATAATTATGGAACAGGAGTACAAGATTGCAGCATTAATACAACGTTATGTCTCGGGGAATGCCACCGAGGAGGAGAGGAATGAGGTTGAGAGATGGATGGCAGAGAGCGAGGAGCATGGCGTGTTGATGGAAAAGTTTCGTTCTGATGTTTTTTTGCAGGAACAACTGGCGGAACACGATATTTTTGATGTTGAGGTTGCTTTTAAGAGATTCAGGAAAAGCAAACGGGAAAAAGAGCGTCGTTTGTTGGTTTATCGGGTGGCCGGGGTGGCTGCTGTTCTTCTTGTGGTGTTGGGAGTGGCTGTTTATAGTTGGATAAGAAAAGAGACCGGGCCTGAGAATATGGCTCAGCTGGTGGAAGTTCTTTCTCCTGGTAGCAGCAGGGCGACCTTAATTTTGGCCGGGGGAAGAGAGGTACATCTGAATGATTCCGTGCATCTGGAGATCAAGGAACAGATGGCTATGATCAAGGTGAAGGGGGATGAGGTGTATTATTCGGAGGATGCTGAATATGCGGATAGTTCAGATTTGCAGCCTTCGATCAATAAGGTGGTGACTTCACGGGGAGGCGAGTACAAGCTGATCTTGTCAGATGGCACGAAGGTCTGGTTGAATGCCGATTCCCGGTTTGAATTTCCCTCGAAGTTTGTCGGGCAAGAGAGGCGCGTGTATGTGGAGGGAGAGGTTTATTTCGAGGTGGCCAAGGATGTTTCACATCCTTTCGTGGTAACAACAAAGCAGGCGAAAGTGAGGGTTTTGGGAACTTCCTTTAACGTGCGTGCTTATCCGGATGAGATTTACCGGACGACATTGCTTGAGGGGTGTGTTGAGGTGCTGTATAAAAAGGATGTCGTGAAATTGCAGCCTCATGAACAATGGATTCTGGATGGGGATGTGGGGCGTGTTGCCCCGGTTAACGTGAGGATGGCTGCCAGTTGGAAAAACGGGAGCTTTGCCTTTGATGATGAGCCTTTGCTCAATGTTTTCCAAGAACTGGAGAGATGGTATGATGTTCACGTGTTTATCGCGAACGAGGAGATTCGGGAAATGAAATTTACGGGTATTTTCCCTCGTTATGCTAACATGGACAAGGTGTTGAATATTGTGGAGCTGGCAACAGGGGTATCTTGTAAAGTGAGTAATAGAACGATTGTAATTAGTAAGCATGAAAATAAATCAGGGAAGTAGTTGCGTTACTTCCCCGATATTTAATAATAACATTTCCCGCAAGGGAATAATTATCAATTAAAACAGTTCAAATTTATGAAAAAAAATCATGATTTTGACATAGGATTGAATTCCTATGTAAGAAAATGTATTCTGATGAGCTTTTTATTGTTAGGGTTGGCGGTAATACCCCTATCAGGAAATTGCCAGAATAAAGAAGTGCGTTTAACATTGAAAATGGAAAATGCGGCTTTGCGAGAAATCTTTGATGCGATCACGAAAAAGACCGGGTATGATTTCGTGTATAGCAGTAATCTATTGGCGAAAGTGGGTAAAGTTTCCGTGGACGTGAAGAATGAATTGCTAGAAAATGTGGTAAAGCAAATATTGAGAGGAACCGGGTTAGGGTACAAGATTGAGGAGAAACATATCATTGTTTCACCGGTTTTGAAAAAAGAGGAACCGGGAAAAGTGATGACTGTAACCGGGATCGTGAAGGATGAAAATGGCGAGTTGTTACCGGGAGTAACGGTGTTACTGAAAGGGACATCGGTGGGATGTGCCTCGGATATGAATGGTAAATTTACTATCACTGTGCCGGAAGGAGGAAAAAGTGTGCTGGAATTTACATTTATCGGAATGAAGAAGATTGAAATGCCAGTGAAGGATGCCAAACCGTTAAGTGTGACAATGGAAGCGGAAGTGGAGAGTATGGACGAGGTGGTTGTGAATGGTTTGTTCACGCAAAAGAAGAATTCTTACACGGGAGCCGTAACTTCTGTTAAAGGGGAAGAACTTTTGGAGGTTTCTTCCACGAATGTATTGAAAGCATTGGCTTTTTTGGTCCCCGGAATGCATATCGTCGAAAATAATGAACAGGGGTCTAATCCGAATGCGATACCGGAAATTATTCTACGGGGAACGACTGCATTACCCGTGAACGGGGAGTATGGGTTGAACACGCCTTTGATTATACTTGATGGGGTAGAAATTTCATTGGAGGATTTGTATGACTTGAACATGCAGGATATAGAACATATTGATGTTTTGAAGGATGCGTCGGCAAAGGCTATTTACGGTGAAAAAGCGGCTAACGGGGTGATCGTGGTTACTCGTAAACGCGTGACAGATCCGAAACTCAGGGTGCGCTATAATTTTGTCCCGAATGTACAATTCCCGGATGTTTCTTCTTTCAATCTCTGTAATGGGGAGGAAAAGTTAGCTTTGGAACAACTTTATGGGGTTTATGATTCGAAAGTAGGGGAGTTTGATGACTTGTATTGGAAACGAATGAATATTGTAGCAAGAGGGGCTTCTACGGACTGGAAGTCAATCCCTTTGCGTAATAGCTGGTCTTTTGATCACTCGGTTAGCGTGACGGGGCGAGGAAGTGGGATGGATTATAGTCTGAGTTTGCGTTACGGAGATACCCGGGGTGTCATGAAAGGAGATTTACGGCAACGTTATGGTTTGGATCTTTATCTTTCCTATAATTTGAAAGATCGTTTAACTATTTCTTATCGTTTAGGAATTTCCAAAACAGATACGAAAGATTCTCCTTACGGGAATTACGCGCAGTGGGTGAAATGTAACCCGTACGATTTGCCTAAAGATGAGTATGGCAATTGGGTGAAATCTTTTGGGGTGACCGGATTGGAGAGAAACCCGATGTATGAGGCGTCTTTAGGTAATTTTAATAAAAAGAAATATAAAAATATCTCGAATAGCCTGTCTTTCCGGCTGGATATTTTGAAAGGATTGTATTTAAGTGGAACGGCTAGTTATAACTTGTCTGATACTCGTTCTGATGCCTTTGTCTCCCCGGAATCTGTTACTTTTATCGCCAGATCTTTTGATGAAAGAGGTCGTTATAGAGTTAATGCTGACGAGAGTAACGACTGGGCTGTCAATAGTACATTGTCTTATAACTGGACGATCAATGAGGGTTCTTTGTTGAGTGTCAATGTCGGGGGAAGTTTAAATAGGAATAAAACAACGAATTATGCTTTTGAGGGGATAGGTTTTTTGAAACCCAGTTTAAAAAGCATCAATTATGCCTCTAGTTATCCGAAGGGTGGGACCCCTAGTGGGGGGGAAGCTCTCGGGACATCTGTCGGGCTTTTCGCGAATGTGAATTTTATGTATAAAAATCGTTATTTTGTCGATGGTTCATATCGAAGTTCCGGGAGTTCGAGTGTTTCTAAAGATCACCGTTGGAGTCCTTATTGGTCTGCCGGTATCGGGTGGAATGCGGATAAGGAGGCCTTTTTGGCCGATTCGTTCATAGACATGTTACGCTTTAGGGCAAGTTTTGGTTCTACGGGGAGTAATAATTTAGCGAACTGGGAAACAAGGTCTGTTTATCGTTATTCCGTAGATTCTCATTTTGTCACGGGAATAGGAGCAACTCCGATATCCATGGCAAATGAAAATCTGAAAGCATCGAGGACGATAGAGTGGAACTTGGGAATAGACTTGAGTATATTCAAAGAACGTGTACAACTTAACTTTAATTGTTATAAAAAGACGACGAAGGATATGCTTTTACCCATAGCTTATCCGCTTTCCGTGGGGGTTAAGTCTTTGAATACGAATTTGGGAGAGCAGGAAAATAAAGGGTATGACTGGAGCCTTTCTACTGCTATTATTAATCATGATAATTTGCGATGGCGAATTACTTTGAACGGACAGCATAATCGTGATAAGATCAAGAAAATTAGTAATTCTTTGAAATACCAAAATGATAAAAATCGGGAACAAATATATGATGAAGAATTATTGAAACAAAATATATATCGGCCGGTAGCACCTAAAATTCAATTTGAAGAGGGCGAGTCAAGTACTGCAATCTTTGTAGTTCCTTCGAAAGGTATTGATCCTGCCACGGGTCGGGAAATATTGGTAAAGAAAGATGGTTCTTTGACATTTAAATATGATCCGAATGATAAGGTCGGCATGGGAAATTCGATCGCCAAAGTGGAGCTCGGTTTAGGAACTTCTTTCTATTGGAAAGGTTTTTCCATTTCTGCCGGGATGAGTATTACTTGTGGAGGTTGGATATATAATGCAACTCGTGCCGGTAAGGTGGAAGGAATCGATATTTCGGGAAATGTGGATCGTCGTGCTTTTACAGAACGTTGGCATCAGGTGGATGATAAGGTCTATTACATCGGATATGATCCTAAATTTCCTGCCGCGAACCAGACTGAGCGTTTCTTGGAAAAGAGGAATGAATTTTATTTGTCAAGTTTGGGGTTTGCCTACGAGTTTAAGCCGGAGTGGGTAAGGCATATCTGGTTGAAAAGGTTGAGGATCGGAGTTAATTTTTCAGATGTTTTACGTCTTTCCACGGTTAAGTTTGAACGAGGAACTTCTTATCCTTACATGCGAGGATTCAATTTTACCATAAGTCCTACATTTTAATTAAAAATATATGAGAAAGTATATTGGATTTTTAATCGTCGTGTTCAGTTTCTCCGCATGTGAGAATTTTCTGGATGTGAAACCGGAAGGTGAGTTTTTGGGTGATATTTTGTTTGAAACTTCCGAGGGGTGTGAAGATGCTTTATATGGGGTTTATGCCAATTTAGGCAGTACGTCATTGTACGGGAAAACATTATCTTATTATTTACCGGACATATTAGCTTCTTATTATATTGCGGAAGGAACTTCTAATACCAGCTATATGTATCAATGGTCGCATTATAATTATACTGGGGAAGATTCCGATCGTTCAGTGTTTGATGAGGTCTGGACAAGAATGTATGAGAATATCAGCTATGTGAATAGTGTTCTCTTCAATCTGGAGGGCAAGGAAAATAGTTTCCGTTATTATAATTTTTACAAAGGTGAAGCGCTGGCCTTAAGGGCATTCATGCATTTCGAGTTATGTTGTTATTTCGCACCTGCCTATCGGGAGGAAACGTTGGAGCAACCGGCTATCCCTTATTGCGAGACGTATGAACCGTTGGTTTATCCTTTTCGGACCGTAAAGGACATTTACCAGAAGGTGATAACAGATTTGCATAAAGCCGAAGAGTTGTTGAAGGATGAAAATAAGTTCCTCAACCCACTGTCCGGACATGCAGTCCGGGAGAATACCCCGGGAGTGGATGCTTTTATGACGGAACGGCAATTCCATTTGAATTTGTACGCGGTGCAGGGATTATTGGCCCGGGTTTATTGGATGAAGAACGATTTGGATAGTGCCATGATTTATGCTGATAAAGTGATTAGTTCTCAAAAGTTCGCATTAACCGAAAGAGTGTATCTGTATAACGACTATGCTTCCCGGATATCCGTTAATGAAGCCTTGTGGGGCGTGTGCGGCCAAAGTGGATGGGAAGACCAGTTAGATGAAAAATTCAATAATCCTTCGGATAATCTTTTGGATGGAGGATTGTTGCCATTAAATGGCTTTATATTGATGTCTAGTCGTCCAGAAGGTTTGATGCCTGCAAGTTGGGGATATGCCCAAATCTATGAAGTTCCGGATTATAACGGACAACAGGATTATCGTCTGAATTGGTTCCAGTATTATGATGCAAATGGAAAGTATAGGCATTTTTATAAAGTATGTGATAGAACAGATACCTACAGAGGGCAAAAAGGAGTGAACATGATTCGTTTGCCTGAAATGTACCTGATCATGGCAGAAGGTTTATTGAAGAAAGAACAACTTACGGAAGCCCGGGAATATTTTGATAAATACACGGAGACTCGTGGATTTGTTTATCGGGAGGAGGATGCAGAATTTAACATGGATTTGATCAATAAAGAGTATCGGAAAGAATTTATGGGAGAGGGAAGGATGTGGTTGAACATGAAGCGTCAGAATTTGACTCTAAATAGTTGTTTCCAATATAACCTAACCATTCCTGGCTCAGATGAAGTATATGTGTGGCCTATCCCGGAGGATGAGTTCGAGTACAGGGAAGGTGGAAAAGAAGGGGTGTACCACCCGGAAAATATAGAAGATGCTCAAACCAATTAATATTACGGAGTTATGAATAGGATGAAATTAATTTTTGTATTAAGTATGATGGGTTTGATCGTGGGATGTCATACAAATGATTATCTGGCTTACGAGGAACCTAAAGCGGGAATATATATTGCTTGGTTAGGGGGTGACGTGTTCGAGTCAACGTTAGAGTTTTACTCCTGGGAGTCTAGCGAAACAAAACAAGACAAGATAAGACTTGATATTATGGGGTTTACGGCTGATGTTGATCGAGAGATTTCGTTAGAACTCGTGGATTCTTTAACAACAGCTATTGAAGGTCAGGATTATGTGTTGGAAAAGGTTATTATGCCAGCCAAAACAGAATTTGTTGATGCAGCGGTGATTCGGTGGAATCGTCGTCCGGATGGAGATGATGGCCGGCCGGACACGCTTACCGTGGGCTTACGTCTCGTGGAAAATGAATATTTTAAACCGGTGACGTTAGGTAGTAGGATCATGAAACTTACTTATCTGAAGACCGACATGCAAGCTCCTTATTGGTGGATTGAAGAAGCTTTAGGACCGTGGTCGAAAGGGTTAATGTTCAAATTTTTGGAGCAATATAACCAATTAGAGGAGACGAATCCTGAGATTTACCAGTCTATTCATAAATATGTGGGGGATAATTTTAGTGATACTTATTATTGGCCGTGGTCGGTGGATTATTTAGTGATTAAATATGTTGTAGCTCCCTTGTATAATTATTATCAGGAACATCCGGAACCTGGAGTTGTGGATATTCCGAAGCCAAAATATTAATGATAAAAACATGGATTATGACAAAGAGATTATTTGAAATATTGAGTATATTGATTTTGTGGACTTTGTTTTATGCCTGTATCGATGATAAAACGAGTGGTTTTAAAACAGATGGTTCACCGATCACGATAACGGTTCAGGACACCGTGTTTGACGTGGAATTGGGATCGGCCGTGATGATCTCCCCGGATGTAAGTCAGGTTGAGACAGACTTGCCTTTGACATACGAATGGCGTGCCATTGCTGTAGATGGAGGAACAGGAGCTGACTCCTTGCGTTTTATCAGTACGGAAAAAGAATTGAATTACAAGTTTGATCGGTCGGGGATTTTTGAAATCCGTTTGCGTGTAGAGAATAAATATGGAAGTGAATTCCAGTCTTTTATCGTGAATGTGTTGGCCCCTTTTGAAGTCGGAATACTCGTGTTGAGTAATGATGATCAGGATAATGGAAGACTATCGTTCTTACGCGCCAAGAATGAAAACGAGGTTTTGGATAAAACGGAATCGAATTTCAATCTGAATGCTTTTTTCTTGAATTCGGATATTAAATTGCGAGGAGTACGTGATGCCGCATTCGTTGTCGTGGATAATAATTACCGTAATCTACATTCTCAATTGGTTATTCTATCGGAAACGGACGGGATGTTGTATTTTACAGAATCTACCAGTTTGTTGGTTGAATACGCGGCAGACGTAACCTCTTTTCTTCCCGGGTTAAAGCCAACGACTCTTTGTAGCACCGCAGAAGGTGTATGGAAGTCTTTGTTTTTTGGAACCAAGGATGCACAAGGGAATCCCGGAGATCTATACATTATGAATACAGTTGAACATTTTGTTTTTCCTGATCTGGATTATTTTCCGGGAGATGCTACCTATGATAAGTTAGTGAGTAAGTTTGATACGGAGGATAAGTATAGATGGACTACGATATGTTGTATTGATAATACTCACAAGTTGTTGCATCTTATGAATAAATATCAAGCTTTCGATTTATCGGCTTTCATGCAAGGTCGGACGGTGATAAATGCCGGATTTTATGATGAAAATAGTAATGGTGAAATGTATCGGGTTGTTCTAGTTATGAAAGATGATGCAGCTCCGAATCAGATTTCCATCTACAGATCCAAAAATAGGTTCCTTTCTGAAAAGGAGCCATTTGATGGTGCACCTTATGTCTATACTGATAATGATATTACACTCACGTCTGATTGTAATTTGGTTTCCAGTGACAAGTATCAGTACTTTTTTTATAATAATGAGCATGAAATTTACCGATGGACTCCTTACCTGACGAGTGAGCCAAAGTTGCCGAGCAAGCCGATTATTACCTTGCCGGATGCGGATGATGTCATTACTTGTATGACGGTTAGTCCGGAGGGACAATATTTGTATGTGTGCGTGTATAATAAAAATGCAAAGACAGATTTGAAAGGTAAATTACTTGTCTTTGATATTGATAAAATGGAGTTAAAGAAGACGTTTGAAGGCATTTCAGATCGGGCCGTGAAGGTTATGTGGAAAGAAGCGAGATTTTTTCATAGATAATGCACTTTGAGGTGGTTCAAAATGGATCATCTATTTTGAACCACTATTTTATTATAAATATTATTAATTAATTATTGACTATGAGATTGTTCAGAGTATGTTTAATCATTGTATTTGCGCTGAGTACGTTAACCGTATTGGCTGATGGTACCTCGAAAAAGAGGAAAGTATTGGAAAAACCTTACACGGGGGAGGCGCGTTTGCGACCGGGAGAGCCTTCCGTTGATTTTTGTTTTTCTGATATAAACGGGAAACCCGTATCCTTAAAGAGTTTGAAAGGAAAATACGTGTATATAGATATGTGGGCAACTTGGTGTTCCCCTTGTAGGGCGGAAATTCCTTTTTTAAAGAAATTGGAGAAGACGATGAAGGGGAAAAAGATCGTGTTCGTGAGTTTATCTACTGATCAGAATAAGGCTGTTTGGGAGAAGTTTGTAAAGGAAAATGATATGGATGGTATTCAGTTATTCGCGGGAGATAAGGGGAAGGAAATGATGAGTTTTTACGTGGTTGAGTCGATACCTCGTTTTATTTTACTGGATAAAAAAGGGCGGATCGTTGATGCTTTTATGACTCGTCCTTCCAATGAGAAGACAAAAGAAACATTGATGAAATTGAAGGGTATTTGAAATGGAAATTGATAAATAACGTACGTGAAATGAAAGTATTTTTGATAAAGATTGGGTTGGTATGTCTTTTTTGCATGGCATTTTTCTCCGGAGTTTTCTCTCAGACGAATACATCCGAGTATGTAGTTTTGGTACAAGAAGGAACGCTGGCAGATGTTTCGTGGAAAAAAGTTGTGGATAAATTGGTGGAAAAACATCAGGCTATGATCGTGACTTATCATCAGATGACATCTGACGGGTTACCTCGTTTGCGAGAGATAAAGCCCCGTTACGTGGCGGTCGTGGAGAAACCGGAGAATGTTAGCCGGGATTTTGTAGTAGATTTGAATCGGATGAGCCGGGAAGTAGATGAGGATATTTATGTTGATTTTCTTTGGGGGATTATCACGGGAATAGATGCCGATGCGGCTTTACGTTTGGTGGAGAGAGCCGAGACTTCTAAAGTACTCAGTAGTGCTTGGGGTATAGGTGATTTAGGGGGACTGAAAGATGGAAAATATTTTGAACGGATGGGATTGCTAAACGAGAGTGTCGTGAATGGTCATAGAGATCAAGAGTGGGTTGAAAAACATAGTTTAGTGGAGGCAAAGGATCAGCCGGATCTTTTATCCCAAGCTATTTACTGGGGTGAGAATAATAATCCGGATATTGTGATATGGGAATCACAATCGTTTTCGGAACTGGATAGGATGCTTTTACAAAGAGGGAATAAGCCAGAAGCCTATGTGACATCTCGTGACGGAAAGTTGTGGTGGGGGAAACATGAATTGAGATTGCAACCTAATCCTCGTGTATGTTTGTTTGCCATGCCTTACGGGAATTCTTGGGGCAGGAAAGAGGGGCTTCCAATGACTTGGTTGGATTGTGAAAATGTCGGAGCGTTGGTTTCCGGGATGGATTATTCAAATTATGATAAAGGTATGTTAGGAACATTGCAATTCTGGTTGACTGGTGCCGGACGTTTTTCTCTGGCGGAGGCTCAATTTCTGAATCAGCAGGATTTGACATATCGATTGAATCAATGGGACGCTTCGTTACTCAAGAAACGTTTTACTTATAGTGAAAGATGGGAAAGAAGTGTTCTTACTTTCTCTTTGGGAGAACAGGAGGCAAAAAACGCATTCCTGCATGGGAATTCTTCTGCTTTGGTGGCCTATTATTACATGTATGAACGTGATGTGATGGTGTATTACGGAGACCCGGCTTGGGAGGTAACGTTAAAAGATCAACAGGGAGATCGGCCATATCGTATTTCTTGTAAAATGAAAGGTAAAAAGTGTATTGTCACGATTGAAACGACAAGTACGTTTAGTTGGGAACGTTTACATGGAGATTTTCAGCAATATGTAAATCAGGTAAGTCTGCCAATAAGTTATTTCTTTCCGAAACGATTGAAGAATCCTCGTTTGGCAGAGAAACAGGATTACGAGTTGAACGTGGTGGTGGATGAGGATTTTCTGTTTGTTTATGACGCTTATTTTAAGCCGAATAAAAAGTATAAAATAGTGTTGGATATGGATTAGTAATGTGTTGTGTTTGCTTGAAAGTCGTTCGTTTTCGAACGGCTTTCATATTCTAATATATTTCACAGCAATAAAGCTAGGGATGGTACAAAGCATGATCCAGAGAAAGAAGTGTTGGTAGCCGATCAGTTCTTGGATATAGCCGGAGATCATGCCGGGGAGCATCATGCCGAGGGCCATGAATCCGGTGCAGATGGCGTAATGGGCAGTTTGCTGCGGACCTTTGCTGAAGAGCATCATGAAGTAGGTGAGGGCCGTGAAACCGAACCCGTAACCGAATTGTTCGATGGCGACGGCGGAGGAGATTAGCCAGATGTTGGAAGGGTGGACGAATGCCAGATAAACGTACACGATATTGGGCAGGTTCATGGCGGCGGTCATCCACCAGATCCAGTGTTTTAGGCCATTCTTGGCCATGAAGATGCCGCCTAGGATTCCGCCTATCGTGAGGGCGATAAGGCCAACGACGCCATAGATGGTGCCGACTTGCATGGTGTTTAGTCCCAAGCCACCGACTTCGGGATTGTCCAGTAAGAAAGGGGAGGCGATTTTTACAAGTTGTGATTCTGCAAAACGGAAGAGCAGAATAAAGGCCAAGGCTGCAATAATTCCTTTCTTTTGGAAGAAGGTAATAAAGGTTTGGAAAAAGGCATTCAGCGGGTTACCGTTTTTCACGGGAATATCATTTTCCGGTTTGGGGAGGATGAATTGGTGGTAGAGGAAGAGAAGTACGAATAAGATTGCTAATAGATAGAAGGTGACGGACCATGCCCTAGGAACGGCAATCTCTTCCGGGAGCGTGGAGGAATAGGTCTTTTCAAGCCAACCGGCAAACATGACAATCAATCCTTGTCCGGTGAGCATGGCGAGGCGGTAAGCCGTGTTACGAATACCGACGAAGAAGGCTTGTTTCTTGGTGTCGAGTCCCAGCATGTAGAACCCGTCTGCCGCGATGTCGTGGGTGGCAGAACTGAAAGCTAATAACCACATGAATGCTAACGAGTAGCGGAAGGCATGAGGCCCGGGAAGAGTCAGTGCTATTCCGGCTAATCCTCCACCGATCACTAATTGCATGGTGATCACCCACCAGCGTTTGGTCTTCACTATGTCTACCAGCGGGCTCCATAGGGGTTTAATCACCCAGGGTAAATAAAGCCAGCTCGTGTAAAGGGCTATGTCCGTGTTGTTTATGCCCAAGCGTTTGAACATGATAACGGCAAGTGTCATGACAACGACATAGGGTAGACCTTGTGCGAAATATAGAGTGGGGATCCAGGACCAAGGGGATTTAGTGATTTTAGATTTCATGATTTATGATTTCATTTTCAATTTTCAATTCTCCATTTTCAATTGTTTGTAGTTTCGTGTTCGGGAAATAGTGCGAGAGGATTTGCTTGTAATCATAGCCATTGGCACTCATGACGGCAGCTCCGATTTGGCAGAGACCGACTCCGTGTCCCCATCCCGCACCTTTCAAGGTGAAACGGGTAATAGCTCCGGAGGTATCTTTCTCTGTTTCCACGATGAAGGCCGAGCTATACAGGTGGGATTGGGAGAAAGCTTTGCGAATGACAAGTTCTTTCCCGATAATCATGTCTCGTTTTGAACCTTGGATGCGGAGACGGGTGATGCGCCCGGAGACACCTCTTTCCACAGGCTCTATGGATTGGATTTCCCCGAAGTCGATCCCGATACGGGAGGTTATTAATGCAGATAGTTCCGGGGGAGTGTAGGATACTTGCCAGCGGAAAAAGTCCTGAGTTTCCTGATCATAGTCATTGAGAACGTTGGACAGGATGGCCTTGTCCCGGGTATTGCAGAATACATTCGGGGTGGAGAGAATCCATTTTCGGGCATTCTCTTCTTGGGATAAGTCGGGAGTTGAAGACTGGGTATCGCTATCAATCACTTTTGTAAGATAGGGATGATTCACGGGTTCCCAGGTGTTTTCAAAATACTCGGTTACTCCCCCGCAGCACTTGGAGAACCGGGCATCGCAAATATCTCCGCCATACACAAGGACCTCCCCTCGGGTGGCCTCGATGGCTTGTTGGACAAATGGCGTGTAGGCTTTGCTAATACCTTGGTAGCGTTGACAATGATCGTCCGCACACACGTCGAAATGCTCGTGGTCTTCCCGGTCATACCACCGGATATATTGTTGTTCATCCTGTATGCAGGACTGGTAAGTGTCGGTTAGTTTCTCGCTCTTTATTTTTTGTGCGATCAGCCAACTGCGGGAAATGACCGCGTGGGCTTTCAGGAGTTCCAAAGATGAGGTGGCACTCATTTCGGAAGAGATCACGCTTAGTAAATAATCTTCTAGGGGTAATATGTTGATTGCTGTCAGATGTTTCCCCTCGTCCATGATTTTCAATGTACCTTTGAACTTCTGGTCTTCCGTGCGTTGCCAGTGGAAATTGATCCCGATCATGACATTTAACAGATCGAAGTTTGTCGTTTCATCGTTCTCCGGTGTAAGGGTGAAGTGATCCGGTACGATCTGTGTTCCTGAAGATGAATGTAGAATCAAGTTCTTCCCTTCTTTGGAAATGGTATATTCTCCGGAATATTTTTGATCCTTGTTCCAGTAGGTTCCGTTCAAACGGAAGGTGATGGCAGGAGCGAAAAGGATGCCAATGGAAAGAGTGATCGCCTGCGGCGAATTACAAGTTGATCGATTACAAGTTACAGGTTCTTTCATCTTCATAAATCGTAAATCATAAATCGTAAATTCTCAAACTGTTCGTCGGTAAGGGTTAACTGGGAAAAAAGTTCTTCCAGCAAGGGGGCGTCCAGACGGTTGAAATCTTTTTCCCGGGGTGAGATGATCAGACCGGCAAAGTCTACACAGCCGGGACTGAACAGTATGTTTTCATCTCCTTCCGCGAAGAATTGCCACGGGCGGTGTTGACGACGGGGAAACATGACTACCCACCATTCGTTGTTTTCGTACCAGGCAAAGAGGTTCATCATGGGTTCCGGGTCGTTCGGGGTGATTTGGCCCACGAGTGACACTAATTGCTTGAAAATATTCATTAATTGCTCTCGGTTGTTTGAATGAAGTATGATATTCTTGCGGAGGTAGTGATGAATACTTTCGATTGTGGTTTCCCGTGATTCGGCAACCCACAAGATTTCTTTCGGGCAGGAGTTTACATCGGTTTCTAGGGGCATGATGTGACGAGCTGCCAGTTGGAAATGAAAATGATCCGGGGCGGAGGCTCCGCTACGGGGACCATTATAAAAGATCGTGTACTCCGGATAAGTTTGTGCAATGGCCAGCATATCTTGGAAATGTCCCTTGATGAGTTGGGGTATGTGTTGCTTGGCCGGAACCGTGTAATGGCGGTCGAATATGGGATAAGGGTTGATCCGTATATCCAGTGTGGGGTTATAATCGAAACTAGCTTGTTCCGGCGGAATGTTTTCTTTACACAAGAAACAGGCTCTTGCCTTGATTGATTGCTCGTCTATTTTAGCCACGGCCGATTGAATCCGGTCCGGGTTGTGTTGGATGCGAATCTGGAACCCATCGAAATCAATCGTACGATAAATGACATTCCGCAAGCGTTCGTAATTATTCCGGGCCAAGGGCCAGGAGGCTAGTTGTGATTTCGTAAATTCGTCGAAAAACATGATAAGGAATTAATTTTTGATTTAAGATTTTTCTTCATTCTCCATTTTCAATTCTCCATTTTCAATTCTCTGTTGCCTTGCCAATATTTCAATCATACGTATTTTATCTTTATAGTAATTATTCGCGTTTATACGTTGGATGTTCAAGTCCGCGTCGGAATTACCTTCCCAGCGACGACATAAATATAGCGGTTCATAAATACGTTCGATCTGGTATTCACGGGAGATTGCGAGTGCCGTGGCATAATCCTCCCCGTAACTGACGTTCGGGATTCTGATTTGCCGGAGTAATGGCGTGTAAAATGCTCGGGGCGCCCCCAGCCCATTGATACGTAAGGCGTTGTTACGCCCATTGTCCGGAGTCCATTCCTTGTGGTCAATGATGCCGGGAGGTATTTCTTCCAGCTTGAAATTAACCATCTTGTAACTACCGATAATCATGGCACATTGATGTTTGTGGAACGTGTCGACAATGCGTTGGAGTATGTGTCGATTGATGTACAAATCATCACTATCCAACTGGATGGCGAATCGTCCGCAATGTTCGCTCATGATGGCATGTGTCCAGCATCCCCCGATGCCGAGGTCGGTGCGAGGGGGAATGATGTGGATTATTTGCGAGTGCTTTTGGGCCATTTTTTTAACAATAGCGGTCGTGTCGTCGGTGGAATGATTGTCGATAACGAGAATATTATACTTGAAATTGGTCTGTTGTGAAAAGACGGATCGTATCGCTTCAGCGATGGTCTTTTCCCGGTTGCGGACGGGAATAATAACCGAGACTTCAGTTTCAAAATGCTCGTCTTGGAACGGGACGGTTTTGAATGCAGGAGGCAAGTAGGCGCCTATGGCCTTCAAGTGAGCCGTGAAAGCCTGTTCCATTTCAATTTGTACTTCCCGGTTACGAGGGTTCACGTAATCAAATTGCTTTTCACCGGAACGTCGGGAATCGTGTTCCTTTTCCGAGTACAGGAATTCGGGAATCCGGAAAATCAATCCTTCCCGGGAAAGACGCAGGCGCAGATCGTAGAGTGCGGCAAAATTGTACTCCGTGTCCATTTCGCTGATCACTTTTTTTAAAACGTCTGTTCTGAATAAAAGTATCGATCCGAAATCAAAATCATCCCTGACGCTCCCCAATTGATAGTCAATAGTCGGGTGTGCCGTTTGCGAACCATCTTGTTCCGTGTAATAATCCGAATAAAGCATGACGGCTCCTGTGGCTTGTGCTACCTGAAGAAAACGTTTTTGTGCGTGTTCTCCTAATCGTGGAGTCGGGTATTTCGTGTAGAAAAAGACATAAGGTGAATCTATCGTGGTAACGATTTCCCGTAACGTGGCCGTTTGTTCAAAATGCACGTAGGTGTCTGTTTGTTCGTCCCTTTTTAGCCGGGAAATGATACAAAAAATAATAGACATAAATTACAAATTTAAGGTTTAAGCCAAAGATATATCTTTTTGTAGAAAGTGTATGAATTTTGGCGTATTTTAAGTGAAAATAAATATCTTTGCGAAGTTACAAATAGAAGATGTTGGAGTTTTTTATAAAGCTATATAGGAATCTTAGGTACACGGGGGTGTTATTTGTTTTGTTGTTCGTCTCTTGGACAACAAAAGGAGGAACCGGTGAGCCCGATTCTCGGATATTAATTATCAGTTCCTACAACCCGGAAACTTCCCAAACTGCTAGGAATATATCGGATTTTATAGAAGAGTATGGCCTACTTGGCGGAAAATTTTCGATTGACATAGAGAATATGAATTGTAAAAGTTTTTCCGAGGCTTGTATGTGGGAGGGGCGGATGAAAGAAATATTGGATAAAAATATCGAAAAGGGTTTACCGAAACTCATTATTCTATTAGGGCAGGAGGCATGGACGGCTTATTGGTCTCAGGATTCACTGGTTACTCGGGATGTCCCGATCATGGGAGGGATGGTGAGTCGGAATGCTGTCTTGTTACCGGAGGAGGGTACCGATTTGGAGAACTGGGAGGCGGAGAGCGTGGACGTGATGAGTGACAACATTCGGGAATTGGAGGTTTTCGGGTTTGCTTACGAGTATGACGTGATAGCGAATCTTCGGTTAATTTTGGATTTTTATTCGGGAACTAAGCATATCGCTTTTATCACGGATAATAGTTACGGGGGAGTCTCTCTGCAGGCTTTGGTGAAGAAGAAGATGAAGGAGAAATTCCCGGAGCTGGATTTGATTCTTTTGGATGGCCGGAAACATACGATTTATTCGATCAGTGATGCTATTGCCCGGTTACCGGAGAAAACGGTTATCTTGTTGGGGACGTGGCGAGTAGATAAAAATGATGGTTATTTTATGCGGAATGCCACGTATTCGATGATGATGGCGAATCCTAAAATTCCGGCTTTCACGATTACTTCTATCGGGATGGGGCATTGGGCTGTCGGGGGATGTGTACCGCAATACCGGACTGTCGGAAAAGATATGGCCAAACAAGCTTTGGCGTTAGAGAGGCAACATGATTCGACCGTGCTGGCGGGTATGCAGATCATTCCGAACGAGTATTGTTTTGATTATGCCAAGTTATGTTCAGAGGGATTCTTGAATAAAGCGGAGGTCAAGAATGCTGTTCTTTACAACAAGAAGTTGTCCTATTTCGAGGAATATAAATACCAGATTATAGGGGTGTTTTCGGCTTTTTTAGTTTTATTGTTCGGTTTTTTCCTAGCCTTATATTTCTATTTTAGAACCAAACGTTTTAAAGATGCCTTGTGGCAGGCCCAAAAAGATAATATCTTAATACTGAATAATGTTAACTCCGGGATCAAGTTTATTCATCCGGATTTCACGATAAAATGGCATAACGGGATTGATTATGATGTCGATCCGGAAAAAATTAAAAGTTCCAAGGGCCAAGTTTGTTATAAAGTTTTGAGAGGACTGGATGAACCTTGTTCTTTCTGTCCGGCGGTAGTGGCTATGAAAACGGGAAAAGTGGCTGATGTTGTTGTGAAACATGGGAATTATTACGTGTATATGTTGGCGAATCCTGTTTTTGATGATGATAATAATTTGTTGGGTGTCGTGGTGCGTATGGAGGATATGACCAAGCAAAAGCAGGCGGAGCTGGAGTTACGGAAGGCAAAGGAAAAGGCAGAGGAGTCTGATCGGTTGAAGTCTGCATTTTTGGCTAACATGAGTCACGAGATTCGTACCCCGTTGAATGCTATCGTGGGATTTTCCGGGGTTCTGACTTCGGATGATTGTGATGCGGAAAGCCGTCATGAGTACGTGGCTATCATCCAAAAAAATTCAGATTTATTACTTCGCTTGATCAATGATATTTTGGATATATCCCGCTTGGAGACGGGACGATTGAAGTTGTCTTACGAGGAGGTTGAGATCGTTTCTTTGTGCCAGAGCGTGTTGGCGACAACTAGTTACGGGAAACGGGATGTGGTGGAGTACGTGTTCCAAACACCCTGTGAAGAATTTATACTGGAGACGGACGTGCAACGTTTGCAACAGATATTGATTAATTTGTTGTCGAATGCCAATAAGTTCACGGAACAGGGGAGTATCACGCTGGGAATCGAGATTAATGAAGAGCAGGATTGTGTTTATTTTAGCGTGACCGATACGGGACGGGGAATTCCGGAGGATAAACAGAAGAAGGTGTTCGAACGTTTCGAGAAACTGGATGAATACGTGCAGGGTACCGGTTTGGGATTGGCCATATGTAAGTTGACGATCACGATGATGGGCGGAGACATTTGGGTGGATGGGGATTATAAAGAGGGGGCCCGTTTTGTGGTTCGCCACCCGTTGCACTTGGAACCGCTTTCTGAAGAATAATTCGCTTTATAATAGTACTTTTCTAGTTGTTCAATTGTCTTTTATTTGATGTAGTTAGTGGAATTAATAAAAGACAGATGAAACAGATTTTTTTCTTTACAGATAGTGTTTCAAAAAGTGTGTAAATCCCAATTTTTGAGACACTAACAAAAAATGACTTTTGGGACAGCCCCTTATGAGAAAATCGTACCTTCTGTGGTACAATTTATACTGAAAAACGTACCTTCAACAGTACGTTTTTCTTATTTATCGGGTATAGAAATCGATTTGTTTCTTGATAGCCCGGATGCAAACGGGGCAGAAGTCATTACCGGATAGGGTGTTCATCAAACAGTCATAACGAGGACGGTAAACGCCCTTGGACACGTAACCACCTCCTTCATAGGCCCCGAGTTTCTTGGGATTTTGGGGATCGTAGGTAGTGGGAACGGGAGTATCTTTATCAAGCATATCTTTCCATTTCTTGTTAAAGTTTGTCAGTGTGGTAAGATTAGCCTCCCAAGGTTCCACGTTGGTCGGGTACATATCATTATAACTGCTACCGACTTCCACGTATTCGTCTCCAAGACCGAGAAACAAGTGGCCGAACTCGTGAACATAAACCTTGGCTGCATGGAGGTTGCCGGATATGCTGATGCCGTAATGGTTATAGATGGCTCCACCGCCATATTTTTGCGTGTTGGCAATAATGTAGATGAAGTCGTAGGGGACATTAGCGGATAAATCCCGTAAACTTTTATTGTCGTAGGTCATGATGTAACGTTCGGAATCGAAAGTGTAAAAGGAAGAATTCAGGATGGTATTCTTCCAGATGTATTCACCGGGAATATCGACACCGGATTCTTGTGAAGGGGCAAGAACTGCCCGGATGTTAAATAGACCTTGATTTTCTTTGTAGGGAGAAAGGCTGAACAGACCTTCCGCGAAAAGTTTGCAATCGGCTTTAAATTTGTCCATTTCATCTGCCGTGTAACCTTCGGGGAGCAGGACGATATCCACCCGGCGTGACGGGTTTCCAGTGTAATGCACGTCATAAGTCGGGTACTGCATCCGGCGATCCTTTTTGATAAAATAGCTATCAACATCCACCGTGTATTCAAATTTCTTTACGAATTTACCTTTCTTGTTCCGGGCGGATATTTCAATGCGTACGTCATTTTTCGGGAAAGGCATGACTACAGTTTCTGAACAGCAACGTTGAGTTGTTTTCGCTTCATCGGTGGTTTGCCATTCCCAGAAAAGAGTGCAATATCCCCGGGAATAGATGAGTTGGTTGGAGGCCACGTCGTACACGTTGAGATAATAATTCCCGTAGAACATGGTATCGATGAGGTTGGTCTTCGAACCACCCCAGTAAGGTTCTTCCAATAATTCCTCGAAATAAATTTCGTCGTGCTGGCTATTCCCGCAATGGGCGTAATCCATACGTAAAGTCTTGTTGTGAAAGTATTTGTCGAATTGTGCCCAGGATAGATTTGCTTGTAGCAATAATATCATGCAGGGCAAGAGTGCTATGATTCGTTTCATAAATCTGTTTTATTATGTGTTTATCTTTGTGCAAAGATAGTTTTTTACTATTTTTATACACGAATAAATCTGTATAATAATCCTTAGGGAAAATGGTTCAAGATGAGTTATTAATAGAGCAGTTGAATCAAAAGCAGGTGGGAGCTTTTAAAATATTGTTTGACCGATTTTATCGTTATCTCGTGCTATATGCCATGAAATGGGTAGAGAGACAAGAGATTGCGGAGGATGTCGTGCAGGACTTATTCGTGCAGGTGTGGGAACGGGATACGATTTACAGTTCTTACTATGGTTTTAAGAATTTCTTGTATAACTCGGTGAAGAATGCCTCGTTGGATTATTTGAAACACAAGGAAGTGGAGGGAAAGTATGTGCGTTACACGCTTCGGACATCAGAGGCGGGCGAAATGCCTGAATTGGAGGTTATGAAAGATGAGGTGTATCGCCGTTTATATCAGGTATTGGATGAACTACCCAAACGGTGCCAGGAAGTGTTTAAACATCATTTGGAAGGAAAAAAGAATAGCGAAATTGCGGAAATCCTTCAAATATCCGAATTAACCGTGAAGACTCAAAAACGGAATGCTATTGTTTATTTGCGAAAAAGATTGGGTGGTGTATATGTGTTATATGCCTTGTTTAAAGTGGGTTTCATGTGATTGGAAAATATTTTCTAAAAAAAGTCGATTTTTTATACTCCTTTTTTTTGCTCTTGTCGTCTTTGGTGTAAAATAACAAGGATGATGAAACATTACGATGAATATATCATACAATTAATCCAACTTTATCTCGTGGGGGATTTATCCGGGGAAGAAAAAGTGAAGTTGGAGGAGTGGGTTAGTCAAGATCCTTCGCGTGAAAAACTTTTTAAAGAGATTTGTGATGAAAAGAATGTTGCCCATGATTTTGGTATTTACGAGAATGTGAATAAAAATTCTGCATGGGAGAAGGTCATTTTGAAGGGAAACATCAAAGAGAAGCATAATACCCGTCGTTTAGGATGGTATAAATTCGTGGCTGCCGTGATGATTCCCTTGATGGTGGTGGCAGCGGGATATTTTATAAGAGAAACGAAACCGGGTGCCGAACAAAAGGGTTCGGAATTGGCCAGTATAGAACCCGGAAAGAGCAAGGCTATTCTTCGGTTGGCTGATAATCGGGTGATTGAAATCACGAGAGAACAAGAAACTCGTTTTGACGTGGCAGAAGGTATCGCGGCTACCAATAACTCGTTAGGAATGGTTTACCCGGAGCAGGTGGCAACGGGAAAGACGGAATATAACGTGTTGGAAGTTCCTCGTGGAGGAGAATACACGGTAACCTTGTCCGACGGGACGGTTGTTTACCTGAATTCGGGCAGTGAATTGCGTTACCCGGTGGCTTTCGGGGTAGAACGACGGGACGTGTTTCTTTCCGGAGAAGGATATTTTGAAGTGGCAAAAGATGCAAAACGGCCTTTTTTCGTGAACGCAGATAAATTAAAAATCCGGGTTTATGGAACTTCTTTTAACGTAAATACCTACAATCTTGCAAATGTTGAGACTGTTCTGGTCGAGGGAAAGATTGGCATTCAAGAAACGAATTCGGACATTGAATATTCGGTAATGCCGGGACAGTTGGCTCTTTATAACAGAGAGAAAGGCACTATGGAAATTCGGGATGTGGATGTGCGGCCTTACGTGGCGTGGAAAGAGCATGAGTTTATGTTTGATAACGAGAGCTTGGAAGAGATTATGAACACGTTGTCTTTATGGTATGACGTGGATGTGTTCTTCCAGACGGCAAGTTTGAAACAACTGCATTTTACCGGGCATTTGGGACGTTACGAGGAAGTTTCCCATATTCTCGATGCTATATCAGGAGTGACTCAGGTGAAATTCTCTGTGAAAGGAAGGACAATTATCGTGATGGAATAAAAGAATAGCGGAAAATGTTACGAGCATCTTCCGCCATTAATGATAATAGGACAACAGGCTAATGTTACGAGCAATGCCTGATTGTAAATACTAACATTCTAACTACAAAGGTATGGAAAAAATTCTATTATGCCTTAGGGTTTACCGACCCCATGGACAAAAATTTTGGAAAACGATGAAGCTTTTTATTTTTTTGATGTGTTGTTTCACATTTTCTCTTTCGGCAAATAGTTTTGCCCAACAGGAGAAAGTCAACTTGGATCTACAAGGAGTATCGATAAAAACGTTATTTAGCGAGATCCAGCGTCAGACGAATCTGCATTTTATTTTTAACACGGAACAAACCGAACAGTTGAATAAACTGACTGTAAAAGCAAAAGAGGAGTCCGTGAAATCCGTGTTGGATAGAGTTTTTGAGGGAACAGGTTTTACTTACACGTTCCGGGATAATATTATCATGGTCCGTTTCGAAGGGAAAAGTTCCGTGCAGCAAGCAAATAAGGAGATGGAAATTCGTGGTGTAGTGAAAGATAAAAGCGGGGAACCATTACCGGGCGTAACCGTGCTTATCGTGGGGACCCAATTAGGAACGGCCACGGGAATGGATGGTGATTTCTTGTTACGGGTTCCGGAACAGGACAGCGTGAGACTGCGTTTTTCATTTGTAGGGATGAAAACGAAGGATGTTCCTTATAAGAAAAATCAACCCGCTTTGGTTGTCGTGTTAGAGGAAGAAGCGGAGAGTATCGGGGAGATCGTGGTAACGGGATACCAGCAAATCGAGAAACGTAATTTGACGAGTTCTGTGGTGACGGTGAAAACAAGTGAACTAAAGACAATTGGAGCTTCGAGTATCGAACAGATGTTGCAAGGTGTGGTTCCGGGGCTTTCCGTGGTGAATACATCCGCGGCTCCGGGTGCGGCTCCTAAGATTCGTATTCGCGGTACGGCGACCATCTCCGGTAATGCAGACCCGTTATGGGTATTGGATGGCGTGATTCTAGAAAATTCTGTCCCGGTGACGGCTGCTGATTTGAACAGTCCGGACGTGATGAATATGTTCAATTCGGTGATTGGCGGTATTAACCCGAATGACATCGAGAGTATTACCGTGCTGAAAGATGCTTCTGCAACTGCTATTTATGGAACACGTGCTGCCAATGGCGTGATCGTGGTCACCACGAAGAAGGGAAAGGCCAATAGTTTTAACATAGCGTATCAACACACGTCAACGCTAAGTATTCGTCCTTACTACTATAATTTTGATTTGTTGAATTCGAAAGAACGTGTCACTTTGGCTTGGGAGAATTATGTGGATGGTTTGGATCTTTGGGGTGGTACTTATTCAGAAGGGACTTCCGGTTTAGAGGGATTGCTAAATAGCTACAGTTTAGGACAGATGACTAAAGAGCAAGTAAATTTGATGGCTAATAAACTGGAAGGTATGAATACGGATTGGTTTAAAATATTATTCCGTAATGCTTACACGCAAACTCATAATCTAAGTATTTCCGGGGGAACTGAGAAAACGAATTATTATATTTCTTTGAATTATAACGGCGAAGAGGGCGTCGACAAGGCCAGCGAGTACAAAAATTATGGTGGAATGGTGAAAGTGAATACGGAACTTTTCCAAGGTGTGAATATGGGGGCTATACTTCAGGTTGATCGTCGGGACCGGGAAATGTATCATTCTTCGATTGACCTGTTCAATTATGCCGTCCGTTCTTCAAGAGCTATCCCTTTACGGGAAGAAAGTGGTGATTTGCATTATTATCAGAGTACGGTAAGTGGTCGGGCCTATAAATTTAATATATTGAACGAGTTGGCAAATACCGGAAACGAGAGTACCCAGACGGATCTAAAAGGGATTGTCAGTTTGAATGTGAATTTGTACAAAGGATTAAAATACGAGGGGTTGTTTAGTTATTCTTCTTCTCATTCAACAGCCCGAGATTATGCTACTGAAAAAAGTGCTTATGTAGCGGATATTAGAGGGTACAATTATGGAGAAGGATCGGAAGAGGATATAGAAAAATCTCCGATGCCTTATGGTGGTGTGTATAATGAGACAACTTACGAACAGCGCTCTTCATTAATTCGTAACGGGTTAACTTACAAGGGAAGTCTGACAGAAGATTTGTCTATTGATGTGTTGTTGGGGCAAGAATTCAGGAATACAAATTATAAAGGTTTAAAATCAAATAATTACGGGTATTTCCATGACCGGGGAAATACATTTTATGAACCCGCTTTGGGAGAGAGTACAGGGAATTTGCAACGAAACAAAGTGACTCGTAGTCTGGTTGATCGTTCTAATATATCTTATTATGGTGTGGTTTCAGCCATGTATGGTGATCGCTACGTGTTGAATGCCAATATCCGTTTTGACGGATCGAATCTTTTCGGCTCTAATCCTAAATATCGTTACTTGCCTTTATGGTCTGTTTCCGGAAGATGGATTATCAGCAATGAATCATTTCTATCGGATAACGAGGTCCTAAGTAATTTGGCACTTCGAGCTTCTTACGGTTTAAGAGGTAATATCGTGGAGGATAGTAGTCCATCGATCATTGCCGCGGCTTTACCACCTAATGCGGTGACCGGTTTGTTCGAGATGGAAATTCAACAGGCTCCTAATCCTGATTTGAAATGGGAAACGACGGCTTCATTTAACGTGGGCTTGGAATTGGGGTTGTTTGATGATCGCTTGACTTTGGATGTTGATTATTATTTGGATGAAAGTAAAGACTTGATTGCTTACAAGAGTGTTTCGTCCGTCTCTGGTTTTACGGGAAAATATGTCAATTATGCCGATGTGCGCAATCAGGGGATTGATGTCTCTTTAAGTGGAACTCTTTTGAAAAATAAGGATTGGAGATGGACTGCCGCTTTCAACATGGGATATGTTAAGAATAAGGTAACGAAATCCAAGAGTACCGCACAGACTAAATATCTAGTACAAAGTGTTTATACGCCGGGTGAAGTATATGAAGGAAAACCTGTGAATGGTATGTTCTCGTATCGTTTTGCCAAGCTGGATGAAAAAGGTATGCCCATGTTCTACGATAAGGATGGGAAGGTACTTGGCGTGGATAGTGAGGAAATTGTGAACTTCCCTTATGATTTGGCGAATTTGAAATATGAAGGAACTCGTGACCCGATGTTCTCCGGAGGGTTGAATACCAGAGTATCATATAAAAACGTTTCTTTGTCAATGTTGTTCGCTTTCGGGTTGAAGAACGTGGTGCGTTTACCGGCTCGTGCGTATGTATCCGCTCCTTCTGCTGATGAAAATGTGAATAGTAGTATAAAAGATCGCTGGCGTCCGGGACAAGATAATACGGGTAAAACGATCCCGGCCCTATCTTTGGGTGATGGATATATCACGACGGCTGATGGTAATTTCTTTGCGACAGATTGGTATAATTTATCAGACCAAACGGTAGTTCCCGGTGATTATCTTCGTTTTAGAAACTTGATGATTGAATATCAATTACCTGTTCATTGGGTGAATAAAGTAGCTATTGGAGATCGTAAATTGGGAAGTGTTACTTTGAAATTTCAAGCTCAGAATTTATTCGTGATAGCGGACAAACGTTTGAAAGGGTATGATCCTGAGACGATTAATTATACGACAACATCTTATGGTTCTTTGCCGTTGGCTAGGACGTTTACTTTGGGCTTGAATGTCAATTTTTAAATGAAGGATTATGGAAAAGAAATATTTATATAATTTGCTGATCGTGGGCCTGTGTCTTGTCCTTGGGGCATGTAATGGTTATTTGGATGAAATACCGCAAAACAAGCAGAAACTATCTACAACAGATGATTATGATCAATTATTGAATAATGCGTATTTGACTAAAGTTGTACTTCCGTATATAGATGTTCTAACGGATGATATGGATTATATTGCTGCGGATCGTGATCCGGGATTTGCGAATAGTTCTGATACTTATTTGGGGGCTCACTTGTGGGATAATAGTATTGAAACGACTATGCCTAATGGAGATGAGGCTTTCGAAAATTTTTATAATAGCATCTTTAACACGAACGTTGTGATCGAGAATATTGATCATGCTGTCGGGGATGTGTTGGACGAAACAGTCGTTCGTCAGACTCGTAACCACATTAAAGGGGAAGCTTATGCTTTACGGGCTTTCCGTTATTTTTATTTGGTAAATATGTATGCATCTCCATACGATCCGGCAACTTGTGAAACGGCTCCCGGTATTCCGATTAATTTGGAAATCACGGCGGATGATAAGGTTTATCGCCGTTCTTCGTTAAAAGTTGTGTACGAACAGATTGTTGGAGACTTGGAAAAAGCGATTCCTTTATTGGAAGAAAATCCGATAAATAATGGTAAAACTCGTTTTTCTGCCATTGCAGCTAAGGCGCTGTTGGCAAAAGTATATTTATATATGCAAGAATGGGATCTTGCAATAGCACAAGCGCAAGAGGTGATAAAAGCTAATCCGGCATTGTTCGATTTGAGGGAGGCGGGAGAGAATCCTGTGATTTACACGGAATCTCCCTTGGCGTATTGGACTGCAGATAATGTTCCCGGTATAGGCTATTTGAGTGAGAAAAACTCAAACGTTCTGTTTGTGAATGGAATCAATGAGGTTTACAGGATTTTAAGTGGTGATAATGCTCAAACTGTTTTTTATCCGAGTGAAACGTTGTTCAATTCTTATGAACCGGGAGATGTACGTAGATATTATTTTATGCGTAGGAATACCCGGGGACGAATTCGCTACATGAAAAACAGGTATTATAGATTAAATTATCTAGACTTTGTTGTGCAGTTGAGTTCAGAGTATGGATATACTCGTGTTCTCCGAACAGAAGATATGTATTTAATTCTTGCAGAGGCTTATGCTCACAAGACGGATGGTATCAAGATGGCAGTCGGATATTTAAATACATTACGTGAGGTGAAATTCCGGGCTCAAGATTTTGAAACGACGGGACGACTTGATCCGGAAGATTTTAATCAACAGACCTTGTTGGAGACGATCTGGACAGAGAGAAGGCGGGAATTTTGTTTCGAAGAACAGCGGTGGTTTGACCTCCGGCGTACAACTCGTCCTTCAATTACACATTACGGGATTACCGGAAGTTCAACATTGCAAAAGGATGATCCTCGTTACGTGTTGCAAATTCCTCAAAAGGAACTGAATGTAAATCCAGAAATTGGTGCTAACCCTAGATAAACTGATAAATATGAAAACAATATATGGAATATTAGTACTGGTCGGCTGGTTGGTTATTGGTTCGGCCTGTCATGAAAGTAGTTTAACTCCTGAATTTACTTATAACGGACCAATTCCGGCCATTGTTGACGGGACTTCAGAGGCCCAGAAAATTTGTTATGATTTGTACCAGAAATATGATCATCACGTGTACTATACTTTAAGTGGGGATGAAGCCTTACGCACGAATGTGGGGATAACACAAACGAATATGATCGAGTATAATACTCCGGAGGCACTTCCCTTGGAGGCTGCGGATGAGGTGACTGCTGGGTCGTTCCTGAAATTATTGCGTACATTTTATAATGCATTACCTGCAGAAATAGTGAAGACAACGGTAATAAAACGTCAGGTATTGATAAAGAAAAATCTTTGGTATGATAATTTGGGTGAGTATGTCGGTTATTACGGGTTAATGTTGCCGACGCCGAATTTAAGTATCGGTTATATTGATGAAGCTCAGCAAGGAATTGTTTACTGGGGGGAGATGGATGATGATCTTGGGCCTCAACCGGAATTGTGGAAATACAGTATTGCAAGTAGTTTCTTCAGAACAAGAACATCGACTTATTTTACTTTAGATATGCCTTCTCCTGATGCTTTTATTCAGGTTTCGAAAGGCAAGTATTTTAACGAAATGTCTTACGAGGAACAGGATGAGGCAATGATGGATATGGTTGATTGGGAAACGGAAGAATGGAATATGGATTATCTGAGAAGTTTGGGTTTTGTGGATCCCTACGCATTTTTTATGCTGTCAAGTAAGTATTCTCCCAATGAAGACATGGCAAGCTATGCGACGTGGATTGTTTGTACACCCCTTGAAGAACGACAAGATATATTGGATACTTATCCTCTTGTACAAGAAAGATATAATCTGACTCTTGAATATTACAAGAATTACCTGAAAATCGATTTGGAAGAATTCAGTAAATTCTGGGTAAATGTGACAGTGGAATAAGCTAATGAAGGTATATATTTTTGATTGAACTTGTAGATAATAAATTTTAATATAGAAGGTATGAGAAGATTATTGTATGGTATTGTTTGTTTGGGAACGTTGGTTGCCTGTCAGCGGGAACCCGGTTATAAGATTAGCGGTTCTGTTCCCGGCACACCTGATGGAATGAAGGTGTATTTATATAATTGGAACACTCCGGTGGATTCGAGTGTCGTGAAAGGGGGAAAATTCGTTTTGACTGGGAAAGTGGATGTTCCGACACGCTATCAGTTGTTGATTGATTTATCTCCGGATAAGGTCGAATCATATGAGAAAGATTTGCGGGGATCGGATGTGTTTGTGGATAACGTGGATATAAAGTATGAAAGTCCTTCTATTGATTCTTTGCCTTCCCGTAACAGTTTTCGGCGAAAAGTGAAAGGAAACGTGACAGTAACGGGTTCGCCGGTGCATGATTTATTCTTGAGTTATCAAGAAAAGCTTAAACCTTATCGAACTAGGAATAGTGAGGCATGGGATAAATATTTGCAGGTTTATCATATCCCGGCAAGTGAGGGTGTGTTTAATACACGAGAGGGGATTGCGTTAACCCGGGAAATGAATGATGCCCAGAAAGAGATTACCCGAATTCAATGGGATTTCATAAAAGCTAATCCGAAGTCTCCGGTTTCCGTGGATGTGGCACAGAATATGGTTTATACTGCGAAATTCTCAAAAGCAGATATGGATAATTTGTTGCAGACTATAGATCCTTCCTTGCGTGAAACACCGGGGTATAAGCAATTGAAAGAGAGTTTGGAAAGCATCGCCCCGATCGCTTTAGGAGAAAAGTACAAGGATCTGGAGTTGGTGGATGAGAACGGTAAAACGGTGCAATTGTCTGATTACGTGAAACCGGGTCAATATAACATGGTAGAATTTTGGGCCTCTTGGTGTGGTCCGTGTCGGGGGGAGATTCCTCACTTGCG
This sequence comes from Butyricimonas sp., assembly GCF_019423355.1. NCBI lineage: Bacteria > Pseudomonadati > Bacteroidota > Bacteroidia > Bacteroidales > Odoribacteraceae > Butyricimonas > Butyricimonas sp. The sequence goes on from NZ_JAHZBP010000010.1 coordinate 104,663, forward strand.
CCACGTGTACGATGCTTATGGAAAGGGGAAAGATGCCTTTAACATGATCAGCGTTTCGATCGATGACAAGGAAAAAGATTGGAAACAAGCTTTGAAAGAAGAGAATATGAAATGGACACAATTATGTGATTTGAAGGGTTGGAAAGGTGAGGTAATTAATAAATACAAAATACAAGGAGTTCCTTTCTGTTTGATTCTGGATAAAGAAGGACGTATTATAGATCACGGGGTGAGAGGTTCTGAGTTAGATGTTTTGTTGATCAAGTATTTAGGTGATCGTTATGAAGAGTAAATAGCTTCTCGTAAACATACACAGTGGAGAAATCCTTCCCAGTTCTGAAAAGAATGTAGGGAAGGGTTTTTATTTATATTATTCTTTGTAATATACTCGTTTCACGCGGTGAGAGATGCCCGTGAGGATTTCGTACGGGATGGTTCCCAGTTGCTCCGATAGTTCGGTGACGAGGATATGTTTCCCGAAAATCTCCACCTCGTCCCCGATGGTGGCATTCGTGTCCGTGACATCAATCATGCAGGTGTCCATGCAGATGTTGCCGATGATCGGAACTCTTTTCCCTTTGATGAACACGTTACCGACACGATTACTCAAGTGACGGTTTAGCCCGTCGGCATACCCGACCGGGATTACGGCAATCCGGGAAGGACGGGTGGTGTAACTTTTGCGCCCGTACCCGATGGATTGGTCTGTCGGGACATTCCGAATGGACGAGATGTAGGTTTTAAAACTACTTACAGGTTGGAGGTTAGCGTGTGTGGCACTGATACCATGTAAACCGATCCCGAGGCGGACCATGTCGAAGTGGTATTGTGGGAAGCGTTCGATCCCGGCGGAATTCAGGATGTGTCGCCAAATTTTATAGTTGAATTGGGCTTGGATTCGTTCGGTCATGCGTTCGAACAGGTGTATTTGTCCCAGCGTGAACTCGTCATGCACGGTTTCGTCGCTTCCTGCGAGATGGGAGAACATGGAACGGATGTACACGGAGCGTTCCGTTTGGAAAAATTCCAGTAACTGCGGGAGGTCCTGTTCGTCGAAACCGGAACGATTCATGCCGGTATTCAGTTTGATATGTACGGGGAATCGTTTGATCCCGTGTTTATTTAGCGCCCTGTTGAAATCTTCGAGAATGTCCAGCGCGTAGATCTCCGGTTCGAGGTTGAACATGATCATGTTGTCAAAGGCTTCCCGTTCGGGATTCATGACGGCAATTGGGATGGTAATTCCCGCGGCCCGTAATTCGATGCCCTCGTCGGCGAAAGCAACCATGAGGTAGTCTACCCGGTGATATTGTAGCAACGAGGCAATTTCACGGGAGCCACTACCGTACGAGAAGGCTTTGACCATGACGGCAATATGCGCATCGGTCAGTGACCGGAAATGATTCAGGTTGTGAACCATAGCGTCCAAGTCAACTTCCAATATGGTGCTATGTGATTGTTTTTGCAGGAATCCGGCAATGTATTCAAATTGAAAAGCCCGGGCGCCTTTGATCAGGATGATCTGGTTGTTGAAATTATCCCGTTCTTCTTGGCGGAGAAAATGTTCCGTGTCTTCATAGAATCGGGAATTAGCGGAAAAATCATGACGATGTTCACTTAAGTGTTTACCGATCCCGATGAACAGGGATATATTTGCTTGGCGGAGAGTCTCGGCAATAGAAGGGTATAAGTCGTCTCCGGCTTTTCCCGTATCCATGAAATCGGAGAGGATAACGACCCGCTCTTTTGAGGCATCCTGCGTTGCCAGTATATTCAACGCCAGTTGGAAAGAGGATGGGTCTGAATTATAGTAGTCGTTCACGAGCGTGCAATTATTGATCCCGTCTTTGATTTCCATGCGCATGGCAATGGCGGAAAGCTGTTGTACCCGTGAGGTGATCACGTCGGGAGAATATTGTTTTAATAGCAATATGCTGACGGCGTTCATGCAATTTTCGTAGGAGGCAATGTCCGGAAATGGAATATCAAGGATAAAGTGCTTATTACCGAATGTTACCTGTACTTCCCTGTGTCCAAGTGCGATGTTCATTGTTTTTACATGAATGTCAGCCTTCGGGTCTTCCCCCCAAAGAAGAAACGAGGTGGTAGAAGGTACTCGTGTTTTGATATATTCCAGCGCCTCACCTGTTTGCCCGATCACCCATTGGCAAGACGTGAATAGTTGTGCTTTCTCGGCTAGTTTTTCTTCTCTGGAGGCAAAGTTTTCACCGTGTGCATCCCCGAGATGCGTGAAAATGCCAATAGTTGGCTGTATCATCTGTTGCAAGTGCTGCATTTCTCCTTTTTGGGATATCCCGGCTTCGATAATGGCAATTTCGGTTTTTGGATCAATCCCCAGTAGAGATAGAGGAACTCCTACTTGCGAATTGTAACTCCGGGGACTGCGGTATACGGCGTGATCGTTTGCTAGGAGTTGGTAGAGCCACTCCTTTACGACAGTCTTCCCGTTGCTTCCGGTGATCCCGATGACCTCGGCTTGCGTGTGTTGTCGATGATGGGCAGCTAGCTGTTGTAAAGCAGTCAATACATTTTCAACGACAATGAAGTTGGCGCCTGTCAGTTGGTTGAATTCTTCTCGAAATTCACTGATGACAAAGGCTCGTACTCCATCGGTGTATAGTGTACGAATGTAATCGTGTCCGTTATGATTGTTCCCGGTTAAGGCAAAAAATAGGGTATGTTCAGGAGTAACAACAGAACGGCTGTCTATGCTGTATTCCGTGATTTCCACGGGTATCCCGCTATGTAAAGTACCGTTAATGATTTCGGCGATCTCGTTCATAATAATTGAAAATTGAAAATTGAAAATTGAAAATGAGGGATTTGCAATTTTCAATGGTGTTGTTCTTATAACTGCAAAGCTACGGATTTTAGAGGCTCGTTTTACTTGCTTGCTGGAGAAAATTTTGATGTAGGGTGAGGGTGTTGGGGAAATGAGGGAGAGGATGCCGGTTTCTCGCTAAACTCTGACTGAACAGGGATTGAAGTATAGGGTTAGAGCAACGGGGCGAAAAGTCGAGCTAGAGATTCCCGGATTTTATCCCGTTTCGGGCGGAATTTCCAGCGATGGATACTGATTTCGGAACTGCCTTTCAGGTCGTCCAGAAAATCGGAACCGAGTTGGCGACTGACGTTGCGGTCGTAGATGATGAGGTTGACTTCGAAGTTTTGTTCGAAACTACGTATGTCCATGTTGGCAGTACCCACGGAAGATACCAGTCCGTCCATGACGATTACTTTGCTGTGGTTGAATCCTTTACGATATTGAAATACTCTAACACCGGCTTCCAGTAGTTCCTCCACGTAGGAGCGTGTACACCAGTGCGTGAGTAGCGAGTCGGATTTATACGGGATCATGATACGCACGTCCACGCCGCTCATGGCGGCGGTTTTCAGCGAGTTGATCGTGGTTTCTCCCGGCATGAAATAGGGGGTCGAGATGAAAACGTACTTCTTGGCCATGTTGATTAGCGTGAAGTAGGCTTGTTGAATGGATGTCCAGTCGCTATCGGGACCGGATGCCACGGTTTGAACAACCACGTTGCCATCGACTTTCTTGTTGGGAAGGTATTCCGCCTTGTTCAGTAGAAGTTCCTGACGAACAAAGTACCAGTCAAACAGGAAAACCACTTGCAGGGAGGTGACGGCTTCCCCTTTCACTTTCAGGTGGGTGTCGCGCCAGATACCGATGCCGGGTAATCCGTGCAGATAACGGTCGGCGAAGTTTAACCCGCCAATGAACCCGGTGTCCCCGTCCACGACGACGATTTTCCGGTGGTTCCGGTAGTTCACCTTGTTGGTGAACAAGGGAAAACGCACGGGAAGAAACGGGTAGATCTGAATCCCGGCGACCTGCATCTCTTTGATGTAACGTTTGGGTAATTTCCACGACCCCACGTCATCATAGATCACGCGAACCTCCACGCCTTCCTTGGCTTTCGTGATAAGTAATTCCTTCAGTTTCTCTCCGAGTTCTCCTTTATCAATGATGTAATATTCGAGGTGAATGTATTTTTTGGCTTTGGCGATGGCCTTGAAGATCGAACTGAAGGTGGCCTCCCCGTTGTTGAGAATCTCGACCGTGTTATTCCGGGAGAGAAGGGCTTTGCTGTTGTTCAGGAGTAATGTCATCAACGGTTTCACTGCCTCCATGTCTTCTTTTTTCAACAATTCGGCTTTCTTGATACGTTGTTTCTGGTCTTCGCTCATGTATTGCAACCACTTGAAGTCGCCCAAGCCTTTCATGGAGAACATCTTGATCTTCCGGTAGTTCATGCCGAAATAGATGTAAAAGAGCAGCCCGATACCGGGGGCCAGCACGAGTACGAGTATCCACGCAAGTGTACGTACCGGATTTCTGTTTTCCAGTATGATCGTGTATATGATCGCCAAGATGGTGAGAATATACAGTACAATGCCAATGTCAATCGCAATACCCGTCCAGTTCACGCAATTAAATTTTCAATTTTCAATTTTCAATCTTCAATTAAACCGTATCTTTGTTCCATGAATACGATGTTTGATTTACAGCAATACGCATTACAGAAGCTAAAGGATACTTATACCGAGCATGAAATAAAAGTTTTATGCTCGCTCTCCTTTTGCAAGCTGTTGCATTATACAAATATAGACATACATCTTAAAAAACACGAATTTTTAGCAAAAAGCTTTATCGATAAATTCGTTCAAATCGTGGAGGAGTTAAAAACGGATAAACCGATCCAGTATATATTGGGAGAAACGGAATTTGCCGGTATTGATTTTCAGCTAAATAGCGAAACCTTGATTCCCCGACCGGAGACGGAAGAACTGGTGATGTGGATCGTGGAATCGGGTGTGCAGCCGGGTGCGAGTGTCTTGGATATTGGAACGGGGAGTGGGTGTATCATCGTGTCGTTGGGTAAGTTGTTGAAAGGAGTACGGCTTTGTGGGGTGGATATTTCCCCGGCGGCCGTGCGACAAGCTGCCGACAATGCCCGGAGAAATGGTGTGGAGGTGAAATTTGAAGTACGTGATATATTGCGTTACGAGGAATGGGAATGGCCCGGTTTCGACGTGATCGTGAGCAATCCACCTTATGTGCGGGAGTCGGAGAAGGCGCTTATGCACGATCGGGTGTTGAATTATGAACCCTCTCGGGCTCTTTTCGTGCCGGATACCGACCCGTTAATGTTTTACCGGAAGATTGCCGGATTCGGTCGTGATCATCTGAATCGTGGAGGAGTGCTGTTTTTCGAGATCAACGAGGCTTTTGGGAAAGAAACCGTCGAGTTACTTCGGGAGATGGGGTACGAGGAGGTTGAGTTGCGGAAGGATATTAATGAACGGGAGAGAATGGTGAAAGCCCGGGGAAATTTTAAATTCTAAATTACATCGAAAGTGGATGCGAAGAAAGCGTTGAATATTGTTGCCGGGCAGTGTAGTAAAAAGGAGTATTGTAGTTTTGATATTCTTAAAAAGTTACAGCGGTGGGAGTTAGAGGAAAAGGATATTGCCGCGGTCATGGAGTTTTTGGTGAAGAATCATTTCTTGGATGATACTCGCTTTGCGGAGGCGTATGCCCGGGATAAGCATCGTTTTAATCGCTGGGGAAAGTTGAAAATCATGCAGATGCTCCGGCAAAAGCGTGTGCCGGAACGTATTATCGAACAGGCGTTGTCCTCTTTACCCGATGAGGAAAGTGACGCCACGTGTCTGGCGCTGTTGAAACAAAAGAATCGGGGCCTGAAAGAGGAAGATCCCTATAAACGAAAAGCAAAGCTTTTCCGCTTTGCTTTGAGTCGTGGCTTTGATTATGAAACCATCAGCCGGTGTATCGATCAATTGCAGGATTGAATTATCCCATATCGCTTACTTTTTCCAGCGCTTCCATGTTCGTGATCTTGATTTGCTTGCCGGAAAGTTCCAGTATGCCTTCCGAGGCAAAGTTGGATAGCGTGCGGATGGCATTGGAGGTGGTCATGTTCGAGAGATTGGCCATATCTTCCCGCGAGAGACAAATTTTCAACGTCATGTTATCATCCTCGAACCCGTAAGTGTCTTTCAGCACGAGCAAGGCCTCAGCCAGACGTCCGCGAATATGTTTTTGCGTGAGTGTTACTGTTCGGCGATTCGAGAATCCGAGGTCGGTAGCCAACGCCCGGATCACGTTCATGGCAACATCCGAGTTGCTGCGCACGATACCGAAAATAAGCTCTGTTTTCATGATGCAGACAATGGATTCCTCGAGTGCCTCCGCTGATGCGATGTGCATTTCCTCGGCAAAGAAAGCCCGGTAGCCGATGAATCCGACGGGTTTTGCCATACGCACGATCTGTTCCCGTCCTGCGATACCTTTCTTGGCGATTTTAGCTTTCCCGGTGATCAGACAAATTAACCCGAAAGGTTTATTCCCTTCTTCGTAAATCAAGTCTCCTTTCCTGTACATTTTGCAAATGCTGGTTTGGCGAATAATGCTTTTGCTACTTTCGTCAAGACTTGCAAAAAGGGAATTGGGACTATCAATGCAAATGTTGCAATATTTTTCGTGTAACTCTTTGTCTTTTATCGTTCTCATAAACTCGTTCTCTTATCTGGTGTTATAGTTTGGCAACAAGTGGCATACGGCGTCCGCTGCCGAACGCTTTTTTACTGACTTTCAGTATAGGTGGGCATTGTGCCCGTTTGTAGTCGTTACGATTGACCAAGGTTATCGTTTTTTCAACGATTTCTGGGGCGAATCCTTTCGCTATGATTTCCTGTTTGGAACTATTTTCTTCGAGATATAGTTTCAAGATAGCGTCGAGTGTGTCGTAATCCGGTAGGGAGTCCTGATCTTTTTGCCCGGGCCGCAGTTCAGCAGAGGGGACTTTCGTGATGGTATTCTCCGGGATCAATTCCCCGTTTCGGTTCATGTAACGGGATAATTTGTACACGTCGGTTTTGTACACGTCGCCCAGCACGGAAAGTGACCCGCACAAGTCCCCGTACAGGGTTCCATAACCCACGGCTGCCTCGCTTTTATTGGAGGTGTTCAAAAGGATATGCCCGAATTTATTGGAAATGGCCATAACGAGAGACCCGCGAATACGGGCTTGTAGGTTTTCTTCGGCCACGTTGAAGGGAGCATCCTTGAAGACAGGGTGTAGTGTGGCGATAAAGTTGTCGTATATTTCTTTTATGGGTAAGGTTTCGTGTGAGATCCCCAAGTTTCTTGCCAGATCAACGGCATCCGTGACAGAGTGGTCGGTGGAGAAACGGGAAGGCATCAGTATGCCCAGCACGTTTTCTTTTCCAAGGGCTTCTGTAGCCAACGCGGCAACGAGGGCCGAATCGATTCCCCCGGAAAGTCCGAGTACGGCTTTCGAGAACCCGTTTTTGTGGAAGAAATCTTTTATTCCGAGGATAAGTGCATCGTGAATAAGAGCAATGGTATCCGGTCCTTTTTCTTTGAGGGCCGGGGCATTAAGCAGTCTTTCCGTGTCGATGACCATGAAATCTTCTTTGAACGCGGCTAATTTGTATGTTGAAATCCCTTTACTGTTGACCACGAAGGAGTTTCCGTCAAATATCAGGGAGGCGTTCGCTCCCACGTGATTGAGTGATATGAGCGGGCATTTCTGTTTACGCGCGATGTATGATAGACTTTCTTTCCGGTAAGCAAAACTTTCCGTGGTGAAAGGTGTCGAACCGACATGTACGATGATCGTGTCGGTCTTCTCGATCATGTTGGATTCGTACTCGTCGAAGATTACCCGGATATTCTGGTTCTTGTAGCGTAGGGGCGTGTTGGATTCTCCCGGGATGAAGTACCGGCTCTCGTCGAAAACGTCGTAGTCGCTCAATATGGTTTTGTTTACCCCGCCTCGCACTTCTCCGTCGTACATGAAAAACATGGCGTTCATCAATATGCCATCTTCCAAGTCTAGGTTCGGGCCGCCCACTAATGCCGCTATGTTATGACATTGCTCGGCGATCTTTTCAATGCTGATACGGCATTCGTTCACGAAATATTCTTTCTCGAAAAGGTCTTGCGGGTAAGCCCCACAGATGGCGTGTTCAGGAAAAAGAACGAGTTCCGCTTTCATGGCTTTCGCCTTTTTTATGGCAGCAATAATAAGGTCCTTATTTTTGGAAATATCTCCGATGTGGTAGTTGATTTGAGGTATCGCTATTTTCATAATTCTGCACGTTGTATCCCTTGACGGGATGGATTGTTGGTAAGCGTCCAAATATATCTGATAACTCTTTGGCAGCTTGTTTTGTTTATTGCTGCAAAAGTACGATTTTTGCGCAAAATAATGAATAAAGATTCGGAAGATTGTTTACCATGGATAAAAAAGAATTGCGAAAACAAGTTAAAGTTTTGAAAAGCCAGTATTCTCTGGAACAAAAGGTGGAGATGTCTCGTCCCTTGTGGAAGGAGTTGGAACAGACGGATTTTTTCAAGGAGGCCCGGACCGTGTTGCTCTACTGGTCGATGGACGACGAGGTGTTCACGCATGATTACGTCTGCAAGTGGGCGGGGAAGAAGACTGTCCTGTTGCCTTGCGTGAAAGGGGACATGTTGGAATTACGGGTGTTCAAGGGCATGGAATCCCTGCAACCGGGGGAGGCTTTCGGCATACTGGAGCCTGTTGGCGAATTATACACGGATTACGACGCAATTGACTTGATTGTCGTGCCGGGCGTGGCTTTTGATCGCCACGGGAATCGTCTGGGACGAGGTCGCGGGTATTACGATAAGATTTTGAAAGAGACACGTGTTGCCCGGAAAGTGGGGATTTGTTTCGGATTCCAGTTCGTGGAAGAGGTGCCTGTTGATGAGCTGGACGTGCGGATGGATCTCGTGATTCATGGGATTTAACGGGGCTTTCCTTAGGTAAAGTTTGAAAATTGGGTGGTTGTTGGGCGGTTGTTGGGTGACTGTTAGGCGCTGTCGCCCGATTGTCGCCGCCTTATCGCCCGATTATCGCCGCCATTTTAACAAAGTATAAGTAAAAATAACTTTGGCCACGTGCCGGTTGTTCATGGGAACAAGGATACGACTTGCAAACAAGCGTGAGGAATCGTGCTTTTACAACCCCGTGAGAAGGGTTGATTTGAGGAAGTTATCGGTAATGGTTTCGAATAGGTATAAAAAGAAAGCTGCCCCGAGAGAGGCAGCTTTGTTCTTTTCTTTTTATGATGATTAAGCTTCTTTCGGAGCTCCAACAGGACATACACCAGCGCAAGCCCCGCATGAGATACATTCATCAGCATTGATTTGATAGTGATCATCACCCATAGAGATTGCTCCTACCGGGCACTCTGATTCACATGCTCCACAAGAAATACAATCATCAGATATTACGTAAGCCATTTCTAAAAAAATTTGTTTGTTAATAATGACGCGAAAATAAGACCTATAATTGAAACAAAAAACTTTTTCAGAATAAAAAGGGTTGTTCCGTGTGAAAACTAGTCATTGAAAATGGCGGATTTTTGATTGTTTATTGTTGATTTTCAGTGTGTTGTTTAAAGTGTTGGCGAGATGAGGGTAAATGCTTATTTATATTGATTGTAAATGATATTAATTCGTGACATTGTTATGGAGTTTGGATTGTTATTTGTATCTTTGTATTTGTAAATAAGGACTTAAAAATCATTGAAATGAAAACACCAAAAGTAGAAACGAAAAGTTTTTTCCAAAAATTGTTGGAGGATAAGCGTGCTATTCGGGAGTGTATTCAGAAGAATGGTGATTTGAAAAAATTAGCTAAAGAGCGTGATATCAAATTTGCAACTCCCGTATCATATCGTTCAGACAGATGATCTGGCATATAAATTTATAACGCAAAGCGGTGTTGTTTACGCCGCTTATTTTATTGATATTAGTGAAGCTTTCGGGGCCGATCATGTTTATACTTTTTCTTTTGATGCAGTGGGGAAACCTGTGAATGATGGGAGGGTGCGTTACACGATTGTCAAGATTTTGAGTGATTTTTTTCAAGTAAATCAAAATTCGCTTATTGTTGTTTGTGAGACTTGTGATAAGAAGGAGAATGTTCGTTTTCGATTATTTGAAAAGTGGTATTGCCAAACAGGTGAGCATGACATTGAGAAAATTGATGCATTTGTGGATCATGCAGACTATAATTTTCGCTCCTCTCTTTTGCTTTTCAAAGAACATCCTCGTTACCAAGAGATCAAGGGGATATATGACGAGTGGGTAAAAAGTGAGATGGAGAAATGAAGATAATCGCTTTGAAAAAAAGTGTTGTGATTCTGATAATTTGTTCGTACATTTGCGCCGCATTAAAAGTACGGGGATAGTTTTAAACGTGTAATGGGAATGCAGACGTGGCTTATAACCCCGGGGCATCAGTCTGGATTTGAGTAGCACAAGCAATGTTATTATTATGCAAGTATTTGATTTAAAAGGAGAAGTAAGAAACGATTTAGGCAAAAAAGCTACCAAGGCTGTAAGATATGCGGAGAAAGTTCCATGCGTTCTTTATGGTGGAGAGGCAAACGTTCATTTTGCGGTTTTGGATAAAGATTTGAAGAAACTTCTTTACACTCCTAATGTATATCTGGTAAATTTGGATCTTGATGGTAAATCTTACGGTGCCGTGATGAGAGATATTCAATTCCACCCGGTGACGGATAAGGTTTTACATATTGATTTCTACCAGACCTCAGAGGATAAGCCAGTTGTAATGGACGTTCCTGTTCGGGTAACGGGACACGCAGCCGGAGTTCAAGCCGGAGGTAAGTTGGCAATCATCACTCGTAAGTTGAAAGTAAAAGCTCTTCCGAAAGATATGCCGGATGAAGTGGTTGTTGATGTTACTTCTTTAGGTGTCGGTAAGGCTATTAAAGTACAGGATATTCACGTGGAAGGCGTAGAGTTAATGAATGCCAAGAGCGTTGTGGTTGCTCAGGTTAAATTGACAAGAGCTGCAAGAGCTGCACAAAGCGCTCAATAGTAGTTTGAAAAAATAGACAGATGAAATATCTTATTGTGGGATTGGGCAACATAGGTCCCGAGTACCAGAATACACGACATAACATCGGATTTAAAGTATTGGACGCCTTTGCTAAGGCGTCCAATGCTGTTTTTGAAGATATGCGTTATGGTGCGGTTGCCACGGTGAAGTTGAAGGGACGTACCTTGATTTTGTTGAAACCGAACACGTACATGAACTTGAGTGGTAAGGCGGTCAGTTACTGGATGCAAAAAGAGAAAATCGAGTTATCGAATCTTTTCGTGGTGGTGGATGACTTGGCGTTACCTTTCGGGACGATCCGTTTGAGAGGTAAGGGAAGTGACGGGGGGCATAACGGTTTGAAGAGTATTAACCAGTTGTTGGGCACGCAAGATTACGCCCGTTTGCGTTTCGGTATCGGAAACGAGTTCCCCAAGGGAAAACAGGTGGATTACGTGTTGGGAGAGTGGTCTTCGGAGGAAGAGGAACGTTTCCCGGCCATGTTGAAGCATTGCGGGGAGGTGATCGAGAATTTTATTTTTATCGGGGTAGATAAGACGATGAGCCTGTGTAATAATTTGCGATTTTAGATTTACGATTTGTGATTTTGAAGTCGTGACTCCGAATTTTAAAATGAATATTTCAGGTTCGTGATTTCAGGTTGGCATTTGTTTTGTCATTTGCAGAATAAGTTTTAGCTTTGACAGATTGTAAGTTATAAATGAATAAGCCGTGGAGAAGGTTAGAATAGATAAATGGCTGTGGGCGGTTCGAATTTTTAAAACCCGCTCGTTAGCTGCAGAAGAATGTGGTAAAGGTCACGTCTCTATCGGTGATGCGCACGTGAAAGCGTCCCGGGAGGTAAAGGTCGGGGATGTCGTGAAAGTACGGGTCCCGCCGATTGAACGGGAGTACGTGGTGAAACAAATTACCGATAAACGAATGTCTGCCCAGTTGGCCGTCGATTTCGTGGAAGAGATCACCCCGCAGGAGAAACTGGATATTCTCCGGGGAACTTTCATGCAATTCGAGAGCCGGGATCGTGGTTCGGGACGTCCCACGAAACGGGATCGGAGGTTGATTGATAAACTCAAAGAACTATAAAATTTTAGATTTAATGATTTTAGATTTTAGATTCCAGCCGCACAAGGCCCACGTTTTTAATCGTAAATCATGAATCGTAAATCGTAAATTAGTATGTTGATAGCACGCGAGAAGAGAAAGAGTAATGTGGCCGAATATATCCTGTATATGTGGCAGGTGGAGGATATGTTGAGGGCGATGCAGATGGATATTGAGCTGGTGAACCGGAACGTGGTGAGCCAGTTCGGGGGGGATGACGCGACACGGAAGGAGATCAGCGATTGGTATGACAACTTGATCGAGATGATGAGGAAAGAGGAGGTGACGAAGAGCGGGCACGTGCAGGTGGTGAAGAACATGGTGAACGAGTTGACGGAGTTGCATTTCCATTTACTCCATAACGTGCAGGATATGAAGTACAAGCAGTTGTTCATGATGGCCGCGAATAATTTGCTGGATTATCGCCGGAAGACGAACTTGCCGGAGGAGGTTTCCGATGTCGAGCTGGCACTTCATGCTCTTTACGGTCATTTGATGTTGCGATTACAGAAAAAAGAGATAAATTCGCAAACGACAATGGCAATGGAGACGTTTAGCCGGATGCTGGCTTACCTAGCTCTGCGGTACAAAGAGGTGGAGGAGAACGAGGAGATGATGTGATTTGTTGTCGAGTAATTCATGATTAAATCAATCGATATGAAGAAATTATTATTATTGGCAATTGTTTTGTTCGGAGCGGTAAACGCTTGGGCTGAGGAGGGATCAAAGGAGTTTAAGAAGAGCTTTCCCGCGGCATCCATTAACGAGTTGACGGTTACGAACCGCTATGGGAATATCGATGTTAAGCAGGAAGGTGACGAGTTTTCCATCACGACTTCCGTGTGGGTGGAGGCAAAAACAAAAGCCAAGGTTGACGAGATATTAGAGTATATTTCCATAACGGCTAAGGAGCAAGGGGCTGTGTTGAACGTGGAGACGTTGTTCCAGAAGGATATGAGCCTGCGGCAGATGTTCGCGGGGGTGACGGTGAGCGTTGACTATCATATTAAGGTTCCGAAAGGTAAGAAAGTACGTCTGGTATGCACAGAGGGAGGCGCCTCGGTGGCCGATTTCGTGGGGGATATGAGCGTGGAGATCGTATCCGGTAATTTCAAGGCCAATTCCGTGACGGGTGGAGAGTTTTCCGTGAAACAGAATAAGGGAGAATTTGAGGTGGAGAAATTGGGAAACATGACGGCCGAGTTCAAATCCTGTAAGGTGAAGATCGGGGAAGGGAAGGAGATGAAACTGGATTGCACGTCAACGACTTTGCAATTGATGGAGGCGGATAAACTTTCGTTGAAGACATCGGGAGGAACCTGTTATCTGGGGATGGTCGAGGATATGGACGGGACTTCTTTCTACACGAAATACGAGGTGCAGGATATTGGCGGGTCGCTCAAGATGGATATGCGTTGGGGCGAGTTGAACGTGCGTAATATCAATTTCTCGTTCGCTACTGTTGACGTGAAAGGTTCTTCCACGAAGGTGGGATTGACTTTCATGGAAGGATGCGGTTACACCCTGGAGTTGGCACGTAATAAAAATTTGAAGGTGGAATTGCCCGAGGGCGTGGCACTGGAGAGTAAACCGACGACGGATAAGAATACCGTGCTGGAGACCGGGTTTATCGGGAATAAAAAATACGCGGGAAAAGTGAATCTGAATTTGTCGGGAGGAAGTCTTTTTATTCAATAAAATGTATCAAACACATATATTTGCTAATGGATTACGATTAATCCATAACTATGTTCCGAATAAAGCCGCTTATTGCGGGTTGATTATAAACGTGGGGAGCCGGGATGAACGGGAGGATGAACTGGGGATGGCTCATTTTATAGAACACGTGATTTTTAAAGGTACGGAGAAACGTAAAGCCTATCATATATTGAGTCGTCTGGAGGATGTCGGGGGTGAGTTAAATGCTTATACCACGAAGGAGGACACGTGCGTGTATGCCACGTTTATGGCAAAGGATTACGAGCGTACGTTGGAATTGTTTGCCGACATCGTGTTTCATTCGATGTTCCCGGAGAAGGAGATAGAGAAGGAGAAAGACGTGGTACTGGATGAGATAAACTCGTACAAGGATAACCCGGGAGAGCTGATTTTCGACGATTTCGAGGAGTTGATTTATACCGGTTACCCGATCGGGCGGAATATTCTGGGCGACGAGGCTTCCGTGGAACGGATTTCCCGGGGTATGGTGCTGGATTTCGTGAGACGTAATTATTTCACGAACCGGATGGTGATTAGCTCGGTCGGGGATATCCCGTTCGAGAAGTTGGTGCGTCTGGTGGAAAAGTATTTTTCGCCTTACGAGGCCGGAACTCCATTGAGGACCCGGATTAAGCCGGAAATTTACACTCCCCGTTTCGTGGAAATGGATCGGGACACGCACCAAAGTCATTGTATTATCGGGAATATCGCTTACGATTACACGGAGGATAACCGATTAGCCTTATCGCTGTTGATGAACTTGTTGGGAGGGACGGGAATGAATTCCCGTTTGAATTTGAATATCCGTGAAAAATACGGTTTGGCTTATAATATCGAGGCGTCGTACACGCCTTATTCGGACACGGGGGTATCCATGATTTATTTCGGTTGTGATCCGGAAAATGCCGAATGGTGTCTGAATTTGTGCAAGAAGGAGATGCGGGCCTTGTATGAAGAAAAATTGGGACCCTTGCAGTTGAAACGAGCAAAGGCTCAGATGGTGGGGCAACTGGCTATCTCGTCGGAGAATTACGAGAACTTGATGTTGTCGATCGGGAAGAGTTTCCTGATTTACGATAAGGTGGATAGTCTTGAAGATATTTATACCCAGATCGAGGAAATTACACCGGAGTTACTGATTCGGGTGGCGAAGGAGGTCTTCGACGTGGAAAAGCAATCTGTATTACTATATAAATAGAGACTGTCATGTTGGAAATGGATGCTGAATTGGAACAATATATATTGGCGCATAGCGAGCCGGAGGGGGAAGTGTTGGCCGAGTTGTCAAGGGCGACCCATCTGAATGTATTGCGTCCGAGAATGTTATCCGGGAATTTGCAAGGGCAGTTCCTGAAAATGATATGTCGGATGATTGGCGCCCGTCGGGTGCTGGAGATCGGGACATACACGGGGTATGCCGCTATTTCGATGGCTGCCGGGGTGGAGGAAGGGGGAGTGCTGCACACGATTGACGTGAACGACGAGTTGGAAGATTTCACTCGCCAATATATTGAAAAAAGTGGTTTGCAGGAGCGTATCGTTTTTCACGTGGGGGATGCTTGCGAGATTATTCCCACGCTGGATGAAATGTTTGATTTGGTGTTTATCGATGCCGATAAACGGGAATATTCGGAATATTATCGCTTGGTATTTGATAAGGTTCGTCACGGGGGAATCATTGTCGCGGACGACGTATTGTGGGATGGCAAGGTGGCGGATCCGCGAGTGAAACCGGATGCCCAAACGAAAGGTATATTGGACTTTAATGAAATGGTACAGGCCGATAGCCGGGTGGAGAATATCCTGTTGCCTGTTCGTCACGGGCTAATGATCGTGAGAAAAGTTTAGAATTTAAAATTTAAAGGCTATCTTTGTTCTATCATCTATTGAAAATTGAATAGCGCATTTTCAATTTTCAATTTTCAATTTTCAATTATTATGAGGCAATATTTAGATTTACTGGATAGGATTTTGAAGGAGGGGACAGTGAAAGAGGACCGGACTGGGACGGGAACGATTAGCGTGTTCGGTCACCAGATGCGGTTTAATCTAGAAGAAGGTTTCCCTTTGTTGACCACGAAGAAATTGCATTTGAAGTCAATTATATACGAGTTGTTGTGGTTCCTGAACGGCGATACGAACGTGAAGTATTTGCACGATCACGGGGTGAGTATCTGGGATGAATGGGCAGATGAAGAGGGTGGATTGGGACATATCTATGGTTACCAATGGCGTTCATGGCCTAAGCCGGACGGGACTTCTCTGGATCAGATTTCCCAAGTGGTGCATGACATCAAGCATAGTCCGAATTCCCGTCGGTTGATCGTGAGTGCATGGAATGCCGGGGATATTGAAAATATGGCATTGCCCCCTTGTCACGCATTGTTTCAGTTTTACGTGGCTAACGGGAAATTGTCCTGCCAATTGTATCAGCGTAGTGCCGATACTTTTTTGGGTGTGCCGTTTAATATTGCCTCGTATGCTTTGTTGACGATGATGATGGCGCAGGTGTGTGGTTTGAAACCGGGAGAATTTGTACATACCTTGGGTGACACGCATATTTACTTGAATCATATCGAACAGGTGAAATTGCAGTTGACTCGTGAACCCCGTGCCTTACCCCGGATGGAAATCAACCCGGACGTGAAAAATATATTCGATTTTAAATACGAAGATTTCACGTTGTGCGATTATAACCCGCATCCACATATAAAGGGGGCGATATCGGTATAATGTAGAATTTAGAGTTTAAAATTTAGAATGAAAAGATTCCCGAAGGCGGGGAGTATTCTAGCTCTCCCTCTGCCAGAGAAAGCTAAAAGGTAAAAGTTAAAAACTAAAAGTTTAAAGTTGGAAATCAAAAAGCATTGGCTTTGTGTGGTTGGAATCTAAAATCATAAATCATTAAATCTAAAATTAATTCGATGGTTTTATCAATAATAGTAGCAGCGGCAGAGAATAATGTTATCGGAAGGGATAACGGGTTGATATGGCGACTTTCGGCTGATTTGAAACGTTTTAAGGCTTTGACCACGGGGCATACGATATTAATGGGACGGAAGACGTTCGAGTCGATCGGTCGGGCATTGCCTAACCGGAGGAATATCGTTATTTCCCGGAATCTGGAATTCGAGGCCGCTGGATGCGAGGTGGCGCATAGCGTGGAGGAGGCTTTGGAGTTGACGAAAAATGAAGACGAGGTATTCGTGACCGGGGGCGGGACGATTTACAAGAAGTTGTGGGATAAAGCAGACCGGTTGTATCTTACCGTTGTCCATCAGGAATGTGAGGGCGATACGGTGATTCCGTCTGTTGACCCCGAGGTTTGGAGAGAGGTTGCGAGAGAAGTGGGGAGGGCGGATGAGAAAAATGAATGTGATTACACGTTTATAAATTACGAGCGGGTAAAATGATTGATTACCGAATTAATCCGAAATATAAGTCATTGGAAAAGGCCATTCTGGATATTCCTAGTCGTTTTGATTTGGAAGGGGAGGTTATTGAGAACAACCGGAACGTGATTAAGGTTCTGGACGTGGAAGGAGAACGTTTTAACGTGAAATCCTTTAAGAAACCCAATATCATTAATCAATTTGCATATGCTTACGTGCGGAAGGGAAAAGCTCAACGCTCGTTCGAGTACGCGAATACGTTGTTGGAGAGGGGGGTGAATACCCCGGAGCCAATTGCTTGTATCGTTTATCGGAATGTCTTCGGGGTAACCCGTAGTTTTTATATTTCCCGGCAGGAAGAGTATGATTATACTTTTCGGGATTTGCGGGTGAAACGTCCGGCTGATCTGGAATTTATTTTACGGGAGTTCGCCCGGTTCACGTATCATTTTCACACACAATCCATCTATTTTATCGATCATTCACCGGGGAACACGTTGATCCGGAGAGAGGGTGAACAGGTTCATTTTATGTTGGTTGACTTGAACCGGATCAAGTTCATGACGATTTCCCCGCTGGTGGGATTGAAGAACTTTTACCGCTTGAATGCAACAGATGATATGATTGATATTATCGCGGACGAATATGCCCGGTTGACACATTCGGACGCGATGGAAATGACTCGTTTGTTGAAAGAGTGGACTCATGCCCACGACGAGCAGGTACTCAAACGGAAAGCCAAGAAGAAGAGTTAGTTTATCTTCTTTTGACTTTGCCGAATTTCTTGATACTGGTGTATTTACGCCAAAGATTTAATTTTCGTTTCTTGGGTACTCCGTGGCGGGAGATATAGTCTCTGGCGGCGTCAAGCATACGGTGGCAGACTTTCCCGTCCAGATAGGGGTCGTAGTTGTCGATGATCCATTTGCGTTTTGAGGCGAGTGTTGCATCTTGAAATACGAGATCGAAGGCATCGGGAAGGTCTTCCGGGTTTTGAATATCCAGCCAGTAAATATCTTGAGCAATAGTCTTGTACGTGATGACCGGTTTGTCGAGTAGTAAGAATTCGTACACGGTCGAAGAGGTGTCACTAATCATGACATCGGCCATGATCTGGTATTTCGTGATATTGTGATCCTCGACCCAAAGCATATTTTCATGTTCCTCGGCCAATTGCCTGTATTCTTCCATCCATTCACTCCGGGTTAACGGGTGAAATTTCAGGATGAGCAAGACATCTTTTTCCCGGGCTAATTTTTCCAGTCCCTTTTTTATGAATGGCAGGGAAGTTAACGACGGGGAAAAGGTTGGGGCATACAAGGCCAATTTGCTTTTCTGGTGCTTTCGGAGTAGTGCGTTTTTTTCAGCGTCAAAAGTGTGGAGATTTTCATAAATCCAGTCTTGGCGAGGCCATCCTGTTTCTACAACTTCAAAATCCTTGTATTTTTTGGCAAGTGCTTTAAAGCCTTCCGTGAAGAATGGGCCTTGGGTAAAATAGGAGTCAAAATAACGGCGGATTACCCAATGATCCTTTTTCTCGGCAGCGTAGCCGTGAAAGATTTGTATTTTCACTCCCGGCAAGTAGTAGGGAACAATGTTGCAGGGAACGAATAGGACATCCGGGGAGAAATCGTAGATTTCCTGTATGCTGTTTGTCCATTTTACCTCGTCTTTTAACGGGAAATCCGGGATGTTTCTAGACTGAACATACCAGATCACGGAATGTCCCCCTTCTTTATTGGCCTCGACTTCGAGAGGCTGTAAAATATTTATCGCGTATTTTTGTTCGCAAAATAGTACAATTTTCATGCTTGTAGGTGTTTGGGTATTCGATTGATGGCGTCGTGAAAATCTTCGGGAGTGTCAAGCTCCATGGAGAAATAGGCGCTCGTGTCCACCGGATAGAAATATTGTCCTCGTGCAATCAAGCGTTCGAAGGCTAATTCATAAAAAACATTATCCAGTTTTTCGTGTAGGATCATGTGTTCCAGTTCTTCGTGTAGGGCAAGGAGATAGGCATGAGATATTTTTTCAATGCCGATGGATTCACCAATGGCCTTTTCTATGGAACACGTTTTGCTGAGTTCCGTGATTTGATTTTTCCCGTTCACGATGACTTTGATCTCTTCCTCCCCGAGTTTATGACTGTCCAGTGCTAGGCAGTTAGCATGAGGGGCATCCCGTAATATTTTTATCATGGACGGATCAAATAAAATGTCGCTGTCAAGTAGAATAATTTCTTTTTCCTGTTGAACTTCGGGTAATGCCAACCACAAGGAATATATGTTATTGGTGGAGGCGTAAAGTTCATTGCGGATGAATTTGATGCTTAAAGAAGGATACCGGGTTTGCACGAAGGATTCCAGCATTTCATGTAGGTAACCGGTAACGATAACAATTTCACGGATATTATTTTCCAATAAGGCATCAATCGTTCTTTCCAACAAAGAACGATTGCCTATTTTTAGCAGGCATTTCGGTCGATCGTTTGTGAGCGGTCGTAACCGGGAGGCAATACCCGCGGCAAGGATTATAGCTTTCATACACGTTGCCGGGTTAGGATGGGGTTGACACGACTTCTTTGATGGTGTCTATCACCAAACGGTTTTGTTTTTGGGTTCCCAACGTGATCCGCATGTGCGTGTTAATATCTTCCTCGTTCATGAATTTGATGATTAGGTCTTTCGCTTTGAACGCGTTCTGTAATTGGGATTTTAATGAAATCGGGTATTTCACCAGAATAAAGTTTGCTTCCGAGTGATACACTTTGAATCCTTCCAAGGCACCGATTTCCCGCATATAGGTTTCCCGGTCTTCTGCCATGAGGTCTGCCACGTTCTGGTAATAATCGTTTGCTTTCAATACGGCAATACCGATTTCTTCGGAAAGTCGGTTATAACCTAAATATTTCGTGCTATAATTCAAGAACGAGGACAAATTCTTCCCGATAAAGGCAAAGCCGAGACGCAATCCGGGAAGTCCGTAGAACTTCGAGAGGGTCCGGATGATCAGTAAATTCGGGAACTCTTCAATGAGCGGTTTTATGTATGACGTGTCTTTATTGCTAAAAGACGCGTAAGCCTCGTCAATGACAATGGCTGTTTCCCGGGGGATAAAGGAGAGAATCTCGTGTAACTCTTCTTTTGACAAGGAATTTCCGGTCGGATTGTTCGGGGAGGCGATTAACACGATTTCCGGTTTTTCCCGTTCTACCGTTTCCCGGATGCTCTGAATATCATATTTGAACGTGTTCCCGTCCTCGAATAGCGGGTAGAAGATGGTTCGTCCGTTTACCTCGTCCGCGATGGATTTGTAGTACCACCACGAAAATTTAGGGATTAATAGTGTTTTTTGTTTTTGTCCGCCGGATAGGAAGTAGTGAACGACTTGTTTTAATATATCTTCTCCACCATATCCCAAAATGACTTGTTTTTCCGGGATATTATATAGTTCGGCGATGTAATCGGATAGAATACTCTTTTTGCCTTCGTCGTAAATTCTTGTGTAAAAACATAATTTGTCCGGATCAAAGTTTCTTAAAACTTTTTCAACTTCCGGGGCGGGACCGTAGTTGTATTCATTGCGGTCCAAGTATACAGTTTGTTTTTCTATCATAAATTGATCGTTTAATAACGTGCGAAATTAAATAATAACACCAACAAATACAAATAAACGCTCATTTATTAATCACACTAGTAATCAATTTATTACAATTATTTCTTTGAAATAAAAAGTTTGAATTCAAAGAATATAAACAAACGATCCTTTATTGCTCTTGTTGATAATTAGAATGATTATTGGTGTTATCATCTTCGCGAAGATAATAAGTTTCATTTATTTATGACAAGAAATTGAGGATGAAAAATGGCGTATTTATTTGTTGTACAATTTGTTAGGTGTGTGTTGTTATTCGCTTTTCAGGCTGCACGGCTGGCGATTGGAAGGAAATAAACATTCTAAAGATGAATATTTTTTGTGATTATTGTACTTGGTAATGTAGTTTAATTATAGAGATTAAGGCGATTGTTTTTATTAAAATAAGGTGTATATGCAAGTTTCTGTTGTGGTTTCTACTTATAACCAGCCAGAGTGGTTGGAAAAAGTTTTATGGGGATATAATATGCAAAATTTCAAGGATTTCGAATTGATCGTTGCAGATGACGGATCGGGAAGCGCAACTCAGGAGATGTTGAAACGAATCACACCTAAATTATCATATCCGTTAAAGCATGTGTGGCATGAGGATGTGGGTTTTAGAAAATGTCTTATCTTGAATAAAGCTATTTTAGCCGCAAGTACGGATTATCTTATTTTTACCGATGGAGATTGTATTCCTAGAAAAGACTTTGTTGAGCAACATATGAAGTTTAGAAAAAAGGGGCATTTCCTTTCAGGTGGATATCATAAATTATCTATGGAAACTTCACGGGCAATACAGTTGTCGGATATTGAAAGCCAAGCGTGTTTTAATGTACGTTGGCTAAAAGAACGTGGAATGAAATGTTCTTTTAGAAATAATAAATTGACAACTTCTAAGCTTCTTGCTTCTATTTTGAATGCTGTAACAACAACAAAACCAACATGGAACGGACATAATGCTTCCGGGTGGATGGAGGATATTATGCGTGTGAATGGTTATGACGAGCGAATGGAATATGGAGGACAAGATCGAGAGTTTGGTGAGCGGCTTGTAAATTGTGGCATTACTGGTTTACAAATTAGATATTCTGCAATTTGTTTACATTTGGATCATGCCAGAGGGTATATTAATCAGAAAGCTTGGGATAGAAATAGAGAGATTCGTAAAGAAACCGTATCTTTAAAACATACATGGACGGATTTCGGGATAAAGAAATAAACATTGTTGTTAAGGTTTTGTAAAGGAGAGTACATGATTTTTGTAAAAGTGGAACACTTTTTGCTATTTTTATAAAGGATGTTGAATTGAAAAATCGGGTACTATGTTGTTTGCAGAATTATGCTACCAAATCTTTGAGGAGAGTACGTCATGTTATCACGTGCGGGATTGTGTTGATGCTGACATGGAAAATCCATACGAATATAAATCAATCGAATATTATTTGTTTCTCAAAAATTGGGTAGATGCAGTCCAGTGGCATTTGGAGGATGTCATTCGAGATCCGGATATAGAACCTGTGAAAGCGTTGGAAATCAAACGGCGTATAGATCGGTTGAATCAACGTCGGACGGATTTGGTCGAATTGCTGGATGGATATTTCTGGGATAAATATAAAAACGTGAGAATCTTATCTTGTGCTACCGTGAACACGGAGAGTCCGGCATGGGCGATAGACCGGTTATCTATTTTGTGTTTGAAAATTTATCACATGGAACAGGAGGTGCAGCGTAGAGAGGTTGCTCAAGTACATGTAAAGGAGTGTGATGATAAACTAAGCGTGTTGCTGGAACAGAAAAGAGATTTAATACTCGCGATCAATCAACTTTTGGAAGATATAGAAACGGGACGTAAATACATGAAAGTCTACAAACAGATGAAAATGTATAACGATCCGGAATTGAATCCCGTATTATATAGAAAAGGGCAAAGAGTATGAGCGTAAGCAAAGTATTGGTGATTCGCTTTAGGAGAATAGGAGATGCGGTACTGTCAGTTGTGATCTGTAGCTCTCTGCGAAAGAGTTTTCCGGAAGCGGAGATTCATTACGTGTTGAATGATCATATTGCTCCTTTGTTTGAAAATCATCCGGATATAGATAAGATTATCACCTTTTCAGATGAAGAAAATAACCACTTCTTTAAATACTTGCGAAAAGTCCGGCAGTTGATGAAAACGGAACGCTATGACGTGATCATCGATACTCGTGCCACGATAAAAACCTTATGGTTTAGTGCCTTTTCTTTAAGAACGAAATATCGTATCGGAACATCTAAATTTTATAATCATTTTTTTCATAATTACCGGGTGCGTAATCACGTGAATGATGACTTGGACGAAGTTGTGCGAAATCTGTTATTGTTACAGCCCTTGGAGCGAGAAAGGAAGTTGGTAATGACCACTGATTTTCGATTGTACGTGACAGAACAGGAAACGGCTGAATTCAAGAGCTACATGGAACAAAAGGGAATTAATTTTTCCCGCTTTATCGTGGTGTGTACTCCTTTTACCAGAGTGGCGAGGAAGGCTTGGGATATGGCGAAAATGAAGGAAATATTGTATCGTATCATTCAGCGTTATGATGCCCAGTTGATTTTTAATTATTCCCGGGAAGAAAAGGCTGCGGCCTTGGCATTGTACGAAGATATGGGGAAAGACGAGCATATTTTTATTGATATAGAGGCCGATTCGTTACGGAAATTGGTTTCCATGCTGGAAATAGCCGATTTCTTTTTTGGAAATGAAGGAGGCCCCCGGCATATCGCACAGGCGTGTCACTTGCCGGGGCTGGCTATTTACCCGCCTTGGGTTGAACTGCCTAGATGGCTGCCGTCCAATGATCCGCGTTATCAGAGTGTGAGTCCTTTTGATATGTTTCCCGGGCAGGTAATCGAGGGGAGAACAGAAAAGGAGTTGTTCGATTTACTTTCCGTGGAATACGTGTGGGAACGCCTGCAACTCATGATGGATGAGGCTTTCATTCGAAAAGCTAAACTTTGATACTTAAACTCTGAACTTTAAACTATATTTACTACCTTTGGCATCGTGATTCCGGTTGTGATAAGAGAATATAGGGAGGCCGGATGTGATCAAGCAAATTAGGTAGTATGAAAAATGTATATGTTATAGGGGTTTTTGACCTTTTCCATTTTGGACACGTCGAATTATTGCGACGTGCCAAAGAATTAGGTGATCGATTAATTGTGGCAATTAACGGGGATGAAATGGTGGCCTCGTATAAGCGCCGACCGTTTTTGTCTGAACAGGATCGTCTGGAAGTCGTGAAAGCTTGTCGTTATGTGGATGATGCTTTTATTATTCACGAGTATGATAATAAGGAATACATTAAAAAATATGATATCGACATCATCGTGCATGGTGATGATTGGGATGGAGAAGGGTACTTGAAACAGATTCGTGTCACTCCGGAATTTCTGGAAGAACACCATGTTTCTATGGTTTACTTACCTTACACGAAGGGAATCAGCACGTCTGAGCTAGTCGAAAAAATAAAAGCATCAAAATAATGTATTACAAGACGATCAATGTTCCTATCGTTTTAGAACTCGGGGAGGATATTTTTGTTCATCTGGATGATATATTGAAGGAAAACCATCTATATTTCAATGAGAAAATATTGGTTACTTCTTTGGAATTGAGGAATTTGTACAAATCAAGATTGGATAAATTGTCTTTCGAGGATATACTCCTTATCAAAGGAGGTTCTTACGATGAGGCTCTGGAGGCCATGAATACGATCACGAATAAGGAAGTCCTTTTAGTTGCTTTTGGAGGAGGTAGTATTATTGATGCTGTTAAGTTAATGGCAAATACCTTGGACTTAACTTATATAACAGTGCCTTCAACGTTATCTAATGATGCAATTTATTCCCCTATTGCCCGTCTATTGAAAGATGGTAAAAAACAGAGCTTTGGCGTGAAGGCTCCTTTGGGTATTATTGCGGATGTGAATATTATAAAAGGTTCTCCCGAGAAATTACTCTTGGCAGGAGTAGGGGATCTCGTGTCCAATGCTAGTGCGGTGAAAGATTGGAATCTAGCACATATTGACAAAGGAGAAAGTATTAATAATTTTGCCATGGCTTTGGCTTCATTGAGTGGTAATTCCGTGATCCCGTACACCTTTAATGATATTCGGTCTTCTCGTTTCATTGGTGACCTTGCGAACGGGTTAGTGATTTCGGGGTTGGCCATGGTGCTTGCCAATAGCTCACGACCGGCCAGTGGTGCGGAACATTTGATTAGTCATGCCATTGATGATTTGTTTCCCAATCGCTCGACTTTACACGGTTTGCAAGTGGCTTGGGGACATTTGTTAGTGGAACGGGATTTCCGTAAGCCGGAAAATGATTACGAGAAGTTGATGATCTTTTTCGAACGCATGAAAATATTGGACGAAATAGAACGGGATATAACTTTCTCGAACGGGGAGATCGATCAGATTATAAACCGGGCTAAAACGATTCGTAATAGGTACACGATACTGACGAAAGTTTGACTAGTATTATGCTTAGATATTACTGTTAAGCTCCAGTAGTTTATCTACAATTCTTTCGGACACTTTGCCGTCAACAATACCCACTATATGGCGGCTGAGTTTTTCTCGTTTTTCTTTGTTTTTATCCGGATTAGTAAGGTTCTCCTTGGCATTTTGTAACATTTCGGCATAGTTTCTCGGGGTGTCTCCTACTTCCCAGAGAAAAAAGTTGGCTGTATCTAATCGTTTGGTTATTTTATGAGGGAATATACGATGAAGTAAACGGTATCTTAGAAACATATTGATAATTGCCGGCTTACCGACTCCCGAAAATTCAAATACGGCACTTGACATATCCGAGATCATCAGATCGGAGGCATGAAGGAAAGGGAGAATGTTGGTTTCGTTGAATTTAGCTAGATAAACGTTCGGGTATTTCGTCCACGATTCCAGTCTGTGCAGGTCTTTCGTGTATTTTTTCCGTAAGAACAGGTGCGAGTGTGGTTTTAGGATAATATTGTAATCGGCAAGATCTTCCGGGAATTTCTTACTCATTTTCAGAATAGATGATGGATAGAAAGTTGGCGCATACAATATCGTTTTCTTGTTTATATCTAAATTACAATGCTGAAGAAATTTCACCCGGTCTTCTTCTGTGAATTCGAAATAACTATCCAGTTTTGAATATCCGGATACATAATAGATGGATTTCTTTTCAGGAAAGAGTTTAGTTAAACTGTTTTCTAGGAATTCTCCATCTAAAAAGCGTAGATCTACATCATTCAGGCCCGATGCATAATTAACCATTTTCCCTCCCCATACTCCATGCATGATAAGAGCTGATTTCTTGAACGGGGTATGAATAGGGCGTGGCGTGTTTCCAAAAATCATGATATTACATTCACAGTCGTCTTCTTCGAAACAATATGTGAAACCTTCTTCTTGGCAGTGTTTAATGGATTCTCCACGTTGATTTAACTCATCCCGTTCCCGGTTTTTTGGGATAATTACCACGTACGATATATTGCGTTTGATGATTTCTTTAATAACGGGTTCAAATTGAGGAGAATAGTATAATTTTTCGAGATAAAAGCCAATCGTGTAATTTTTCATGCGTGATTTTTAGAAACAGGTTAATTAAAAAATAATTATCTGATACATAGCACTTAATGAATGTTTATATGCTATCAATAAATGTTCGTTTATTGATATGCAAATATACATCATTTTTGGCTAACACAATCTTTTTCTCTATCTTTTTTGTAGCCCGTAGCAGATTGAACATTAGCTATTTAGTTCTGTTGTATGAGATTGTGATGAAGTTCGTTATTTATATGATTAAATGAATATTTATTATAAATCAAGATGAAGAGGATTATTATCAGTATGCCTAATTTTATCGGGGATTCAATCAATACAATTTCAGTAATTGATTTTACAAAAAATGAGCATGAGTAGAATGTGGGAGATATGTTTTTTACTAAATGGATTTTTACTGGGTAGCTTGGCTCCTTTGTATGGGAAAACATTTAATTATTATCTCCTTTTCATGGTTCTTTTTCATGCTGTTACTCGTAAGGATTCTTTTGTAAAAGATTTGCAAACAGGAGGAAAATATGTTCTCGTGTTTGGCACGTATTTTATTTATATATTGTTACAGACGTTATTTACAACACGGAGCTGTACATGGGCAGACAAGCCCTATTATGGGATATTTGAAGATTTGTTGCTTGATTTTATTTTAATCCCGATATACGTTGTTTCTTTAAAAGAATGGTTAACTCCCCGTTTGCTTACACGTTTTCTTTTCTTGTTCTGTGCCGGATGTTTGTTGTTAAATATATATGTCATCTTTGATCTTGTCGGGATTGGTTTATTTACAGACACTTCATCTGCAATTAATTTCCTGTATGCAAATCGTTTGGGAGGGAATAAGCTGGATTTCTTAGGAGGCAATTTATACTTGGAACCCCAGACGCTTTATATAGCCTTGACCGCGTTAATCGCTTATTTCTTGATTTTCATTTATAGAAACAAAGGACTAAAAGTTTTTTTAGGGGTAATGTTTTTATTGCTTACGCTTTTTTTGTCATTTACGGTGACTAAAGCCGGTATTCTAGCTTTTATTCTAGGTTTCGGGATAATGAACTTCTATCTCTTTACGCGTAGTTCGTTTCGTGTGCGCTCGGCAATACTTGTGGGAATCGTGTTGTTGGTACCTGTATTTGGAATCTTCGTGTTTGATGGTTTGAAGGGGAAATACGAAGAGCGTACAGAAGAGATCGTGAGAGAAGTTGAAAATGTAAAACAGGGAATATATGCGGGTGGAACGATAGCCCCTCGTGTCGGTTTTATTCGTGAAAGTTTTATTCATGTTGACGAGTTCGGTGTCTGGGGATTAGGAATATATGCTAAACATAGAGTAAATAACTGGCTTCAGTCCTCGGGAGATGGATTGGGGGTATTTACCAATGTACACAATTCGTTTATACATTATTGGATTCAAGGTGGAATTTTGGGCTTGGCAATGATCGTATTTCTTTTTTGCGCTCCTTTTTATCGTATGTTTAGAACCCGGAGAATTTCTTGGTTAATATGTGCTTTACTTGTTGTAATTTTCGTGATGAATAATACATGCATCTTGTTAGCATTAAATAATTCAAGATTAATGATTTTACTATTATTAGGTATGTTTTATTTTTATAATGATGTTTTCTGGCGATTGGAAAAAGGTGATCGTTAAATGTATCTGCAATAAAATTCATTTATAATATAATTTTATATACTTGATGGCAGTATAAGAAGCAAATCATGTATATTTGTGTTGTAAATGAGAGTTATGAATCTAGTTGTGAAATTTCAACAATATTTTTTCCTGCTTGTCGCTTTTTTGTTGGGAAGTCTAGCGCCATTGTACGGGAATGTATTTAATTTTGTCCTGTTAGCCTTTATGTTGGTCTTGCTTGGGGTAAACAGGAAAGAGATGCTCCGGAATTTACGATATGTCCGTTGGTATATTGGGATTAACGTGGCTTTCTTGATTTATTTCTCTTTACATACATTGGTTGTTCTTTTGAAAGACGAGCCGATCGCTCCTCCCAGTTTCGGGACTTTTGAGGTTCTATTGTTGAATTTTATACTTGTTCCGATGTACGTTTCTACGTTTAAGAATTGGATTACGCCGGGATTGTTGAAAAAGTTTCTATTTTTTTTCTGTCTGGGGTGTACGTTACTAAATATATATATATTCTTTTCATTGACAGGAACACAACTATTTTCAGCCCCGGCAGATACGTTAAGTTGGATTTATAATATGCGTTTTGGGGTAAACCGGGATGTGTTGGGTAGTAAGTTTTGGTTAGAGGCTCAAGCGATGATCATTGCAATTGCCTCTTTAGCCTCTTATTTATTAGTGATAGGTGCGAAAGGTTGGAAGATGAAGTTGTTTTGTGGTTTTATGTTCTTGATGCTGGTATTATTTCTTTCTTTTACTGTTACCAAATCGTCTATTTTAGGTTTTTTGGCCGGTTTCTTGATCTTGAATGTATGTTTGTTCCGAAAATTTTCTCTTCGTATGCGCTATGGACTTATTGCCGGATTGTTGGTTTGCGTGTGTGGCTTTTCGTTATTGACGGATTTGGCCATGTACGAGAAGAGAATTCAGGAGATTGAGGCTGAGATTCAAAGTGTTCGGAATGGTGAATACAGGGGTGCAACGATTGTTCCCCGGGTTGCTTTTATTCGGGAGAGCTTTCGCCATCTGGATGAATTCTCGGCATGGGGATTAGGTGTCTGCACGAAACATCGGATTAAAGCGTGGTATGAAAGCTCTGATTTGAATATTGCAAACTATAATAACGTGAATAATGCTTTCCTGCAATACTGGATTACAGGGGGAATATTCGGACTGGCGTTAGTCCTCTTTTTATTTGTGGCCCCGATTTATCGTATGATTCGAAGAAAGAAATTTTCTTCCTTGATTCTTGCCATGTTAATTGTATTCTTTACCGTGAGTAATACGTGCGTCACCCTATCCTGGGCAAATTCCCGGTTATTCATGTTACTCTTTCTGGCTATGTTTTGTTTTTATGGAGATCTTTTCGCTTGGCTTGAGGATTTTTCGGAGGATAAACCTATTATTTAATCAATTTCCCCTTGCGACTAAGTTTAATCGTGAATCCGAAATTGTCTTTAAACAGATCTCCTAAATCACCGTAGATACCTGTTTCCACGGTAAACGGTAAGTTCTTGAATGGCAATGTTACTTCCAAAGCTCCGGAGAGTTGATTCTTTTTCATGGGACTCCCGTAAGTACCGTAGTTTCTGGAATAGGAGAGCATGAGTTTATAGGGAGTGGTTTGCCATGCCATACCTTTCATCCCGACGTGGTGGGCTATAACCCGGTTGTTAATGATTCGGGTGATGTTTCCGGAAAGTCCGGGTGTCATGAACGGGCTACCGATAACTCTCTCGTATAAGGTCCAACCGCTTCTGTATTCACCATTGTTGAAATAGTTGTCGCATCCGCCAAGTACTTTTCGGCCATAGAAGTGACTGTTTGGGTCTTGTTTCTCCATTTCTTCCGGGGTGGCGGGGCGATCATGTTGGGAACCGGATTGATATTTCGTGTAATAGAATTCGTACATAACGTCTGTGATCCATTGATCCTTTTTCTTGGAACCGTAATAGAAACAATAAGTTCCGTCCGGGAAAGAGCGAAAATCCGTACCCGAACCATCTTCAAAAGGGATGTCGTGGTAGAAAGATAAGATATAGTTGTCCGCCAAATAATTAATGGCCAAGTGTTCCCTGCCCAAGTGATTTCCCAAAGCATTAATCGAATCGCTGACACTAGCTCCGGTTCCTCCTTCTTTGGCACAAATGATCCGGATATAATCCTTGAATGATGAAGGTTGTTTGCCTCCATCGGGAGAGGTCCCCGCCCATTGAGCCCAATGTTCAAGGCCGACAATGATTTCCCAGCGTTGATGAGGCTTTATTTTCAAAAAAGCCGATTTATTGTGTAGACGGGTGTCTTCCACGTAACGATCATCAATCATCATGTAGTCTGCCCAATTGAATTTAATAGATAAAACTCCTTTGGTGCAAGGAATTTTCATGTATTCACTATTCAAATTGTATCCGGGAAAGGTTCGAGAGTTGCCGGAACGGACGAAATTCCCGTTTGTAGAGGAAACACCGTTGTATTCTTCCTTGGGATGAATCATTCCTAGGTCCAGACGAAGGTTGCGCCAGCGTGCGCTTGCGTAGAGTTGGTCTAAAATGATGTTGTTGTCCGGACGGGATAAGAAGCCTGCGGCTGATACCCCATACGCGAATTGAATTTTGTGGCGATCCGTGAAATCGGAGAAAAGTCCGATTTCCAGTAAAGCCCCGTTCCCGTTGGGAATTAAGCCATGTTTGTTGTTTATTGCCCAGAAAGGTAATGTATTCTGGTATGCCACGAATCCTGTGAGTGAAGTTGTATAATCAACACTTCGTTTTTGTCCCTGCGAGTAAAGGAATAGTAGGGATATCAAGATTAATAATGCTGTTTTTTTCATTTCGCTGTTTTACGCACGTCCTTATTTTTGCTAGGACAAAAGTAACTTTTCTACAATAGAAATATCTTCTTTGTAGGTTAATTTAATATTAAATGGTAAACCTTTGGTTATTTTAATGGGGATTTCCGGCATATACCGTTTTATGACCCCGCAATCGTCCGTGCTGGAAAATTCGGGATCAGTCAGGGCCTTGTTATAAGCTTTCGTTAGGATGTCGGAATGGAAGCCTTGCGGGGTCTGGACTTGAAAGAGCGTGGAACGATTCGGGATGCTGTTCACGAATTGGCGAGAGGTATCACTTTGCAATATCGTGTCGGTAGAGGGGATCGCGGTTGTGCAAGCCTTGTGGTTTTCGAGAGCCTCGATGACGTCTTCTATGATTTGCGGCGTGACTAGCAGGCGGACGGCATCATGGATGATTAAATTACATTTCTCTTCCTTGTACACGTTTAAAGCGGCGAGGGTGGAGGCATAGCGTTCTTTGCCCCCCGGGACAATGTGTTTCACTTTTTGAAATCCTTCAAGGCGAACAATTTCTTCCGTTTCCTTGATGTAATCTTTGTGTACGACAATGATGATTTCATCAATGCGTTCATGTTTCTCGAATGTGTGAAGCGTGTGTGCCAATACGGTTTTCCCGGCAATTACGATGAATTGTTTGGGTAACTCGCTTCCTAACCGTCGTCCGGAACCTCCAGCTAGAATTACTCCGATATTTTTCATGTCTTTGACTCTGTTTTTATTCTTTTATTTTTGAGGGATTTTCAAGTGTTAACACGAATTCCAATTCTCCACCATCCATGATTTCGTCATGAGTAATCCAAGTGCGATCGAGTTTGTCTCCATTCAGTAAAACTTCTTTCACGTAGATATATTGGTCGTTTTCTCGGTTTGCTTTAATGACAAATTTACGATCTTGTCCCAATTTGATTGTTACTTTCTTGAACATGGGTGTTCCCAGTTGATATTTTCCGTCACTCGGGTTCACGGGGTAGAAACCCATGGCTGAGAAAACATACCATGCAGACATTTGTCCGCAATCTTCATTGCCACAAAGTCCGTCGGGACGATCCGTGTAGAGTTCCCGTCTGATTTTATCCACGTAATATTGTGTTTTGTAGGGCGTATCCGTGTAATTGAACAAGTAAACCACGTGGTGTGAGGGTTCGTTTCCTTGGGCGTATTGTCCGATCAACCCGCTGATGTCGGGGGAAACATTGTCCCCCTCGATGGTTGAGGGAAGGGTGAACAGGCTGTCCAGTTTGTTGGCGAAAGCGGTTTTCCCCCCGTGTAATGCGATAAGTCCCTCCACGTCATGTGGTACAAACCATGAATATTGCCATGCGTTTCCTTCGGTGTAGTCATCATCCCTGTGGGCCGAAGCAAACGGGGAGAAAGGTGTTTTCCAGTTTCCATCGGAAAGCTTTGCCCGCATGAAACCGGTAGAGGAATCGAACACGTTTTTATAGTTCTTGGAGGCTTCCATGAAATAGAGATAGTCATCCTCTTTATTCAGGGCTTTGGCCATTTGTGCCATACACCAGTCATCGTAGGCGTATTCGAGGGTTTTGGAAACAGATTCTTTTTCGAGGTCACAGGGAATATAGTTATAAGTTCTGAATAGTCCCAGTCCATTCCCTTGGGATAGAGACGTTTCTTTCATGGCCTCGTAGGCTTTTTCAATATCGAAATCCCGAATACCTTTCAAGTAAGCCTCCGTGATGATGGGGATGGCGTGATTCCCGATCATGCAATGACTTTCGTTGCCCATCAGTTCCCAGTTCGGGAGCAAGCCGTGGGCTTCGTAATGGCGAATGAATGATTTTATCATGTCATTTACCCTGTTCTTCTGGGTGATTGTGAACAGGGGATGAGCGGCACGGAAGGTGTCCCACAATGAAAATACGGTGTATTGATTTGCTTTACCCACGCTATGAATCTCTCCGTCCGGACCTTTGTAATTCCCGTGTGCATCAGAAAAAAGATAGGGAGCCAAATAGGCATGGTATAATGCCGTGTAAAAAACTCTCGTTTCTTCTTTGCTGGCACCTTCTGCTTTAATTCTAGATAGAATGCGTTTCCATCGTTGTTTCGCCTCCCGTTTCACTTTGTCAAAGCTCCAGTGAGAAAGTTCTTTGTCTAGGTTTGCGGCGGCCCCCTCGCAGTTCGCGGAGGAAAGGCTTACTTTCACGAGGACCTTATTGGTGGTTGTTCCGAAATCAATGAACGCGTATCCTTGATTGGAAACCAGTTTCTGCCCGTTCTTTAATAATTTCAGCGTGTCATTTCCAGCCCAGACGTCTACATCTTGGGAAAATTCCATGAAAAAGTAAACATTATGTTCTTTTGCCCATCCGGTTGACTTCCGGTATCCTTGTATGGTCCGGTTATTGATTTTCTTGATCGAGGTCATCACGGTCCGGTCCCAGTTACGTGCGGTTGTCAGGTCAAGAGTTAATCCGTAAACCGAGTTGGTTGGGTATTGATAGGAGTGCATCCCGCAACGAGAGGTTACCGTTAACTCGGTTTTAATCCCGTTGTCGAAGGTCACGCTGTAATATCCCGGTTCAGCCGTTTCATTGGCATGAGAGAATTTGGCATATCCTTTCGTGATGAAATCGATCGCTTTTTCTCCCACTTGCGGGCGGGTCGTGACAGGCAACAGGCGGATGTCCTGTAAGTCCCCAATACCTGTTCCGCTCAAATGCGAATGGGAAAACGAGGATATAATACTATCGCTGTAATGATAACCGGAACACCACTCCCAACCACTTCTTGGGTTATCCGGACTGAGCTGAATCCCGCCAAACGGGACGGTCGCCCCGGGGAAACAGTGTCCCTGACCGGCAGTGCCGATGAATGGATCAACAAAATCCGTTACTCGAGTTTTTTTTTCTCTTTGGCAAGATGTCAAAAGACCGATAAAACAAAGCAGGAGTAGAAGGAGTCGTGTTCTCATGGTGTTTAATGTCTAATTGTTTAATTCAGTCCATACAAGTGCGGATGCTCCATAAATGGCGGCATTCGTGGGAAGAGACGAACGAAGTATTTTGATTTTTTGTTTAAATATATACAGCATATTGGCTTCCATTTGTTCCTGTGTGGTTTTGAAAAGCCATTCTCCCGCGTTGGCTACCCCTCCTTGAAGGAATATCGCCTCCGGGCTGATAATGGCTACTAGGTTAGCCAAGGCTTTACCCAGTTGCTCGCCCGTGATCCGGAAGGCCTCCAAGGCGATCGGGTCTCCTTTTTGTGCAACGTCATATACTTTTTTAGCCGTGATTTCCGTGTAAGGAATATCTCTTAACGCGCTAGGCGTATTTTCCAAGGCGAGTAATTCGCAGGCGGTGCGCTTTATTCCGGTGGCAGAGGCGTATGTTTCCAAGCACCCCCGACGTCCGCAATTGCAGTATCTATCCCCACCACAAACCAGCGTGTGGCCTACTTCACCTGCCAGCCCGTCATGTCCGTACACTAATTTCCCGTTCACCACGATGCCACTTCCCAAGCCTGTTCCCAGCGTGATCACGACGAAGTCTTTCATCCCTTTTGCCCCGCCGTACACCATTTCACCGATAGCGGCAGCTTTAGCGTCATTGGTGATAAAAGCAGGTACGCCAAATTGTTTAGTCAAAAGTTCTACCATCGGGATGGTTCCTTTCCAAGATAAATTTGCCGCGTTTTCGATGGTTCCGTTGAAGTAGTTCCCGTTAGGAGCGCCGACCCCGATACCGACAAGTTGCACGTCTAATTTGTCCAGTTCTTTCTTCACTGTTTTGTACAGGTCTTGGACAAAATCTTGTGGTGTGTTATATGCAGTTGTGGGTAATGAGCCATTTGCCAGACAGTTACCACTTTTATCAATGATGCCGAATGCGATATTGGTTCCTCCAATATCAATACCTAGTGAGACAGTTGTTTGCATAATAATATATAAATTTGACAACAAAAATAATTGCAACCTAATGCGTGGTTAAAAGTAATAAAAAAAAATAAGAGACCGATGGGGCGATCTCTTATTTAATTACTAACTACTAACCTAAACATACAAACTTATGAAAAAAAACTGTGTCTTCTATCTGTTTTCTACATTACAAAGATAGGGGGTATTCCTATATTCGATAGTTAATAGATCGTTAATCTTTTCTGTAAGGAGATTTAAATCCTGATGAGGATGTGGAACGGGATAAACCTTCGGGAATCAGAGTTTCAAGTAAAAATCTCTGGTTAGGTTCGCGTAACTCTCGTGAAGTGTATGTCTCTCTATTTCAAGAGTTATTGAATCTTTTATGAGGTGTTTTTTTACTTTCGAGAGTTCGATGAGTTGACGTTTGGGAGCCTTGTCGGGAGTGGGGTAAACTGTTGATAATTTGTTAACAAACCATTTTTTGCCTTGGGTTAATTCTATAAAATGTTTGGCTTCGTTAACAGGTAGTATGACACAGAGTTTGCCTTCCGGTAAGAGTAAATTGTCGCTAACTTGGAGAAGATCCTCGTGTGATAATGTTTCGCAATGCCGGGCTAACGTGCGATTGAGTTCCGGATTTTTAGTAGAATTGATAAAGAAAGGCGGGTTGCAAACAATGATGTCGTATTTATGTGGGGGAGCAAATGCTTGCACTTCACCTTGAAAAAGATGGATACGTTCCCGCCACGATGTACTGTTTGCGTTCTCCCGTGCCTGTTCAAAAGCTGCCGGATCAATTTCAATCGCATCAATAATTAATTCGGGATTGCGTTGTGCTGCCATAATGGCTATAAGTCCGGTTCCCGTACCGATATCAAGCAAACGTCGTGCATGGGTTACATCAGTCCACGCTCCCAAAAGGACACCATCCGTGCCGACTTTCATGGCACATCTTTCTTGCCGGATGGTGAATTGTTTGAATTGGAAATAGTCGTTTGCCATGACGGGATAATGGGTTTGTAAAGTTTGAAAGTTTATAAGGTTTATAAAGTCTCATTATGTTAGTAGAGATATAACTTTATAAACCTTACAAACTTTATGGACTTTATAAACTTATTCTTCTTTCTTTTCTTCTTCCGGTTCGTCGAAGTTCAGAAGGTTCTTGTCTAATAATAAGTTATACCATTGGATCATTTTCCGCATATCTGAAACGTAAACGCGATCCGCATCATATTCCGGGATGACAGATTCTATATAATTCGTGATAACAGCGGATGATTCTTTGTGATTGATAGCCGGTTTTCCCTCTTCTTTTTCATACATACGTTTGAACACGGTTTTCAGAGGCATGTCTTCATCTTCCGTGTAAATTGAAATATCTTCGAGGGCGATAATTTTAGCATTAGAATATGCAGGAAAGCGTTTCCCGTCAAGTAATGATTCTACAATCAAGGCATTTGCGGTGTTATTGATTAATTTGAATAACCCGGGTTTTCCTGATATGGATAAAATTTCTTTCAACATATTGCTTTCTTTTTGTGTTTTGTTATTGGTGGGCAAAAGTACGAATCAATGTTTAAAAGTAAAAGCAATGAAATACTTATTTTTTTAATTTCAATCCACTCTACCCGACTAATTGATGCCCCGTTGTTTTTTGATTTTCTCGTAAGCCTCGTTGATGGTCATGAATTTCTTCTCGGCAGCCTTACGAATATCTTCTCCCATATACCCGACTTTGTCCGGGTGGTTTTCGATAGCCATTTTCCGGTAAGCTTTTTTCACTTCCTCGTCGGTAGCGGAGGACGTGATGCCTAGGATGCTGTAAGCAGAATCCAAATCGTCATAGTACATGGCTTTGATTGACTGGTACGTGGTCGAATCGATTCCCAGTAAATTAGCTATTTTGTCCAGCAGGGAAATTTCGTGTTTACATACCGTTCCGTCGGCCTTGGCCAGTCCGAACAGGAAATATAATAATTGTGTACGGGAATAGACGTTCATGTTCATGCGGATCTGGGTGCAAACTTGATCCACCTCGATGTTTTTGTTCAATAGGTCCTTGATAATCGTCAAGGCCTCTCGTTCTCCTTCCAGCCCGAAATTATCCCGGAAGAACTTTTTCACGTAGTCCAGTTCATTGCGGGTCACTTTCCCGTCGGCTTTCATCAAGGCTGTTGCCAAGACGACAAGGCTCAGCAAAAAGTCACCTCTTCCCGTGGGGCGGGTACCCGGATCGTTCGCCGGGCCGGATGTTACAACTGTTGCCGTGTCGAACGTGGAACCGATGAAGTAACCGAACAAGGCTCCGATGGGACCTCCCATGACAAAACCTAAACCAGCTCCGATCCATTTTCCGTATTTTGCCATATTATGCTTGTTTTGAATGAATATTGTTTAATTGATGAATGATGGAAAGGATTTGTTTTATCACCTTGTCATCATTATTGTTGTAAATTACGAAATCCGATTTCGATTGTTTTATTTCATCGGGCATTTGATTGTTGATACGTTCAATCACTTTCTCCCGGGTGGTAGCGTCTCTTGAGATCACCCGTTCCACGCGGGTTTCCAAGTCTGTCGAGATTAGAATAATGTAATCAAAAAGGTGTTCGAGTTTTGCTTCGAACAGAATGGCCGATTCGAAGAATAGAAACGGGCGTCGTTGTGCCGAACACCACGTCATGAAATCCCGTGTTACGGCAGGATGAACAATGCCATTTACTTGCTTGATCGCCTCTTTATCATTGAATATGATTGTTGCCAGCCGTTTTTTATCCAGATACCCGTCGGGCTGGTAAATGTCTTTGCCGAATAGCTCGGTTAAATGTTTCTTGATTTCTTCATCCCGGTTGATTAGCTCGGATGCCTTGGAGTCACTAATATACACGGGGTACCCCAAGGTCTCGATAATTTTAGCTATCGTGGATTTTCCACTTCCGATGCCTCCTGTCAAACCAATTTTTAGCATGGGATTATTTTTTCTTTTCGATAAGATACTCGACGGTTTCCGGGGTGAATACCAAGTCTTTTATGTGACGGGGAGAGCGCTCGATTTGGATTTTCAAGGATGCCGGGTTGTTCTTGATTTGGTTGTAATCCACGTAGAAAGAGAAACTGGTGTCGGAAACTACTTCATAGCGGCTTAATCCCACGTCAAATGTCACGTCAATGGCGTGAGGGAACAGGCGGATCAAGAGTGAGTCCGGGAGATTTTTAACGACGAGGGGTACTGTTTTTTTAGATTCCGTGAATCGTTCCACTTCGACCTTGACTTTAGCGTCATTTTCATTGATCTGGGTTCCGTAGATTTCCTCAAACGATACGGTTTTGGTCACGTCTTTCGAGAGGTTTTTTAAAGAGATCGGTTCCGTGTACACCGCTTTTAGCGTGTCAAGAATGGAGGCCGGTCCACTGATGTCCACGTAATCGGGGGTAACGGAAATATCGTTTTTCAACATGTACTGCCGTTTCAACGTGTAATCGACCCGGGGAATTACCGGAACTCTTTTACTTTCGAACCGGGAGAACTGAAATGTGATACTTTCCGGTTTAATGGAGATTAGCTGGATGTCCGTGTTCAACTGGGCGCTGATCCGCTCTTTTATCTCTGACGTGTTTACCGTGTATTCCAACTGGTCTTTTTTGTCCAGTAACGAGTTCACGTTAAGCACGATCGGTAGAAAAGAGGTGCTGATGCTGTAACGCAGCAAGGCGAAACCGTGGGCCTTTATAGCCAACGTCATCTCTTTGGGTGGTTCGGAAACGAGTAGCTTTCCTTTGGGGAGATCCATGTATTTTATCGGGTAGGTGATTTCCGTGGTATATTCTTTATTCAATGCGTTTAAAAACCATAGCACAGTCGCGATGATAACGCATACCCCGTACGTGACTACATTACGTTTGATGTGTAATTCATGGGATGCACCGAAATAGCCTAGTATTTTACCGATAAGACCACGCATATACTGGAAGAGTTACAAGTTGCAGGTTACAAGTTGCAGGTTACAAAGAATGAAACTTGTAACTGGCGAACTTGTAACCTGTAACTAAAATTATTTGCTAGCCGGAACGTCCGTCATGTCTTTCACGATGGCTTCCTTGCTTACTTTTAATCTGGCTTGACTTTCTACTTCAATGATAACGGTAAAGTCGTTGATCTCGACAATTTTTCCGAAGATTCCCCCGGTTGTCATGATTTTGTCGCCTTTTTTCAATTCATCCCGGTATTTTTTCAATTCTTTTTGTCTTTTCATCTGGGGTCTGATCATGAAGAACCAGAATACAACGACAATAAGAATAAGGGGTAAGAATTGCATGAAAGCGTTACCTTGTGTAGCAGTTTGTTGTAATGTTAACATGAAAATTGTGTTCATAAATTTACTTTTTTATTTATTCTTGATATTTGCGATTATTTTTAGTTCAATCACTTTTTCCGGAACGTTTGCAAAGATATTAATTACTTTGTATTGTTTACCATATCTGCCCGAAGAGTTAAATTCAACCTCGATTTTTCCTTCTCCTCCCGGCGGGATTGGTTTTTTGTCATACTTGGGCGTGGTGCAGCCACAACTAGCCTCCACGTTGAGAATAACAAGACTTTTGGTCCCCGTGTTTTTGAAACGGAACGTGTGCGTGACGATTTCTCCTTCTTGCAGGTCACCAAAGTTGAATGATTTTTGAGGGAATTCAATTTTGGCAATGGCATTGGAATCATTCACGCTCGTTGGGGTATTTACTTCCTGCCCATCCTGTTTTTTACTTTTGCTGTCACATGAACAGGCAAGAATGATCCCTAAGAAGATGTAAAATAGTCCCTTCAGCATATGTAATTAATTTGACAACGAAAATACGACATAATATTTAAAAAATGAGATGCCTCATGGAATAATTTTTATCCTTGATGTATTGCATGGTTTCAATGCCAATATCGAGATGTTGCCGGACGAAATTTTGCGTGACGATTTTGTCTGATTCAGACGTTTTTATGCCGTCGGAAATCATGGGCCTGTCTGATATTAGCAATAAAGCTCCCGTCGGAATACGGTTGGCGAACCCGACGGTGAAAATCGTGGCGGTTTCCATGTCCACGGCCAGCGCCCGTGTTTTTATCAAGTATTCTTTGAAATTCTCGTCGAATTCCCATACTCGTCGGTTGGTGGTATACACCACTCCCGTGTAATATTGCCTGTCATGATTCGTGATTATTTTTGAACAGGCTTTCTGAACGCTGAAAGAGGGTAGGGAAGGGACTTCTTTCGGCATGTAGTCGTTGGATGTACCCTCGCCTTTAATGGCGGCAATAGGAAGGATGTAGTCCCCCTCGTGGTGTTTGGCTTTTAGTCCCCCGCATTTCCCGATAAATAGCACGGCCTCTGGTTCTATGGCGGAAAGCAAGTCTAGAACGGTGGCGGCGTTGGCGCTACCCATTCCGAAGTTAATCATGGTGATCCCGTCGTGCGAAACGTTGGGCATATTTTTATTCTCGCCAATGATAGGAGCATTGTATTTTTCAGCGAACAGATCTAGGTAGTAATCAAAGTTAGTCAGGATGATGTGTTTTGAAAAATCTTCCAAGGCCCGTCCCGTGTACCGGGGCAGCCAATCCTCCACTATATCTTTTTTTGTTTTCATGCTCATAATATGTCGGTTGGGAAATTTGAGAATGGAGTATCCCATTTCCTTTTTTTTCGTTATTTATCATTACTTTTGCAGCCTTAAAAGTAAGATATTATTGCCGAATGACAAAAAAAATAGCGATCGAAAATTCTCGTGAAATGGTAGAAAAGCTAAAAGAAATTAGGATCGAGGATTACACGTATGATTTACCCGACGAACGGATTGCCAAGTTTCCACTGGAAAACCGGGAGGCGTCGAAGTTGTTGATTTATGACGAGGGTAGGATTGACGAGAGGCATTTTTACGAGGTGCCGGAAATTCTTGATGCCGGGAAGATGTTGGTGTTTAACAACACGAAGGTGATCTATGCCCGGATTCTTTTTCAGAAGGTCACGGGAGCCATGATCGAGGTTTTCTGTTTGGAACCTTACCGGCCCTCGGACTACGTGCAGAGCTTTGCCGCTTACGGGAAGTGCGAGTGGAAATGTATGGTCGGAAATTTGAAGAAATGGAAAGAGGGAACGATTTTTTGTCATTACCGGTTTGAGGGGAAAGAGTATCAGTTGGCCGCGACGCGGAAACTTCGGGAAGAGAATGATGTTATCGTGGAATTTACTTGGGATGCCCCGGCCAGTTTCAGTGAAGTGCTAGAGTGTTGCGGACGTATCCCGATCCCACCATACTTGAACCGGGAGTCGGAAGAGGATGACAAGATTCGCTATCAAACGGTGTATTCCAAAAATGAAGGATCGGTGGCAGCCCCGACGGCCGGGTTGCATTTCAGCGTCCCCGTGTTGAAAGCCTTGCGGGAAAAAGGGATAACGATCGAGGAGCTGACCTTGCACGTGGGGGCCGGGACGTTTCGTCCAGTGAAAAGCGAGACGATCGGGGGCCACGATATGCACACGGAACATATTTCTGTTCGGCGGGAAGTCGTGGAGCATCTGTGTACTCACCCGGAAAATATTATTGCCGTGGGAACGACATCCGTCCGTACGCTGGAAAGCCTTTACTGGATGGGCGTGAAACGAATTTTGGGAGATGAGGATTTCAGTTCTCTGGGACAGTGGGAGGCTTACGACTTGCCTTCCGGTTACTCGTTGAAAGAGTCTATGACTGCCTTGCTGGGGTGGTTCGATGAACGAGATGTCGAATTGTTGAAGGCTAAGA
The DNA here is from genome assembly GCF_019423355.1 of Butyricimonas sp. Classification (NCBI taxonomy): domain Bacteria; kingdom Pseudomonadati; phylum Bacteroidota; class Bacteroidia; order Bacteroidales; family Odoribacteraceae; genus Butyricimonas; species Butyricimonas sp. The sequence continues at coordinate 146,258 of NZ_JAHZBP010000010.1, forward strand.
CCACGATTATTATTGTTCCCGGCTATTCGTACCGGGTGATCACGGCGATGTTTACTAATTTCCATCAGCCACAGAGTACGTTATTATTATTGGTCGCGGCGGCTATCGGGGAAGATTGGCACAAAGTGTATGATTACGCCTTGGCTCATGATTTCCGTTTTTTGAGTTATGGTGATAGTAGTTTTTTGAAAGTAAGAAAAGATAAAAAGTGATTGCGTGAAAAGTTTGAACTTACCTCCTTTCGAGTACAAGGTGAAAAAGCAGAACGGGCAGATCTGGATTTTCGATATGATTCGGAAAAGGTACGTCGTTTTGACCCCGGAAGAGTGGGTGAGGCAGCATTTTATTCATTTTTTGATCGAGAGTAAAGGTTATCCCGCCCAGTTGATTGCCGTCGAGAAAGAGATTCAAGTGTGCGGCATGAAAAGGCGTTTTGATCTGGTGTGTTATGACAGGCAGGCGAACCCTTACTTGATCGTGGAGTGTAAAGCGCCTTCCGTGGCGTTATCGCAGGCTGTCTTCGATCAGGCATTCCAGTATAATCTGTCCATTGCAGCTCGTTTTATCGCAATTACGAACGGGTGCTTGCATTTTTGCGGGGAGATCTCCGGGAATGGAAAATTTCAAATGTTAGCCGAAATTCCGAATTTTTGCGGGTAAACAGGATTTTTGTTTAAAAGAATTGAACATATCCCCGGCATCGCCTAAGCGATGCCGATGGGAATGTAACATGTTCTTTCACATACAATTTGCAACCATAGAGGCGGACTCTGAATTTCTAAAGGCTACATTAATCCTTCTATATCATTAAACCAACGTTTAATAAAAATTCATTTCATCCATACCTAACAAATATAATAATTTTTTAATAACCTGTGAATTGTTGATACACAGATTCAAAAAAAAGAAATGATTTGTGAGAATTTGGCGAAATTTGTTTATATTTGAGTGGCATTAAACGTTCGTTTAATGATTCTTCTACAAAGGAATATTTGACGCTTGTACTTATCTTAAAACTGTATTTTCGGAATATGTGTTGGTATGTCCTAACATAAATCAATACTTTTATCGGGGCTTAGAATAGATAAAAATTTGAAATTGGATCTATGTTGACCTATTGTTGTCTTGTTTCGTGCGGATGTGTCCTATGTTATTTTTACTAATCATCTGTTAAAATGGCGGCGATAATCGGGCGACTAGGCGGCGACAATCGGGCGATGGCGCCTAATTACCTGCCAACAGTCGCCCAACAGTCAGGTAATTTTCATGTAAAGCCCTGTGAGAAGGTGTTCTCAGGTGATATAAAACCGGAACGGGAGAGTATCCAAAAATGATTTTAGATATTCTCCCGTTCTAAGTATGTCGGAAATATTTTTACGATTACAGTTTCGTGTCTTCCTTGAAATAGTTGTCTAGCAAGCGGAAGGCCGCGGCAAAAGAACTTTCCTCGTTATGCTGCACTTTTTCTTCTGCCTCTTTTATTTGTTCTTTCTGGCTCTGGTAGAAACGATTCCTCAGTTGTTCGTCAATGGTTTCGTACATCCAGTACTTGGCTTGTTCGCTGCGACGGATGTCGAAATATTTGCTTTGTTGGGTTTCGCTGCAATAGTGCAGTATGTTTTCCCATATTTCCTTGATCCCGGTTTTCTCGTAAGCGGAGCAGGTCATGACCTTCGGTTCCACGCCTGATTCGTGAGGGGGGAAGAGGTGAAGAGCATTTTGCAACTGAACTTTAGCAAGTTCGGCACGGGTGATGTTGTTACCGTCAGCCTTGTTAATGATAATACTGTCGGCCATTTCCATGATGCCTCGTTTGATACCTTGCAATTCATCCCCGGCTCCGGCAATTTGTACCAGCAGGAAGAAATCGACCATCGAATGTACGGCAGTTTCACTTTGACCGACCCCGACGGTTTCAATCAAGGTGATGTCAAATCCGGCAGCCTCGCAGAGTAACATGGCCTCTCTCGTTTTGCGGGCAACGCCACCCAGCGAGCCGGCCGATGGGGAAGGGCGAATGTAGGCGTGCGGGTCACAGGCTAACTCTTCCATACGGGTTTTATCTCCAAGAATACTCCCTTTTGAACGTTCACTACTCGGGTCGATGGCAAGCACGGCAATTTTATGTCCTTGTCCGGTAAGGAATTTCCCGAACGCCTCGATGAAAGTACTTTTCCCGGCCCCGGGTACACCCGTGATCCCGATACGGACGGATTTACCCGTGTTCGGGAGGCAACGGTTGATCACTTCCTGTGCCATGGCTTGGTGGTCAACGCGGGCGCTTTCCACGAGGGTAATGGCTTGGCTTAAAATGTTAATGTCCCCGCGAAGAATGCCTGCCACGTACTCGTCCGCAGTCAGCGTCTTTTTCCTCAGATGTTTCAATCTTTCCGCGATGGCCGGGTTCACGGGATCCGGCTGTTCGATACCCTTGTTGACGGCCAGTCCTTCATAACAAGCTTCGTTTTCAGGATGTTCTATATTTTGTTGCATAGCGTTTTAAATTAATCTTCGACAAAGATAGAGTTAATGTGGGGAAGTTACAAGTAAAAAATCGTGGTTTCAGGGTGGGTCTTATCCCGGAAAGTTTATTGTATGCAGGAGCGATGAATAACGAGGAAGGCGAGATCCATCGCGGAATCTCGCCTCGGTATTCAGGGAATCTTGATGAAAAGAGTCCCCTTTCTGGTTGCATTTATTTTCTTTTTTGTAACGTTGGTTTAAATTTTATCACTTTCCGGGAATCAAGGTGTCGTCGTTCTTTCGAGTACACGTTGTAACTTATTCGCGGGCCTCGCTCTTGGGTATAAAAGGAACCGAATCCCATGAACGTCACCCGTCCCCCGGTGAGTATAACCTCGGAAATGCAGTCGATCGTAGCTTGTAGCGTCGTGTGAACGTCCTTCTTTTTGAATCCGGTGCGCTCTGCGATAAGCGCTGTAAGTTCTCGTTTATTCATATATGCTTTTTTTACTAATTAATGTCTCTTACACAGCGGACCCCGCCAACGTCGCTGTCTTTGTGATTAATCAAGTAATATACCGATCCTTCATTTTCAACGGAAAAACCAACGCGTTCGCCACCAGCCGTGTTAAAGCTGAAACTACTTCTGGAAAAATGGTTGCTCAGGGGCCAAGAGGTCGCGTTTCTTGGCATCCTAGAGTACATTAATGCCAGTTCTCTTTGATTGGGAACCCTCCATCCTTTGGGGCATACCGGATTTGTTCCTCCGGGTTGAGAGCGGGCGTTAACCACCTCCCAGGTTAACCCGTTTCCGTATGTCTTGGCATGTATTTCAAAAGCGTTCCAAGGTTTGTTGTACCCGCGAACGTCTCGTTCGTTGTGATTGGGCAACTCTTCTACGGTACTGAAACCTCGTATCGATTTGGGATCTAGTTTTGTTAAAGTGATGGTTCTGTTTGCGGCATCATACGTGACGAAATCTTCTGGATGGTTATTTTCGCTCGCATTTTTGGCTAGTCCTAGATTCCTGACACACCTGTAGTACACCTTGGTCGAGGCAATGGATCCGGGTCCATTTAAAGGACCGACGGTTGAACCTTCCGAAGACCACAATATCTGGGGAATGTCCCTGTAAGTATAAGGAAACAAATTAGTACCCAATCCTTGGTGGTCTTTATCTAGTACGGTGCTGCTGGCGTACCATTGTTTGTTTTCTTCCCACGTGCTGAATTTGTATAGTCGGGATTGCGAGTCAAAGGAGTTTTCTCCGATCCACAAGTCCGAGAGTTGATTGATACTGGCCAAGTACCATTGAACCTCCTCCTTGTCGATTTGCCCGTTGCCATTCATGTCGCGATTAAGGCGCAAGCATTTGTACTTGGCCGCTTCATACGAAGCTCGCATTTCCCATGTCGTGGGATCTATGTAGGTGTTCCAATTCATGGTTTCGTTTCCAATCCACATGTTGATGGAGTTTTTTCGTCCGTTATTGAGATCGTTATACGTGCGATTCGTTTTAGTTCTTTCTGTTTCAAACGGGAGAAGAGTTTCATCCTGTATAGCCTCGGAGCCCCATGCGGTGAAGTTTTCAGTCAAGTTTTTGTTATACATGGTTTGTATGGATGATTGCCTGATGGAGTACAATGCGGTGGATTTGGTACTCATCTGGTCTTGGCTGTATTGAAGATTGGATAGAATATTGAGTACTCTTTCCTGTGTGTTGACGAATTTTTTCCAAAGCCCGTTTTCCACGGTTTCAGATGTGTTTTCCGGGTTCACGTCATAGTAATACTCTTTAAGATAGGTGGTAAATATGATTTTATCTCCACTATCAAATAAATGGTTTCTTTGTGATGCGGAATACCTGCGTTTACATTCCTTCAAAATGCTGACGAGTTGTTTGATGTTTAGCATTTTCTGTGTTCCCCTGTTTATATCGTTCATGTAACGATCCAGGGGGTGTTGGTAGTTCGGATCATTGAATTCGGCATCCGTGTAAACACCATCATCTCCTTGGTAGGTTACAAAAGTTTCGGTATAAAAATTTCTACTTTTTGTGTTAATGTTGAAATATATCCAGTTATAGTCTTTGGGATCTTCATTTTCTGCTCCGTTGGAGAATGGGGTGTAAACGTTCCAAGTCAGGCTCTTGTCGATATTCTTTTGCTCGAAAGTTGTCGTGAAAATTTCATTGTGGGCATCGAATCTTTTAATTCGTTCGGCGACAACAACATCTCCCTCGCTTCCGGGTGAGGGTTCCTCGCCTGTTGTTGATTCTACTTCGACGATGATGTCGTCCACGCTATTGATGGTTACCGTGTAAGTATAAAAATGATTTCTGAGGCTGTTGTAATCGTTCACGCCATTCACTCCTCCGAGGTGAATGGTGTAAGTTACGTCTGCTGAAATTTCTTGTCCCCCGGCGATGCTATAAAAAACATTTCCTTTCAATTTCACGTAGGTCGCCCGTTGATCTGCGTACCGGTAAGCCCCGTTTGTCACGCTTCCGTCGGCGTTAGATGTTTTTTCTTGTTTTTCCCGTAGGGCATATTGATCGCGATACTCCCCCTCTGCGGGTATTGTTTCCTTGGGGTTTACTTTGTTTTCGGGTATGTAGAACGCGAACGTGATGGCGTTCGTGGTGGAGATTTCAAAGTTATTCCACTCGCTGTTAAAGTAATTCTCAAATTCAAATTGTCCTTGTGTGGTGTTCGGTAACACGCTTACTTCTCGCGGTATAGCCACGATCTGCCACTCGCGAGGGGTGAATGTTACGCCTTCTTTCGTTTGCACGTTGAAACGTATTTTCGCATCGGTTCGTGTCAATGGAATGTCGATCGCGTTATTTTGGTTTGCTATTAACTCGGCTCCTTCTTTCATCCCGCTCATCAGAAACTGGATTCCTCTCTCGATGTATTCTCCCTGCATGCGCGATGTCAGTGCCAGCAAATCGGCTTTCGAGGTGACGGCATCCAGTTTCGTGTCGTTCAGGTCGTGAATCGTCGTGTTGATGTTCGCGATAACGGCTATGGTCTTGCCCGTTCCGGCGGGAATGTCCTCCACCTTGGTCGTGTAAGTCTTTGATTGGTGTATGTTGTTGTAAAATTGTCCGAACACCTTGCTCCCGTCTTGATTGAAAACGAACACGTAAGCGTTGCTTATTATTTGTTCATCCTCGTCACTTGACACGGCGCGTGATAGCGTGTTGTCTGAAGAGTTGAAACGCAATGTTAATGTTGCATTCCCGCTATTTTCATGGTCTCCGAGTTTATCATCTTGACAGGCGGTTAGGACAAGCATCAAGGCATATGCGATGTATATATATCTTTTCATGGTTTTCTGTTATTTAAATTCGGGTACGTTAACTGCTTGTTGCTGCCATGACTCTACCGTGCAGGTCAATGTTAAGTCTGCCAAAGTGGAAACTAGTATATTTATCGAGTAGCGTTGCCCGGCGATCAAAGTATTTATGATCCGGTTTAGTGGGACTGTTATCGTTGGGGTCTGAATATTTCCTGTCGCTTGGTATTCCACGGTGACTTTAATCTCGTCCGAATCATCAATCCCTTGTGGCAATAGCATCAGGGATGCGTTGTCGGTGCTGATTGGCTGGTAGGTGGTCGTGATGGTTTTCAAGTTCACGTCCTTTAGTAGTCCGTTATTGATGGTTAGCATATAGGATTTGTCCGAGGCGTCCTCGGTCGGTGTCCAAGAAAATGTCCCCGGGGTATTGCCGACGTCGTAAGAGAGTGTCGCTTTGTTCTTGAAATTCCCGAGGGTGATGGAGGTTACTTTCACCGGGAAATCGCAAGCGTCTGTCATCTTGGCTTTGAACACGATGCACGAGAGAGCGTGTCGGAATGTTAATGGTAACTTACCGTCGGCGTTCCTCGATGTTTTCGTTTGGTTGAGTAGGGGAACGGATACGAGTAAATCTCGTTGGGTAATCACGTCATCCGGTACCGTGTAGGTTAGTTGGGGATACCCCGCCGTGGAGGAGGTGGAACTTAAAGAGGTGTACGAATCTCCTTGGCTTGCGTAAGGGGAATAGGCGAAAAATGACAGGTTCCCATTATTAGGCCAGAACATGAGAGGCTCGTAAGTCCATGTGCCACTTGTCTTTTCCACGCGGGTGTTACACATGAAATTCGGGGTGCTAGTCCCCGGGATAAAAGCGTCGGCCGTGTAGTAGGCGTATACACCGAAATCTAGCATATCGTCGTTTCCCGTTTCGCTTCCCCGGGCTTGGTCTGTCTGGATGAAGGATTCGTGAAATGGCGTGGCAATAAAATCTATTTTATCACCGTCGTTGGCAGGTTCCGGGTCGTTTTTGTCGCACGATGTGAACGCGATCAATAGGGCTGCCGACAGTAAAATGTATTCTTTTCTTTTCATCGTTTGACTTTTTTGAGGTTTTATTAGTACCCGCGGGCAGACGTTCAACCGCCCGCGGGTGAGCCGTTAGGCCATGTTTAAGGTTGCGTGAAGCGCAAGGGCTATTTTACTTCGATGGTACCACCTTCAGCAGGTTGCCATGTTTCTACGTTCGTTTCGAATTCGATCGGATCCAAAATGCCTCCTGTTGCGCCGATGTTTAAGTTGTAAGTGATCTTTTGATTTCTTGCCCAGTTTCCGGAAATACCGACTTTTACAGGAGCATAGTTTTCTTCGCTACCATGTAAATAAATTTTTGTACCATCTGCAAGTTTTTGGTATATCTTGCAACTGATCGTCAGGTAATTACCATTTTCTGCATTTGCCGTTAAGGTTTGTGGCAATAGCATTAATGCCTTGTCTGCGCTTCCGATCTGGGTGAATGTTTGAGCGCCATCCTTTACTTGATAACCTGCTCCATCAATGGCAGTGGATGTAACCGTGTAGCTGGCTGGTGTAGCCGCAGAGTTCAAAGTCCATGTTTCTATCGAAGATGCAAAAGTTCCCGTGTTTTTCAGATTGTGAATTTGAATCCCGTTCTCCTCAACATCCACGAACAGGTTTGTGGCACTTGTCCCGATTGCAAAATGCACCTGAGTCAAGGCGTGTTTGAATGGCATGGTTACGCTGTTTTTGTCAGTAGGTTTTGTTTGATTTGTGGCAACAGCGTACATTAAGTCCACTTGTTGGGCTTCGTCGGCTGGAACGGTATAGTTCAACGTTAAACCGGTCGTGGCGAAAGTTTTCGCCGTGATAGCTTCATTCCCGTACGGGGAATAGGCGTAAAAATCAAGCGATTCGCCATCATTCACAGGCCAGTAAGCTTGATCGTTTGCTTGGGCGTAAGTCCATTTCGTCCCGTCAGATACGATTTTAATGCCCTCGTTCGTCTTTCCCATGTAAGGATTTTCATTTAGGACTGCATTTATCTTGATAAATGCCGTTACTCCAAAGGCGTTGCCATCCGTTAAAAATTCGTCATTGTTATCTACCGGGTTTCCCCTGGAGATGTTCTTGTAAGTGGAGAACCCGATCAGGTTACCCTCCTTGTTGATTTCCGAATCAACTACGTCGTTTTTTGCGCAACCGGCAAGCATGGCAGCAGCGGTTAGCATGTACAATAGATTCTTTTTCATGATCAGTAAATTAAAATGAATAATTCATTATTTTTAAATTGGCAATTCCGCTTCAATTTCTTCCCATTCTTCAATCTCGGGGTGGAAAACCCCGTCACCGTTACCGATGGCTTCCGGGAGAGTCACCTCGGCCCGGATTTTGTGGACGGTTTGTACCCCGTCATGTGAAGTTTCAATTAAATCTTTCACGTTAAGGGAAACCGTGTGGGTTTCTCCGTTCACGAGGATGAAATTCATGACGAGTTGGTGATCATTGAGGCATTTCCCGTTTGCTTTTTCCGGACCAAACGAGATGAGTTGCTTCGTGATCGTGGCGAGTTTATAGTTGTCCGGGTCTACCCGTTTGTTGTTCAGCACGAACTCGTGTGTGATACCATGCCCGAACTTTATCGCTTTTTCCATGTTTTTGCTTTCACACATGGCCGTCAGGTGGGAACGTGGGGCCCCGGCAGCTGACGTGATGTTCATCACTTTTACCTCAATGTCGATTAATTCTGTTTGTCGTTCCGGGGTGACTTCGATCGTTTGGCTGACCTCGTGTTCTCCGGTAGCCGGCTTTTCCTTGTAATAGTGAATATCTTTCGGGGTAATCTCGATCGCCTTGACGAGTGCTCTGGCTAGGATGTCGCATGCTGTCAAGTAGGAATTATTATCTTCTGCTTTTGATAATAGATTCGCGTACTTCGGCTCTTTATTGGCCGAAATGACAGCGTTGAACGTGTGTAGGTTTTCGATACCGGTAAAGTCAATGCTTGCTAATTCCTCTTCCGTGTTGTTTATCACCATGATGTCATATTTACCCGGGTAAAGGGGAATATCAATCGTGTTAGGGTCGCTGCTGATCAAACATTCACAGACAGCTTTTCCGCTTTCGTTGTCGAACACGTAGGCTGAGGTACCGTTCGGTTCTAATTGTGAGGGTTCCCAATTGATATTCAGGCGTACAAATCCTTGTTCTTCCGTGGCGTAAAACAGATTGTCCCTGTCGCATGAAGAGCAGGCAAGTGTGAAACAAAGAGTTGCGATATAAATTATGTTTTTCATTTCACACCTCCTTCTTTTTTTACTGTTTTTTTATTTAATAACCAAACGAGGGAAACTTTTGCGAACGTTGGACCAAACCATTGTTTCCTCTCTACTTTCCACGGGAACCTGAAAACTTTTATGTCCCCGTACATCGTGTCGTTCACTTTATCATACTCTTTCGTGTCCCTTTGTAAATAACCCACGCCGAGGCTATACTCCATGTGGAAATGCTTGCCGATCTTGTGAGCGTAAGCGGCTTGAAGACCTGCATCAAAGAAGTCGCCTTGTTCCCCGTCTTTATCGAAAAGTTGTAGATCGTATTTCCCCACTCCGCCGTAAAGGCCAATGTTCCATCCCGTGAGAACTTCTTTTGCGTCACGATCCCCGAGCCAGTATTTCACGCTGGCGTGTCCCGATAGTAATTGCATGGTCCAGTCGGCACGTGATGCTTTCCACCACGGGAATATTCCTTCTGCAGCCACGGACCATTGTTTACCGATGGGAATTTCTATTTCTAGGTTCACGGCCGAAAGCACGTCGTAGAGAAGGTTCGTTTTCATGGCGAATAACGGTTTCGAGATGATTAGCGGGATGACCGGAGTCTCCGGTTCCGATTTTTGTGGAGGGATAATCTTCTCTTCTTTCTTCGGTTCCTCCTTCTTTTCTTCCTTGACAGGCTCCCGCTTATAGTAGATCACGCAGACAGCACCCGTGCGTAATTGTGGTAAGAAGTTTTTCCTGATATAACGCCATGATTCCCCGTTCGCTAGAGTCTTGATCAACCATTCCTTGGCTCCGTTCTCACGATCGGAATTTATGATGTTAATTAATCTTTCCCGGTGCGGGATGTTTTTATCCGTTTCGATCATACGTTTGAAATCAACCCAGTTCTCACCGGTGTATCGTGCATAGACAAGCTCTTTTTTGATCTCGGGATATTTCCCCGTGATATAAGCTTTGACACTTTCGGCTCTTTTCCTCGATAACTCCAGGTTGTATGCTTCCTTGCCATCAGGAGAAGAGGAGGCCACGATGGTAATGGAGTCGAGATTAGGTATGATTAATTCATTTTTGATTAACTCATCCAGTTTCTTCAAAGATTCATTGTTTCCCATGTACGTGCTATCTAAAATAGCCCCGTCAATTTTAAAATAGAGGACAATGTTGTTTGTCGAGTCTGTCTTGTGTTGATGTTCCTGAGCCCGAACACGCATTATGCTTCCAGTTAAAAGCATTATTAAAATAAGAATGATTGCATACACCTTCATGATTTGTAATATTTCTGATTTATTGTCAATATCAAAAAATGATCATTTAATGATGTTAATTTGTTTAACAATTTTTATATAATACAAAAACCATATAACTATATAATTATCAGCTACAAAAAAGTAATTTCAAAAAAAACGTTATATGATTAAATATTGTATTTTTGTTGTCGGAATAAATGATCGTTTTTTGATATTTTCAAAAATATTGCTATTATGCTGTTTTTATGTTGTTTAACTAGCTTCTTTATGTCGATAATTTGCCTACTGTTCTCACCCGATATTATTTATTTTATATGTAAATAATATGTAAAATGTTAATATTGTTATTTAGAATGAATTTAACAAGTAGAATTGAGATGTAAATATATGTATCAATATATTTATTGTATTTTTAATCTAAAAAATGGCTCTATGCGTTAGTGGGTGATGAATTTGTGTCGTGAATGAATAACATATTTTTACCATTTACTGGAAAGAGAAATAGCTTTCGGGGGAGATCGCACGAAAAATTTAGGAGAAGAATGTGTAGAATCAAACATGAAAAAAGGAGCTGTCTCCTTAAAAAACAGCTCCTCGTTTATTTATTAAAAATTGTCTTATTTGTTGGTGTGCATGATAGCAGCCTGAGCCGCAGCCAAACGTGCGATGGGTACACGGAACGGTGAACATGAAACGTAGTCCATACCCACTTTGTCGCAGAAGATCACGGAAGAGGGTTCTCCACCATGTTCTCCACAGATTCCGAGTTTCAACTTGCTGTTAGTTGAACGTCCTTTTTGAGCTCCCATTTGAACTAATTGTCCCACGCCTTCTTGATCCAATACGGCGAACGGATCGGTCTTCAAGATACCTTTCTTGATATATTCCGGTAAGAATTTACCAGCGTCATCGCGAGAATATCCGAAAGTCATCTGGGTTAAGTCGTTCGTACCGAAAGAGAAGAATTCTGCAACTTCTGCAATTTGGTCTGCGGTTAATGCGGCACGAGGAATTTCAATCATGGTTCCTACCATGTAATCTACTTTCACGCCCTTTTCTGCAAATACCACGTCAGCAGTGCAACGGATGATGTTCGCTTGTTGTCTTAATTCTTTCACAGTACCTACCAACGGAACCATGATTTCCGGCTTCGGGTTAAAGCCTTTCAGCTTCAAGTTACAAGCAGCTTCAATGATTGCACGGGCTTGCATTTCGGTGATTTCCGGGTAAGTGATTCCTAAACGGCAACCGCGGTGACCTAACATCGGGTTGAATTCGTGTAACGCATCCACTTTTTCTTTGACAACTTCTACTGAAATACCCATTTTTTCAGCCATATATTTTTGAGATTCCGGCTCGTTCGGGGTAAATTCATGTAATGGCGGGTCTAACAAACGGATGGTAACTCCGAATCCGTCCATAGCCTCAAGGATTCCCTCGAAGTCACTTCTTTGCATCGGAAGGATTTTTGACAAAGCGATACGGCGTTGTTCAACGGTATCAGACAGGATCATTTCACGCATGGCGTCGATACGGTCGCCTTCGAAGAACATGTGTTCCGTGCGGCAAAGACCAACACCCTTGGCACCGAAATCACGTGCTACTTTGGCATCACGAGGTGTGTCTGCATTGGTTCTCACGTACATGCGAGTATGTTTCTCGGCCAAATCCATGATAGTTCTGAAGTCATGGTCCAGTGACGCCTCGGTGGTGGCTACTTTACCCAAGTAAACTTCTCCGGTAGAACCGTTCAAAGAAATCCAGTCGCCTTCATTGATGGTAACACCTTTCACTGTGAAGGAACGTTTGTGGTAATCAACAACGATTTCTCCGGCTCCGGAAACACAGCATTTACCCATACCGCGGGCAACAACAGCCGCATGAGAGGTCATACCCCCCCGTGCGGTAAGGATACCTTCGGAAACGTTCATTCCGCGTAAATCTTCGGGAGAAGTTTCCAAACGGACTAATACTACTTGCTCGCCTCTGTTTTTCCATTCTTCCGCCTCGTCAGCAAAGAATACGACACGTCCGCAAGCGGCTCCCGGGGATGCCGGTAAACCTTTGGTTAATACTTTTGCTTTGGATTGTGATTCTTTGTCGAATACCGGGTGAAGTAATTCATCCAGTTTAGCTGCTTCCAAGCGAAGTATAGCGGTTTCTTCATTGATCATGCCTTGTTCGAGCATGTCAACCGCCATTTTTACCATAGCCGTACCGGTACGTTTTCCGTTACGGGTTTGCAACATCCATAATTTACCGTCTTGGATGGTAAATTCAAGGTCTTGCATATCGTGGAAATAGTCTTCCAGTTTTTGTTGAACGGCATTTAATTCAGCGTAGGCGGCTGGCATGGATTCTTCCAGTGAAGGATATTTAGCGGCACGCTCTTCTTCTGAGATATTTTGCATTTTAGCCCAACGGCGCGATCCCTCGATGGTAATCTCCTGCGGGGTGCGGATTCCGGCAACAACGTCCTCTCCTTGTGCGTTGATCAGGTATTCTCCGTTGAAAATATCTTCACCGGTAGCGGCATCACGCGTGAAAGCAACTCCGGTCGCAGAATTGTTACCCATGTTTCCGTAAACCATGGCTTGAACATTTACCGCTGTTCCCCATTCTTCAGGGATTTGATTCAACTGGCGGTACAGAACGGCACGCTCTGTCATCCATGAATCGAACACGGCGCAGATGGCTCCCCATAATTGCTCCCACGGGCAGGTCGGGAAATCTTTACCGGTTTTGGTTTTAACGACAATTTTGAAACGACGAACAAGTTCTTGCAGGTCTTCAGCCGAGAATTCGGTGTCGTTAGAAATATTTTTTTCTGCTTTTAATTTGTCGATTTCAACTTCGAACGGGTTGTGTTCGCCTTTTCCGGCTGCAACGCCCATCACGACATCTCCATACATTTGTACGAAACGACGGTATGAATCCCATGCAAATCTGGCGTTACCTGATTTTTCAGCCACGATTTTAACGGCATCATCATTCATTCCCAAGTTCAACACGGTATCCATCATACCCGGCATGGACACCCTGGCTCCGGAACGCACGGAAACTAAAAGAGGGAAAGCCTCTCCTTTTGATCCGAATTTGGCATTCATTAACTTTTCTGTAGCTGCGATACCGGCTTTAACATCATTCTCGATTAGTTTTATGACAGCGTCTTTTCCTTCTTGATTATAAAGGGTACAAACTTCTGTTGTGATAGTAAAACCTGCAGGTACAGGAACTCCGATGAGATTCATTTCGGCAAGATTGGCGCCTTTGCCTCCTAGCAGGTTTCTCATGTCTGCTTTTCCTTCTGCTTTTCCGTCACCAAAGGTGTAAACGTACTTCGTACTCATAATTCTGTTAGATTTTTGCGTTTACCTCCTGACATTCAGGAGTGATTGTTTATAGATCATTCTTTTCTCAAAATTTCATCTTAGGGATGCAAAGATAATTTTTTTTCTTGAATATATAAATAGGAAAAAATAGTTAAAATCTACGCAAACGTATGAAATTGGTAACTTTTCGGTAAAAATAGAGGTGTTGATAAAAAATTAGTGGGTTTTGTTAAATTCTAAACAGATAAATATTTATTTTTGCGAGCTGTTAATATTTTGTTCCAGATGAAATTTGAACTCGGTAAAAAACGATATAATGATTATCCGACTTTTTTTAAAACTCTTTTCGAGGAAAGGGTACAAAAGTTGTCGATAGATGGAGGATTCACTTGTCCTAACCGGGATGGGAGTAAGGGAGTGGGGGGATGTTCGTTCTGTAATAACGAGAGTTTTAACCCCGATTATTGTCGAGCGGTGCGGGGAATTACGGAACAGATCGATGAAGGTATCCGTTTCTTTGCCCGGAAGTATAAGGGACAAAGATATTTGGCTTATTTTCAGGCGTATTCGAACACGTATGCGCCGTTAGACGTGTTGAAGTTACGTTATGAAGAGGCTTTGGCTCATCCGATGATCTCGGGATTGGTAATCGGGACGCGACCGGATGTGGTGAGCGAGGAGGTTTTGGATTATCTGGAGGAATTGGCAAGGCGGTATTATGTCTGCGTGGAATACGGGGTGGAGTCCGTGAATGATACTGTTTTACGTCAGGTAAACCGGGGACATGATTTTGCCGTTGCAGAACAGGCTATCCGGGCAACAGCGGGACGTGGAATAACGATTGGTGCGCATTTGATTTTCGGGTTACCGGGGGAAAGTCGTGAATCTATGTTGGAGGGGGCTATTCGTTTGTGTGAATTGCCGATTCAAGTATTAAAACTTCACCAGTTGCAAATCGTGAAAGGGACTCGATTGGCGGAACAATACTTGGAAAATCCGGCACTCTTTCGTCTTTACACGTTGGATGAGTATCTGGATTTCGTTGTGGAAGTTATCGAACGTATCCGGCCCGATGTTTATTTGGAACGTTTCGTGAATCAATCACCTCCCGAATATTTAATCGCTCCACGATGGGGAATTAAAAATTTCGAGTTCACGGCGAAATTGGATAAACGTTTGGAAGAATTGGATACGTGGCAGGGAAGGTTGAAAGATAAAAGTTAAAGGTTAAAAACTAAAAGTTTGAATGAAGTTTATGGTTTTGGGTAATGTAGAATTTAAAATTTAGAATGAAAGGACTACCCCCACCGGCTCCCCCTGTGTAAGGGGGAGTTAGAGGGGGTAGATTGGAAAGGTAAAAGATAAAAACTAAAAGATAAAAGTTGGAAATCAAGAAGCGTTGGCTCCGTGTGGCTGGAATCTAAAATCATAAAATCAAAAATTAATTAATACATGGTAGGACAGGAGAAAGTATATGAAACGTTGGCAGCTCTGGGGATAGAGTTTGAATATACGGAACATCCGGCTGCACCGACGATCGAGATTGCCAGACAATATTGGAAAAATCTGGATAGTACACATTGCAAGAACTTGTTTTTCAGAAATCACAAGGGGAATCGTCATTATTTGGTAATTCTTCAATGTGATCATGATATGGCTATCCATGATATGGAAAAAATGTTGAAGCAGGGTAAGTTAAGTTTTGCCTCTGAAACTCGAATGGAAAAATATTTGGGATTACGTCCCGGTTCTGTCAGTCCTTTTGGTTTGCTGAATGATGCGGAACACCACGTGTATGTATTTCTGGATAAGCATTTACAGGAAGCCAAAAGATTATCATTCCACCCGAATGACAATCACGCCTCGTTAGCCATAAAAACGGAAGATTTCATTCGTTATATGGATTACGTGGGAAATGCTTACGAGTGGATAGAACTATATTAATAATGAGAGAAATAATTTTCAATTTTCAACTTTCAATTTTCAATTAACATGATCAGTGTAGCCCAAGCAGTGGAAGGAATCGTAAAGCATAAACCTTATTTGTCGGAATCTTTGGCGGCAGGGATTATCAATATCTCGGCTTTGGCCCGACAGATACAGGAAGAAGTGGAGAAATTATTGGGAAAGCCGGTAAATGCAGGTGCAATCGTGATGGCGTTGAATCGGTTGGCTCCTTATTTACAAGTGCGGGAACAGGTACAATTAAACAAGTTGCTGAATAACATGGGGGATATTATCTTGAGGAGTAACTTGTGTGATTACACGTTTAAAAATTCGAATACTCTGATGGATTGCCATATCCGGGTGCTGAAATCCATTGCACGAAGAGACGAGGTCTTCTACACGATGGTGCAGGGGGTTTTCGAGACCAACCTTGTCGTGAGTGAAATCATGGAAGGGATGGTGGATGAACATTTCAAGGAGGAACAGTGTATTTTCAAAAAGAATGGTTTGTCGTCCGTTACGTTGAAGCTTCCTAAAGGAAATATATTGCAACCCGGTTTCTATTATTGCATAATGAAGGAGTTATCTTGGGAGGGGATCAACTTGACGGAGGTTATTTCTTCCACCAACGAGTTTACCGTTGTAGTAGATAATTCGTTAATAGACAAAACGTTTGTGGTGTTGAAGAACATCAGTCGGAAATAGTAAAAAGAAGAGTGTCGCAAAATTGAAAAGTGAAAATGTATGTTTTCGGGTAAAATTATTAATTTTGCGGGGAATGAATTAATTAAGAGTTATAATAGCGAATTTTGAAGATTAGATGCGAGTGCATTGTAATTTCAATTTTCGAATTTCAATTGATAAATTATGTTTGAGAATCTATCGGAGAGGTTAGAAAAATCGTTTAAGATTTTAAAAGGACAGGGAAAGATCACCGAGATCAACGTGGCCGAAACGCTTAAAGAGGTGAGACGTTCATTGTTGGATGCCGACGTAAACTATAAGATCGCGAAAGAGTTTACCAACACGGTAAAAGAAAAGGCATTGGGGATGAACGTGCTGACGGCCGTGAAACCGGGTCAGATGATGGTGAAGATTGTTCACGATGAATTGATCCAGTTGATGGGAGGGACCCATGTCGATATTAATATAAAAGGTAATCCGGCTGTTATCTTGATGTCGGGTCTGCAAGGTTCCGGTAAAACAACATTTTCTGGTAAACTGGCTAATTTGCTGAAGACAAAGCGGGGAAAACATCCTTTGTTAGTAGCCTGTGACGTTTATCGTCCGGCAGCTATCGAGCAGTTAAAAGTGCTTGGAGAGCAGATCGGGGTACCCGTGTATAGCGAGGAAGGAAACAATGATCCTGTGAAAATTGCCTTGAATGCCGTGAAAGAGGCTCGGGCTACGGGTAAAGATGTCGTGATTGTCGATACTGCGGGACGTTTGGCTATTGACGAGCAGATGATGAATGAAATTGCTGCCATCAAGAAAGCAATCGATCCGGAAGAGACCCTTTTCGTGGTGGATGCCATGACCGGACAGGATGCCGTGAACACGGCGAAGGAATTTAACGATCGTCTGAACTTTGATGGTGTGATCCTGACCAAGCTGGATGGTGATACCCGTGGTGGTGCGGCATTGTCTATTCGTACCGTGGTGAGTAAGCCAATTAAATTTGTCGGTACGGGTGAAAAACTGGAGGCTCTTGATGTGTTCCATCCCGAACGTATGGCTGACCGTATCTTGGGTATGGGTGATATTGTTTCTTTGGTTGAAAAAGCTCAGGAGCAATTTGACGCGGAGGAGGCGAAGAAGTTACAGAAAAAGATCGCCAAGAATCAGTTTAATTTTAATGACTTCTTGAGCCAGATTCAGCAGATCAAAAAGATGGGTAACATAAAAGATCTGGCATCCATGATCCCGGGTGTGGGTAAAGCATTGAAAGATGTGGATATTGATGATGATGCGTTTAAAGGAGTTGAGGCTATCATTTACTCGATGACCCCGGAAGAGCGGGAGAATCCGGAACTAATCAACGGTTCTCGTCGTAAACGTATTGCATCCGGTAGCGGTACCACTATTCAAGATGTAAATCGCTTGTTGAAACAGTTCGATGAATCCAAAAAGATGATGCGAATGTTATCCAAGGGCGGTAAGATGATGGGGAATGCCCCGATGAAGAGACGCTAAAGATTTTAGATTTTAAATTTTAGATTTTAGATTTAATCCTTTTATCAGGTTTGAATTTGAGGTTTAAGATTTAAAATCAAATAGATAAAATTGTAATTTTAGATTTCACGTGAATGTTCATGTGAAATTTAAAATTTGAAATCTAAAATTTAAAATTGATTAGATGGAAATTATTGACGGTAAAAAAATTTCAGCACAGGTAAAGCAAGAGCTTGCAGATGAAATCGCTGCTTTCGTGGCAGAAGGGAAAAAGGTTCCGCATTTGGTTGCTGTACTTGTAGGAAATGACGGGGCTAGCGAAACGTACGTTGCTAGTAAAGTGAAGGCCTGTCAGGCGGTAGGGATGAAAAGTTCAGAATTGCGTTATGGTGATGACATCACTGAAGAGCAGTTGTTGGCAGTCATTGATAAGTTGAACGAGGACCCCGATGTGGATGGGTTTATTGTGCAGTTACCTCTCCCGAAACATATTTCCGAAGAGAAAGTTTTGAACCGTATTCATCCGGATAAGGATGTGGATGGTTTCCATCCTTGTAACGTGGGTCGCATGGTGTTAGGATTACCAACCTATTTGCCAGCAACCCCGGCGGGTATTGTGGAATTGCTGACCCGTTATAATATCCCGACAGAAGGCAAGCATTGTGTTGTTGTCGGAAGAAGTAATATCGTGGGAACCCCCATGGCCGTATTGATGTCCCGGAAAGCCAAGAATGCCAATTGTACCGTTACATTATGTCATAGTAGAACGGCGAATTTGAAAGATATTACTCGGCAGGCGGATATTTTGATCGTGGCGATTGGTGTTCCGCATTTTCTGAAAGAAGATATGGTGAAAGAGGGAGCTGTTGTGGTGGATGTCGGGATTCATCGTATTCCTTCGGAAACTGCAAAGAATGGCTGGAAATTGGTCGGTGACGTGGATTATGACCACGTGGCTCCTAAATGTTCATATATTACCCCGGTTCCCGGTGGTGTGGGACCGATGACTATCGTGACTTTGTTGCAAAACACGATAAAAGCGTGTAAAGCAAAACATTAAATAATTGAAAGTTGAGAATTGAAAATTGAAAATGAAAGATGATTTCAATTTTCAATTTTCAATTTTCAATTTTGCATTTTCAATTGATTTTATGGTTCTCAATTATATCTGGATTTTCTTTTTTGGTGCGGCATTTATCGTGGCGCTTTGTAAATTGATCTTCATGGGTGATACAGAAGTTTTTTCTGCCATCGTGAAGGCCACCTTTGATATGTCCAAAACGGGGTTTGAGATCTCGCTAGGTTTAACGGGAGTATTGACCTTGTGGATGGGGATCATGAAAATTGGAGAACGGGGAGGGGCCGTGAAAGTGATGTCATGGTTGATCAGTCCTTTTTTCCGGAAGTTGTTCCCGGAATTGCCGCCGGATAGTCCGGCATACGGTTCGATCATGATGAATATTGCGGCAAATATGCTCGGGTTGGATAATGCAGCCACTCCCGTGGGATTGAAAGCGATGCAACAGATGCAGGAGGTGAATCCTCATAAAGATCGGGCTTCCAATGCGCAGATTATGTTTCTGGTGCTGAATACTTCCGGATTGACGATTATCCCGGTTTCCGTTATGGTGTATCGGGCGCAGATGGGGGCAGCGAATCCGGCTGATATATTTATTCCGATCTTGTTGGCAACTTACGTGTCCACGTTAGCCGGGCTGATTGCCGTGGCGGTATATCAACGGTTGAACCTGTTTAACCGGGTTGTCATGGCTTATTTGATAGGGGGAACTTTGGCCGTGGGTGGTTTAATCTGGTATTTTTCCGGGTTGGATAAGGAGACGATTACGACGATTTCCACGGTGGCGAGCAATGTTATTCTTTTCTCGATCATCACGGCTTTTATTGCCATGGGGGCTTGGCGTAAAATAAATGTGTACGACGCTTTTATTGATGGTGCAAAAGAGGGTTTTTCTGTTGCGATAAAGATTATTCCTTATTTAGTAGCTATTCTTGTAGCGGTTGGAGTGTTTCGGGCAGCGGGAGCGATGGATATGTTGATGAGTGGATTGGAACGTTTGTGTCTGGTTTGTGGATTAGATGCTGATTTTATACCGGCTTTGCCTACGGCCTTGATGAAACCGCTTAGTGGAAGTGGGGCGCGGGGGCTGATGATTGATACCATGAATACGTTCGGGGCAGATTCTTTCGCCGGGCGATTGGCATCAACTTTTCAAGGGGCTACAGATACGACATTTTATATAATAGCCGTATATTTTGGTGCGGTGGGGATTAAAAATACACGTTACGCGATACCTTGTGGATTGATTGCCGATTTTGCGGGTATTATTGCTGCTTTGGTGATGGCTTATATCTTTTTTGCATAGTAGAATCTAAGGGAGTTATTTGCCCGACATAACTGATAGGAGCTCGCTTACGGTCACTAAAATATAGATAGCAAGTTCCGTCATATTGAATATCCATGTTCAGATAACAAATATCTTGGTTGGAGCGAACGGTTATTTGATAGGCAATCGCTTTCTTTTTTCCATCTTGGTAAATTTTTACCGTGCGACTGAATAATACCGTGTTGAAGGAAACTGAATCTAAGTGTGAATTTGATGTCCATGTAGCTCTGCCGAAATAAGGAAGTTGTGTCGTTACCAAGGAGTCATTTATGCTTAGATAACAATTTTGTGGGTTAATGTCAATGTTGGCACCTGCCCCCGGCGGTGTGAAAAGTGTTTGTACGGTGGGGGTCGCAATGTAGAACTTAACAGTGAATTGATCGCTATTCACCAGTGCCAGTGTTTTCTGAAACTCTTTTTCGAAACGAGTTTCTTTTTTATTCTGAGCTTGACTTGTTGTAACAAACAGTATTCCAATTAAAAAGATGAATGTAATTCTTTTCATATTTTCCTTTTTCAAGTACGATACGTGAGGTGATCGAAAATGTTATAAATATATTTTCTACGAAAAGTTTGTATTGTTACGAAATTTTCGTAGATTTGCGAAAGAATCGTAAACAAATAGTTCGTATGGAAAAATTGACACATCAGGAAGAAGAGGTAATGTTGATCATCTGGCAGGTGAAAAGTGGCGTGATAAAAGATTTTTTGAATCGGATGGAAGAACCGAGGCCGCCTTACACGACGGTCGCTTCTATCGTGAAGAACTTGGAGAAAAAAGGATTCTTGACCAGTAAGAAACATGGAAATATTTACGAGTATATTCCCGTCATGGATGAAAGTGAATATAAAACGAAATTCATGTCCGGGGTGGTACGTAATTATTTTGAAAATTCTTACAAGGAGATGGTGACGTTCTTTGCTAAAGAGCAAAAGATCTCGGCAAAAGATCTCGAAGAGATCATCAAGCTAATAGAGAAACAATAAAATATACAATTATGGATGGGGCGTTCATTTATTTGATAAAGGTAAATATTGCGCTGGTCGTGTTTTATCTTTTTTATCGGCTACTATTTAGTCAGGATACCTTCTTTGTCATCCGGAGATTTTGTTTATGGACAATATTGGGTGTATCATTTATTTATCCTTTGGTTGCATTTTCATTCGAAGAAGAACAAAAGATGGCTATTCAACAAGCGGTTGTTCAATACGTACCCAATTTACTTCCAGAAGTAAGCGTGTTCCCGGAAGGACATCAAGTATCAGTGGGCGTCTGGGATATTCTAAGGTTTTGCTATTGGGGTATCGTAACACTTTTACTCGGTCGGATTGTTATTCAATTGGTTTCAATCGTTCAGCTAGTCTATAAAGGGAAAAGGGCGTGCTGTTGTTCGACTTCGGTGATTACGTTATCGGGGAAGATTACACCGTTTTCTTTTTTTAAATGGATATTTGTAAGTCCATCGTTATACAATTCTGATGATATGCAAGAGATTATCACTCACGAGCGGATTCATGCGGAACAGTATCATTCGTTGGACGTGATGGTTTCCGAAATTTTATGTGCTTTCTTTTGGATGAATCCCGCCATGTGGTTACTGAAACGCGAGATTCGTCGTAATCTTGAATTTTTGGCGGATAAGTGTGTTGTTCACTCCGGTTTTGACCGTAAGGCTTACCAATATCACCTTCTCCGTTTATCCCATCCTTCGGCTGCAGCTCAAATAGTAAATAAATTTAATGTGTCACCATTAAAAAAACGTATTATGATGATGAATAAAAAAAGAACCTCCAGAATGGGGTTAATCAAATATGCCTTGCTTGTTCCGATTGCAGGACTGTTGATTTTATCCAGTAATGTGCAAGCAATCGTGCAAGTGAATGAAAATGTAATGGGCGTTACGGGGCAGGATTCTATAGTTGCCAAAGGAATTGTTGTTGACACTAATGACCAGCCTCTTGTTGGAGCAAGTGTCATAATAAAGGGGACAGGTATTGGGACGATGACGGATGATAAGGGAGAATTTTCGATTACTGTAAAACCGGAAACCGTGCTTATTTTCTCTTACGTTGGAAAGGCAAATCAATTTCTTCCCGTGAAGAATGCCAAAAAAATGCGGATAAAAATGACAACAGAACCGGTTGTGTTGGATGAGCTAGTGGTTGTAGGATATAAAGAAAAAGGTGATAAGGATGAAGAGGTTTTCCAAATTGTAGAGGATATGCCTAAATTCGTGGGTGAAGATGGTAACGTGATGAAATTTTTGGCAAAAAGAATCCGTTACCCTTTTGAAGCGATGAAAAAGAATATTACAGGAAAAGTTTTCGTGACTTTTGTCATCAATAAAGACGGGGAGCCTGTAGATTTTAAGATTGCAAGGAGAGTGGATCCTTTGTTGGATCGAGAGGCCATACGTGTCCTGCAGTTGATGCCAAACTGGAAGCCGGGTACACAGAGAGGAAAGCCTGTCAGTGTTGAATATACCGTTCCGATTAATTTCCAATTGCAGTAGTTGTAAAGATACAAACCTTTTGTTGTATATAAATCTCCTATTTTGCATTATATATGATGTAAAATGGGAGATTTGTAAATTATTTTAATATCTTTGAAAAATAGTGTGAAGGTATAGAAACAGGTTGAAGTAGGTGTGTGGCTTGAGCTTGTTTTTGGCGGATTTATTAATTATTAAAAAGGTTCGTTATGACTACAAAGGGGAAAAGAGGTTTAAAGATGAAATGGGATTGGTGTATCCCGTTTTTTTCCATGTTGGGAATTTTGTTTTTAACTACTTGTCTGCAAGCGGCAGAAAAGGATTCGGTGAAGTTCGTGGCGAAAGGGATGGTGGTAAATAAGAATAAACAGCCCTTATGCGGGGCTTGTGTCATGGTGAAAAACTCGAACGAGAGAATATATACCGGGGTGGACGGGAAATTCTCGCTGGCGGTTAAGAAAGGGACGAAACTCGTGGTTTCTCTTTTGGGCAAGATGGATAAAGAGGTTCGTGCAAAGATTGACAAGGAGATGCAAGTGGTGTTGACTGACGAGGAATATATCGAGGAGAGAATGCCGCAATTTGTAGGCGAGGGGGTGGAAATGTATATCGTGCGGAATATAAAATATCCGAAAGATGCCTTGGAAATGAAGATTCAAGGGAAAGTCTACGTACAATTTATTATAGAGAAAGACGGGAGCGTGTCGGAAATAAAAATTCTTCGTCCCGTTTATCCTTCTTTGGATTATGAGGCGTGTCGGATAATTCAGGAAATGCCTCGATGGCGACCTGGAATTCAGAAAGGTAAGCCCGTGAGGGTTTCCTACACGATCCCGATAAATTTCATGTTGCAATAAAATACTCCCGAGAGGCGTTCAAGGGCGACCTCCCCTATCCACACCTAAAATGACTTCATGGAGTGGATAGGGGAGGTTTCAATTTTTCCCAGCTGTCACGATATACATATCGTCCACGGTCAAGTATTTTTGTGCCAGACGCATAATGTCTTCGGGGGTACAGGAACGGATCTTGTCGATAGCCCGGAGATAGAACGTGTTATCTTGCCCGTAATTGAGTTTGTGTTTCAAGGCATCGGACTGGGAGAAAACGCCGTCTAGTTCTCGTAACAACTCCCCGTTAAAATAACTCTTCACGAGGCTTAATTCTTCTTCGGGAACGAGTTCTTCCTGTAAACGACGAATCTCTTTTATACATTCTGTTATCGTGGCCTCGGTTGCCTCGGTATTGACATCTGTTGCGATCATCCAGTGGGCGGCTTGCGGCATGGTAACGTTGTATGAGCCGATGCCATAAGTGTACCCTTTTTCTTCCCGGATGTTCGACATCAGGCGGGAACCGAAATAGCCGCCGAGTACCATGTTCAAAAGCTGGAAATACGTGTAGTCTTCATCCAATAAGGTTACCCCGCTTTTTCCGATGCGAATGCTGGTTTGCACGGCATCGGGTTTCGAGACATGATATTTACCGGGGCTGCTTGGTCGCATGGTATAAACTTTATCCGGTGGTAGTGGGTTACTGCTCATGGGCGAAAAGGCTTGGCTTACTTCTTGTAAAACGGTATCACTGACATTCCCGCAAATCATGATTCTGCATTGTGATGCCTGCACTCTTTCCCGGTAGAAATCATGTAATAATTCCGGTGTCACTTGGTCGAAATCTTCCAGTGCGAAACAGTTTGCATAAGGATGTTCCTTCCCATACATACGGTAGATGAATTCCATCCGGGCAAGGTAAGAGGTCTTTTCTATGTTTACCAGATGTTGCTGTTTTCGATTACGGATATACGTTTCCAGCTCTTTTTGCGGGAATGTACTTTCAAGCGTCATTTCTGCCAGCATACGAATGGTTTGCGAGGCGTATTTATTAAGCGAAATCAGGCTTAATTCAGCTTTGTGCATACCGCAATTGAAATCCACGTATGCTCCATGATAATCAAACAACTCTGCAATTTCAGCAGAGGTATGTTGACGGGTTCCCTCGTTGAGCATGTTAATCATGCTTGATGCGATAACCGGACGGGATTGGTTGTAAATCCCGGCTGAGAGTACCACGTCCATCTTGAAAACCTCTTGATTGGGATCGTGAAGGTACACGATTTCGATTCCATTGGGAAGCGTGATTTGTTGATGCCCCCACAGCGATGGACGGGAGATTTCAGTGATGGACGGTTCTATATTCCTATTCATAAAAATAACAATTATTTGTCTTTAAGATACCACAAGGTAGAGCAATTCTGTGCGGAGAATAATTCTCGGGCGGTCTGTTTTATCGAATCAAGAGATACTTCTGCGTATCGGGTACACTCCGAATTAATCAAGTTAATATCTCCCAGATAGTCAAAAAACGCCAAGTTGGCTGATTTTCCTTGATAATTGATCTCGCTGTAAGAGATTCGGGCTTCAGTTTTGTTGATTACCTTTTGGAGTTCCCGTTCAGAAATCGGGTCTTCGATAAAATGGTCAATCTCGTTTTGGATGGCGGCTTCAGCCTCTTCTATCGCTACTCCTTCCGAGAGTTTCCCGGAGAAAATGAATAATCCCGGATCCATGTCCCCGGTGATATAAGCGTCTACTTCCGAGAATAATTTCCCGTTTTTAATGAGGTTGATGTACAAGCGGGAGGATTGACCGTTGGATAATATGTCCGAGATCGTGTCGCACGTGTAGAAATTATCCGATCGGCGGTCGCCCATGTGGTATACTTTATAGATTGCATCTGCCGGAACTTTGTTATGCTCGCATACGAGGCGACGCTCTTCGGTTTGTTGCGGTTCCATGGGTAATGCTTTTCTCTTATAACGGGCGGGAGGAATGTCCCCGAACCATTTTTTCACGAGTTCAAGGGCTTTCTCGTCGGTAATATTACCGCTGATACTTAGTATGGCATTATCCGGGGCATAGAAACGATGAAAGAAGTCTTCCACCTCTTCTAGGGATGCCCCTGCGATATGGTCAATGTTTTTCCCGATAGTAGGCCACTGATACGGATGTACCTTATAGGCTAATGGACGTAATTTCAACCAAATGTCCCCGTAAGGATTATTGAAGTAGCGCTGTTTGAATTCTTCAATGACCACGTTGCGTTGAACGTCAAGTGATTTTTGGGAAAAATCGAGTGCTAGCATCCGGTCTGATTCTAGCCACAAGGCCGTTTCGATATTGGGAGCCGGAATCGTGATGTAATAATTCGTGTAGTCGTTATTCGTGAAAGCATTACTATCTCCGCCCGCTTTCTGAACGTGATAATCGTAATCCGCGATGTGTTTGGATCCCCCGAACATTAAATGTTCAAAAAGATGGGCAAAGCCCGTGCGATTGGGATCTTCGTCCCGGGCACCTACTTTATAAAGGATGTTCACGGATACAAATGGAGTACTGGTATCCGTGTTACAAATCATTGTTAAGCCATTGTCTAGGGTGTGGCGTGTAAATTTTATCATAAATGTAAATTCATTTTCACAGTTTCAGATCGCCCAATTTGCTTGTTGTTTTGTTGAAATCAGCGATAATATCTTCCATAATTTCAGCCACGGTTTCTTCTTTGTGCAACATGGATGCGATTTGTCCGATTTCTAACTCGCCTTCCGTCATGTCACCTTCGAAGATTCCTTTCTTAGCCCGTCCTTTACCTAGAAGTTCGGTTAATTGGGCGGCCTCAGCTCCGGCGTCTTCCAGTGCTTTTACCTGATTGAAGAAGTCGTTTTTAATCAGACGAGTGGGGGCGAGTTTTTTTAATGCCAACATGGTGCCACCTTCTTCCGTGTCAAATACCCGTTGTTTGAATGTCGGATGGGCGGAAGATTCTGCGGCAACGGCAAAACGGGTTCCGATTTGTACTCCTTCCGCTCCGAGAGTCATGGCGGCTGCCACGGATTTTCCTGAGGATATTCCTCCTGCGGCAATAACAGGGAGGGAACAGGATTCCACTACATTGGGAATCAAGGTGAGCGTGGTTGTTTCTTCCCGTCCGTTATGTCCCCCGGCTTCAAAACCTTCTGCGACAACCGCATCTACTCCTGCCTCTTCACATTTCTTTGCGAACAGGGCACTACTGATCACGTGTACCACAGTGATACCATGCGACTTTAACAGGGGAGTCCATTTTTTCGGGCTTCCGGCAGAGGTGAACACAATTTTAACACCTTCTTGGATGATGATATTCATAAGCCGGTCAATTTCCGGGTAAAGTAACGGGACATTGATCCCCCACGGTTTATCCGTGGCCTCTTTCATCTTCCGGATATGTTCCACCAGTACTTCCGGGTGCATGGAGCCAGCTCCTAGTAATCCTAATCCCCCGTTGTTACTTACTGCGGAGGCTAGGCGCCAGCCGCTACACCATACCATACCTCCTTGAATGATCGGGTATTTTATATTGAAAAGTTTTGTTATTCTATTTTCCATGATGTATGAATAAAGTCATTTGTAATAATCTTTAGTAAAAAATTAGCTATAGGAACCGCTTCTAGCTATAAAATCACTCTTCTTGGAAGGCGTGCCGTAAAACAAAGATAAAGAAAAATGCTTTCTGTAGACAACATTTTCCCGCAAAAAGTGCTTTCTTCAGAAAGCACTTTTTGCGGGAAAATGTTTGTACGGGGGAAAGTCCCTTGATATTCAGTAATTCTGGGCTGAAATCCGGCAGTTCCCTTTTATTTTGGATTTCCCGTATTTTTAAAGAATAACAATGATTCTCTATTAAAAATAAATACTATTTTTGTTGCAAAATAAATTATTTACTTAGATGTGAAGAGGTAAAGGTGCGTGGTTATAGGAAAACATTGTTTATTTTCTTCATTTCTATAAAAAATAAATTCAAATGACAGAAAAGCTTACTCTTAGAGACAATGCAGCCGTTCGGTGGGCCGCTTTATTGTTGCTGGCATTAGCCATGTTTTGTTCATACATATTTATGGACATTTTATCACCGATTAAAGATTTGATGCAGTCGGAACGTGGTTGGGATTCGTTGGCATTTGGAACAATGCAAGGTTCTGAAACATTCTTGAATGTATTTGTATTCTTTTTAATTTTTGCCGGTATCATTCTGGATAAAATGGGTGTTCGTTTTACGGCTCTTTTATCAGGTGGTGTAATGTTAATCGGTGCGGTTATTAAATGGTATGCTGTTGCAGAAGGCTTTAAGGGAAGCGGGTTGGAAGCATGGTTTACGAACAATTTGAATTATATTCCGGGTTTTGACGAGTTGGGAATCTCCCCATTCTATCAGGGGATGCCTGCATCTGCTAAACTGGCTGCGGTTGGTTTCATGATCTTTGGCTGCGGTGTGGAAATGGCAGGTATCACGGTTTCTCGCGGTATCGTGAAATGGTTCAAGGGACGTGAAATCGCTTTGGCAATGGGGTCCGAAATGGCATTGGCTCGTTTGGGAGTTGCTACTTGTATGATTTTCTCTCCGTTCTTCGCGAAACTTGGTGGGCAAGTTGATGTTTCTCGTTCTGTTGCTTTTGGTGTGGTTCTATTGATGATTGCATTGATCATGTTCATTGTTTATTTCTTCATGGATAAAAAATTGGATGCACAGACCGGAGAGGCTGAAGAAAAAGATGAGCCCTTTAAAATTAAAGATATTGGGAAAATCCTGTCCAGTGGAGGTTTCTGGTTGGTTGCATTACTTTGTGTATTGTATTACTCGGCTATTTTCCCGTTCCAGAAATATGCGGTTAACATGCTACAATGTAATTTGACATTTACTCCTCCTGCCGAAGGTTCTTTCTGGGCTGGGAATACTGTGACAATTATTCAATATTGTATCATGCTGGTTGTTGCAGCCACTGCATTTGCATTTAATTTTACAAGCAAGAAGGCATTGAAAACTTTGTTGCTAGCTATCTCTGTAATAGGTTTGATTATTTTCTGCTACATGGGTTATATGCGTCAGTCGGCAGAGACTATTTTTGCCGTATTCCCGTTGTTGGCAGTGGGTATCACGCCGATTCTTGGTAAAGTGGTTGACAATAAAGGTAAGGCTGCTACCATGTTGATGTTCGGTTCAATCTTGTTGATCGTGTGTCACTTGACATTTGCATTTATCTTACCTCTGTTTAAAGGTAGTGCAATCGGAGGTGTTTTGATTGCATACGTGACCATTTTAATTCTGGGAGCATCGTTCTCGCTGGTTCCGGCTTCATTGTGGCCGAGTGTTCCGAAGTTGGTAGATCAGAGAGTGATCGGTTCTGCTTATGCATTGATATTCTGGATTCAAAATATCGGTTTGTGGCTTTTCCCGTTATTGATCGGTAAAGTGTTGGATAACACGAATCCTCAAGTTGTAAATGACTTGAAGAATCACGTGATCACCCCGGAACAAGCAGCTGTTTCCTATGACTATACTTGGCCTCTTGTCATGTTGGCTTGTTTGGGGGGAGCCGCTTTGGTTATCGGTGTAATCCTGAAACGTGTTGATAAGGTGAAAGGCCTTGGTTTGGAATTGCCGAATGTTCAACAATAAGAGGAAAATTGATTATATTTATATTGAAAATGTCCACTTCAAATGAGGTGGACATTTTTAATTTAGAATATTTTGTGATTTATATTTTTTTCTCGATCCTGTACACGTTCCGATCGCTGGCACTTCGGGAAACTAATTCTGCCAGAAAACCGGACAAGAAAAGTTGAGAACCGATGATCATGCAGGTCAGAGCGATATAGAAGTAAGGATTGTTTGTTACCAGAGGGGCTCTCAGGTTATGGGCCACGGCGATCAGTTTTTCAATACCAATCCAAGCGGCGGCACAAAATCCGATAATAAATAACAGCGTTCCCAGCGCACCGAATAAGTGCATGGGTTTTTTAGCGAACCGGGTAATAAAAGTTACGGAAAGTAGGTCGAGGAAACCGTTAATAAATCGGTTCAACCCGAATTTCGTTACCCCGTATTTTCGGGCTTGATGATGAACCACCTTTTCCCCGATCCGGGTGAATCCGGCCTGTTTGGCCAAAATCGGAATGTAACGGTGCATCTCCCCGTACACTTCGATATTCTTCACTACCGTGTTTTTATAAGCCTTTAACCCGCAATTAAAATCATGTAACTTGATGCCGGAGAACTTCCGGGCAGTAGCGTTGAAGAGCTTTGTCGGGAGTGTTTTGGTTATCGGGTCATATCTTTTCTTTTTCCAGCCGGAAATCAAGTCATAATCTTCTTCCGTGATCATGCGGTAGAGTTCAGGAATCTCATCCGGGCTATCCTGCAAGTCTGCATCCATGGTGATTACCACGTCTCCTTGTGCATCCTCGAAACCACAATGTAATGCGGCTGATTTCCCGTAATTACGGCGGAATTTAATGCCGCGTACATGATTGTCTTTAGCAGACAGTTGTTCGATCACTTTCCATGACTTGTCGTTACTCCCGTCATCTACCATGATAATTTCGTAGGTAAAATTGTTCGTTGTCATGACTTTTTCAATCCATGCGGAAAGTTCCGGTAACGATTCCTCTTCGTTATATAACGGTACGACTACTGAAATATCCATGTTTAAAATTCTTGCGGGTTAAACGGTAATTTACTTCTTCTGACCAACCCGGCTATAAATAGCGAGAAGGCCGTTCCCACGATGATTCTATTGAATAGTTCCCCGAAAGCGATACTGGCGGGAACAAAATATACATCAACGTTTTCTTCGAGCATTTTGAAGAGTGGGGAATTCTGGCCGGTAATTTTCAGTGTGTTTATTGTCACGTTTTTGAATTCGGTCAGTAAGTCTGCGTTGAACGTGTATAAAAAGAACACGTACACGGCATAGCATAACGAGGCGATGCAAAGGATGAATATGCCTGTTTTCAGTGCTTTCCCGTAGGAAATGACACCTGCCAACTGTTCATCCCTGTATTTCCGAACACCGATGAATATCCCGAAAATGGTTAGCATCATGATGATGTTGTGGAATTGTGCGTTTACCACGATTCCTTTTCCTGCCAGGATAAATAACAAAGATGCGAAAATGAAGGTGCCCCCGATCAGGCACCCGAATATTGAATTCTGTTTTAAGAATAGCTCGTTATTTTTTTTCATTTAATTTTTCTCCTTTAGTATAATTGGGCGGGACCTCTTAACGAGATCATTTCTCCAACCTGAGGTTTTTCGCCGTTTCCCATGTAGTTATATTGCAACAATTTGGCGAGCTTGATTCCATATATCTGGGAGATCATGTACATGGTGTCTCCGGCTTTCGTTTTATGGAACGTGTAACCTTTGGGAGCTTTATTCTTTTTCTTTGCCAAGAACACGTGCATTCCTGTACGGATCGAAAGTTCGTTTTTATCGTTGTATTTTAATAATTTCTTCAACGGAATATTGAAATACTGGGCGATACTTTCAAACGTGTCCCCTTCTTTCACTTTTACAGAAGGAATCCGATTGATATATACCACCCGGCTCTGGTAGTTTTTGCTTTCGCTGAGTTTGTAGTTTAATTCATTGGGTATCGGACGGACTTTTTTTGCCGGACGATCGAATTGATATAACTCTTCTTCCTCGATAATCTTAATGAGTTTTTGTGCGTAATCGGAGGCGGTTGCATATCCTGCTTTTTTCAATCCTTTAGCCCAGCTTTTGTAATCTGTTTTTGGCAGGTCGAACAGAAAGGCATAGCGGGGACGGGTGAGCAAGAATTCACTGTGATCTACCCATGATTCTTCCGGATTCCTGTATTTTCGGAAACATTCGTTTCGTTTATCATCGTCCATGGTGAAACTGGCCCCGTTCCAGTTGTGGCATTTGATACCGAAATGGTTGTTGGCATTGACCGCCAGTTTGGATGTTCCGCATCCGGATTCCAACATTCCTTGTGCCAGCTTGATGCTGGCGGGGATTCCCGTACGATCCATCTCTTCGATGGCGATACTTTTATATTTTTTGATGAACGCTTTGCGACTGTCCGTAGAGGCTCCACATATGTTAACACATATAAAACTCAAAAATAAAATAACGTAAATCTTGCTCATAGTTTCCGATAATGTTTTATATTGGCGGTAAAATTACGAAAAAAAATAGAATGGAGAAAGCGGAATTGAAGATTGATTACACGGTGTACCGGGAATCTTACCCGGAAGGGTACGAGGAATTGTGTCGTGCTGCCTTGGATGTCACGAAAAATGCGTATTGCGTGTATTCCGGTTTTGCCGTGGGAGCCGCCGTGCTGATGAATAACGGAGAGGTCGTTTGTGGTACTAATCAGGAGAATGTTGCTTATCCTTCCGGGTTGTGCGCTGAGCGGACCGCATTGTTTTATGCTTGTTCCGCTTATCCGGAGATGGGGATTAAGGCAATCGCTATTGCAGCCCGTGATCATGGTGTGGAAGTGGATGAAAATGTTACTCCGTGCGGGGCCTGTCGGCAAGTGATGGCAGAAATTGTTCAACGTTATAAAGCGGATTTTGATGTTATCATGATAGGCAAAAAAAGAACCCTTTTGATCAAGGCCAGCCAGTTATTACCTTTCTCGTTTGTCATGTCTTAAAATGTCTTCCCGAAGAGAATGAAATATCGGTTTGATTAAACCAGAATTAGGTGTAATGCACTTGTAATCTAATAGAGAACAGTACCCTTTTTCGTTGATCATTCAGAGATAAACCGTTGATTCGCCTGTCGCTGTTATCTGAGTTCTGTTTAAGCTCTGGGGAGTTTTCGAAAGAGGGGTAGCTTTTCGGTTAGATCTCTTCTTGTTCTCGGATAGATTTGTTGTACTTTACGGGGTATTGTCTGTTGCTCAATATATTGCTTTACGTCTGTTCGTTATGTATTCGTTATGTCACCGTTGAAGTGAAGTTCTATAGTAACGGAGGCTTAACAATAACATAACGAAACAATGAAGGGACGGGTGTAAGCGTAAGGGTGGCGGAAGAATGTTTTTATCCTATCGCTATCTTTATCACCCCACCAAGTTTATGTTCGAATATATGATAGGCTTCTTCGATTTCGTTTAATGGAAAACGGTGTGTGATGAGTGGGGTGGTATCAATTTTGCCTTCTTCTATCAAACGAAGGATTTCGGTACAATCGCAACCATCCACACCTCCGGTTTTGAATGTGAGGTTTTTGCCATACATATCGGGTAATGGTAAAAGTTGCGGTTTGTCGTAGAGGGCAATCACAGTTACAATAGCGTTGGGGCGGGCGCATTCCCATGCCATACGGAAAGTAGTATCGCTTCCGGCAACTTCTAGTACGACATCGGCCCCACCATGATCGCTATGCTCAAGGACGAATTTTTGGCATGTTTCCGGTTCTGTTATCAATACATCGGGATAGTGTGCCCTGACAAACTGAATCCTTTCGGGGGATTTTTCACAGATAATGATTCGCTTCGGATTCTTCAGCATTACACAAAGTAACGTGCATATTCCGGTTGGTCCGGCCCCGATGATCAATACAGTATCGTCTTCCGTGATTTCAGAAATACGTGCAGCCCAAAATCCGGTGGCAAGGACATCACCCACGAAAAGGGCCTGTTCGTCGCTAACCGCATCAGGAATACGATTCAGTTCGCTATCGGCATAGGGGACACGTACATATTCGGCTTGTCCCCCGTCAATGCGACATCCTAAAGCCCATCCGCCATTAGGGTCGGTGCAATTGTTCACGAATCCTTTTTTGCAGAAGAAACACTCTCCGCAAAAGGTTTCCACGTTAACGGTTACTCGGTCTCCGGGTTTCACTGTTGTCACGTCAGCTCCTGTTTGTTCTACAATGCCCACCATTTCATGTCCGACGGTAATTCCCGGTATGGCACGGGGTACACTTCCGTGTTTGATGTGTAAATCGCTGGTACAAATACTGCTTAGCGTGACACGAACGATGGCATCTCGTGAATCTTCTATCTGGGGAATCGGCTTCTCTTGAAGCTTGAAATTTCCCTTGCTGATGTAGGTGTATGCTAACATTGGGTCGTAAAATAGAGGATCAAATTTATGATAGATAGGGATATTTTTGGTCTTGATAGATTTTGTATTAACTATTCAAGGGTTGTGTTGTGGAAAAAAATGCCCTTGAATAGTTAATGATATTCTTTATCGTATGTATAGACCAATTTGCTAATAATTTTGTAGTATTCAGAATCTATTGGGGGATGCTATAGAAAAACTAGAACTTCTGATTAAAATTTGTTATTCAATAATTTCATGACGAAGAAACAAGAGACGTAAGTTAGATTCCAATATTCTGAATCCACTACCATGATCGTGAGGTTTACCATAGTTTTTCCCTGATTTATAACTTCCAATTCTAATATCGTACATTATTAACCCCCTATCTATTAGGTCAAGAAATTTTTCGAAAGATGGTTCAAAATATATTTCAGCTTTATTAAAGTAGAATTTTTCTTCACCGTCCTCGTACTTTCTTTCAGCACTAACATAAAATAGATTTTTTAATTTTTTGTTCAGTATCTTTTCAAGACAGTCGTATGTATATCCAACATTACTATCTATTAGTGCTTTTGTGTTAATATCATATATCCCTATTCTAAGTAACCTTACATTTCGATCATTGATTAATCTGAACGAGAATTTCTCCTTTGAAGTATTAAATCTTGAGGCAAACATAGATGTGTGTAATCTATTTAGTGCTGGGTTATTTTCATATGGTGTGCCAAATTTGTTATTAAGATAGGCATTAGCTTTAAGAGGGAAGTTTGGACTCTTGGTAAATAATGTAACGTAAGATTGTGATTCTTCTCTATGAGATTTTATTTCAAAACCAGCCAAATCCGGCTCATCGAGGTTGTTTTCTACAACTCCGACATAATCTTCGAAAGTTTTTCCTATTCCCGTATTATTTTTTCTATGGCTTGGTACAAATCCTAGTTTTTTTACTTCTTTGAATTTGTCAATAATGAATTCTTTATCATTTTTCATATTGAACGATTTTTGATATTAATAAATTGATTATGTCGATATTTACTTTGTTTTCAAAATCAGAGTCTTCTAAAAAGATATGTTCGATAGGTATATGAAATTCATTACAAATTTTGTATATATGTTCAAGAGTATATTTGTGTACAAATTTTGGACTTTCAATATTACCTATCTGCCCTGGACTTAGTCCAATAGCATAAGCTAATTTCTCTTGCGTATATTTTTTTTCCTCTCTGAGTTTTCTTATTCTATCTATAATTTCTATTTGATATTCACTTTTCATTTTAAGCTGCTTTTTTAGTACTTTTGTACAAAAGTAGATGTTGTTGTTATTATATATACCCTCAATTTGAGAGTATGTATAGTATAATTACACTCAAATTGAGGGCGTGATTAAATTAAAAAGTGATGTATAACAGAATAGTAGATTATAGATGGAGTTTTCGAGATGCAAATACAAAAGAGTATACTCATTGTTATCATATATACCCTGCAATGATGATACCACAAGTTGCTCGTTCACTAATGGAAGAATATAAGCCTGAGGGGCGTTTCGAGTTATTATTGGATCCATACATGGGAAGTGGCACATCTTTGGTTGAGGCTTCTATATTGGGAGTTAATTCTATAGGGACTGATTTGAATCCTTTGGCTCGTTTAATGGCGAAAGTAAAGACAACTCATTATGATATAACGGAGATAAAGAAAGTATTTTCTATTATTCAATCGGAATTAGTGTTCTATTCAGATGATAAGGTTAATAGTTGTAACTTTGAGCATATTTCAAATTATTTATATTGGTATACTGAAGAAAGTCTAATAAAGCTATCCTATTTATCGCAATTGATTGAAAAGCATACCCTTTGTGCAGATTTTTTTAAAGTTGCACTTTCAGAAGTTGTTAGAGAGGTATCTTTTACACGGAATAGTGAATTTAAACGCTACAGAATGCCTGAAGAAAAAATCAAAAGTTTTAATCCAGATGTCTTTAGACTTTTTGAAGAAAAAATTACTAGAAATATCTGTGGGCTTGAAGAATATAATTCTGTGCAATCTACAGCAGTTTCTCGGATATGCGATTTTAATAGTTCTAATGGTATTCCAGTAGATATCCTTCCGGATGGTTCGGTTGATATGGTTGTAACTTCTCCTCCGTATGGAGATAGTAGAACAACTGTTGCTTATGGTCAATTTTCTCGCTGGGCTAATGAATGGTTTGGACATGAAAATGCTCAAAAGCTAGACTCAATTCTAATGGGAGGTGGAAAATCGGATACAGAATTATTTGTGACTAATTCTATTCAGAAGGAATTGAATGATATTAGAAATTTAGATGTCAAACGTTATTACGATGTTGTTTCTTTTTTAAATGATTATTGGTTATCGATACAAAATGTCGCACGAACTGTTCGGGTAGGAGGTGTTGTATGCTATGTTGTTGGCAATCGTACGGTTAAGGGAATACAAATTCCTTTAGATTATTTTACTGCAGAGATGTTTGAAAAGTGTGGCTTTGAGCATAAAACAACGATCGTACGTGAAATTCCTAATAAACGTATGCCAGCTAAAACAAGTCCGAGTAATAAAAGTGGAGATAATGTAGATACTATGAGTAATGAATATATTGTTATAATGACGAAACGGACTCTTTTAAAATAATATTTTGGAGTAAGATAATACTTGGTATTTATATTACGTGTATATAGGTTATTTAAATGAAGAAATTATTTGATAATTACAAAAATTTACTCCAAGAGTGATTGTTAAACACGCGTGTTACCGCCGCGGCTGACGAGACTCAACGAAAGGTACTTCGTTCCACATTATCCAGGGCGAGAGCCATCAGGCTCAAGGGAAGTTTCGGTACCCAGAAACAACATTACTCGCTGGACAAGATCAAGGCAAGGAAAGAAGAGACCGAGATATTATGGATATTCCAACGGTAAAGAAAGGTTTCACAAGAGATACGGCATCTGATCTCTGAATTTACTGAATATCTCATTTTAAAGTTTTAAATATACACTTTTTAGATGTAAAGTTGTAATGTGTCGTGGTGATTCAAGTGTAAAATATACAATATCGTATAATTATCGACTGTTAATTTGTGAAGGAATATTTGCTTTCTGTAAAAATGTTTATATATTTGCAATGCATAACATACTCAACGGCGGGGAATCCTGCCACAGTGTAGCAGGCATTTTTTTTGCCTGTTAACTCCATACGGCGGTTCCGTACCCCCGTGTGGAGTGTTAATGCACCCACAGCCGTTGAGTGGTGTTATGCAACGGGACAGACGGAACCGTTTCTTTTCGTCCTAATCTTTAAACAAAAAGGCTTATGGGAGCAAATCGTAATTGCATCTTTGCGTGTAAAGGAGGAAGTCCGGCTTTGATAATTCTTTTGATTTTTAGTATTAAAGGGGTGGTATAAAGGTATCATCATTTACTTGTAACGAGGTCGGCGTGACGAACATTCGTGTTGTGAGCCGGGAATGTTCAGATCTTTGTATTTCTTCATCAGTTTTTATAAAATCTTTGTTTTGAATGACAAGGAGGTAATTTGTTATGCCATAATTGTCATGACACGATAGAGTGGAGTGGTTGTTGTTTTAGTTAAAAGAAAAGAATAAAATGGAATAATGGACATGAAACACGGTGCGCAAAGCGACTGAAAAATGAAAGAGGGGCGTATTCTATGCCTGAGAAACGTTGAATATCACCCCCTTGTGTAAATCAATTTTATAAATTAATTAACAATCAAAGTTATGAAAAAAACTTATGACAGGAAAGTTTTTAAGCGAAAGTTACTGTCGGATCGAAGAACGGTAATCGTGACAATCCGGTTATTTATGATTTTATTGTTGGGCTTCCCGCTATTGACGAGGGCCGGGACGGTGGATTCCACTCGTGTGGCAAACCGGGAGGTGAGGGGAAAGGTGGTGGACGAGAAGAAACAGCCTATACCGGGAGTCTCGGTACGTTTGGGAGGAACGTCGATGGGAACGGCCACGGACGTGGACGGGAAGTTCAAGTTATTGATCCCGGCTGACACGGCCACGCTGGTAGTTTCCTTTATCGGGATGAAGACCGAGATCGTGAAGATTCCCCGGCTGAAAACGGGCGTGGAACAGAAGGAGTTGACGATCGTGTTGCGGGAAGAGGACGTGAAACTGGAAGACGTGGTGGTGACGGGTATCTTCACGCGTAAGAAGGAAAGTTTCACGGGATCGGCATCCACTTACTCGGCTGCCGAGTTGAAAACGATGGGTACGCAGAACGTGCTGCAAAGTTTGAAGACGCTGGACCCGGCTTTCGCCATTATCGAGGATAACCAGTTCGGGTCGGACCCGAACCGTTTGCCGAACATGGAAATCCGGGGAAAGTCGAGTATGTTAGGTTTACGGGACGAGCTAGATGCCGACCCGAACCAGCCGTTGTTTATCCTTGATGGGTTTGAGTCAACGTTGGCAGCGATTAATGATTTGGATATAAACCGGGTGGCCTCGATCACGATCTTGAAAGACGCGGCGTCGACGGCCATTTACGGTTCGAAGGCGGCTAACGGGGTGATCGTGGTGGAAACGGTGAAACCGGAAGCGGGGAAGTTACAGGTGAGCTACAACGGGAACATGAATATTTCGATGCCCGATTTGTCGAGTTATAACTTGATGAATTCAAGGGAAAAGTTGGAATTCGAATTATTAGCGGGTAGATATGATCCGGCCTCTTGGTCAACGGCTAGCGAGGTGAAATTGAACGAGCTATATAACGAGAAGTTGAAGGTGATCGAGAGCGGTGTGGACACGTACTGGCTGGCAGAACCTTTACGGGTAGGGGTGAATCAAAAACATTCACTCTACGTGCAGGGTGGTGAAGGGAATTTCTTGTTTGGATTGGGAGCGGGGTATAATGGAATTTCCGGGGTGATGGAGAAGTCCGACAGGAGCGTGCTGAGTGGTAATATAGATTTGATTTACCGGATGTCGAAATTCCAGTTTTCAAATAAATTCTCGTTGACTTCGACTGATTACAAGAACCCGATCGTGGTTTTCTACGAGTATGCACAGGCAAACCCGTACTACAAGAAGTATAATGATGACGGTACGGTGGACAAGTGGTTGGAAAATAACGACTATTTCAAGGCTTCGAACCCGCTGTGGAACGCAAAACAAAATAGCCGGGACGAGGGAAAGAATCTTGCCTTGAGTAATTATTTTATGGCGGAATATTTCCCCACGACGGAGTGGCGGGTACGTGCCCGGTTGGGATTGACTTACGGGAATGATGACACGGAGAAGTTCTATTCCCGGAATGATACCCGCTATGAAGACGTGGAGACCATCAAGAAAGGGGAATATCGTTCAACAAATACTCGAAAAAATCAGGTGGAGGCGGAATTGAGTGTGACGTACGCGAAAGTGTTGGGAAAACATAGGATTAATCTGGTTGCCGGGGGAAATCTTTCCAGCGATAAATCATTGACTCAGGGATATTCGGCTTTGGGATTTCCGGAAGGTGATTTTTCTTACCCCTCTTTTTCGAACGGTTACCCGGAAAATGGTACGCCGACATACTACGAGACAGTGTCCCGCTCGGTGAATGGTTATTTCAACACGGGGTATTCTTTTGATGATCGCTACTTGATGGACTTTAGTTTGCGGACGAGCGGTTCATCGGTTTTCGGAACCTCCCGGAAGTATAACACGACGTGGTCGGTCGGGTTGGGCTGGAACTTGCACAAGGAGAAGTTCATCATGGATCACGTGGCATGGATTAACCTGTTGAAATTACGGGCTTCAATAGGAAACCCGGGAAACCAGAGTTTTGACTCGGCGCAATCCTTGCTGACATATTCTTTCCAGTACGGTTCGATGAACTATTTCGGGTTGGGAGCCGTGTTATCACAAATCGGTAATCCCGATCTGGAATGGCAGATCACGGTGGATAAGAATATCGGTTTGGACGTGACGTTGTTTAATAAACGCTTTTCGTTGACGGCAGATTACTATTACAAGGTGACCGACCCGTTGTTGATCAAGGTAAGTACACCGCTTTCTTCCGGAACATCCACTTACATGACGAATGCGGGAGAACAGGTGTCGCAGGGGTTGACGGCATCGGTGTCCTATTTTATTTTCCAAGATTTCGAGAAACGCTTCTCGTGGATGGTACGGGCGAACGTGCGGACGCAGAAAACCCGGATTGACAAGATCGGGAACAAGCTTTCCTCTCTGAATGCCAGTGGAAAGGGAGAAAACACGGTGAGGTATTATGACGGGGCCGACCCGGATGATATTTGGGCGGTAAGGTCCGCGGGGATTGATCCCTCGAACGGGAAGGAGTTGTTTTATGCCAAGGACGGGAGTTACACGTACGATTTCTCGTATGATGACGAGGTGATTTGCGGGAATACCCGCCCGGACGTGGAGGGCGTGATTGGTTCATCGCTCAATTGGAAGGGATTTTCCGTGAGCTTGAATTTCCGTTACCAGATGGGGGCTGACGTGTTCAACGAGGCTCTTTACAACAAGGTGGAAAATATTTCAAGGAGTGACTTGAACAAGAATCAGGATAAGCGGGCGTTGTACGAGCGTTGGCAAGAAGTGGGGGATATCGTGCATTTCAAGGATATTGCCAGTGCGGCAAGTACCCCGATGTCTTCCCGTTTCGTGCAGACGGAGAACGTGTTGACCTTGGAGTCTCTCTATCTGGGGTACGAGTTTTACAACGGGTGGATCGAGAAACTCGGCTTGAGTAGCCTGAAACTACAATTCTCCATGCGTGACGTGTTCCGGGCATCGACCATCCGGTCGGAGAGAGGTATATCTTATCCTTTTGCCCGGAGTATGGAGGCAGGACTTTCGTTTAATTTTTAAAGATGAATGGTTATGAAATTATGGAATATCATTTGGATCGGGGTTGTACTCGTGTGTGGTGTAGGGTGTTCGAGTTTTCTGGACGTGCAGCCGAAAGACAAGCAATCGGAGAAACAATTATTCGCCACGAGAGGCGGTTTTTATACCGCGGTGAACGGGATATATAACAAGATGGCATCCCCGGCTCTTTACGGGAAGAATCTTTCCTACGAGCTGGTGGACGTGATCTCGAAACGTTACCAGCCTCTTCCGGTGAACACGTACTTGACAGCGTTGAGTACCTTTGCTTACACGGACGAGAACGTGAAAAAAACGTTGGAAAGTACATGGACCACGGCTTACAACACGATTTTGAATTGTAACGTGGTGTTGGAGAATATTGACGAGAGTGAGGGTGTGTTACAGGAACAGGAGTATCGGGTGTTGAAAGGGGAGATGTTGGCGGTACGTGCTTTCCTGCATTTTGATATGTTGCGGTTATTTGGTCCAATCTATAAATTGCATCCGGAGGCGGAGGCTATTCCTTATAATGAATCGTCGAAAGTGGTTGCTTTACCGTTGATGACGGCAGATTCCGTGCTGCATGAAAAGATTTTGCGGGATTTGGATGAGGCAGAGGAGTTACTGGCGGATAGTGACCCGGTAATAGAGAATGGACCGATGGCTTCTCTTGAAAAAGACGAGGAGGTGTATCTACGTTATCGCCAGTTACGAATGAATTATTATGCCGTGTTGGCGTTGAAGGCTAGAGTGTACTTGTATGCGGGGGAACAAGCGAACGCATTGGTTGCGGCTCGGAAACTGTTGGCGGACTCGAAAGTGAATGAACATTTCCCGGCGGTGGACCCGAATAAGTTGTTGGCAAACCAAAGTAATCCCGACCGGGTGTTCTCCACTGAAGTGTTGACCGGGATTTACAAAAAAGACCGGGTGGACATTTATACAAATTATTTCAGTGCCGAGCAAGCGGGGAATAATTACTTGCACCCTAGAAAAGATTTCGTGGGGACGAGTCTTTTCGCAGGAGAGACACAGGATTACCGTTTCCAAACGTGGTGGCAAGTTGCTTCCGGCGTGGGGGAGAGCGGGCATTCTTTGATCAAATACAAGGGGATAGATAAGCCTAGCGGAACAAAGGAATCGGAATATTTCTATGCAGTCTTCATGTCGTTGATTCGGTTGAGCGAGGTGTATTATATTGCGGCAGAATGTGAACCCGTGTTGTCAGACCGGTATGGATGGCTGAACCAGATGCGTACCCGGAGAGGATTGCCCGAATTGACGGTTGTTTCGGAGGATGATTTCATGAAACGCTTGCGTTCGGAGTATTTGCGGGAGTTTATCGGTGAGGGACAGATATTCTTCATGTACAAACGGCTGTATATTAATATTAACAGTGACGAGAATGGGTATGATACCAATACGTATGGAGCTAAGGAAGAACGTTACGTGTTACCCTTGCCTTCCGGAGAAGTTGATAATCGTTAAATTGTAAGATTATGAAATGGAAAATTATATTGTTTGTTTCAAGCTTGACGCTTGTTTTCTGTGCTTGTGAAAAGCAAGATATTTCGGTCTTTACTACGGATGATAGCGGAATTTATTTTCAACGGGTGACCAGTTATATTTATAATAGTACCACGGAATATTACGGGGATTCGGTGGCTTATTCATTCGCCTCTGCCAAGGCCTCGGTGAAGAGTGTGGTGCTTTCCGCGACAATTCGGACGATGGGGAAGGTGGTTGATTACGATCGTCCTTTTAAGGTTGTAGTGGATCAAGAGGGTACGACAGCTATCGAGGGGAAACATTACGAGGTGAATTTGGATACGGTAGTTGTACCCGCGGGAAAAAGTACGGCTTACGTGCGTGTCCGTTTCTTTCGCACGGATGATATGATGGAGAAAGCGGTGCGTTTGGCAATTCGTCTGGAGGATAACGAGTATTTTAAATGCTATTTTCCGGAGTACAAAAATACGAATGCTTATTCGGCCACGGGAGAAATGATTCACGGGGATGAGTTTGCCTTTTCGTTGAGCGAAATGTACACAGAGCCGAGCTATTGGTCTATGTTTGGGGGAAGTTTCTTTGGGACTTGGACACCGAAAAAATTCATCGTTGTAAATTCTGTTTGTGGGGTGAGTTCTACAGATTGGAATAGTGCCGGGTATGCCGGAGCGAAGATTACGTATGGGCGATTCAATTTCTTTGCTACTGCGGTACAGAAATATTTACAGGAACAGGCCGATGCCGGAACTCCGGAGTTGGATTCGGACGGAAGTTATATGCAACTTGCTCCTTCTTACTCGGTTGACTATTCCCGGTATGAATAATATTAAAAACATAAGGTTATGAGAATAAATCCTATTATACTGTTTTTGTTTGTTTTTTCCTTTTGTGGTTGTTTTGATGATAAAGGGAATTACAACTATCACGAGGTGGCGGAAATAACCATCGAGAACATTCCCGAAGTGGTGGAGGTGTTGGGAAATTCCGATCATATCGTTGTGAATCCGAAGGTTATTTCTTCGCTGGAGGGGGAGATTGGCGGGGATAATACTAATTTTAAGTTTAATTACAAGATCGAGAAGAAGTTAGGTGGCGTATTGGTATCCGGGCAACATTGGGTCGATCTGAATCCTTCGGGATCATTGGATT
Source organism: Butyricimonas sp. (assembly GCF_019423355.1). Taxonomy (NCBI): domain Bacteria; kingdom Pseudomonadati; phylum Bacteroidota; class Bacteroidia; order Bacteroidales; family Odoribacteraceae; genus Butyricimonas; species Butyricimonas sp. The sequence goes on from NZ_JAHZBP010000010.1 coordinate 189,348, forward strand.
TGGACACGTTGGCAGCTTTTGCGGCAGACACGTATATTGCATGGTTCTCCGTGACGGACAAGCGTTCTGGTGTTCAGACGTCTAAGACATTTGATATTAAAGTGTCTTCTCCGACGTATGAGGGATGGATGGTGCTTTGTGATGAAGGAGAGAATGAGCGTGTTCGGATGGATATGATTTCGGTGATTTCGGCAGAACGGGTGATTCCGGCTTATGATTTGTTGACTTCACTAGGATTACCGGAGTTGAAACATGCGAAGGGGATTGGATTTTATCCCAATCGATTTGCAAGCCCTGCGGATTTGATTTACGTGATGTCTGCAGAAGGAACGTATAAACTAGATCGGGAAACGTTCAAAACGGATGAGTCTTTGGAAATTGGTAATATTGATTTTATTCTGCCATTGGTAAATGAACATGTTGTGTGTTACACGTCAGTAAATAACGCTAGTACGGCAGGTGCTTTGGCTAGCCTTTGCGTGACGGATGCCGGGAATGCTTATGCACAGGTGAGGGATTACGCTGGTCCCGCTTTTGAATACCCGATTAACACGTCGGAACGGGGAAAGGCTCCGGAATATAAGGTGGCTCCTTACGTGGGGGTAAGTATGGCTCGTCCGGGGAATGGAGAGACGGCTTTATTGTATGACACGGATAACAAACGTTTCGTAGGCTGGAAGTACGGTTATGTTGCTGATGCCATGCAAGCTTTGACCCCGGTTGCAGACCCGGAGAACGGTTTGTTTAGTTTCAAGACGGGGATGGAATTGGTGTACATGGAAAGTACCCGGTATTCCGGTGGTTTGGTATATTCTATTTTGCAGGATGCCAGTGGAAAACGTTGTATTTACGGGATCAATATGTCGAATAACGGTTTCGTGCAGGAAGCGAAATACGAGAATTTGAATGCTCCCGATTTTGACAAGGCGACGATCTTTGCATTCCATTCTCAATTCCCTTATATGTTCTATGCCGTGGGGAATAAGGTGTATTTGCATAATTTAGGAACAAACACGACTTACCCGATGAATACTATTGCTTTAGGGGAAAACGAGACGGTTACGATGTTGAAATTTAACCTGTATAGGCAATGTTCGTTGAAGGATTTGAATAACCAGTCTGACGAGTTTATGGCCCGGCAGTATGAGTTGATGGTGGGTTCATACAATACTGCATCACCGGATAACAATGGCGGGAAGCTAGGGTTCTACCCGGTGGATGGGGTGAATAATAGTGTGACGAAAAGGGCGGAATACAGTGGTTTTGCAAAGATAAAGGATGTCGTGTATCGTGAGCGGCGATAACGTGATAGAGAAAAGGTGTTAAAGGTCTTGTTTTAAATGACTACCCCCTCCAACTCCCCCTTGCACAGGGGGAGGGATGATTACCAAGCGGTTTCCCCTCCTGTGTAAGGAGGGGTTAGGGGAGGTAGTTGTTTAAAACATGATTTCTTTTTGATAAACTCTCTTTTCTAATGCGGAGGGCTTCTTTGTTTTGAGATAGTCCGCTACGTTCATAATACAAGGATGTTATTTGTCGTTCCAGTTCTTTATATGACCAGCACCCTCGAATGGTTTCCATTTCATAAAATGCTCTTTTTATTGGGTTGTCAATAGTTGCGATGAGTATTAAGTTGGAATATGTGAGTTTGTTGAAGAGTTTATCTGCGGGAATTATCCATTTTGGGTTATTCGTTAATTCGGCGGATGACAACTGCCGAATAGGTTCTATGAATTCAGTACTTAGTGAATTTTGGATTTGTGATGTAATATATTGTGTAATTGGTTGTTTTAGTTGAGGATAAATAAGATACAGTCGCCTAAATTCACGAAATCTACGTTCGTTCAGTCCTTTGAGTTTCAGGCGTTTTTCTAGCTTTTTCAATAGTTTTTACTCTTTGTTACGCGTGAGATCGGTCTACGGCTTGAGGGTAGGAAGAGGTCTCCGCAAGAATGGGGGGAAATAAGGGCATACAGATTTCAGATAAGCGTGTCCCCGGCGGTGTAAAGACGTTCAAGGAGAGCGATTATCGAACGAGGACGAAACGTCTATGATCTGTGAGTGTGGCCTTATTTCCCCCTGATCTGTTTTGTAACCGGGAATGTGATGTAAATAAAATGTGGTGGAAGAGTGATTTATTTTTTGTGGAAAGAAGGTTTGTTGAATAAGATTATGATTAAAATAAAAATATTTATCTTTGAACGGACATATGAGGAAAAAGGATCGATGCCAAAAGTATGGATCAAATTGAAAGATAATAGTGGATAAAGAAAAGAGGGACACGTTTGAGTTTTTGTATAAAACTCACTATAAAGAGTTGTATGTTCATGCTTTAAGCTTTGTCCGGGATGAAGAAGAAGCGAAAGACATCGTAACGGATGTTTATGAATACGTGTGGAAGAATTTTGAAAAATTGGATTCTTCGGTTTCTCTGCGTCCCTTTTTATATTCTCTGGTTCGTTCCCGTTCTCTTGATTTTTTGAGGAAGGAGAAAACAAAAGAGAAGTTTTTGGCCTATAAAAAGACCTTTCCCGAAGAGGAGGAGGAATACGTGGAGTATGAACAACTCATCGAAAAAGTGATGCATATTATTGAAAATATGCCTAAACAGACTGCTGTCGTGTTCAAAAAATGTTTCATCGAGCGGAAAAAATACAAGGAGGCGGGGGATGAACTGGGAATTTCGATTAACACGGTTCGGTGGCATATAACGAAGGCTATCAGTATATTAAGAGAGAAAACATCAGATCTCGAATTGATGTTGTTATATGCGTTTTTCTTAAAAAAATAAAAAATATTGTTTTTTGACCCACATCATTTGCCATGCTTTACGTGTAATAGTAAAATGAACGTGAAGTTATGAAATTCGAGAAAGAAGAAGATCGCTTAAATTTTGTCATCGAGTTACTGAATCATCCTGAATTGTTGTGGGAAGTTCGGGTGCAGGAATGGTTGGCAGAATCCCGTAACAAGGAGTTGTACGAGGAGTGTCGGAGGTACTTGGAAGGGGGGCTTCGACTAGCCGTGGGTGATCAGTTGGATGTTGAAGGGGAATATTGGAATTTTACTCGAAAGATGAAATCCGGAGGTCGGTCTCGACGAATGACTTGGTTGTCTGTGGCTGCGGCTGTGGTTATACTTATTTCCGCTAGCTGGTGGTTACTGGAAAATTCGTTGTCGTCGAAAAAGCAAGAGGTGATTCCGGTGGCAGAACACATTGCGCCCGGAAGGAATCAGGCGGTGTTGATCACGGAATCCGGAGAGGAACTTGTGTTGGGGGCATCCGGGAGTGAAAGTCGAGAATTGGGTGAAGGTGTCAGCGTGGAGTATGATAGTTTGAGGGGGATTAATTACAAATTAACCGAGAGGGCAGTGGTCAGTTATCACACGCTTCGGGTACCTAAAGGGGCAGAGTACAAATTGACCTTGAACGATGGAACGATTGTATGGCTAAATTCTGAATCGGAATTGCGTTATCCGACTTCTTTCGCGGGTGAAAGCCGGGAGGTATTCTTGAAAGGAGAAGGTTATTTCTCCGTGGCACACGATGAGCAACATCCTTTTATTGTTGTTTCTTCCGATATATATACAAAAGTATACGGGACGGAATTTAATGTACGTTCCTACGAAGAGGAGGATGTTCACGTGACATTGGTACAGGGCCGGGTTTCGGTGAAGAAAACGGAGGACGGTTCGGAGTATACTTTAAACCCGGGAGAAAATGCCCGCTTTGTCGAGAGCGTGCCGGAGATCACGAAGGTAAACGTGAATCGGTATATAGCTTGGAAAGACGGGTATTTCTATTATGAAAATGAATCGCTGGAATCTATTATGGATGATTTGAAACGTTGGTATGGTTTTGATGTAGTATATGTAGGAAACAAGGCCAGGGACTATCGATTTGAATTGTGGGCGAGCCGGGACAGCGAAATCTCTGTGATCACTGATTTGTTGATGAAGACGAATCGGGTTGGAATAAAGGTGAATGGAAAGACATTGGTCGTTTCCGAAGTAATAAGATAAACAAGTAATCATTTTAATTTATAACCAAAAACTATCATTTATGGCGATACTTTTGAGTAAGAAGCGTTCCATTGACAGGAACGTTAGTAGAAGAATTGTGAAAATGTTTTTGATACAATTCGTGTTTTGCTTGTGTTTTTTCACAAGTATTGCATCCGGTGTGACACAAAATCGGGTGGTGAACCTGGACTTTGAAAACGTGGAATTGTCGAAAGCGTTGAAAAGTTTGAGTGAAGCGGCTAATTGTAAGTTTGTCTTCAATTATGATGACTTGAACAGCTATAAGGTGTCTGCAAAGTTGGAAAATAAGAGTGTGGAGGAATGTTTGGATATTTTGTTAAAGGGCATGCCTTTCAAATATAGCCAAGAGGGGGAGTTAATTGTTATTTCTTATAAGAGTAATGATGAGAAGAAGGTTTATACGGTTCGAGGAGTGGTGAAAGATGAGACGGGGATGCCTCTACCCGGTGTAGCGGTGATTCAGAAAGGTACGACGTTTGGGGCTGCAACCGATGTGGATGGGAGATTCGAGTTCAAATTAACGGAAAAGAATGTTACCTTGGTGTTTTCGTTTGTTGGAATGAAGACGAAGGAACTGTTGTATGATGGTTCGGATAAATTATTGGACGTGACAATGGAGGAAGAGGTTGAGATGTTGGGTGAAGTGGTGGCTACCGGTTACCAGACGATTTCTCGTGAACGTTCAACGGGTTCCGTGACAATTTTGAAAGCGGAAGATTTAGGTAAAGTACAAAGTACGAGTTTGGTTTCCAAGATTGAAGGTTTGACTCCCGGTTTGTCTACTTATGGAGATGAATTGGAGATTCGGGGGGCTTCATCTTTTGCCGTGAGTTCAACCCCATTGCTGGTGGTGGATGGAATCGTGATGAATCAATCTTTGAGTTCCATCAACCCGGATGATGTGGAAACGATAACCGTGTTGAAGGATGCTGCAGCCACTTCATTATACGGGGTACGTGCTTCTAACGGAGTGATCGTGATCACGACGAAAAAAGGAAAAGGGGATAAAGTGAGTATTGATTTGTCGGCTAGCTTTTATATAAAGCCAATTCCTAAAATGAGTTATATGGATTATGCTTCCACGAGTGATATTATTGATTTCGAACAAGACTTTTTGTTTAATTATACGGAATACGGAACTGATCCTAGTGCTTATTTTACTAATAAGGATGCCTCTAATGCTCCCAAAGCATATACTCGTATCGAGCGTTATTATCGGGAAATGCTTGACGGCAATATGACAGAAGCCGAGGTAAATCAGGCGATAAATGCAATGAGGGGTAATGACTATCGTCGGGAAGCACAAAAAATATTGACTCACACAGCTTTGAGCCAAAACTATAATTTGTCGTTATTAAAAGGAGGGGAAAAGTCTAATTTGTATTTTTCACTTCGTTATGAAGATAACGGACAATATTTAAGATCAAATTCGGCTAATCAATATAGTATTTATCTGAAAAACGAGTTGAAATTAGCGGATTGGTTTACATTGACGTACGGATCTAATGTTTACCTTACTAAGACAGAAGTATCTCAATCAGGCGTATCTTGGTTTGATGCGATGCCGTACGAGCGCGTGGTGTCTGATGAGGGGGATGCGGTTTATCAATACAAGGAAAATTATTATCGTGCCATGGATATTAATGAAACAGAGGGGTTGGAGTTTATGGGATATAATTTGAAAGAGGAGATGTATAAAAACATGCTAACCACGAAGAGTGTGTATGTGCGTTTGTTTACGAATGCTGATTTCAAGTTGTATAAAGGATTGGATTTAGGAGTAAAATTCCAGTATGAACGTACTAAGTCAGATGCTAAGCAATATGATGAGGCGGATTCTTATATTATGCGGGACATGGTGAATCGTTACGCATCTAAGTCTAACAATAACTTTATTTATAATATTCCTCAAGGAGGACATATGGCTGAAAAGCATTCCGATTCGGAGTTCTTTAATTTCCGGGCGCAGTTGAATTACCAAACGACAATTGCCGACAAGCATGATTTGACGGTTCTTGCCGGAGCTGAAATTCGTCAAGATGAATGGGGTGAATCTCAAAGTGAACGTTACGGTTATGATGATAGAAAGTTGACTTATAAGCAAGTGAACTGGGAAACATTGATGACGAATGGTGTACAAGGACAGTTGACAGATGCTCTTCAGAAAAAGTCTGAATTGTTGAATGTGACGAATACGAAACACCGTTATGTTTCAGCTTATGCCAATGCGGGGTATACTTACGATTCTAAATATAGTCTGAATGCAAGTATCCGAGTGGATCAGGCAGACCTTTTCGGTACGGACCCGAAATATCGCTATCGTCCTTTATGGTCCGTGGGTGCAAGTTGGTTGATGACTAGGGAATCATTCTTGAATGATATCGCTTGGCTGGATATGTTGAAATTGCGTGCAACTTATGGAATCACGGGTAACGTGGATCAGTCTTCTTCTCCTTACTTGCTGGGAACTTATGCAAACTCGCTGTACACGCAGGCTAGTATAACTTTGATCACGCAAGCTCCTAATAAGATGTTACGTTGGGAAAAAACATCCACGTTTAATGTGGGTATGGATTTTGCGTTAATCGGAAGATTGAGCGGATCATTGGAGTTCTATCGTCGCTACAGCTCGGATTTGTTGGCTAATAAGACGTTGGACCCATCATTAGGTTTCGAGACGGCCAGAGTAAATAATGGAGCCATGAGAAATACCGGTTTGGAAATTTCCGTGTCATACGATTGGTTAAAGAAGAAGGATTGGACTTTGAACACGACGTTGACTGCGGCGAATAATAAGAATGTGATTAAAAAAGTGGGTTACGTGCCTTCTAATGCCATTGATATGTTGCAGTATCCGGGAAGTAATTATTTAAAGGGAGATTCCTATAATTCGGTGTACGCTTATCGCTATGCAGGTTTGACAAAGACTGGAGATCCTTCTGTATACGACCAGAATGGAGAGGTAAAATCGAACGAGCCTGTACGTGATATCGCAGTCTTGGTAAACGCCGGACAATTAACTCCGAAATGGAACGGAGCTTTGACGATCAATTTAAGATGGAAGAGCTTGGAATTCTTTACGAAGTTTGTGTATTACACGGGACATTCTTTGAGAAATGATGTAACGCCTCTTTATTCAACTTACGTAGATATTACGGGCAGAATGCATAAAGATATGGCGAACCGATGGACTGAGACAAATAAAAACACGGATATTCCGGCAATGGGAGCCTTCGGAGCAAATCAGGATCGTAATTATCTTTGGAAATATGCTGATGTACACGTGTTGAGTGCTTCTTTTATCAAATGTCGTAATATCGGAATTACCTATTCTTTACCCAAAGATTTGATTAAGAAGGTGAATTTGCAAAATGTTAGTCTTCGGGCTCAAGTGGATAATCCTTTCTATTGGGCAAGTAACGGGGAAGGCATTGATCCGGAATCATTCAATGCAAATGCGGGAACTCGTACGGAGTTGTTGATGCCGACCTATAGTCTTGGTTTGAATATTAACTTTTAATTGAGTGGACGTATGAAAAAATATATAGTTGTTATATGGTTATCTTTGGTGATGGGACTTGTGTCCTGTGATAACTATTTGGATGTGGTACCTAAGGGAGAAGCGGTATTGAATTCGACAGATGATTATTTGGGATTGATTGAAGCGGCTAATCCGAAATTTTCCATGACTTCTTTCTGGTATATGGCAAATGAAGTTACCTATTATAAAAAGGCAGAGTTGGAATCTTACTTGTATCCGATGTATTCTATCGGGTTCTTTTGGGATGAGAGTGTTGATCGTTATAATTATATGGTAGATGGTGATATTGCAGAGTTATATTCTGATTGTTATTCCAGAATTGCGTCGTACAATGTTGTAGTAGAACATATGAATGATGCAGAGGGATCGGATACGGATAAAAAGTTGGGAATTGCTCAGGCTAAAATAATGCGGGCGTATAATTACTTTTTCTTGGTGAACACTTTTGCAAAGCCTTATAAGAAAGAGACTGCGGCAACCGATATGGGTATTATTATCCATAAAAAGTTTGATTTGGAGTCTGAAAGTAAGCAATATACGGTTAAGGAAGTTTATGAATTTATAGAACAGGATATAGAGGAGGCTTTAGCTGATCTGCCGGAACAGGCTTTGAATTCATATCGTCCGACAAAGGGGTTCGGATATGCTTTACAAGCTAAGGTGCGTCTGTATAAAGGAGAGATCGACCTAGCCTTGGAGTCCGGGTTGAATGCTTTAAAGTCAAGTTATCATAAACTTTGGGATATGAATGAGATGTATAATGAGGCGCTTGCAACATATCCTTTCCTTCCAACAATGCCAAGTACGTGGATGACCGCTGCAAAACTTGAGGATTCGAATCCGGAACATTTATTATATCAGTTTGGACATACTAATACAGATCCGTATCCGCAGTATGCTCGGAAAGAAATGCTCGATTTGTATGACAAGAATAATGATTTACGTTATATCACTTGTTGGGGATATTATATGCCTCCACGTCCTACGGCAGAAACTGGGGCAATTATGTTTGGTAGTACGAATGTGAAGTGGAACCCGGGAGGTATGCGTTTGTCAGAAGTTTACCTGATGATAGCCGAATGCTATGCAAGAAAGGATGATAAAGATAACGCAATGAAATATCTGAATGATTTGTATCGGAATCGGGTGTTTCCTGGAACGGCAGAGTTAACCGCTGCTGATGCCGATGAGGCATTTAAACTAGTTCGTGAGGAGAGAAAGAGAGAATTAGTTTTGACTTATAACGGATTCTTTGATATGAGACGTTTCTGTACAGAATTTAATGAAACGTTGACAAAGACTTATGTGAATGAGGCCGGAGAAACTAAAACGTATTCTTTGCGTCCGGATTCACCTCTGTTAGTGTGGCCTTTCCCACAGCAAGCGATGGAAACGAGTAATTTGGTTCAAAATACGAAATGATGTCCCATATGAATAAAATATGTTGTGTATTTTTGATATTAACGGTTCTGGCTTTTGCCGGAACTGGATGTCAGGATAAGACGGAATCGTCTACGAAGGCGAGAGTGGAGTTTAAGAATACGATTGAAGGAAACTTCTTTTTTATTCCGGAAGGGTCTACGGCCGGATATACGAAAATGGAACCGGATTCTTTGGGAAATTATGCTTATGAGGTGGATTTGAATGTACCGAGTTATTTCCGTTATGTAGGGGTGAACAAGAAATTTTATTTGGTTTATTTGACTCCGGGAGCACGGGTGGAGATACAAGAAGGTGCGGATGGTGTTGTGTTTGCGGGAGACCATGTTGCCGAGAATACGTTTTTGTCTGAAAATGTATATTTAGGTTCTGTACCTGAGGATGTTCCGCTTTACTCGGCAGAGTGGGTGAGACTGAACACGGAGGAGGTGAATCGCTTGATTGGAAATTTGGAAACTTCCGGTTTGGATCAGGACTTTATTCGGCTGCAAAAATTGAAGTATCGTTGTGATTTTTACTTGCAAAGATTGAATGGACCTGCGAATACTGCGATGTTTGCTCCTCAGTTGAAGATTGAACTGGCAGATAATTTTTATGATTTCATGAAAGAGGTGAACTTTTCGGATTCGTCTCTCGTGCAGATACCGAAATGGTTTAACATGATGCTGGGGACATTCGAACAGATGGAAAAGAAGGGATGGATTGAGGTTTCTCCGGAAAGATACATGGAAATTTACGCGCAGAAGATCGGGGATGAGAAGGTTCGTTCTATGTTCTTGGTGGAATTGTTGAATCTTACATTACAGAAAGGATATTCTGATGATTTCCCGGTTTATCTGGAAGGGGTTCGTCAATATATAACCCATCCGGAGGCGTTGGCGGCATTGCCGGCTTTGGAGATTCGTTACCAAGAGTCTAAAGAAACCCATAAAACTATCGCAAGAGGGCAGATGGCTCCGGAGTTTAAGGCGGTTGACGTGAAGGGAAAAGAATATACTTCGGCTGATTTCAAGGGAAAGGTGCAGGTACTGGATTTTTGGTTCACGGGATGTGTTCCTTGTCGTGCGGAAATGCCTTATATGGAAAAATTGGCTGATGATATGAAAGGGGAGAATATCGTATTTATTTCGATGTCAGTGGATACAGGTGATGAGTTGATAGCTTTGTGGAGAAAGATGGTTAAAGATAAGAAGGGTGCCGAGTTGCAGTTGAACGTGCCGGGAGGTTTTAAATCGGATTTGGTAAAGAAATACCTGATTCATGGAGTACCTCGCATCGTGATCGTGGACGAAGAGGGGAAAATTGTGGATGCGAATGCCAAACGTCCCTCGGATCCTAAATTGCGGATGCAGTTGGAACAATTGGTGAAATAATTATCATGTAGTTCAAAGTGTAATTAAAAAAAGAATCCGTCCGGAACTCCGGACGGATTCTTTTTAATATGTAGGAACATCATCCATTTAGACTAAATTTTACCCGGTTTACGAGGGAGCGTCCCAGTGTGAGTTCGTCGGTGTATTCGAGGTCATTACCTATGGCGATACCTTTGGCAAGGGTGCTGACCGTGATTTCATCCCGGCGGGGGAGTTTTTTGAAGATGTAGTAACCCGTGGTGTCACCTTCTATGGTGGCTCGCAAGGCGAAAATAACCTCCTTTACGGAAGGATTGTCCACTCGCTCCAGTAGAGAGTTAATGTGAAGGTCGGAAGGACCTATGCCGTCCATGGGCGAGATAATCCCCCCTAAAACGTGGTAAAGCCCGTGGTATTGGCCCGTAGCTTCAAGGGACATGACATCCTTGATGTTTTCCACGACACATATCGTTTGGGTATCCCGTTTCGGGTCGGAACAAATCTCACAAGTGTCACTGTCAGAAATGTTGTGGCAGTATTGGCACTCTTTGATAGATTCTTTCAAGGCGGTAATGCTGTCCGTAAATTGCTTTACCTCTTCGGGGCTTTGGCGTAGCATGTGTAGCACGTAACGTAAAGCTGTTTTGCGTCCGATTCCCGGAAGGGAAGCAAATTGTTCTACTGCTTTTTCCAATAGTTTGGAAGATAAAGATTGCATATTTTATTCCTCTTTGAATTTTAAATCTCGAATCATCATTTGAATGTCGCTTTTCCCCATGAATTCGTTTTCTTGAAGGGTGTAGCAAATATCGAAATATTCACCTTTACTGATGCGGGGAAATGCCTCTCCCATCCCGAAAGCTATGCCACTCCGGTCGTTGCAGACCCTTGTGTCATCCACGACCACCAGTTTCAGATGTTCGTTGTTGCGTCCGACTTGTTTTGAACCGATGAAATTCGTCACGTTTTCAGTCATGAACACGGGAATCGAGTTGTTGGGACCAAACGGGGCGAACTTCTGAATCATGGCGTAAAGATCCGGGGTGATGTCATTTAATTTGATTTGAGCATCAATATTGATCTGGGGTGTCAACATCTCTTCCGTGATTGTTTCACTCACGATTTTCTGGAATTTAGCCTTGAAAGGTTCAATGTTTTCAAGCCTTAATGTCAGTCCTGCCGCGTATTTGTGTCCCCCGTAATTTTCCAAGAATTCGCTACATTGTGAAATGGCGTAATACAGGTCAAATCCTTCCACGGAGCGAGCAGATCCGGTAGCCAAACCGTTGGATTCTGTCAGGATCACGGTCGGGCGGTAATAATATTCCGTCAGACGAGAAGCCACGATCCCGATGACACCTTTGTGCCAGTTCGGGTTGTAAAGTACGGTTGCTTTTTGGGATTGATCGTAGTGGGACTGGTTGATGTACTCAAGGGCTTCTTCGGTGATGTCGTGATCCAGTTTCTTGCGTTGGTCGTTAAAGTTGTTAATGCTTGCAGCGACTTCCGTGGCTCTGGTCTCATCATCGGCTATCAGGAGTTCTACTGATTTGTTTCCCGATTCAACTCGCCCTGCCGCATTGATTTTGGGGCCTATGCGAAAAACAATGTCATTTATTGTCAGGTCTTTACCTATTCCGGAAAAACTTAATATCGTTTTTAATCCTAGGCTGGGTTTTCTATTTAATTGCAATAAACCGAAATGGGCGAGGATACGATTCTCTCCCGTGATCGGAACAATGTCACTGGCAATACTGACGCAAACCAAATCCAACAATTTGTACAGGTCTGCCATCGGCAAGTTGTGTTTCATGCTATATGCCTGTGCCAGTTTGAAACTGACCCCGCAACCGCTTAACCACCGGTAGGGGTAGTGACAATCTTTCCGTTGCGGGTCGAGGACGGCAACGGCATCCGGAAGTTCGTCGCCCGGGGTGTGATGGTCACAGATGATGACATCCACGCCTTTGGATTTCGCATAACGGACTTTCTCCACGGCTTTCACGCCACAGTCAGTCACGATCATGAGTGAAATCCCGTTGCGAGCCGCATAATCGATAGCCAAGATGGAAACTCCGTAGCCTTCCGTGTATCTGTCCGGGATGTAATATTCAGGATACTCGCATTTATTTTTTAGGTATTTATAGAGTAAAGCAACCGCCGTGGTACCGTCTACGTCGTAATCGCCGTAAATCATGACTTTTTCCTCGGTGCTGATTGCTTTTTCCAACCGGAGAACGGCTTTATCCATATCCTTCATCAAAAACGGGTCATGGAGCATGTTGAGGGTTGGATTGAAGAAAGCATGGGCCTCTTCTGCAGTGTCCACACCGCGTTGCAAAAGCAAGTTCGCGATAACATGACTGCAGTTAAGTTCTTTGGATAGTTTGTCAATTTTTTCCCACTCGGGTGGGGTGTTGATGACCCATCTTTTTTTCATTATCTCTTTCTCCTATTCTGCTACAAAGAAGCAGAAATTCCTTGGGATTTCAAAAGAATACGGATTATATTTTTTAACAGGTTTGTTCTAAATAAGGTTATGCGATTGTGTTTCAGTTGTATAAAAATAAGATTGAATTTAGGGTGATAAAATTTTAACAAAAAGCAGGGGAAATGTAAATAACGAGGGAGAGCTCCCCTTTTACTTTCTTCTTTGCACTTTATTTATTATCTTTGCACATTAATTTTTGAATAAAATTTAGAGCGGGCGTATACCCGGTGATAAAATAGATTTTATATAACCTTTTAAAGCATATAAAAATGAGTCTTGCAGAATTAAGCGAACAGGAAATTATTCGCCGGAACTCTTTAAACGAGTTGAAAAATTTGGGAATAGATGCCTATCCGGCACCGGAATTTAAAGTAACTCACCTTTCTAAAGAGATTCTGGATAAATTTGAAAAATCACCGGAGGAATTGCAAGAGGTTGTAATTGCCGGGCGAATGATGAGCAGGCGGATTATGGGTAAGGCTTCATTTTTTGAATTACAGGATGCCGAAGGTAGGATTCAGGTCTACGTGAGTCGGGATGATGTGAGTCGGGATGAAGCTTGCACGATGTATAATACCGTTTTCAAAAAGTTGATGGATATTGGCGACATCGTGGGCGTGAAAGGATTCGTGTTCCGCACGAATATGGGGGAGATTTCGGTTCATGCGAAAGAACTGGTGATGTTGTCCAAGTCCTTGCGTCCGCTACCGGTTGTGAAAGAAAAGGATGGTAAAGTGTTTGATGCTTTTACCGATCCGGAATTAAGATACCGTCAACGTTACTTGGATTTAATCGTGAACCCGCAGGTGAAGGATGTGTTTATCAAGCGTACGAAAATGATCAACGCCATCCGTCAGTTCTATACGGAAATGGGATGCTTGGAGGTGGAGACTCCTGTGCTGCAGGCTATACCGGGAGGAGCTTCGGCCCGTCCGTTTATCACGCATCATAATGCATTGGATATTCCGTTCTATTTGCGTATTGCGAACGAGCTGTATCTGAAACGTTTGATCGTGGGAGGCTTTAATGGAGTATTCGAGTTTTCCCGTAATTTCCGTAACGAGGGAATGGACCGGACGCATAACCCGGAATTTACTTGTATGGAGGTGTACGTGCCGTACAAGGATTATTTGTGGATGATGGATAGCACGGAGAGAATGATTGAGGCGGCGGCAATGGCCGTGAACGGGACAACTAAAGCTCCTTTCGGGGAGAACGAGGTGGATTTCAAACGTCCGTTCAAACGAGTGAGAATGTCAGAGGCGATTCAAGAATATACCGGATTTGACATCACGGGTAAGAGCGAGGATGAGATTCGGGCATTCTGTTTGTCTATCGGCTTGAACGTGGATGAGACGATGGGTAAGGGTAAGTTGATTGACGAAATTTTCGGAGAGAAATGTGAAAGTCATTATATACAGCCGACCTTTATTTATGATTACCCGGTGGAGATGTCTCCGCTGACTAAGATGCATCGTTCAGATCCCGGATTGACGGAACGTTTCGAGTTGTTCGTGAATGGTAAGGAGGTTGCTAACGCTTACTCTGAGCTGAATGACCCGATCGATCAGTTGAATCGTTTCAAAGATCAGTTGGCACTTCAGGAAAGAGGGGATGATGAGGCCATGTTTATTGATTACGACTTCGTGCGTGCCTTGGAGTACGGTATGCCCCCAACCTCGGGAATGGGTATAGGGATAGACAGGCTTTGTATGTTCCTGACCAATAGTCCGTCTATACAGGATGTGTTGTTGTTCCCGCAGATGAAACCGGAGAAAGTGGCTACCGTGGATGCTGACGAGAAATTTATCGAGCTGGGAATCCCGGCTGATTGGGTTGCCGTGGTTCGTAAAGCCGGTTACCAGACCGTGGAAACCTTGAAGGCGGTAGAGAACCCGAACAAGTTGCATCAGGAATTGAGCGGTTTAAATAAAAAAATGAAATTAGGCTTGAAGACTTTATCCCCGGATGAGGTAAAAAGCTGGTTTAACTAAAATAAACGTTGCTGGTTACAGGTTGGCAGGTTACAAGTTCGTGTAGGACAAAACCTGTAACCTGTAACTTGTAAACTTGTAACTTATTGGTATCATGGAAATAGTTGAAAAACCAAGGATTGGAGTAGTTGGTGGGGGTAGTTGGGCTACCGCTATCGCTAAAATGCTGACAGAAAATAACGGGCATATTAATTGGTTCATGAGAAACATTGAATCGATAAAGGCCTTTAAAGTATTAAAACACAATCCGCGGTATTTGTGTGGTGTCGATTTTGATATAGACAAAATCTCGTTCTCGGATGATCTGGATTGGGTGATCATGAATTCCGATGTGATCGTGTTCGCCATCCCGAGTGCTTTCCTACAAAACGTGGTAACTCCAAGGTTGCAAGTGTCGTTGAAAGATAAGATTATCGTTTCGGCCATTAAGGGGATGATTCCGGATGAGAATCTACTTATCGGGGAGTTCTTCCACCAGAAATACGAGGTACCTCTAGGACAGATTGTAATTATCTCCGGTCCCTGTCATGCGGAGGAAATAGCTTTGGAACGTTTGTCTTATCTGACATTCTCCAGTGAGAACCTGCGGGTAGCACGGACTGTGGCTCAATTATTCGAGTGTTTCTACGTGAAAACCACGATTTCCGATGATATATACGGGGCCGAGTATGCTGCGGTGCTGAAAAATGTTTTTGCTATTGCGTCGGGAATCTGTCACGGATTGCGATATGGCGATAATTTTCAGGCAGTGTTGGTTGCTAATGCCATCCAAGAAATGGAGCGCTTTGTGAATGCCGTGCATCCGATTCAACGGGATATTAAATTTTCCGCGTACTTGGGAGACTTGTTGGTAACAGCCTATTCTCAGTTCAGCCGGAACCGGACATTCGGTACGATGATCGGGAAAGGATATTCTGTGAAGTCCGCGCAAATGGAGATGCTGATGATTGCCGAAGGGTACTTTGGCGTGAAAGGAATTCATGAAATCAATCAACAGTATAAAGTCCACATGCCCATCACGGAGGCTGTTTATAACATTCTCTACGAGCGAATCAGTCCGACAATGGAAATCAGATTGTTAACCGATGAGTTGAGATAGTTTAGAGTTTAAAGTTTAGAATTTAGAGTTTAATGTTGATTATTGGGGAATTGAGGTTTTAGCATTTTCAATTTTCAATTTTCAATTTTCAATTAAAAAGTATGTCAAATTACAGTGCGAGGGTTTTGGGATGTGTGAAGAAGGCCTTACCCGTGGCGATAAAGACATCAATATGGTTTTTGAAAATCATGCTACCGGTATCTTTGTTCGTGACTTTGTTGTCATACTTTAATATACTGCCTTATATTTCTTCATTTGCATCCCCGTTGTTTACCTTGATCGGTTTGCCGGGAGATGCAGCCTTAGTCTTTGTTACCAGTATATTTACGAATATATATACCGTGATCGCCTTGCTTTCTACGCTTGATTTTTCCGTGCGGGAAAGTTTGATTATGGCAACGATGTGTTTGATTTCCCATAACTTTGTCGTGGAAACGATCGTGTTGCAGAAGACGGGTTCGTCTGCTGTGTGGATGGTGATCTTGCGAGTCTTGGGAAGTTTTGTTGCGGCCATCGGTTTAAATTGGTTGTTGCCGGAAATGAGTGGGAAGATGATGGCGGAAACGGCGGTTTCTCTCGGTTTTTGGGAAACGATGTTGCATTGGCTGGAAAGTAGTGTGATGCTGGGGCTGAAAATCGTACTGGTGATTTCGGGATTGATGATATTGCAACGGTTGTTGGAAGAGTTTGGTATTTTGAAGATATTATCCGCTATGTTATCGCCGTTAATGCGCTTGTTCGGGCTGAATCCGGATGTTGCTTTCCTGTGGTTGGTGGGGAACACGGTCGGATTGGCTTACGGTTCTGCGATCATGATGGATTATGCCAAGACGGGAAAACTGGGACATCAGGAGGCTGATTTGCTGAATCATCACTTGGCGATTTCTCATTCGCAACTGGAGGATCCGCTGTTGTTTGCCGTGATGGGATTACCTGCGGGGTGGTTGATATTTCCCCGTGTCGTGTTAGCCGTGATTGTTGTGTGGATTCGTCGGGGCATTTATTTATTGCAGGTGCGAGTACACCCACCGGTAAAAGTTGAAAATATTAGTTTATAAAAATATGAAATACACTATTGAAGAGGTTTTGAACGAAAAGCAAGCAAAAGAATTTTTGTTGCTACCTGTATCCCTTTATAAGAATGACGAGAATTGGGTACGGCCTTTAGATAATGACATCACGAAGGTTTTCGATCCGGCAAAGAATCCGTTTTTCAAGCATGGCGAGTGTACCCGCTGGTTATTGCGGGATGAGAACAGCCGATGTGTTGGTCGGGTGGCTTCTTTTATTGATAGAAGTTCCTGCCATTTGGATTCCTACTCGGTGGGGGGAATGGGTTTCTTCGAGTGTATTAATGATCAGGAAGCTGCTTTCATGCTGTTCGACCGTTGTCGTTCGTGGTTGGAGGAGCGAGGCATGGAGTCCATGGAAGGACCGGTGAATTTCGGAGAGCGTAACGAGTGGTGGGGATTGCTGGTCGATGGTTTCAAACCGCCTGTATTCCAAATGCCCTACACGCATAAGTATTATGTTCCGTTCTTCGAGAACTACGGGTTCCGTGACTATTTCAAACAATATATCTACCGGACTCGCTTGGTGGAGGAAAGTCTTTCCAAGGTAGTGGTCTGGAAGTCGGAACGGTTGTTGAAGAATGAAGATTACCGGATTATTTCCTATCGTGAAATGACTCCCCGGCAGGCGAAAGATTCTTTCCTGACCATTTATAATAAGGCGTGGAACTTGAACGTGCATGGTGTCGGGGGGATGGATAAGGAACAGGTGGAGGTGTTATTCAAGACCCTGAAACCCGTGCTTGATCCTGATTTATTGTATTTTGCTTACTATAAAGGGGAACCTATCGGTTTCTTTATCATGATTCCGGAATTGAACTATATCGTGAAACACGTGAATGGTAAGATTAGCGGGTTGGGTATTTTGAAATTCCTGTATTATCGTCATATCAAGCGGGGGCGTGTGGCCTTAGGATTAATTTTTGGTGTTGCATCCGAATTCCAAGGGCGTGGAGTGGAGGCTGCTATGATTTATGCTTTCTGTAAGAATATCATTTTGTCAAAGAAGACGTATGATTGGTTGGATATGAGTTGGGTCGGAGATTTTAACCCGCAGATGATGCACTTGATGGATTACATTGGTGCAAAACAATCCCAGACTTATATTACTTATCGTAAGTTGTTCCGGGATGATATTGAATTTTGCCGTTCTATCGATAAAAAAGTGAAAGCCCCAGAGAGTTCAGAGGGATAAAATAACGAGTTTCTCAATTTAAAATCTAAAATAAACACCTAACGGAATAGCAAATTTGAGTAAAGCGTAGCGAACAGACT
>NZ_JAHZBP010000011.1:0-191132 GCF_019423355.1 Butyricimonas sp.
AGAGCAAAGGACTGAAAATCCTTGTGTCCCCGGTTCGATTCCTGGTGGTACCACTGAAAATGAGAGAGTTACTGTTGTAACTCTCTTTTCTTTTATCTCAAAAAATGTCATTTTCAGCCCAATGTTTAAACCAAGAATTAAACCGAAAACCAGAATCAGCAAGAAATCCCATACATTTTGTCAACCAGAAGGTCAACCAAATGACCATAGAGTAAAAATCTAATCAAATAAATTGTTCGAATTATACTGGAAAAAATTCTTTCTTATTCTACTTTTGTGGTCGCTAAAAAAGTAACACGTAGTAAAAGTCGGACAGACATGGAGGCGACCAAGGCCTCCCGTTGATCTACCAGAAATATTTCTTATTTTTGCAACCGAACAAGAATCGTTATGAAAGCGCTATTCATCAAAATCATCCCTTACGTAACCGTGCTACTCGCCATGATAGCCTGGGGAATCGGATATGCCATTTACGGGGAAACACTAATTGATTGGTGGGAACCTCTCTCGATGGCTCTTATACTCGCTATCGCTACTCTGTTCTTGTATAAAAACTGGCAATGGTTAACTCGTTCCAATAGTAAAATATTGAATGGTATATGCCATCTATTTCATGTAAGCGCTCTCTGTTATTTCTTAATATTAGGCGGGAATTTTATATTGGCTGATCCGTCTTCTACTCGGGAAGAAAAAGTAACCGTACTCTCAAAACATATCGAAACACACAAGCAAACCCGTAGAGTCGGAAACCACCGTTATGTTCCAGCCGGGGAAAGAAAAGAATATTACCTGCAAGTAATTTTCGAAAACGGGACACGAAAAAAACTCCCGGTTTCACTCTCCACCTATAACAAGACACGTACGAACGCAACTAGGACACTAACCCTAGAAAAAGGATTCTTCGGCTATACCATTATCAAAAAAGGAATCTAAAACTATTCCTGTCGATACAAATCATTTGCCTGCTGAAACTTGGATGCCATCTGATGTACCAGAACAGGCGGTGATAACACCCGAATCCCTTCGGCAAATCCACAAATCTCCCGTCTTAGCTCTTGATTTATAACCACCTCTATCTCGAACACGATAGACCCGTCTTTTTGTCTTTCCACCACCCGTTGCGACTTATGCAGGGGTTTGGTTTCCACGTATGGAGCGTTGAGTCGATCTACCCAAAAACGAACCACCTCAGCCCTTGATCCAGTGTTTTTAGTCACCCCGACAAGATCGTCAAAAAACGTGACCGGATCAAACACCGTGTTTTCCCTGTAAGATTCCTCTTTAGCAATCTCAAGGCTATGAATACGGTCAAGGGCCAAATTTACAAGCACGGACGTTCTTTGTTTTACCCCGAACACGAACCAACGATTCCGGTACTCTTTCAGTAAATAAGGATAGAACAAAAACGAGGACGCAGATCGGGCCTTGAAAGACCGGTATTTCATCCGCAGCACTTGTTTGCTCACCACCGCGTGATAAATCATATCCAGATAATCAATCCCCTTCAGACTCTCGTTCTTCTCGAAATCAATCACCGGGATTGTTTTCTGACGGGCTGAAGTCACATGATCCTCCAAACGACTGATAATATCCCCCATATTCGAGAAATAAGAGAACCCTTTAAACTGGCGCAACACCTCCACGGCCTCCGACATCACTTTCAAATCCTGTTCCGACAAGGGTGTGTTCGTGATACTATACTCCTCGTCTTCGTATTTATAGTATTTGTTATCATATACCACGATCGGGGCATTATACCCCAATTTCTCGCTACGCATCATCTGTATATCCATCTGAATCGTGCGTCGACTGATTCCTTTCGTGATCCCCTCGTACTCGTACAAGGCATCGGAACACGCGTCAATCAAATCTTCGAGCGTCCATCTTCTATATTTGTTACGCAGGCAATTATCTATTGTTTTATAACGGATTAGGGCATTACGATTCGCTGGCATAAGAACAGGATAAAAATTATTTTTTCAAAAATATGAAAATAATTTCAGTTACGCAAAAAGCTTGCGCACCCACCTATGCATCTTTGTGGTGTAAAACAAAAAAAGATACAATTATGAAATTCAATTTTACAAACAAAGGAAAAGACACTACCGTGAATTACATGGGAGCCAAGGCTTACAAAATGACGCCGGAAATGGAACTCTATTCAACCGTAGTCACCTGCATGGTTGATGATTCATACTACGAATCAAACCCTGTCCGTGTTTGCAGGATCAAAAACCTGATCGCGAAATGCAGTCCCGAGTTTGTAGCCAGACTCGCGGCATATGCTCGCTCGGAAATGAACTTGCGTTCAGTACCGATAATACTGGTTGTTGAATTGGCAAGATTGTATTCCGGTAACGAAATTGTAAAACGTACCGTAGCAAGCGTAGTAAAACGAGCTGACGAGATCACCGAAATACTCGCCTATTACCAAATCGCCAACACACGGGAAGGAACCAAAAAGTTAAACCGATTGTCAAAACAAATACAAAAAGGATTGATCGAATCGTTCAACAGGTTTGACGAGTATCAATTCGCCAAATACAACACCGACTCGGCTGTAAGCCTGCGAGACGCTTTGTTTCTGGTTCACCCGAAAGCAAAGGATGAAGCACAACAAGCTGTATTTGACAAAATAGTATCGGGGCAACTGGCTATTCCTTACACGTGGGAAACCGAATTATCCGAACTAGGTAAACAAGCGTTCGAAAACGAGAAAGCGAAAGCCCACGCTGTTTCCGAAAAATGGGAGGAACTCGTGTCAAGCGGTCAAGTGGGTTATATGGCTCTATTACGCAACTTGCGGAATATCGTCACGAAAAGCACTGATAAAGCATTGGATATGACCTTGAATATCTTGACAAACGAATACCGGATCAAAAAAGCGAAACAGATGCCTTTCCGTTACCTGTCAGCATTCTTGGAAATAGACAAACTGGCCAAAGAAACCTCTATATTCGAAGGAGAAAAAGCGAAAATAAAGAAAGCCTTGGCAGCTTTGGAAAAAGCGCTGGTAATCAGTTGTGACAATATCCCGACCCGCAAGGGAAAAACCGTGATACTATCCGATAACTCCGGAAGTATGTACGGGGACCGGGGTGGGAAATCCCTAGTGTCAGCCATGAGCGAACGGAAAACTTCGGATATTGCCAACTTGTTTGCCGTGTTGTATTGGAACAAATGCAAAGACACTTACGTCGGACTGTTTGGTGATCGGTTAATTGATGCGAACTTGAGTCGCTCGGTAAACGTGTTCGAGAATTTCAACATCATTAACCAAGCTGCCAAGAAATGCGGCCCGGCAACGGAAAGAGGAATATTCGACTACATGGAATATTTGATAAAATCAAAAACAATTGTAGACAGAATCGTTATATTCTCTGACTGTCAAGTCGGTGACGGGTGTAACTGGTACGATCACAAAGGAAATCGGGGAGAAAACTTCAACCGCCTTTTCCAGAAATACCTGAAGATCAACCCGGACGTGAGAGTCTACACGGTTGACTTGAGAGGTTACGGGAACAGCATGACCAAAGACAACGGTAACGTAATCCTCGTCAGCGGGTGGAGCGAAAAAATATTCGATATGATATATTATATCGAACAAGGTTCCTCGGTTGTCAACGAAATAATGAAAATAGAAATATAAAAGCGTTCTTTGAAACAACAGTATAAAGCAAGTGCCGTAGACAAGAGTTACTTCGCATATAACGCCCGGGTCGCGGGTTCGAATCCCGCCACTTCCACGATCAGTAAATCACGAACAAGGGAGTGTAGCTCAGTGGGTAGAGCAGGAAACAGTCTCTTATCGCTTGTAGCCTTGCTTTTAAATTACTAAAACAGGATGTCGTAGAGAAGGGTTACTTCGACTCAGTTTAGGGGAGGAATAGTGAGGTCGTAAAATCGACGAGACTATCCGGTTCGACTCCGGCATGTCATGCCCCGTTTCCTTTCTCGCTTGTTACTCCTGTTTTTTACAAATGAAACTCACGCGGATGCCGTAAAACAGGGTTACTTCGTTAAAGTGGTCACCACGGGTTCGAATCCCGTACGATCCTTGTTTGCCCGTTGCTTCGCGTATATTAAAAACAAAAATTATGATAGAATTAAAAGGAACATATAATCAAGATTGCAAAATCTTTATCGACGAAGTGGAAACCGAGGCCATCGAGTTGGTCCGGAACATTCTGAATCAAGAAATCTCTGCCGGAGTACAAGTACGAATCATGCCGGATACCCACGTGGGTAAGGGAATCGTGATCGGATTCACCATGCCCGTGACACGAATGGTCAACCCGAACTATATTGGTGTAGACATCGGTTGTTCCGTCACCACGTTCAAATTAAACCAGCGAATCGAAGAAGAACGATTCCCTACACTGGACCACGCCATCCGGCGTTCCATCCCCATGGGAATGCATATCCGAAAGGAGAAGAACTTGGATGACTGGTGGATTATCCCCTATTTTGAAACCGTGAATAATAACCTTCATGCCTTTCAACAAAAATGGTTCCAGCGATTCGGGGAAACCAAAGATTCCATTCTAGTCGATAAAGAATATATCACCAGCTTGTGTAAGAAAATCGGTATCAAAGAAAGTACCTTCTATTGTTCCGTGGGTACACTAGGTGGTGGAAATCATTTTATCGAGCTGGGAGAATCTGCCAAGGATGGATCACATTACCTGACCATTCACTCCGGTTCTCGTCATTTCGGGTTGAAGGTGTGTAATTATCATGCCAAGAAAATGCATAAAACGACCGTTCTTCCGGAAGAGTACCATGAAGAATTCAAGTGTATCACGCGTGATACACTACCAACAAGTGATATTCCCCAGAAACTGGAAGAATTAAACAAGCGTTACCACATCGGGAAAAGGGAGTATATGCTTGAAGGAGAAGACATGTATGAATATCTTATCGATATGGTTATTGCTCAAACTTACGCGCAATTCAACCATAAAGCCATGGCAAGAGCCATATTCAAAGACTTGGGTGAAAATTACCAAGCCGTGGATACGGTTTACTCCATGCATAATTTCATCGACACGACTGACTGGATCATCCGAAAAGGAGCCATTCGGGCTTATCAAGGTGAAAAAATGGTTATTCCATTCAACATGCGTGACGGATTGTTGATTTGTGAAGGAAAAAGTAACCCGGATTGGAATTGTTCCGCCCCTCATGGAGCCGGAAGGGTGCTTGCCCGAAACAAAGCTCTGAAAACACTGGATATGGAGGAATTCACGAAAGAAATGGAAGGCATCTATTCCACCTCCGTCTGCCGACAAACCCTTGATGAATCCCCGATGGCGTATAAAGATAAAGATTTGATCATGCAGGCGATACAAAACACGGCAACGATCATCGACACGATCAAACCTATCATGAATATCAAAGCTTTGTAAAACAATAAAATTCTGAAAAAATGGAAATAAACGAATGAAAAATATGTTTACTTTTGTCTTCGTTTAGCAACCCAAACGCATCTATGAAGGTTCAAATAGAAGAAAGTTGGCAACAACGCTTGCAGGATGAATTTGACAAGCCCTATTTCGAGAAATTAGTGGCGTTTGTCAAGAGTGAATACAAGAAAGCTCATGTACTTCCTCCGGGACACCAGATATTTCATGTATTCAACGCCTGCCCCTTTGAAAAAGTAAAAATTGTCATCTTGGGACAAGATCCCTATCCTAATCCGGGCCAATATTACGGGGTATGTTTTTCCGTTCCGGATGGGGTAGCTATTCCCGGCTCTCTGGCAAATATTTTTAAAGAAATACACATGGACCTAGGGACACCCATCCCGACCTCCGGGAATCTGGACCATTGGGTAGCCCAAGGGGTATTCCCCATAAACTCGGTACTCACGGTTCGGGCGCACGAAACGGGATCTCACAGAGACAAAGGCTGGGAAATTTTTACCGATGCCGTGATCAAAAAATTAAGTGATGAACGGGAGAACTTGGTTTTCATGTTATGGGGAAGTTATGCCAAACAAAAGATGTCACTTATTGATACTCGCAAACATCTTGTGTTAACCACCGTACACCCCTCTCCCCGTTCTGCCGAGTATGGTTTCTTCGGTTGTAAACATTTCAGTAAAGCCAATGCTTTTCTACGAAGTAAGGGTATTCAAGAAATCAACTGGTAAACATGAAATTAAAAAAGCAGCATCCTTACGGATACTGCTTTTTTAATTAATTCTCTTTCATGATACTGTAATAATAGAAATCTATCACCTTCCCATTTTTCACGGCCGCCTTGTGCAACACCGCCTCCAACTGATACCCCGCTTTCTCCAATACACGCATGGATCCCGGATTGTAATCAAAAACCAAAGCGTAAAGTTTTTGGTAACCGAACGTTTCAAACGCATATCGCGTGACGGCAGCCACGACTCTAGGCATGATTCCCCGTCCCCAGTAAGGTTCTCCCAGCCAGTAACCGATTTCGGCAGTTACCCGTTCAATATCACCTTCTGAACCAAACCCGATACTTCCTACCGCTTTCCCATCCACCTCGATTGCGAATCGCATCGAAGGAGCAGGCATGGCATGAACCATACTGATATAATCAAAAGCATCTTGTTTCGTGTATGGATGCGGAAAGTGATCCATAACATTATTCCAAATCTTCTCATTATTGGCATTTTCGGCTAAAGAATCACAATCCGAAAAACGCCATTCACGCACCACGAATCCCTCACCTTCAATCCTAACACTGTGCTTTTTTTCCCGTAACATTAAGAACTCATTTCCCTGATTCATCGATCGGGGCAAATCGCTTACACCTGTTTTCATAATTGCTAGATTCCTTGGAATCTCTCCTTTATCATTTTTTGTTTTTGTATATTAAAACTACGCAAACATACGTAGTTTAATAATATCTTGTTCAGTCCCCCTCAAATAAATTTTTCGACCGTCAATCTCACAAAATAGCCAAGCCCGCACGAAGATAAATCCCGTATTCCAACAAAGAAAACAACAAAAGTCGGGCCGCATATTATGCTAACCCGACTTTCAAATCTAACAAATCGAAATTAAAAACACACTATTTCACGATAATCGTGAAACAATTATCCACGTCTTTAGAATACCCCTCGTTCGAAAATGTAAGCGAAATCACATAACGTCCCACGGGAATATCATGATGACAAGGCACATTCAACATACCATCTCCTTTCACGGTCAACACGGCTTTCAATTTTCCGGCATCTCCATCATTACTCACCACGCTTTTAATCGAAACATAAATCGGAGCCGTTCCGTCCACCCCTTCAATCGGGGTACTCGTCCACGGGATGTTATATTTATCCCGTGTATAATCCTCGCCTCCTCCTATTTCAAGCGTGGGATAAATTCCCATTTCAATGCAACTTTCAGGATCAAATCCCATATCAATATATTCCTCGTATTCCGGGTTAGGGATAATTTCCGGAACAGCATTATCCAAAACAGCCTTTACTTCCAATGAATCAATTTCATAACCGGCCTTTTCAACATTTAAGAACCCAATGGTCACATCCTGACAAGAAGTCAAGACCGCCACAAACAATATCCATATTATATTTCTCATAACCATCCAATTAAATATGTCCTAATCGATACGAGTAATTCAACGCGTGTACCACGCCATTCGTCGGTTGAATATCCGGAGAAGACATGGGAATCTTTCCCCACGAAGGCGACCAGCATCTCAAACTTACCTCTCCGGAATCCGGTACCCCGGCGTAATCGCTACCCTCCCGGTAAGCGATAAAACGATTCCCCGCCAAACAGGTAATCCAAGTTCCCCCGTCCTGCCCCGATTCATTGATCTCGAACTCTTTATTTTTATAAGCAATGTCCTCCTTTAAAATCTTTCCTTTCGTAACGTGCTTCAACAGGAATTCCCTACAAAGCGACTTCGGAATATCCGAAACCTTCGTGTACACCTTCGTCAAATCTTCATTCTCGTGTGAATCAAAAATAAAACGTTGTATGGAATAAGAAGGTATTCCCCAAAATGTGATCACCGGCATCGTGTCCACTTTTCCCTCGAACAAATCCGTCAACCCGGCATGTTCAATCATTTGTACTGTTAATTCCCAATTATAGGTATCTCCACGCATATAATCCATCATGTTACAATCATGGTAAGGTGACGATACTCCCGAATTAATCACATCCTGTTGCGTGCAAGCACTCAAAACTCCCATACAACACAATATCAATATTATAACTCTCATTATTCTAAATTTTAAAATTCTAAATTACATATACCGCAACCAGTATGAATTCTGGCGCATCAACGTATTTTTACTAAATGCGCCACTTCCAATTGCATTAAAGAAACACCCGTCTATAAAATCTTGATCGGAGGCTTTTCGGAAACCTTCTTCCAACTCCGTCCGCACGTATCCATTCCGGATCACGTCATAATACCGGTATCCCTCCATCAACAACTCTTTCTCCCGTTCCTTAAAAATTGCATAACGTAAATCCCCGCCATATTCTGAAGAAGAATAGAGTTTAGCATTTGCCCGGCGGCGAATCGTGTTCAAATCCTCTATCGCCCCAGCAACATATTCCCCTCCCAAACGAGCCCGACATTCTGCCCGCAACAGGATAATATCAGCTAAACGCCACCAAATTTTGTTTTGATTAATATTACGCCAATATTTTCCCCATCCATCATCTTTATAATAACCATATCTCCATTTATAGGGATAAGCAAAGCCATGAGTTATTTCCACGCTATCCGGATGGGCCATTTCCTCAAACTTATAAAAATAAGCGTCTTTACGCAAATCACCATCGGGAAACATCTCCTGTACAGTCGTTGTTTTAATATTAAAAGCATTCCATTCATTGTCCGAAGGCATGGCAAGATTATTAATCGGCCAGTTCTCGTAATCTTTTGCAGGATTGAATTTCAACGCTTCCCACATGCCCCCCATTTCCACCCATTGGTCCTTGTACACGGATTCGAAAATACTTTCCTTACTCCCCCCAACCATGACCTCCGTGCAAACCTCTTCCGGGGAGGAGGCCAATTGATAAATAGACGAATCGATTACCCACGAACAAGCCCGTTCCGCTCTTAGCCAAAGTTCCCGTTCGTCGTAATCTCTCTGGTCTTCCCGGGCAAAATACTTTCCCCCGGCTTTCCATGCGCATAAATGAGCTAACAAAGCATTCGCTGCACCCTTACAAGGAGTTGATTTATAGCGGGCAAACTGCCCTTTAGAATCCTTTATTTCCGAGAAATCGGGTAATGCATCCACGGCCTCCTGTGCCACTTCTATCGCGTAATCTGCAATTTCCGTCCACGGGGATTTAGCCACCGGCTCGGGTTCCACCTCATCTTTAATCAACACGCACTCCCCCCATTCTTTCAATAAATCATAATAAATAAAAGCCTTTAGAAAATACCCTTGACCAAGATACAAATTCTTCCGATCTTGATCAAGATCACTGTGTTTCGCTAAATATATCGTCCGGTTAGCCACGGAAATCACGTTATATTGCTGCCCCCAATCTCCACCCGGAATCACTTGCGGGTCCAGATTCCGTCTCAAAGAAAGAGTATATTCCACCTCATCAGCATAACTACCATTCACATAATTTGAACCATTATTATAGTGCATCATCATATAAGTCCTGATAATCGCTTGCGCCCCCCGAACAGATGCTTCCAACTCTTTCTCTGTCATGCTATTCCCGTAAGTCAAGGAATTCTTAGGTTCCATTTCTAAAAGATCCTCGCACCCGGCAAGCAACCAAATGCTTGTTATTAGAATAATAAAATATCTCATCTGCTTAAAATTTAACCGTTAAACCCAATGTAAACTTACGTGCCAAGGGATAATTTTTCCCATCATCGAATCCCGTGCGCACGTCCACGATTTCGGGATCGAGACCGGAATAATTGTGCCAAGACAAAAGATTCTCCCCGCTCACGAAGAAACGTACCTGTTCCAATTTACAAGATTTCATTAAAGATGTCGGCAACGTGTACCCGATAGACAATGTTTTTAACTTTAACCAATTCACCTTTTCCACATCCCGATCTGTAGTATTATAGTTCCCAACCCCTTGATCGGTTTGCCATTGCGTGTATCTCGCTCCCGTGTCTCCCGGCTGCTGCCAGAAATGCTGCTTATTCATATTCAGCAAAAACGGATGCAAAATTTCGTTCGGATAACTTGTCGTTAGCGAGGCATTTGCTTGTGTATTCACGATATGTCGTCCGATCTGGAAAGTAACCGACATATTCAGATCGAAATTCTTCCAGCGAACCTCGTTCACGATACCTCCCGTCACGACAGGTAAGGCACTCCCTTGGTAAATCCGATCATCTTCACTGATAATTCCATCCCCATTTACATCTATAAATTTATAATCTCCCGGCTTATAAAATGTACTTTTATCTCCATTATTCAAATAAGAACTGATTCCCGCATTATTGTAAGTAACAGGCAATTCATCCTGTTTATTCACAAAACCATCTGTCGCCAAGGCATATATCCCATTTAAAGCCTTCCCGATAATACCAATTCGGGGAATATCCTCCCCCGTGTATGACTTCTCGAATCGATTCCAATTCTTGGCCCCGTTCACTGAAATCTTCCAATACAAATTATCATTCCGGAATATCTCGTACCGGATCAACAATTCAATCCCTTCGTTAGATACCGCCGCTGCATTTCTCCATTGATAAGCAAAACCGTTATAATCCCCCGGTAATTCAATCTGCCATAACTTATCACTTGAATAACGATAGTAATAATCTAACGTCAAACCCAAGCGATAATTGAACATATCCATATCCAACCCGAAATCATACTGGTCTGTTTTCTCCCACGATAACTCCTCGTTATACAACCCGTTTCCCCACGACAAGGTACTCTCTCCCATAAACGGCTGTCCGGAATACAGCGATCCCAAAGCCAAGTAACACTCCTCGAAATGCATCCCGGAACGTCCCCAACTGGCCCTGATCTTTCCAAAACTCAACCATTCCAGATTATCCTTGATAAAACTCTCCTCGCTAAAATTCCATCCCCCGGCAATGGAAGGAAAGGTTCCCCATCTATTTTTCGCCCCGAAGGTTGAACTTCCATCCCGACGAAAACTTGCTGAAATGAAATACTTTTTCTGATAATCGTACTCCAAACGGGCAAACCACGATAGTAAGGATTTTTCTTTCATGTCTGATTCGTATGCCTGCAAGGGAATCACCTCCTTATAATCGTAAATTTCTTTTTCCGCTAACGTCGGGAAACCACTTGGTACATACTGGATCTTATCACTGGGAGAATTCCGGCCACTGCCCCCATTATATTCCTCTTGATCATATTGGTAGGAAAACCCCGCAAGCACATTAAACGTGTGGTCTTCCTTAAGTGTCTTCGTGTAGGTTAACATGGTTTCGCTCAAGGCCATCACGTTAATTCCGGTCTCCCCTATGCTTATAGAATACCCGTCCGTATCCAGATAAGACGGAGAGAAATAATGCCGCCTATGAATCGAGTAATCCGCAGCAAGAGAGGTCGATACGTTCAAACCATCCAGCACATCATACCCGATCTTTATGTTGGCCCTTCCCCTCACGGATCGATTCTTTTCTTTTATACCCTGAAGAGATTTCAACACCTCGTCCCACACCACGCTCCCTTTACCGGGAAGTAGGGTTGTCAATTCAAAAGGATCACCGGGAATAACATCCACGTTCGTACTGGTTTGAAAACCTTCCATTTGATTCTCGGAACTTCTTTTACGATTCGTCAATGAAAGATAGAAACGCAAATCCACGTTTAAACGATTTGCCGGGATGACGTTTAGGTTGGTCGTTAAATCGACACGATTAAATCCAGTTCCTTTCAACACACCTGCCTCGTTATAATATCCCAAACCGATACCATAGTTTATCCTGTCCGATCCCCCGTAGGTCTGTATATTCGCGTTCGTCACTTTCCCCGTTTCAAAGTACATTGGAAAGAAATTCGTGGCATGATTATAAAACGCATTCAAACTATCCTGAAGAATAATCCCGTCTGCCGGTTGTGAATCACTTTTGGGATAAAACCAATCCAAAAAAGATAATCGATTCTTTTCCATCTCGGATATAGAACTAGGGTATTTATATTGCCTGTTTTCCCAATCCAGATAAGCTTTAGGCATATTCCGCAATGCCTTTATCCGCCACCATCGTTCAGCCCGTCCGACCATCAGCGTCGGTAACTTAGGTAACACGCTCCACGTTTGGGAAACATTGACTGAAAAAGTAGCCTTTTGATTCGCTCGTCCTTTTTTCGTTGTCACGATAATCACGCCGTTTGCCGCACGAGACCCATAAATAGAGGCTGCCGAGGCATCTTTCAAGACCTGCACGGATTCAATCATATCGGGGTTTATCTCGGCCAACAGGTTCGTACCCGTAATCGGTGAAGTAAACGAATTCAATGGCACCCCGTCAACCACCCACAAGGGATTCGAAAACTGGCGACTCTTCTGTTCCACGTCCAAAGAATTATATCCCCGGATAGTAATAATCGTCCCACCTCCCCCGGGCGCCCCGGTAATGTTCGTCACGTCCATTCCCGCGACCCGTCCTTGTAACAGGCTGGCAATACTCCCCGACGGAATTCCCCTCAATTCATCCGCTTTAATCACCGAGATAGCCCCGGTTGCCTCCCGACGGGTTGTCGTTCCGTATGCCACCACAACCGCCTCATCCAAAGCCTGTATATCTTCTTGCATCACGATTCGAATCGTATCTCGCGTGGTTGCCGAAAAAGTCAAGCTCTGCGTCTTATAGCCCACGAAAGAGAATTCTAACGCCCCCTTGGCCAAAGGTAACGTCATAGTGAAAATTCCCTTGGAATCCGTCGCCGTTCCTAAAGTCGTTCCCGTCAATTTCACCGTCACGCCGGGCATGGCCTGTTTTTTTTCGTCAACGACTCTCCCCACGATCCGCAATCCTTTTTGAACAGAATCTTTCCCCCACATCGAAGTACGTTCTTTTATAATCACCAGATTATCATCGAAAGTAAACCCCAGTCCCAATTTTGTCAACAACTCGTCAAGAACCTGACTTAACTCTTTATCAACAACTTGAATACTCACCCTACCCCGAGCTTCCACCACCCGGTGATTGTAAAGGAAACTACAATTAGATTGTCGTTCCAACTCTTGAAACACTTTTTCCAACGACACGTTCCGAAACTCCACAGACACTTTCGCCTGTTGAGAATACACCGCTGCCTGAATCTGAAAAAGGCAACACATCATAAAAATAAATACAAATTTCATCATCAACACGCATTTTCGGACAAAAATCCAACCATCGGATCTTGTGCCGATTCGATTTTTTTTCATACTTTTATACTTTGAAAGTTACACATAGCATACAGGGTTTGCATGTACCACCAGACTAACCCTCATGCTTTACTTTTAAGAGCTGTTCCCGCCCATCGTGAACAGCTTTTTATTTCAACTGAATAATAACGTTATTTCCTTTTCGATTAAATACCACGTTCTCCGTCTGTTCAAATTTTCGAAGTAAATTCCCGACATCCTCGTACCGTTTCACTTTTCCCGTAAACTCCAGCCGTTTCGCCTCCTCATTCTGGTAAAAGACCTCCAAACCATACCACACGGAAAGTGTCGTCATAATCTCTTCCAACGAGGCTTGCCTAAATTTATAGTACCCGTCTTTCCACGAAGTGTATAACTCGGTATCGACTTCACTAACACTTGCCAATCTTGGCCCTTTACGGTATTCGAATTGCTCACCCGGAACAATCCGGAATGATTCATTATTACACGTGATTTCAACACTTCCCGTCACGAGCGTCGTGGCTATCGCTTCCATCCGTTCGTACGCTTTCACGTTAAAAGAGGTTCCCAGTACCCGAACGTCCATTTCTCCCGCGTGTACCCTAAAAGGACGCACGCTATCTTTCGTCACTTCAAACCAAGCCTCTCCCTTTAAAAAGACTTCCCTCTGCCCGTCACGAAAAGCTTCCGGGTAACGTAACTCCGAACCGGAATTCAAAAACACCATTGTTCCATCGGATAGAATAACCCGAAATTCCCCACCGACCGGAACCGTCAACACGTTGTAAGTATCTTCCTGCACATCACCTTCTACCACAGAATACACGAGAGTATTACCCTCGTTAGTCACACGCAACGTGGTATCAGCCACGATCACTTCTTTCACATCCCTTTTCAACGGAACCACTTCCCCATGTTTCAATGTAAGCATCACCTGCCCGCTTCCCGGTCTGAATGGTTGCACCATCGCCTCTCGCTCCCCAAACGGTACCCCCCACCACGTCAAGGCAATTCCTATCACCAGCAACACTCCCGCAACCGCGGAAATATACGCATACCGTCTAATTTTCCTTTGTTTACCCTGTTCAAGCCGCCTTGCTACCCGTTTATAGGCGACTTCCCGAACAATTCCCCCTCGTTCCCGAATAAATCGCACGGGTTCTTCCAACCGGACCAACAACTGATACTCCCTCTCGTGTTCCTCCCTCCAAACCTTCAAATCTTGTCGCTCTTCGTCCGATAGCGTCTCCCCGGCAACCACTTTGGCTATAATTTCATAAATCTCATCTTCCATGATCTGCAATATTTCCCATAAAACACCGCAGATTCAAAATCATGTGACAGGAAAAGTGATTTTTTTCAAAAAAATATCAATCCTATTATTTGATTTACTCAACATATTGAGTAATTTTACTCAAGATATTGAGTAAATTAGTTACCTATGTTTGAAAGAATTCATTTACAGACTATTAAGAAAAGAATTAATGAATCAAGAAAATTCATTCAAGTTATATTAGGCCCCAGACAAGTAGGTAAAACTACCATGATGACACAATTGTTATCACAAATAAATATACCTTACACGTTTGAATCAGCTGATGCGATATCCGCAACCAACTCAACTTGGCTATTACAGGTTTGGGAAACAGCCCGATTGCAAATGAAGGTCAGTAAAACAAATGAATATTTATTAGTCATTGATGAAATCCAAAAAATCAACAATTGGAGTGAAGTAATCAAACAACAATGGGATCAAGATTCCCGAGAACGAACAAACATTAAAGTTATATTACTAGGATCATCACGACTTCTGATACAAAAAGGACTCACAGAATCATTAACAGGAAGATTCGAAACTTTGTATCTAGGACATTGGTCTTATCTCGAAATGCAGGCTGCTTTCGGATGGGGCGTTGAACAATACGTATATTTCGGCGGCTATCCGGGATCAGCATCTTTAATTGAAGAAGAAAATCGCTGGAAAAACTACATCAATGATGCACTTATTGAAACAAGTATCTCCAAAGATATTCTAATGCTCACCCGTGTTGACAAACCGGCATTATTAAAACAATTATTTGAATTGGGTTCATTGTATTCAGGACAAATTTTATCGTTCACGAAAATTATAGGACAACTACAAGACGCCGGTAATGTAACAACGTTAGCTAACTATCTTAAATTACTTTCTGATTGCGGACTTTTAAGCGGATTAGAAAAATATGCCGGAGATGTCATTCGTAAACGTTCATCTTCTCCAAAATTCCAAGTCCACAACAACGCCCTTTTAACAGCTCAAAACGGCACGACATTTCAAGAGATACGTGTAAATCCAAAAGAGTGGGGTCGTTTAGTGGAATCCTCCGTGGGAGCCCATTTGATTAATTATTCTATATCCGAACGGTACAATCTCTATTATTGGAGAGAAGGAAATGAAGAAGTTGACTTTATCATGGAAAAAGGAAATAAAACGATAGCCCTAGAAGTAAAAAGCGGCATACATTCCGATAATACCGGCATGAGCGTTTTTGCCCAAAAATTTCATCCGGAAAAGGTATTACTCGTAGGCACAGGCGGGATTCCGTATGCTGATTTTCTAAAAATAAACCCTATCGAATTGTTTTAAATTGTTTCTTCACCTTCAACCAGAAACAAAGCAAAGAAGAGAACACCTGATCTTTCAATTTTTCCCGAAGAAATTTCATAGAGCGTCCCATTTGCGTTCGCACGGTATTAATACTGACACCCAACGTATCCGCAACATCTTGATACTTCATACCTTCGGCACAGATCATCATAAAAACCCGACGACGTTCAAGGGGCAGCTGATTTATAGCTGCATACAGAATTTCCATTTCATGTAGCTCACCTTCTCCCCCGTTTTCATTCTCAGAGGTCATTTCCGCCATGACCTTTTCATGTCGTAACTCCCGACGTTGAGTCCCTCGAAGATCATTTAATGCGGCATTCTTTACCAGATGAAACATATAACGATCCAACCCGTCCGCCAGCTTTTCAAAATGGCGATTCTCCCAAACATTCACGAAACAATCCTGCACCACGTCCTCGGCAGCATCCACGTCTTTCAATATCCCCGTGGCAAACAATACCAGCACTTCATAATACTCCGAGAAAAAAGCCTGAAACGCGCTCTTTTCTCCTTTTTTCAATGCGGCCAATATTTCTTCTGATCGATTCATTCACATAGATTGATTCCACAAAATAAACAATTATATTACAATAATGTACGATTTTATCCTGAATTTTAAAATAAAACAAAATGGGCTGTCCCCAAAAGTCATTTTTCAAACTCCCTCCCCCCTGCGGGGTACTCCCTCTATAAACAGAGGGAGAGCTGGAATACTCCCTGTCTTCGGGAAGAGTCACCAGCTCCTCCTCTGTTTATAGAGGAGGTGGCACGAAGTGACGGAGGAGTTTTTTGAAATAAAATGACTTTTGGGACAGCCCTCTTCCCATAAAATATAGTATCAATCTAAAACCAAATTCCCTTGAGGATCTATTTCTACACTTATATCCATCGAATGCTCTTTCTGCAAAACAAAATGGTAAACGTCACTACCGGAAGCGTATTCTATGTATTGCACGCTGGCAATGGAAAAACTGTTATACGCCTCGCCCTTCAACACATCAAGCACCACCTGAGGTACATCGGCCTTCAACACCGGCCAAGAAGTCTTCATCCAACCGTTATTCCGGTCAAACAAAACTTCTTTTACCAAGCTGCCATCCAGAATACCGACTTCCAACATACCATCCTGCCAACGGTCAACCGTAATAACCAAAGCCTTCGGGTACTGCTGGGTAATGAAACTACTCACCGCCGTTGGTAACGTGGAAGCCTCTTCATTTACCTCCTTTACCAGCTCCCCCTTCTCGTTGAAATAAATCAACATCTCCTCGTTTCCCTTCTCGATCTCCAAGCGGTAAACCGTGGGCATATTCAACCGTTCCAGCACATCGGCATCTTCCACTTGCCAAGCGCTATATATGCTCTCGTTGAAACCCGTCTTCACCTCCGCGGGGAGATTGGCAAACAGAATGTCCGTCTCCGTCATCATCCATTTTCCGGATGCATCAAACCAAGCATCCACTTCCTGCCCGTTCTGATGAAATTCCGCCTTTTCATACTCTCCTTTTTTCTCCCAGCTCACGGCCACTGCATTCGGGAACTTCGCCTCAAAAGCGGCCACGACACTCTTTCCGGGGGTGTACCCCTTATCATCATCGTCGTCGTCATCATGACAAGCGGCAAAAACAAACAATGATGCCATCCATAGCGTCACCATTAAAATCCTTCCTCTCATAATCTTTCTCAAATTTATCTGTTTAACAATCTTATTTTCTGATACTCATTCTAACGAGAAAAAGAAAAGAAAGTTTCCGATGAAAAACTTCTCCGCGAAAGAATAACCTGCTCATAGAATACGTACTTTTGCACCGGATAAAGAAAAGTCATGAATACAAGTCAAGTAATTATCACACCGGAGAATATGACCAAGGACCGCAAGATCTCCATTTGTGTCTTCTTGTCCGGGTTCTCTTGTTTTGCCCAGTTATACTATTTCCAGCCTCTCTTGCCCGATCTGGCTCAAGAGTTTGGATTATCAGCCAGCTACAGTAGTCTGGCCATATCATTCTCCACGCTGGGAATGGTAGTAGGACTGTTCACGGCAATGTTCGTGGCAGACTCGATTTCAAGGAAGAAACTGATTAGCGCAGCGCTATTATCGTCGGCCGTCTTTTCGGTGATCTGCTCTTATTCGCCCTCCTTCTTCTTGTTGGTTGCATTAAGCGCCCTGAAAGGATTCTTGCTATCGGGAGCCACTTCCGTGTCACTGGCTTACATATCTGAAGAAGTTCAACCCCGGAATAAAGGAAAAATTACCGGACTCTACATTGCCGGAAACGCCTTGGGGGGAATGGGTGGACGAGTAATTTCTTCTTACCTCAGTAGTGAATTCTCGTGGCGCATCGCCTCCGTCTCCATAGGTGTACTATGTGCCTTATTTGCCATATCATTCCTGATATTCAGTCCCCGTTCTGTCAATTTCAAGCCCAAACGGGAAAATTTCAAATCATTGATCGTTTCCAACCTTCACTTGATCGTCTCCGTGAAACTGATCCCCTTCTATCTGATCGGCTCCCTCATGTTAGGGATATTCGTGAGCCTGTACAACTACCTCGGTTTTTATCTGATAAAAGAACCGTTTAACTTCTCCCCGTACTTGATTCACTATATCTATTTCATGTACCTGTTCGGGGTATTCGGCTCTATCGCCACGGCAAAATTAACAGCATTGTACAACCACTTCAAAATACTGAAAACAATCATCGCCCTTTCCGTGGCAGGACTGCTTTTGCTTTACATTAACAACTTCTGGATCGTCACGCTCGGACTGGCCATTTTCACGTTCAATTTCTTCGTGGTACACGTGATCTGTAACCGAATCGTCAGTGACTACAACCTCCAAAAACGTTCGGTCACCATCTCCATCTACCTCCTGTTCTATTACATGGGGTCCAGTGTTTGGGGATCAGCCACCGGGGTCGTTCTCGACCACTTCGGTTGGCAATGGTTTATCGCCGGATTGATTCTACTCACGTTCATCTTGTACGCCATCGCTTATAAAGGCTCGAAATTGATGGAAAACTAACAAAGGTGACCATCCGCTCTCGCCCATGCAAACCGCAGGGGAAAGCGAGGTTTTATCCTCGTAAAATCAATCGTCGGGTAAAGTTTCTACCGGATAGAGCTATATTTACGTGATCAAGTTACTATTATACATCTATCCGAATGTTAACATATACTATAACTCTACAATATTTCATTATTATTATAGGAGCGGAATAGGGGAGGAATGGGAGCGGAATGGGAGCGGCTAACAATATGATAAGAATTTGATGATCATTTAATAACCATATTTTAAATTATTTTAGATTTAGCAAGCCTAGAATATTCCTTCAACCCCGGATATGCAGCTTTCATACACCCAAAATCCCAAGGGGACGCACGGGGACTCCCCCAATAAAAAAAGACTGAATAACTTTTATAGCTAAACAGTCTTTTTTGGCAAAATTCTTTCAATGGCTTACGTTGAAAAGAAAAAAATCATATTATTATTAACATTACAAAGATCAACAATTCCACCCTTTCCCGCAATCCCTTATAATGGGGATATTTCAATCAAAATATCACTCCACCTCATTAATATCGATGAGATTGTTCAAAATAGCATATACAGTAAGCCCGGAAACAGACTTTATCCCGGTTTTCCGGATGATATTTTTCCGGTGAGTAATCACGGTGTGTACCGATATATGATGCAAATCCGCGATCTCCTTGTTAATCTTCCCTTTCGCGAGGGAAATCAAAATCTCTTTCTCCCGTTCGGAGAGTTCATTCTTATCAAGCAAATCAGCCGGGGCACTTAACGCGTCGATTGAATGTAATAACTTCTGGGCAATCTTATCACCATCATCGGCAATATCAATCGTCGTGTGATATTGTTTCAGAATCTCAGGATCGATATACTGGTAAACTAGCGCCACGAAAGCCGTGTCCTTCACCCCTTCAAACAACTCTTCTAGATGCTGCCGTTTCTTCAGCTCCACGGCCGAGGGGTTAATGATGATAATATCCGGATTCAAGTGATTGATCCTTTCCAAGCAATGAAAACAATCGGCAATAACCGCTACCACCTCAAACTCATTCCTCATTTCGATCAACTTCCTCAGTCCGGTTGAAATAATCATGGACGGCTCAATAATAACAATCTTGTAACTTTTATTATTGTTTTGCATACCGTTGCTCTAATTTCATTACTAAAGGAACAAGTATTTTATCCTCAATCAAAGAATGTTTACTCAAATCCTCTTCCAAGGCAAAGATCCCGAATAACACCCGGATCCGCATATCCGATAAAGTATCTCCCGGCAAATATTTCATGATGATATTCTTCAAGTCATTCAGTTTATCATCAATATTACTATGATTCTCCCGGAACACCCCGATCTCGTAATCTCCCGGACGAGCGCCTTTCACCATATTGGAGATATAAGGGAAGACCGTCACTTCCTCGTAATCAAAATGACGAATCACCTCATTCTTGTATTCATTGAAAAAAAGATTCAATATTTGCTGATGTTGCTGTTCGCACCCTTCGGAAATTTCCTTTAACTGTTCTTGTATGGAAAGCATCCGGTTTTCCAAGTAATAAGAATGAGAATTTTTCAAGTAAGCAATCAACTGGTCCACGTTCCCCCCTATTCCCTCGATCTCTTTCTCCGTCGGCAAGTATTGCTCGTTGCTGTACACGTTACAAATCATCAGGAATAACGTACACGAAACATGATTCGCCTCGCAACATTCCCGGACTGTTTTATCCCCGAATCCCAGATTTATTCCAAACCGATGTAACAGTAACAACAGTGAATAATCGGCATGAATGACGTCTGCCAGTTTCATATCCGCGGAAAATAGATGTGAATTCATATCCTTATTTTTACCGCAAATATTGGAAATAATTGATTCAACACCAAGTTTATTCATTAGTTTATAGAATTATTTATGATATTTCAAGCTTTCAAAATTACAAATACATCCTGAAAACCCACATCCTCAAAATCGGGTAAAAACACGCTGTCCACTCCCTATAATTGGGGAGTGGACAGCGTGTTAAATTTTACTTTTCAACTATACCAAATACCGATTATTCGTCTCTCCCGCCTGTATCGGGTAAACCAACACGAAACTATTGGATTGGAAATACTTGTTCAAATAATTGGGAATCCTACTCATATTGGCATGATAGGACAGCCGTTCCCGACGACTCATCACCACCCACAACGTATCGTCACTCTTTATTTCCCGGGACATGATCAAGAAATCATCCCAATCATCAAAGGACGAAAATTCTGCCTCGATCGGCCTTTTTTTATACATCTCCTTCAAGTACACCATCGTGTCTTCTGACGCGTAGAACACGGCCTTCGCACCCGAATTGTGGATAATATTCCATACCTTATTCACCCACATCGGGAATCCGACCTCTTTTTCCGCCCGGGCCGGAACCACTACCAGATGACGTTTCACCGTGGCAATAGGTTGTATGGGGCGATAAATTAATGTAGTCACGTTACTCTGCCCCAGAATCGCCTCGGTCATATTCCCCAAGAAGGAGGACACGACACCTTTTCCCTGATGTAATCCCAAAACCAAATCCGTAATACCCTGCTCTTTAATCACGCTGATAATAGCATTCGCCACGTTCAGATCGTACCGCAACAAATCCTGTAACATGTTATCCGTGGCCGAGGCCGTCGTGACGGCCATATTCAGCACCTTCTTGGATTGCTTGAAGGCTTTATCGTCCGATGACTGATTATTAATCACATTCAAGGCAAAAAGCCCGTTCTTATTCTTCTTCGACTTGATTGCCGTACTCAAATTCACCAGCTCGGTCACGTTCTTCTCGTAGGACACCGGAATCAGGATGCGTTCCTGATGTTCCCCAGTTCCCTCTTTCTCTTCCGACACGTCATTCATCGCAATATTATGCGCCCCTTTCTGCGCGGAGAAAGATGCCATCGTGCAAGTGACCAGAATCATCAAAATCGTACCGTTCAACACGCTCTCGTTCAACAGACGAATCGGTTCTCCCGCCGGGGTCTCTCCTAGAATCACGTTATACCCCACCATCACGGCTGCCAAAGTTGCCGCTGCCTGTGCATTACTCAATCCGAAAATCACCCGCCACTGATCTACGGACATACGGAACGTCTTCTGCGTGAGCCAAGCCGCCACGAATTTAGCCACGGTGGCCACCACGATCATCACCGCCCCTACTTTAATCGTGTCCCAGTTGGTAAAGAACGCCCGGTAGTCGATCAACATTCCCACCCCTATCAAGAAGAAAGGAATAAAGATCGCGTTCCCCACGAACTCCACCCGGTTCATCAAAGGAGAAGTCGAAGGAATCAGACGGTTCAACGCCATCCCAGCGAGGAAAGCCCCGATAATAGACTCCAGTCCGGCCAATTCCGCCAAGTAAGCCCCCAAGAAAACCATGACCAGCACGAATATATATTGTGACACGTTATCCTCACACCGTTTGAAAAACCAACGTCCCACGATCGGGAACACGATCATCACGAAAGCAAAAAAGAGGATAATTGCCGCCCCCAGCCTGTACCAAAACCAATCGTCCACATCCCCCACGGCCATCTCCACGATCACCGTCAACACCAACAGCGCCAAAGTATCCGTGATCATCGTCCCTCCCACGGTAATTCCCACAGCCTTATCCTTCGTGATCCCCAGTTTACTGATAATCGGGTAAGCAATCAACGTGTGGGAGGCAAACATACTCGCCAGCAATATAGAAGTCAACATGGAGAAATTCAACACGTAAAGCCCGACAAGCGTTCCCAAGGCCATTGGCACCAAAAACGTGTACATCCCGAAGGTCAAACTCTTCCATTTATTCTTTTTAAAATCCCCCAGATCAATCTCCAGCCCCGCCAAGAACATGATATACAAAAGCCCGGCTGTTCCCGAAAGAATAATACTACTATCCCGCAACACCAAGTTAAAACCATTCGGCCCGATAATTGCCCCGGCAATAATCAATCCCAACAAATGGGGAATCCTCAACTTATTCAACAATAAAGGAGCCGCCAAGATAATTACCAAAATCAACAGGAACTTCAAAACCGGGTCCGTCAACGGCAGGGTTATCGCGGCCAGTGTCATTTGCAACATAAACATCATTATTATTTATTATCCCCGTATTCCAGCATCTGTGCCAGAAAATCTGTCGGGTATTCTATTTTCACATCAACCACTTTTCCCTCTTCCTCCACCAATCTATATTTCGGATTAACAAACCCGGCATATGGAGCCACGTTCAGTTTTTGATAACGTTCCAGCACTTCCTGATGCAACACGGGATCAATCCGTACCCCATAATTCTCGATCAAATTCCTAGCTCCCTCGAAATCACCTTCCGACTTCACCCGTTGCACCTCGGCCAATAACCTCCCGAACAGTTTCCGCAAAGCCTCGCAATCCCGGATCGTGAAATACGTCTTTCCATCCCGACTTACCCGCTCGATCACGTTATCCGCTTTGCCTTTTTCGTAAACCCAAGAGGCAATCAACTGGCGATTACGCATATGTGACTCTTCCAAATTATTTCCCAACTTCACCCGGGTCAACTGAACCATCAAACCGTTGCGGATATAATTACAATACTCGCTCTTTGCCACCTCCAACGAGGGAATTACCCCCA
The DNA here is from genome assembly GCF_019423355.1 of Butyricimonas sp. Lineage (NCBI taxonomy): Bacteria > Pseudomonadati > Bacteroidota > Bacteroidia > Bacteroidales > Odoribacteraceae > Butyricimonas > Butyricimonas sp. The sequence continues at coordinate 23,636 of NZ_JAHZBP010000011.1, forward strand.
ACTCCACCAGTTTCGGGTCCATCACGTAATACAACGCGAACAAGTCCGCACGAGCCTCTTCTATCGTGGAATAATAATTTTTCAACGCCTCCTGTCCCACGCCCGGTAGCATCTTTCCGGAACCGTGTCCCAGACATTCATGCAAATCGGTATGCACGTTTCCCCCGATATACCCGTACGTTCTCACCAGTTCCTTTTCCTCGTCCGAATAGGCAAACTCATCCAGTACCCCGGAATTCAGTGAAGCCCGGTCGTATGCGTACGTGATATTATCCAGTGTTACCGACTTACTGCCATAACGCTCCCGGATCCATTCGGCATTCGGCAAATTAATCCCGATCGGAGTTGCCGGATGGCAATCCCCTCCCAGCATGGCAGCCTGTACCACTCTCGCCGTAATACCCACCACCTCACTCTTCTTGAAACGCTCATCAATCGGAGCATTCCGTTCAAACCACATAGCATTATCCGCCAATTTACGTGTACGCTTGCAGGCCTCTTCGTCCATAATCTGAACCACGGATTCCCAACTGGCCTTGTATGCTAACGGATCTCCATACACTTCAATAAAACCGTTGATAAAATCTATCGGGGCTGCCACCTCCTTCACCCATTCAATAGAGTAGCGGTCAAACAAGGATAAATCACCCGTCTCGTAATACTGGATCAATAACTCGATCACCTCTTTCTGATGTGTGTTACAAGCATATTCCGCGGCCTTTTTCAAATATTCCACAATACGACGAATTTCTTTCCCGTATTTTCCCCCGGCAAACCACACCTGTTCTTGCAACTGGCCTTTTTCGTCACACACCAACGTAGAATTTAATCCCCAAGAAAGCAACGCATCCTCTTTTTTCTTCTCCCCGTAGAATTTCTCCACCTCTTCTTGTGTCACCCCCTCGTAATAATGATTAGCAGACGCCTGCACCAAATCCTTCCCCTCGTCCAGTACCACCCGCTTCGCCATATATTTCGGATCAAAAATAACACGTTCCACTTCCCCGTACAACTGTTCCGCTCCCACTTCCCGAAGAAGTGATTCAAAATATTCGGGAGTAAAGGAAGGGGTAAACTTTTCCATCGAGTAATGATGATGTACCCCGTTAGCAAAAAACACTTTTTTAGCATACACCAAAAAAGCCTGAAACTCTTCCGTCTCCCGGTTTCCTTGATATGCCCGAAGAATACTTTCCAACGCCTCCCGGACCCGAAGATTGTATTTATTATTCTGATCCCAGAGAATATCTCTTCCGGCCAAAGCCGCCCGGCTCAAGTAATAAACAAATAACTTTTCCCGCAAGGACAACCCCTCAAAAGCGGGGACATCGTAACGTAATATCTTTATATCGTCAAACTGTTCCAATAAATACACTTGTTCTTTCATTCTGCACCTCCTGTTTCTGATGTTCCATGTCCGCTGATTTTCAACGAATCATATATTCGACGCACAACACCTCTGGCCGTGTCATCTCCCTTCTTATTACTCGAAATAAATTGATAAAGTTTCAATCCGGTCGTGTATAAAGTAATTTTAAATTCATATTCCGTCCCTCTTTGCACGTATGTTCCCTGCATAACGACCCCACTCAAATCACCCTCCTCCACGTAAGCAATATCATTTTTCAGATCGAACACTCCCGGCTGACTCTTCAACTGATTCAATCCCCCGTTTACAGCCCCCTCCAAATCAACCTGTCCGACTTCAGGCGTGTACTCGGTATATAAATACATAAACTCCAAACCGTTCCCTTTATAACTAAAAGTTTGCATCTCTTTAATCAAAGGACGCACTTCTTCGGGCAACTTATTCATCACGTTCCCCACGGATTTCATCGCCTTGGGCGTGGCAAGGGACACCCCTCCCGCGTATGTTCCCGTGTACCATTGCTGCTCCAACACCGGGGTATCATCATCTCCATACAACTCGTCATAACTATCCTTCATCCCGTTTATAACAAGCGCTACCATCAATATGACCAGTACTCCCCCGATGCACCCGGCAATCAAACCTTTCTTATTCCCTTTCTTCCCAGTCGGTTTCATCATATTTCCCTTCTTCACTTGTTCTTCCGTCAAACAAACCTCTCGCTGGAAATCCTCGAATGACTTCTCCGGGTGTTTCACTTTCCAATCCTTATAATTATCCTCCAGTTTCCGGTTACACAAACCACATACCACCAAGTACTCGGACTTCACCTCGTTCAGGTGATTACAATGTTTACATTTCAAATAATACATCTCTCACTCGTTATGATTAAACCTTTCCAATATCTGAGCCGAAGCCTTGATCGAACGCTTGTACCAAGCAAATAACACTTCGTAACGTTCCTCCTCCGGTAAATGCCAGTCTATATCTGTTTGCCGCAAACGCTGTACCACGCTATACATCAGTAAAGCGGCACACACGCTCACGTTATAACTCTCCGTAAAACCATACATGGGTACTTTCACAAACTCGTCGGCCCTCGACAACACGTCATTCGACAATCCCGTCAGCTCCGTTCCCAAGAAAAAAGCCATCTTCCCCTTGTAAAGGTCAATGTCATCAATAAAAGTATCTCGTTCATGCGGAGTTGTCGCCACGATCCGGTACCCCTGTGATTTCAACATCTCGATCGTCTCCACCGTGTTATTCTCTCTCTTCCGATGCCGATGAACGGTCAACCAGTCGGCAGCTCCCATAGAAATCTCGGAATTATCCGTGAAAGAATTCATATTTTCAATCACATGAACGTTCTGAATCCCGAAACAATCGCACGAACGCAACACGGCACTACAATTATGTTGCTGGTAAAAATCCTCAAGTACCATTGTGACATAACTCGTTCGTTCCGCGATTAACCGACGAAACAAATCATTTTTGTAATCCGTCACAAACTCACTCAGATACTCAACCTGCTCTCTTACAGTATGCATAATGCTATTTTAAGGTGACTTCGTCACGTTAAAAGTTACAAGTTCACAAGTTGCAGGTTACAAGTTCATTTCGCTCCGGTATTCACAACTTGCAACCGGGAAACCTGTACTTGCAACTTGTTCATCACCAAATCAATTTGATGATGAACAAAAAAAGGGTGTCTCAAAACACCCCCCTTTAAATCTCTTAAATGGTAATTATAGTTGGCCTTCTAACTCAGCACCAGCTTTAAATCTCACCACCTTCTTAGCCGGAATTTGGATTGTTTTCCCGGTTTGCGGATTTCTACCTGCTCTTGCACTTCTTTCAGATACAGAGAAAGATCCGAAACCAACCAATGCTACTTTTTCATCTTTTTTCAAAGATTCTCCGATCGTAGCTACAAAAGCCTCTAATGCTTTCTTAGAATCAGCTTTTGATAATCCAGCTTTTTCAGCAATTGCGTCAATTAATTGAGCTTTATTCATAATAGACAGTTTTAGGATTAGAACTAATAAATTCTTTATACATTCGCAAATGTAGATATTTTATTGATGAATGCAAATTTTTTACCAAAAAAACGAAGTCACTTTAACACATTCGGTTATAACCAGTCCCTCCCCTTCTTGTTTCTTAACAAATAGCCTCTGCACAGCCTTCTCCATCCATCGCAGCCGAGACAATTCCCCCGGCATATCCGGCTCCTTCTCCACAAGGATACAGCCCGACAATTTCCGGATGCATCATCTTTTCTGTTTCTCTCGGAATCCTCAATGGAGAAGAAGTACGACTCTCCACACCCAACAGAAGGGCATCCTTCGTGATAAACCCCCGGGCCTTTTTCCCAAACTGCTCCAATCCGGCACAAAGACGCTGGTAAATGACTTCGGGTAACCATTCCCGAAAAGAGGTTGACTGTACTCCCGGTTTATAAGAACTTTTTGGTAAATTTTCACTTAAATGTCCTCTCAGAAAATGAGTTAATCGTTGAGCCGGAGCATACAAGTTCTTCCCTCCCTGTTCCCAAGATGCCCGCTCCAAATCCTCTTGAAATTCCAACCCGGCAAATAACCCCTTGTATCTCATTCCAGTCAATTCACTCTCCCCAATCGAGGTTACCATGGCCGAATTTGCCCATGCCGTGTTTCTACCGGATGCAGACATACCGTTCACCACTTGTTGTTCCGGTCCCGTGCAAGCCGGAACGACCACCCCTCCGGGACACATACAAAATGAGTATACCCCTCGTCCATCCACATTCGTCACGAAACTATACTCGGCCGCAGGTAGAAAATCTCCCCGCCCTTGCGGGTTATGGTACTGAATCTGGTCAATTAACTCTTGCGGATGTTCCAGTCGAAGACCCACGGCAAAATCCTTCGGCAGCATCAACACGGACCGTGCCTGTAACATCCGGTACACGTCACGGGCCGAATGCCCTGTGGCAAGAATAACGTGTTCTGCTCGAATCTCCTGATCACCCGTCACCACTCCTTTCACTCGATTCTGCTCTATAATAATATCCCTCACCCGACTATTAAAACGTACTTCGCCACCATACTTCTCGATGGTTTTGCGCATATTCACAATCACTTGGGGTAATTTATCCGTACCAATATGCGGGTGAGCATCAATCAATATATTAGAATTCGCCCCGTGATAAACCAAGATTTCCAAAATACGATCTACGTTCCCCCGTTTCTTCGAGCGAGTAAACAATTTACCATCCGAGAACGTCCCGGCGCCTCCTTCCCCGAAACCGTAATTCGAATCTTCATTCGCTACCCCGGTTTTGTACAAACGATTCAGATCTTGTTTCCGCTCTTCCACGCATTTCCCTCTCTCCAAAACAATCGGTCTTTTCCCCAACTCGATCAAGCGTAAAGCCGCGAACAATCCGGCCGGCCCGGCACCCACCACGACAACCGTCCCGGCAGACGAAACATCCCGGTATTGGGGAGTAAATACCCGTTCCTTCTGTTCCACCCGATCCAGATGAACACCAACTTTCAGTTGAATAACAACCCTGCGTTGACGGGCATCTATTGATTTTCGCAAAATTTCCACATGCACGATCCTCTCCTGCCCCACGTGCAACATCCTTGCCAACAGTTCATTGACAATCTCCCGATCATGTGCCTCTTCCGGCGTAATCCTCAATTCTATTTCTTTATACATAAATATGGTGGCTTCGCCACGTTACAGGTTACAAGTTACAAGTTCAAAATTATTTGTTCGGTAATTAACCTGCAACTTGTAACCTGTAACTTGCAACTATTATTTCGTGCGAAAATAAGAAAAAAATCATACCTTCGCACAACAGATTTAAACAATAATTACTATGAACAAGATAGCGTTAATCACAGGAGCTACTTCCGGTATCGGAAAGGCAACAGCGACCAAATTGGCCGAAATCGGGTATAACCTCATTATCACCGGACGCCGGGGCGATCGTCTGACCGCACTGGAAGACGAATTAAAGGCAAAAGGCATTCAAGTACTGGCTCTTCAATTCGATGTTCGTAACCAACAAGAAGTTCACAACGCAATCAGCAACCTACCGGCAGAATGGCAAAATATAGATATTTTAGTCAACAATGCAGGCCTTGCCGTGGGAACTTCTCCTATCCAAGATGGGATTTTGGATGATTGGGAACGCATGATCGACACCAACGTGAAAGGCCTTCTTTACATCACCCACGAAGTAGCCCCCTTGATGATCAAAAATGAAAAAGGACATATCGTCAACATCGCCTCCGTGGCAGGTAAGGAAGTTTACCCCGGCGGGAACGTGTATTGTGCCACCAAACACGCCGTGGACGCCCTTTCCAAAGCCATGCGCATTGATATGTTGAAACACAACATCAAGGTAACCAACATCGCTCCGGGAATGGTTGAAACCGAATTCTCCGTAGTGCGCTACAAAGGTGACCAACAAACCGCAGACAACGTGTACAAGGGTGTTACCCCCCTCACGGGAGAAGACATCGCCGACACGATCGTGTTTGCCGTGACCCGTCCGGCTCACATCTGTTTGAACGATATTCAGATTATGCCTACCGCTCAAGCTAGTTCCAGAGACGTGAACAGGAAATAATAGGAGTATTCAAAAGTATTCATTGAAAAAATGCACTCTCATAGTGCAAAATTCAGATAAAAATGCACTGTAAGAGTGCATTTTTATTATATTTACAGTAATAAATCATACGATCAATATCTATGAATACAAATTTGTTGACTACCATTACCCTATTGATATGTCTAGTAATAGGCTCTAGTTGCAATGACAACAAAGATGACGGCTCAAGAGGTTTCATGTGTGTTGCCACGATTATCGGGGACACGACAAACGGTTTCCATTGCTATCTGGATGGCGGGGGATTAGTGACCTCTTACAACAAGAACCTTGCTGATACGGAAAGAGGCTATTTCGGCTTTTATTATAACGAGGAAGACTGGGAAACCTCCGCAAACGGTGAAAAGTTTATCAACAATGCCCATGTCGTCACGTGGTCAAAATACGAGATAATTCACCCGATTAGCAAAGAGGAGGCCAATGATACAAACATAGCCGAGAATTGTCAATTACCATCATTCCTCGGTGTAGGCTATGGGTATCATGGTTATTTCGATCTACATGCAGGTTTCTCCACGGTAAACTCGGTAACCGGAGAGAAAATTCAAGGTAAAATCAATTTAGTATATGACCCTCAAGAACAAACCCAAGATTCACTGAAATTACAACTTTACTACAATCCGAATATTCCCGATGATTGGTCAAAAACTCAGACCGACTACGGAACCGTATCATGTGATATTTCATCACTTGTAAACCTTCAGCAATGGAAAGATTCGGTAACTATTGTCGTAAAATCCGGTGACAAAGAAAAACATCGCACCAAGATCAGCAAAAATGATTTTCTAAAACCCGACAAACATTAATTCATTTATAATCCTTTTCCCCATCCACGACAACAAAACTCTGCCGTAGCGAATTCCCCTTTGCATCCACGAGATAAAGCGTATGTCGTCCGGGGGCCACGTTCACCTCTAATTGGTGATGATAACGGGTTGTTCCCAGAAATTGATCGTCAATATGCCAGTACACCAACGTGGAAGGCTCCCGATGAGCCATTTCAAACACGACACCACGTACCACTCCCCCTAAATCTTTGGGTATAAACACCCGCAATCCCCGTTGCGGGTAAATCATCTCCATCACATCATCCTGCCCCCGCTGGCAATCGGCACGATAAGGTGGTAATTTCTTGTAATCCGAATGTGTGCGGGCATAATACCACTCCTGCACGGGAGACAGCACGAACCAAGGTTCAATCCTCATGCGTGACACGGACTCACATTCCGAATCCACCCGAAATTTACCCGCCCGATCAAGATTCACCAATCGATGGTAAGGACAAACCTCTGTTTTCTCCCCGGCCCGGGCAACATAAACAGTATCTATTTCCGGGCATATTGAAGATGCCCGATACCCACTCTTACGACAAACGGCAACCGCGGACAACTCCTCCTTCGGCATATAAAAACGGGCATCCGTCCTCACCAAAGAGGCCACCTCAAACAAAATCGGTGCTGCAGCCCGTACCCCGATCAGCCCGGGACGTCCCTCACCATCCGCATTACCAACCCACACGCCAATCACGTACTCCGGATTCACCCCCACCGCCCAAGCATCCCGGAAACCGAAACTCGTTCCCGTCTTCCAAGAAAGATTCATCGAAGAGGCAAAATTCTTCCATCCTGACTCCAAATCCGGTCGTTCCACATCTTGCAAAGCCTTGAGTGTAAGCCATACCGCCGCGGCATTGACCACGTTATTCTGCACCTCGACACTATCCACCTGTTCACCTTCCCAAAGTCGTAAACGTCGAAACTCGTGGTTAAAACTCGTCCCGTCACACTCGTTATAGTGCCTCAAAATGGAAGCCATCCCCCCGTACATATTACACAAATCCCACAACTTACACTCGGCTCCTCCCAAAATCAAGCTTAACCCGTAATTCTCCGCCTTCCGATTTAACGTCGTAATCCCCATCTTTTTCAAATCATCATAGAAATGCTCCACCCCATACTCCCGCAACAAACGCACGAAAGGAATATTCAAAGACATTGACAACGCCCTGTCGGCAGGGACAATCCCTTGGAAATCCTTGTTAAAATTCGAGGGAACATATCCCCCGAAACGGGACGGAACGTCCGACACGATCGTCCCCGGCAAGATATACCCGGATTGCTGCATCAGCGCGTACAACGCCGGTTTCAAAATACTCCCCGAACTACGGTTCGACGTGATAATATCCACTTGATTTCCCCCGTCATCACGCACCTTAGGCCCGTTTCCCACGTAAGCCCGTACCTGTCCGGTCGGGATATGTGCAACCAACACGGCTGCATTATAGATATGATTGTGTTTCAACACGTCAATATGCCGCCTCACAATCCCGTTCACCTGTTCCTGTAATCGGGAATCAATAAACGTCTGGCTGATCTTCCCCCGACGCTGCCCGTAAGCTCTTGCCAGCAAATGAGGTGCGACACACTCCGGACTATACACCTGTTCCGGTAAAGGTTCCGCCATCGCCATTTCCAGATCCCCTTGCTCAAAATATCCCTGTTCATAAAGTTCACGCAACAGAGCATCCCGCTTTCCTTTCAAACCGGGCATATTCTTTCCCGGGTACATCAAAGCCGGGGCATTCGGCAACACGGCAAGCAATGCCGCCTCGGCCCAGCTCAGTTCATCCGGCTGACGATTAAAATATTTCAACGAAGCCGCCTGTATTCCCACGATATTCCCACCAAAAGGGGCGTGGTCCACGTACATATTCAGAATCTCCCATTTCGTGTAACTCTGTTCCAGACGAATCGCCAGCAACATTTCCAATATCTTCTCCGGAATCGTCCGGGGCGGGTTGTCACGTGACAGCCGAATCACCTGCATCGTCAACGTACTCCCGCCACTCACCACCGAACCACTCCGCACGTTCAACCACAACGCCCGTCCCACCGCTAGCGGGTCCACCCCGGAGTGAGTCAAAAATCGCTTATCCTCGAAACACATCAAAGCAGCCATGTACTTCATGGAAAGGCGCCCCCTGCCCGACACCCGGTACTGCCCATCACTCGCCACCGTCATACCCATAATCTCTCCCTCCTTATCCAAAATCACGGTAGAATAAGGCACCATAAACAACGGGGTTGGTAGAAAATACCACCACCCAATCACCAAAACGAGTAACACACTCCCCCCGATCCCTAACCTAAGAATCGGCCTTCGCATAGTTTCTCGCCCGACACGCATAGTAAATTGATTACAAAGAGTAATCCTCTATATGAAATCCCCGCAGGAACTCTTCCGTCTTCATCCGCTTTTTCCCGGACAACTGCAACTCTTTTATCCGAATGACTCCCCCCTTTACCAACACGTCCAAGTAAGTTTTATTATCCGTTGACAGACCCACTTCTTTCCCATGATCTTTCACGATTCGCTCCGTCTCGAAAATCTTCAACGACACAATTTCCCCGTTCTTCTTGTTTCGGAACTCGGTCCACGCCGTCGGAAAAGGTGAAAGTCCTCGTATATGATTAAAAATAGCGTCCACCCCTAGTGACCAATCCACCTTCATATCCTCCTTGAATAATTTAGGTGCGTGTTTCGGTTCACGCCCGGCCAGCAACCCGACCTGATCCTGTAACGGGTAATCACCGACAGTCATAGCCTCCACCGTTTTCACCAGCAAATCGGCACCCGTGTACATCAATTGATCGTGCAACTCTCCGGCCGTCATGTTCGGCCCGATCTCCACCCGTTCTTGGAAAATCAAATTCCCGGTATCAATCTCGTGTTTCAAAAGAAAAGTCGTCACCCCGCTACAAGTCTCCCCGTTCATCACCGCCCAGTTGATCGGGGCTGCACCCCGGTAATCCGGCAACAGTGATGCGTGTAAATTTACCGTTCCCAACGGGGGCATATTCCAAACCACCTCCGGCAACATCTTGAATGCCACCACGAGCTGCAAATCCGCTTGAAAAGCCCTCAACTCCTCCAAAAACCGTTCATCCCGGAAACGCTCCGGCTGCAACACGGGAATCCTCTTCTCCATGGCAAACTTCTTCACAGGAGACTCTTGAATCTTTTGTCCCCTCCCCGCCGGTTTATCCGGATTGGTCACGACAGCCACGACCTTGTGTCCGGCCTCCAGCAACTTCTGTAACGGATACACCGCAAAATCCGGTGTTCCCATGTACACGATTCTCAATTCACGCATTTTTATCTTTCTTTTTAAAGAAACCGATGATCTTCTTGATGAAATTAGTATACGATTCACTACTCATGACAGCCGAATCCGTCATGGCCGTGTAAGTCAAGACAGCCCCCAACGGCAACAGAATCACGGAAGAAATCCACATTCCTTGCCAAGGTTCCAGCACCCCTTCCCGGGCCGCTCGTTCCCCCATCATCCAGATAATATAATACACGATAAACAGGAAAATCGAAACAACTACTGGCGCTCCCAATCCTCCCTTACGGATGATCCCCCCCAACGGGGCCCCGATAAAGAAGAAAATAAAACAAGCAAATGACAAAGTAAACTTTCTGTGCCATTCGATATTATATTTACGAACGGCCTCTTCGTCCCGTTTATTGATAGATAAATCATTCATGTGACTCGTTTGAGCCCCCCGGGCAAGCTGCACGGCTTGGTCAATCGTGTTTTTCCGTTCCTCCACGTCAAAAGTCCGGTAAAGACTATCCAGATTCCTGACAACCCCTCTCGTCTCTTCACGAATCACGCTATCCCGCTTGGGGTTTCTCTCCTGCTTCTTCACGTAATTCTCCCGGAGCATATCGTGCGCTTTTCTTTGTTTCCGGCCATCCAATCGTAGGGACAGGGCCGAAACCGTACTATCCAGCTGGGCTATATTCAACATCCCGTAGCTATTCTTGAACAAGTCTTCATCCGTACGCTGCAAATCCTTATCACCCAACGGGATAATAAAATACTGTTTGTCAAACTGCACGCGCCGGAAAGGATAGGTTTTATTATTATTCGACTTCAACCCCTCGTCCGTGTACGTGTAACCGTGATACAACTCCACCTCCATGAACCGCCCTGTCGGGTCTGCCTCCATGATACCGGAATCCGCGATCGTCATCTCGTAATTACCCCTCCGATCCGTGTGATTGTAAATCAACATATTGTACATCATACCCGACTTCTTGTCAATCTTATCCACCTTGATACTATACCCCTCTATATCATTGATAAATACTCCCTCCTTCAAGGATAATTCCGGTTTCTGTCGTTTTATATCGTACAATAAGCTACTCGCCTTCAAGTTAGCGTAAGGAAGAACATTATTGGAAAAAAAGAAGGCCGCAATCGTGAAAATAACGATCAGCACGATCAACGGTTTCATAATCCGGTACAGGGAAATACCCGCCGCTTTCAACGCCGTTAACTCGTAATTCTCCCCCAGACTACCGAATGTCATGATGGAAGCCAACAACACTGCCAACGGCAATCCCATCGGCACCAGTGTCAAAGACACGTAAAAAAGTAATTCTGAAATAACATGGCCTTCCAGTCCTTTTCCCACCAGATCATCAATATATCGCCACAAAAACTGCATGATCAAGACGAACATACTGATAAAAAAAGTGGCCACGAAAGGACCGACAAAGCTTTTAAGCATAAACAGGTGGAGCTTCTTCATCTTTAGCACCTTATATTGGTTTTCTTATTTTTCTACTTTACTCGTGATAAACGAATTCACAAAGATAGAAAAAAACTTTATCCGCCAACCGTGCGATGTAACATTTCGACCTGTTTATTCCACAATTCAATGGCATCCCCCTCTTCATCAGCATCCACAAAATCCGTGATGATCAAAGCGACCTCCTCCGTCAAAGGCTCTACGTGGAGCGAAAATTCAAAAAATTCTTCCTCATCGTCCGCATCCAGCCACTTGAAGCGCACGTAAGAATTTTTCTTCATATCCACTAACTCCGCTTCTTCACCAATACCATCCCACACAAACGTGAAGATATTTCCATCATGTTTCACATCATCGGAAAACCACTCCGCCAAACCGGGAGCAGAACTTAGACGGGAGAACAATATTGTTACCGACGATGAGAAAATGTACTCTAAATCGATTCTTTTCCTCATACTTCATTTCAATTTGCCCGACAATATATAAAAGTTTTACCGGATATACAAGAAAAAACGAGACTTTAAAATGAATACATTCCCGTTATTGCTGAACCACAGAATCCTCAATCAACCGATCACCGGCAAAACCGGACAACACGGTTTCCTTGAATTGTTTTTTCCAGACTTCATCCCGGCTTTCATCCACCCGGGAAAAACGAATGATAATATCTCCCACCGACATCGTGTGCAAATCCGAGGCCGGGTAATAGAAATAATCATCCTCTTCCTTCGCCTCTACCAGAATATGCAAATCCACCAGTTCTTGCAACACGATACGTAATTTCCCAGTATTAATCTTCAATTCCTTGTTAATCATCCCCAAACTAGGTCCCCCTCCACCATTCACGTACACCCGAGCCACGAATTTCATAATTTTCAGCGCACATTCCAACGTCTCCATCCAAGCCGTATCCCCGAACAATTCGTTCTTGTACATGAAATGCCTGTTCCGGAAAATATAGCACAATTCCGTCCCCCACAACACGACACTCCAGCTTAACTGCAACCACACCAGCAACAACGGCAAAGCGGCCAACGTACCGTATATGGCACTGTAAGAACTCATGCCGATCTGGAAACGGATGTAAAACCATTGAATGATCTGGTAAACCGTCCCGGCAATCATCGCCGCCACGAAAGCGTGCTTGAACTTCACCGGGGTCGCCGGCATGAACATATAGAGGAAGATAAACAACATCCACACCAGCATATAAGGCAGCAACTTGATCACAATTTGGAGAAAAGAACTGATCAACGGGAAATTTTCCTGCCAACCGGAACCTGTCATGAACAAATTCAGACTACTCACGAGAATCATCAGAATCGGGGCGATAAAGATAATCGAGAAATAATCCGTGAACATCCGCCGTAAACTCCTTCCCTTTCGCACCCCCCAGATACGATTCATCGTCATTTCGGTACTATTCAACACCTTGATCACCGACCAAAGCAAAATCACGATACCGACACCCGTAATCACCCCGCCCTTGGCATGATCAATCGCTTTCGTGACATACCCCAACAACTGTCCGGCAAACTCTTGGTTATCGCCCAATTGTAACATAAACTCCTTCTCCAATGCCTCGCGGGCACCAAATCCCGCAGCCAACGCAAAAGCCAGTGCCATCAACGGGATAAACGACAGGATCGAATAGAACGTGAGTGCCGAAGCCGAAATCGTACACGCATCCTTGATAAAACGATTGAAAGAAACCACCACAATAGACAACGCCTTCTGCAAGAATTCCGTGATCACGAAACGATTCCCGTAATCCCTGCGCAAAACCATGTAATGATAATCCAAATCCAACAGACAATCCATACGACGGAGCATCTCTTTTTTATATCGAAGCAACAGACTTATCCCCTTATGCTCTTTCAATCTATTCATATCCCTTTTCTTTGCAAATATTCGAGTTTCAAAGGTACGAAAAACCCCGCAACTTTCGTTACGGGGTTTTTAATATATTTTATTATTTCCTTGTCCTTGGAGTTCTTTTTATTTCAACAACTTTTGCAACAAGCTCTTCAGCTCCGGGCTTGAGGGACGGGGCGAATTAATCGTAACGACCTTTCCTTTTTTGTCAAATACCATAAACCGAGGTATCCCTTTAATTTTATAATCATTCATTATTTTATCCCGACCTTGCTTGTTCTCACCATTAGCAAACAACTGGATACCTTCCAATCCTTCCTGTTCCAATGCCTCCAACCATTTCTTATAGTCTTTCTGTTCGTCGACAGATACACCGATAAAGACCACGTCTTTTCCCCTCATCTCCTTTTCTAGTTTAAGCAAATGTGGAATTTCTGCCCGACAAGGCCCACACCATGTAGCCCAAACATCCACGACAACTACTTTTCCTCGAAAATCCGACAAGGAAACCAGTTTCCCATTCCGATCCGGGTAGGTAAAATCAGATGCTAATTTTCCGGCAGCACCCTTGTATAATTTAGCCGAAACAGCATCTAATCGTTGTTGATGATTAGCTGTTGTCAAGTAGTTCCCGTATGTATCCAAAAGCTCAATATAATCTTCATACTTCCTACATTTTTCCATCTCCCAAAGAATCATTTCAGCTTTCAACGGATCACTTGACAACCATTCCAAACGATCCTCCAAAGCAATCCGTTCTTTTTCACCACCACAAGCAAAAGTTGTATAACGTTGTAAATAATCGTAGCCATAAGGTTGTCTTAATATAGAAGCATCCGATAACTTTCCTTTTTCCACGATTGTTTTATAATATTCCGGATAATCTGCTGGAGTCGGACGACTTGGTATATGTGTCGGTCTACCATCACGCATATAAACTTCTTTCGTCGCTTTTAAAGCATTCAATATTCTAAACGCAGCATAATCCAAATCGTAATCAACAGTTTGCTTAACTAAAGCCGCAAAAGTCGCATCCCGAAGAGTGATTTCGTCCTTAAACTTTTCCGCCTGTGGTAAAAAAGCCTCAAAATAAGGGTAAAAATCCCTGTAATCGAATAAAACATATTTCATATCATCCAATCTTTTCCTCACAGGTATCATCATTGATTCCCAACGAGCCAGTAAAAGATTTTCTGGAGTATTACGGTCAGTTATCATCAGCGTATCTTCTAAGATGTTCACCTCGGCCCGATCACCCGGCTCCAGATACAGACGTACACGATCTAAAATTTTCTCTCCTCCCACGGTATAAAATCCCTGATATGCAGGTTGAAAAGAAAAACCATAATGCCCATCTTCACTAATATGAGTTGTTGCCACCAAACGTTCCTTACCATCCACCACCTCATACAGATTTACATTCTCCATTTTATCCTTCGTCACCTTTCCTTTCAATTCGACATAAGTAGTACGATCTGTCAACTCACCTTGTAATTTATCGAAAGCTCTTTTTATAAGCTCTTTCAATTGTGGAGTTCCAACCTTATTCTCAGCCTCTCGCCCTAACTGGATATAACGTTCAACTTGACTGTTATCGCCAAGATCCACGATAAAATTTAAGCCTCCGAGCATATCAAACTCAACATAAGTCGGCAAATTCTCCTTATTTTTCTCCAAACATTGCAACACGTTCTCGACATCCCGGGCCTTCAAAGCAACAATATACTCCAACAGGCAACTAATCTTATCTTTTCCATCAAACTCGATCTTTTCCGATTGTCTTTTTATCAATCCACACATTTCAACCCACGTATTCCCTTTATCACTATGTAAACGATTCAACGCATCCGAATACACGGAACAAATCCGTTCATCTACAATTGTACCTCCAATATTTTTATCAAAATCCGACTTATTTTCTACCAAATAAATAAACCGTTCATCATTCGGCAACATCTCTTGTTCCAAAAGATACCAGTTCTCCCTGCGACATTTCACCTTATCATTCAATTTACCAAACGCTTCCTGACAAAAAGTTTCAATTTCTTTATCGCGTGAAGCATCTCTCAATGCATTTACATAGGCGGCATATTCTTTTGTGGACAATTTGCCCGCTTGATTACGCCCCTCCAAGTAGAGCAATGAAGTCTTTTCATTTAAGCCTCTCTCCACACGCATCCGGAATCGCTCCCATTGGCTGCCACCCACTAATTTATGTTGTACCGTACCATCCGGTCGTAATATGAAGAAAGTTGGAAAAGCACGCACTTCAAAACGTTTTCCGAGTTCTATTCCTTCACCCTTTTCCATATCGTATTTCACACACACAAATTCTTCATTCATAAACTCCCCAGCCTCAGCTAATGTAAACACATTGTTCAACATATTTTTACAAGGTCCACACCAACTGGTATAACAATCCATGAACACTAACTTTCCCTCTTTTTGGGCTTGTTCCAAAGCCTGCCGGAAAGTCAGATCACGAAATTCCACTCCTTGAGCATTTGCACGAAAGATGGTACCGCACAAAAGTGCGGCCCATAATATCAATCTAATTTTCATCTTTTCAATCGTTATTTTTTATATTCGAAATCGACTACTTTCCCACAAACATTTTTATAACGGGCAACTTCTTTTAACGAACCATCCGTACTCATCTCCAGCACCACGATAGAACCCGAGTTCTTTGCACCCGAACCATCACTGACACCAACCCACATCTGGTTGGTATTTCCAACCTGATCACATTCGATATAGTCAACATTTCCTCCTCCAACTTCATACTCCATTAACAAATTCCCCGTATCAAAACTAACACAAGCTATCTTTCCGGCATAACCATAATATAGGAAATTTGCTTTCTGGGAAGTCGTAAAAGTATGAGCCTCCTTACCTCCCGGATGAGACAACTGCCTCTTCTTTTTCGGAGAAAACTGAGGATTACCGTCCTTATCTTTACCCACCTCAAAAGAAAGCATGTAATGTTCGCCCGAATCATCAACCATGACAGCTCGTCCGCTACTCATAGAATACTCGTTACCAAACAATCCTCCCCACACCATCTGCATCCCCACGCTATTAGGATTAAACTCTCCCGTCAGATCATCCGGTAAAGTGATAATTTCATCCCATTGTAAAGGACATTTCATGGAAATAAAGCGCTCTTTCCCCTGATCATAAAAATAAGCCCTGTAATTAACCATAGAAAAAAAGAAATCAAACGGAGCTATTTTCTCGTAGTCTCCTTTCACGGCAACCCCGTACTTCGGATAACCGTTTGCCCGATTCTCTCTCCGGTAAAGAAGTCCATTATTGTTCACATATTCATATAAAGTAACACTATGCGTACCAAAAGACTGTGGTTTAACAATCTCCGGTTGGAAATAAAACATATCTTTAAAATCCATTACATACGACATATCCAAAGGTTTAACCACTACTCCACCTCGCTCATCATCCGTCATAATCACCACCATCTTTTCCGCTCCAGCAATCATACTTGTTATATAACGAACCCCGGTCGGTTTTTTGCCGGCTACTTCCCCGTTTACCTTCTGGTAGGCATCCTCTACCGCCGAACCGACAACATTCACGAAAGTCACGTTAGCCTCCCCGTTCACGTTACTCAACGCCATCATCCCTTTTGAATAGGAATTGACTACCGTAACCTGTGTCAACCGATCAGGAACATACTGTATTCCCGTTTTTTTATCCGTCATCTCGAAAACGAGCGTGTATTCCTCCGGTATACTTGTAACTTCCACATCTAAGTCCTTCTCAAAAGATAGAGTATCCGACTTCGTGGGATTGCCAGAACCGTAAGTAATATACATGTGCCACAAGTAAGTGTAATTCTCCGGGTTGAAATCTCCATCACTTACAGCAATCTCCGGTGTAATTTGCAAATGCGTGAATTGTTCCACCGTCGTATCTTTCATCCTTTCGATAGTAACATCATTTAATTCCCTGTATACATCATTCCCCTTATCCTCCAAACAGGCATAAAAGGCACAGACAATAAACCCTAACAAACAATATATTCTTTTCATTTATTCTTTTCATTTACTAAGTTGCACAATAAATCACCAAGGTTCTATAATAGCATTGTTCTCATCCCTTATCGGGTAGTTTTCCTCGAAATAATCACTCATATAGGCTCCATACACTTGCCACATCGTGCGCTCATTCGAATACTCGCTCGCTTCTACCGGGAAATCCCGTTTCAATTCAATCATACACAACTCATGTTTTCGCCGGGAATAATCACCAAAATCATACTTGATCGTCTGTTCCCAATAACTCGGTTTACTCAACATATTGGAAACAATCAGTCTACAACTTAAACGCTCGGTAATTCCCAATTCCAGTTTCTCTGAAGATTTCAAGGCTAGAGCGATGACAACCTGTCTGTTTTCCAATGACTTATCCTTATTATAAATAATCACCGGAACATTCACGTATACTGAATCGCAAGGCAACTCATACTCTGCCTTCAACGCCTCATAATGTAAACCTACTTCTGCCGTTGTCTTTTCCTCATCCACCACGACAATCACCGGACGACCTTCAGGTGCAGCATTTCCTTCCAAATTTACCCGAACCCACAATGTATCCTCGTCAACTCCTTTACCTGCAAAAGAATAAACTATACTGTCCAGCGTCTTTGTCCAATAATAACTTTCCGTCTGCAACTGGAAATAAACGGCATCCTTCCCGGTAAAAGGATAGTCAGCATTATCCTTACAACTTCCAAAAGCAATTAACAACAAGAAAATATAATATAACTTTTTCATAATTCCACTTTATTTAATATCACCAAACTCCATTTCATCATCCGGCATCGGGAACACGTAATTACCGGTCATCACAACACCCATATCGGGCAATGTATTATAATCAAGCCGCTTATAATAATAAAACAATTGTCCTTCTGCCATAAACTCTTTCCGATACTCGGCCTCGATTTCCGCGGCTAGATCACAATTCTCCTCCAACGGATAATTCACATATCCTCGATGATCACGCAAGGTTTGTAAATAACCTTTATCACCTGAAGCCTCCGCGGCAATCAAGTACATCTCCGACAATTTCAATAAAGGAATCCTGTTCACGCCCCGGTATTTACCAATATATGTTTTAGCTTCCCCGGTTTTCAAAAAAAACGTGTTCTGGTTCCGCCAATCTATATCCACGCCGGGAGTTCCAAACACACTGGCCCGGCGAGTATCAGAAATATGACATTGTACGGTACTCTCTTCTCCAAAATACACATCCGAACGCCCCTCTTCCATATCATACACATACAAAGAAGATATGTATTCATTTTCACTACACAAACTTCCCCATGTATTACCATCCCCCAACTGAGATTCCTCCAACAAAGTAAACTTTTCCCCATCAATAACTTCCTTTGCACATTCCAAAGCTTTCGTTTTGTCGCCTTTGTATAAATATACACGTGCTAGCAAGGCCGTCATTCCGTAATAATTCAAATGGGATTTCCGATACAGCCAAAAACCATCTCCCTGAATATAATCCTCTGTCTCGTAACCTTTCTCTGTATACGAATCAAATGATGGCCCGATCGGATCTACCTCCTTGATCAATTTTCGTGCAGCCTCCACATCATCAATCACCTTATCGATCACCTCTGCTACAGTCAATTGGGCTATTGGTTTATTGGTCACCTCTTCTACATAAGGAATTGCAGCCACATTAGCCCCCCTCAAATACGATGGAGCAAACCCTCGTAACACATCAAAATGCAAGAATCCCCGTAATGCCATAGCCTCCGCCTTCACGGTCTCATACACACCGCTACTAAAAACACCTCTCTTTTCATCGACATTAGCAAGAATATGATTACAATTCGCTATCGCGTTATAATTTCCCCGCCAGATAGCATCAATACATTCTTCAACCTTAGTTGACTCATAATCATACTTGAGAGCATCCTCATAATTAATTGACACATCCGTATACACCTGCCCTACCATATCTAAAAAACCCATCGTCTCATTCCCACCATACATTTCCGTTCTCGCCATAACCGTATATATACCGGTCAATGCATCCCGAAAGCCCGCTTCTGACTCAAACAAAGCTTCCTGTTTTATTTGTGATTTCGGGTCCACATCCAACCAATCACTGCAACCACCCAACAAAAGGACTCCTGCCAACCCAATGTATTTTACAATTCTATATTTCATAATTCTGACCTATTTATTTCATAAATAATTAAAACCGGGCTTGTAAACCAATACTAAAATTACGGGCAAACGGATAATCAATACCTCTTTCCTGTTTCACTGTCGAAACCCGGAACACATCGTTCATATAGAATAAGGCTTTCAATCGCTTTAATCCGATTTTCTTCATCCAAGGCATTTTAAATTCATACGACAAATTCAAGGTGGACAACTCCAACCAATTATTATCCTCGATAAAACGGGATGTCGGTTTGGTCACACTTGTCGCATTTGCGGTAGCACCACCGATAAGTTTCGTAAACATCACCCGGTCACCCGGTTTCTGCCAACGTTCCTCAAATACACGTCGATCAACATTCTCCCGCAAATCCGCATCCTGCACTTTATCCACTAACGTCTGATTGTAAATTTGTCCCCCATAACTGTAACGGAAAATGACATTCAACTGAAGTCCTTTCCACGCCAAATTTGTCCCGAACGTACCTTCCAAATCTGAATCCGTACATCCCCCAATTACATAATTATCCGTACTCCAAGTTGTCACGATATCTCCATTCACAGCCTGAAACAACTCGTTTCCTGTTGCCGGGTCCACTCCCAATGACTGATTTACCCAAATAGAATTCATGGATTTCCCTTCAACATAACGAACTTTAGGACGATTTGACTCTTTACTTTTAGATCCGGACATCGTGTCTTCATCCTGATTGTCATTATACGCACGTAAAGCATTCGAAATCTTCAGTAGCTTATTCTTGTTATGTAAGGCTGTTGCGTTCACACTCCAATATAATTGCTTGGAAAGATTTTTCACCAACGCCACGCGCAGATTCAACTCGTACCCGTAATTCTTCACCTCGCCCAAGTTATCCATATACGAATTGAAACCCAAAGAAGGCGGTAAAGTCACAGTAGTCAACACATCTTTGGATAATTTTATGTAATAGTTACCCGTGAAATTAATCCGTTCATCCCACAAATCAATATCCACTCCATAATTTTGTTGCAACGTGCGCTGCCACCCTAATTTTTCGTTTCCCAAAGCCATCACTTCGGCTCCCACCGTATGGTGATAACGCTCTCCCGTCAAATACTTATAAGTCGTCATCGCCTGATAAGGATTGTAATTCTGGCTACCTGTCAAACCGTATGAACCGCGAATCTTCAACCGATTGATAAAAGTTACGTTTTTCAGAAATCCCTCGTTATGCAAATTCCAACCTAAACCCACAGACCAAAATGGAGCCCATCGCTTGTCAGAACCAAAACGAGAAGATGCATCTTCACGAAAAGAAAGATCCAACAAATAACGTTCATCATAACTGTAATTCAAATTACCCAAAAAACCTACTAAACGAGAAGTATATTCGTCTCCAGCCGGAGAACCGTCTTTCTCGTATTGTGTTGCAAAACTGATATAATCCAAATTTTCATTCGGAAATCCTTCCGTCTTTACCGTAAATTCCCTTGTCACACTCTCCTGAAGATTCCAACCTAAATTAGCATTAATCACATGCTTTTCCAATTGATAAAAATAGGTCATTACCAAACTGGCATCGTAACTGTAATTCTCCCCGCGACTTCCAACATAAGATCCCCGACGATCAAAATCATCGTCCTCATAATCCGCAAAATCCGTATGCTTGGCTGGCTTAAAATTATCCTTATATGTATTTTGATGTGTAAACGAAAAACTCCCTTTTAACCGCAATCCATCCATAATACTCCAATCCACCCCGAAATTATTCGTCACGTCATTGTATTTCTCCTCATCTGTCGTATTCAATGTCGTATTATACAACGGATTATAGTAATCTTTCCCTAATCCGCCACCACCGATCGGAACATATTCATCAACTTTATAAATATAGTTACCATCATCATCCTTATACCGTACGTAAGGATTACGTTTCGTGTAAACACTAAACGAGCCATAAGGAGAATTTATCGCCTTTACATTCGAATAAGTCAAATTATTCCTAAAAGTCAGATTCTTATAAATATACTGTAACTCCATTCCCAAAGCCAAACGACGACGACCGGATTCTTTCATTACTCCCGGTGTATTACTATACCCCAGTTCAATTCCATACCGGATATTGTCATTACCGCCATCCAAACGTAATGAATGTTTATTAGCCACGGCCACGGCATCCAACGGCTTATCCAACCAGTACGTGTCATACCCCCTCTCGATATTCGCCAACTTCTCGTTATACCACTTATTCAACGTGAGTTGTTGATTCACAGACTTAGACGTGTACATCCCCGCTAACTTTTCAATTTCTAACTTCTCGACCGCATTACACACGTTATAATCACTCAAATCGGCAATATAAAACGAGGCATCTACATTATAACTCACCTGCATCTTACCGTTCGCCGGGGCATTGGTCGTGATAACCACGACTCCATTGGAGGCTCGCGATCCGTAAATTGCCGTTGCTGCCGCATCCTTCAACAATGTAATAGATGCCACCCGGTAAGGGTCCATGTCATACACCTTCTCTGCCGTCGTTTCGAACCCGTCAACGATAAATACCGGCGTGTTCGGGTTTCCCTCGTATTCACTCTCGATCCCGGAAATACTCCCGGCTCCCCGGATCTGGAATTCAGGAACCACGTTCGGGTTCGAACCGGCCAGATTATTATCTATTTTCATGAAAGAAGGATCAACATTTTGTAAAGCTGTCAGGATATTTTGATTTCCCCCCATCTGCAACTCCTCTGCCGTGATGGTCCGGGCAGCCCCGGTAAAACTATTTTTTGCCTGCGTATAGTACCCGGTAACCACGACGTCCTCTAACTCACTTATCTCCTCCTCCATCACCACATCAATCTGTGTACGTTTTCCAATCACCTCTTCTTTTTGTTTCATCCCAATCATTGAAAACACTAGGGCATTATTTCCTACCGGAACCGCCAACGTATACTTCCCGTCCACGTCCGTCACGGTGCCTAACTTCGTGCCTTTGATAATCACGGTCACGCCCGGTAAAGGTTCCTTCTTTTCATCCGTCACCTTACCCGTAATCCGGTTCTCTTTCTTCTCTTGATCGGTAGTCTTTTTTTGAATAATAATCACGTTCTCCTTAAACAAAAATGACAACCCGGTATTTTCCAGACATTTCTCCAGAACATCCCGCACCATAGTTTGACGTACATCCACGTTGATATGCTGGATAGATTGCACGTCTTCGGATTTATAAATAAACATATATTCTGTCAACTGTTCTATATTTCTGAACACTTGACTTAACGTCGCATCAGACATTTTCAAGTCAATACGAGCCTCCTGAGCGCTAATGGTAGCGTGACAGGCACAAAAACCCAAAAGCATAAAAAATGCAAGTAATTTCATTTTTCTCAACGTTTGTTGAAATTTCCGTTTTTTTCTCATAACTTTGTTTAGCTTATTATTAAATTAATACAGTGTTAGCTGAGGGGCTAACAGGTAAGGGGATGTGAGGGCATCTCCTTATTTTATTGACTCACGTAAATTGTTTTTTCAGCATAAGTGAAATGAATCCCTTTCGTTGTTTGGAGATATTCCAGAATTGTATGTACTTCCGCATACCGGTTGGAATGAAGATAAAAGCGGACATCTTTCAGTGAGGGCTGAGTGTATACCACCTTAAAATCATACCAACGGGATAATTGCCGGAAAATATCTTCCAAACGTTCGTTATTCGCAATAATTTTACCTTCTTTCCAAGCGAGGGCTGCTTGTACATCGGTTTGTTTCGTTTCTAACTTTCCGGTAACACGGTCGAATATCGATTGACGTGAAGGGGTCAACGTAACATCCTTACCCACTTCCGGGAATTCCTGTCGGATTTTCCCGGACACGAGAGTGGTAATAACCGTGTTTTCGTCATCATAAGCCTTTATATTAAAACTCGTCCCAAGTACGCGCAAATCCATGGACCTCGTGTTCACGATAAAAGGGGCATTCCCATCATGTTCCACCTCAAAATAAGCCTCTCCTTCCAAATAAACCCGTCGTTCACTATTCGAAAATGTTTCAGGATATTTCAACGAACTCCCCGCATTCAACCACACCCGACTCCCATCTGCCAAGACGAGATTAAACTCGCACCCCCGGGGAATAACGAGAGTATTGTATTCCACCTGCCCGACCATCGAATCCGATTTTGCCACGTATTCCAATCTCCCCGAATCAACCAGTTGGATATCAACCCTCCGGGATGAACGAATAATCTCCGTGTTTCGAGAGGAAATCGGGATCTCTTCTCCATCAGCCAATTTCAGAATCGGTACATTGGTCAAGGGAACAGAAACGGTGGCCAAAGTGGCAGGTTCCACCGACCGATATTTCCAATTCCAAACCATTACCCCGGACACCAGTATCACGGCAATCACGGCAGCATACCTTACAAATCCTATCTTCAAGCGATAACGACGCACCCGGCCCACCACTTGTTTTCGAGCCACCTCGTCATCTATATATTCCCACCGCTTTGCCCAACGAATCAAATCATACTGTTTCACCCTCTCCTTAAAAATTCGTTGAGCCTCCACGTCCCCGACAAGCCACTCGTTGAACTCCCGTTCTTCCTTCTCGCTTAATTCTCCCGAAAGATACTCTCGGATTCGTGTCTCTTTTTCATTCTTATCTATCATCTCGTATTTGTATTCATATTTTACAAGACAAACACGAGAATTGAAAAATGGGTGAATAACTTTCGAAAGTTTTTTAAAAATTATTTTTCTCCAAAATGAAAAATAGCAAAAGGGTATCGGAAAATTGTTGGCGTAATTGTTTCAAACCACCACTCAATAAAGTTTTCACAGTATTCACGGACACACCCAATTCCTCAGCCGTCTCCTTGTATTTTTTCCCTTCAACGACAACAGCCATTACCACCATTCGAGTCTTCTGCGGCAATTCCTCGATCGCTTTCCGAATAGCCTCGATCAATTCCTGTGAAACAGTCATCGCCTCTTCCTCCACGGCATCATACCGCAGTAATTCCGCTTGTGCAAATTCCCTCTGATCCCGAATCTTGTTCAAACAAGCGTTTTTCACGCAACGAAACAAATAAGTACTCAAGACTTCCGGGGACAACTGTCGATAAACATTATTCTTGATAAAATGGTAAAACACCTCCTGTACAATATCTTCCGGGAAAGTGCAATCATCAAGCATTGAACCGGAGAATAGCACCAAAGGCTTATAATAACGTTGGAAGAGTAATTTTCCCCCCTCGTTCATATCCTTTTGAAAAGCTGTTAATATCTCCAAATCCGACACGCCCATTGTCATCCAAATTTCCATTTATCAAGACAAACATAATGAAAAATCGAATCTTTTCACGCTGATTCAATAAAAAAATCACAATGAAAAGCCCCGTGACTTCCGTCACGGGGCTTTTATAGCGTCTATTATTTCCCGATCAATTCTCTCACCTTCGCCTTCACCATCTCCGGGTCCGGGTTTACCGGAAATACCAGATCAGGTTTCTGCATCACCGGGTTAAACTCTTTCTTGTAACGAGCCACACCGCCACCCGTAATATTCAACATAATCACGGCATCCTCCTCCACTCGCTGTTCTTTAACAGCTTGCATCAACGAGGCCAAGGCAACCCCTGCCGCCGGTTCTATATCAATTCCTTCCAATTTTTCGAATAACTTCTGTGCTTCCATCGCCTCCTCGTTCGTCACCAACAGCATATCACCACCCGTTGCCACCAACGCATCATACAATCCGCCTTTCAAAGAATACGGCGGCTTACGATTGGACAACACCTTAGCACACATCTCTTTCACCTGTTCCCGGGCAACATCCTCATCCAATGGCAACAAGGCTCGAGAACCCGCCTTCCACGCGTCGTACATCAACGAGAAAGGAGCATTTTGTGAAACCATCAATTTCATCAAATGCGAACCGAAACGCCCGTCAGCAACAAAACGTTTATTTGCCTCCCAAGCGGCAATAGCCCCGGTTCCGCTACCCACGGCCTGAAAATAGTAATCCGGGATACGCCCGATCTTTTCCACAGCCGACAAAACCGTCGTTCCCATCCCGTCACGACGAGCCACGTTCTTAGCCCCTCCCTCCGGGTAAAAAAACTCCATCTCGCATATAATATTAGACAGATGAATCGCATCAAAATAATCGCACCCGGAAGCCGAGCAAACCAGTTTCACGCAATCATTCCACGGCCCATCTGCCCAAATTGCCTCCAAATTATCTTCCGGAATACACAACAACAACGGGATATGATTCTCCGAACACACACGCCCGAAAGCCCGCGCCGTATTACCGGCAGAAGCCACCACCATGATCTTGTCATTAAAAGCATTCGTCCGAGCGCACACGCTAAACGCCTCGCATTCCTTGAACGACCCGGTTTTCATCATGGCATTCCGTTCCGGCCAATAGCCATTAAACGTGATGTACAAATTAGACAGCCCTAAATATTCAGCCAGCCCCTCGCTCTCGTAAGTCACGGGAGCGCCGGAACCTTCTAAAGTCCGGCAAATAGGCATCCAGTTAGCATACCTGTAAATACCGGGCAGATCATTTCTCACTTCGAATTGACGTTTTGCATAATTTGCATAGATCAAAGCCGCACCATCCTTATGGGGACATTCCAACTCCCACTCCTTATCCTCAAAAGTAGTCCCGCAACATGCTGACTCTAAATGATAACTTGTCATAAATTCTTTCCTTGAATTGTACATTTCTTTATATGTACAAAAATAAAGCATTCAGACCTACCATAATAGAGTATAAATACCACTTTTAAGATAAAAGTTAAAAAATAAAAGATAAAAATTACAAGTATCTCCCAAGCTCCCGCTCTTCACAACTTTTATCTTTTAGTTTTTATCTTTTAGTTTTTAGTTTTCTCCTTCACGTATTCCGGCACGGTCAGTCTCATGATGTCCCGCTCAGAGATCCGGCTCCCGAAGAAATTACGATAACGCTCCGCTTCGGCCTCCACGTTCGGAGTATTCGGATAAAGAACAACTTGTATCTCCGCATCGGGACGAATCATCCGTGCCAGCAACTGCCTGATCTCGAAATCGGCAGCAGGTAAAGAATAACCGATAAACACGATTCTCGTCGCCTCCGACAGCTCGATCG
Source organism: Butyricimonas sp. (assembly GCF_019423355.1). NCBI lineage: Bacteria > Pseudomonadati > Bacteroidota > Bacteroidia > Bacteroidales > Odoribacteraceae > Butyricimonas > Butyricimonas sp. The sequence goes on from NZ_JAHZBP010000011.1 coordinate 50,475, forward strand.
CCGCATTCTGCCACACCAGCTTGATCTGGATATTACTCAAGTTCTTTAAATACGTCGGTAGCAACAAATTACTCTGCAACTTGATCGAGTTAATCTCCGACATCCCATAATTTTTCCGGCAATGCCGACAATAGGCAGCTTTCATGATCTCGATTTCCTCGCCGAATCGCACGTACATACGCTGGCACATGGGGCATTGAAACCAGTTCATCGACCCGTGCAGTTTCAACAACTTAATATTATATCCCCCATACCCCACGGCAAGCAATCCCGGTTTAATCGTGTCGTCATTCGCTTCCCACGAACTCACGTAGCAACAGTAATCCACCACGCTCAACTTTTCCGGATGCCCGTTTTCGATGGCCCGTTTCAAGGCATGGTCGAACATCACGTCCCAGTTCGTCGTGATCACCGACACCCGATCCACTCCATCCTCCATGCGCCGCCGGGCAACTTGATTAATATACTCGGCAAACTCGTCGATATAATCACAACAAGCCCTATTTTTCTGAAAACTGTAATTTACCGCCGCCCCCATCAGCGCGTTAAACTCCTCCCGCAGTTCCACCAACCCCCGCGCACTATACCGCCCGATAGAAAGCCCATCCCAGACACAACGGTCAATCGGCGTGAAAATATCTTCCAACTGCACGTTACAATAATGATCCTCGTAAATATGCAATTCCTCCTTCAAGAACCCGATAAAATTATCCTTGGCCTTGATCAGACGCTCGTTTCCCCGTGTAAAATCTTCATCCAGAATAGTCTTGATAATCTCGTTCTGGACCAATCCCCCGGCCTCCTTAGAAAAACCCGACCCCAAAAAATAAACCGTCTTCTCCATTTATCACGTTTTGTTTTTACATCTTCACAAAAATAACATTTATCAGTTTCAAAAATATGACATCCCGGTTTAATTTCTTTTCTTTTTACAAGCACGGAAATCATGGGATTTAATAAGGTTTTCCTACCCTTAATCCTGCCTGTTATCTGGTCGTTACCTGACTGTTAGGCGGCAATTAGGCGCCATCGCCCCATTGTCGCCCGATTATCGCCCGATCATAGCCGCCATTTTAACAAACAATAAGCAAAAATAACATCGACCATATTCCCACGCCAACAAGCAACAGGCAAACTACAAACCTCCATCAATACACCCACCCCCATGTATTGCCTCGTATCATCCCTAGCATAAGGTATAATTTGCGTACCAACTTTCTCTATTTCTTTATTTCGAAAACGTTCGGTTTCAATTGTCAGATCTTATCCGGGAATCTCCACCTTTCTCATAACGATTGTTCTATAAAAGACTTCACTTTCCATCAAACAAATTTATACATAATTGACGAATTCTTACAAGCAAGAGTTTAAGGCTCACATGAAAAATTAGGTGGATCTCCATTTCTTTCTTGTTTCCATTTCCTTCTTTTCATGCAAAAATTTTAGCGACTCTAAAGAGGAAAAACTTTATATCCAGCACTCCCCTGAATTGAGTCCTGAATACTTGCAGTTTGATGTTGGAGGATTTATTCGTGTTGGGTAGTCCAAAATCTTCATCGACAAATAGGTTAACAAACTCGCACTTTTTTTATTGACGCACTTTTTGACGTTACGAGGAATAATTCAATTTCGAAAGGATAAAAATAAATTTTATGAACCATTATGAACTTGATTGGTAATTTAAACTAAAATATTTTTATAATTTATTTTTCAATATCTAAAATTATCAATATGAAAAAAATTATTTATTTATTAGTTATTTGTATTTCAGTATTCTTTGCGGGATGTAAAGATGATGATTTACAAAAACAAGTAGATGAACTGGAGCAGAGGGTTATAACTCTAGAAACTTTATGTGCCCAGATGAATACAAATATTTCATCTATACAAACGATTATTGAAGCTTTAAAGCAACAAGATTACATTACAGGGGTTAATCCAGTGGAAGAAAATACAGTGGTAATCGGGTATACAATAACGTTTGCCAAGAATAAACCAATTACAATATACAATGGAGAAAACGGGAGTTTTCTTGGTGCAAGAAAAGATTCCGATGGCGTGTACTATTGGGTATTAGATGGGGACTGGTTGTTTGATGACGATGGGGAAAAAATGCAAGTAAGTGGTGTTACTCCACAGCTCAAAATAGAAAATGGACGTTGGTTTGTTTCGATTGATACAGGTAAAACATGGAATGATGTAGGGCAAGCTACTGGAGAATCTTTTTTTAAAGAGGTAGATAATAGCGCAGAAGATTTCGTGAGATTCGTTTTTGCAGATGGTTCAGAGATACAAGTGCCTAAAAAAACAACGTTTGCAATATCTTTTTCAGAGACATTGCCAGTAAAGATTACCGCTGGAGAGACCGTGGAAATTGCTTACACGCTCTCGCAAGGAAATGAAAAGACATTAGTTAAAGCAATGACATCAAATGGATGGAAAGCAACGGTGAACAAAAAAGATAATCTAAGTGGAACGCTCTCGATCACCGCACCAACACCAATCACGGATGATGAGGTTCTGGTTTTTATCTCTGACGGCAAAGAAAAGACAGTGATGTCTGCAATTTCATTTTGTATCGTTATTTTAGAAAATGTACAAGATAACACGGTGAAAGTTGGAGGAAGTGGTGGTGATTTGAATCTAGAAGTTACTTCCAACATGGCAATACAAGCGGTCTCTAAAACTGAATGGATTGGGACAAATGAACAATCTAAAAGTAGAGCTCTTGTTACGAATAACTTTCGTTTTACAATCAAAGCAAACGAGGGAGAACTAAATCGGACTGGCTATATCGAGGTTCGAGATATCGGTGGTAAGGTTCTCAAAACAATCACGGTGATTCAAGGAAATGCATTAGAGGAAGAGATTGCGAAAGAACGTGAAGCATTAATTGCTCTTTATTATGCCACGAACGGGGATCAATGGAAAAATAACACGAATTGGTGTAGTGATAAACCTTTAAATGAATGGTATGGTGTTTCTGGAAGTAATGGGCATGTGGAAAGTTTGTTATTAAGCGAAAATAAATTATCAGGAAGCATCCCTATGGAAATAGGTAGTTTGCAAAATCTGACCTACTTAAATTTAACTCAAAATGAATTATCAGGGAATATTCCTTCAAGTATTGGGAAACTAGAAAACTTAACCACTCTTGCATTAGAAGCAAACAAACTTACAGGATCAATTCCCATAGAAATAGGTGATTTATCTAATCTTGCATTTTTACTTCTATCTCACAATGAATTATCTGGTAATATTCCTGTGGCTCTTGGTAAATTAGAGAAATTAATGAACCTTTCTTTACAAAAGAATAATTTAACTGGATCAATACCCTCTGAAATCGGAAATTTGTCCAACCTTAATAATTTAACTTTATCTGAAAATCAACTGTCAGGGAATATTCCTTCAAGTATTGGAAAATTAGAAAACTTAACAAGCCTTCATCTAGGTTGGAATCAATTAACTGGAAATATTCCTACAACTCTAGGTGATTTAATAAATTTAACAGATTTTCAATTAGGTGATAATCAATTAACAGGCAACATACCTCCTGAAATTTGTCGCTATAAAAACCTTGAAAGTTTTTATATAGGGGGTAATAATCTTACGGGCAATTTGCCAGAAGAATTTGCTAACATTATGTATGCTAATCCTGGGGTATGGGGTAATTGTTTGACAGGGGAAATCCCTATTGTAATTACAGAGCATCCCAATTGGAGTAGTAGAGCTCCATTTATTCTCCCTCAAAAAGAAGGTTATGGTCTTACATTTACGGCTTATGCATCTACAGATTACAGTGAGGATGGAAAAATCGTAAAATTACAACAAGCAACAGAGGGCAAGGGGGTAAATATCGTACTCCTTGGAGATGGATTCACAGACAGAGATTTTGCTAGTGGCAAATATGACAAAGTCATGCAGCAAGCCAAAGAAAATTTGTTCAACACAGAACCTATGAAATCTTTTCGTCATTTGTTTAACGTGTACACGGTAAAAGCTGTTTCTAAAAATAATGTATTCATTGAAGGTTATGAAACAGTCTTTAATGGATGGTTTGATGGAATTGTTAGTGCTGGGGGTGACCATGAGAAATGCCAAGAGTATGCTTCGAAAATCAATGGAATTAATCTATCAGAAACAGTTATACTTGTTGTAATGAACTCTTTAGTACATGCAGGAAGTAATTATTGGATTGACAACGGGCCAGGAATCTCCTATTTGCCAACAGAGAATGGACATGAATCTAAAGAATTTGCTCAATTGATTCACCATGAGGTTATAGGCCATGCCTTTGCCCGATTTGCTGATGAATATTGGTATGATCAAGAAGCAACTATGCCTGATTCTGAACGAGAAGTTTTAAAAGAGTCTCACTCCAAAGGATGGTGGCTCAATGTAGATATGACTAATAATCTTTCCGAGATACTCTGGAGTAAGTTTATTGTAGACGAACGATATGCAAATGAACAACTAGGAGCATACGAGGGAGCTTTCCTTTGTGCAAAAAACATTTATCGGGCGACGGAAAATAGTATTATGGTGGCAAATACGGGTGGATTTAACGCTCAACAACGAGAAGTAATTTACAAGCGAATAATGAAATTAGCTTATGGCGATAGTTGGCAGTATGATTACGAAAAATTCGTGGAATATGACGCAATTAATTGTTCCTCTATACCTAAACTTTTACGAAGGACTGCTGAAATTCCCAAAGATTTCAAACCTCTGCCTCCACCAGTAATTATTTATAAATAGTATTTATTATGTCTCACTAAAATATACAAATTATGGGATTTTTTTCTTGGTTCACGGGAGAGCCTACAATCAACGATCTAAAAATAAGGATAGAGGAGTGTAAAAGAAACATTGAGGCTGAAAAGAATAATCTAGCGAGAGCTAAGGAAAGCAAAATAAAATACCAGATTGAAGGCTGTAGAAAAAACATTGCAGCTTTACGAAGAGAAATTGCTCGTCATAGAGAAGATATTAAACGTTTAAAAGGGAAATAACATGGGAAAATTTGAAGATTCATTTAAACGGCAAGTAGGGCGTGATACGGGAAAGTTTGTTTCCAACTTGATTTTTGGAGACAAACATTCTACGCCTGTACGTGTTAGCGTACGCCAAGAAAAGATGAAACTTGAAAAAGAACGTTTTGAAAATGAACGAGATCTGGAGAGACAACGCTTGCGCAACAAACAGGAGTTAGAAAAAAAGGAATTAGAGATACAGCAAGAACACCTGAAGCAGAAGCGTTTGAACGAGATCCGTTCTGAAGTTACACAAAAGATAGAAGCCTTGGCTGCATTTGAACTTCCACTTGCAAACGATGAAATAATTAGATTGCTAACCAAGTGGGATGTTCAATTAAAATCACATTCTTTTGGAAATAATGAAGAGGGTAAAACATATATAAACCAGTATATGGATGCTTTAAAATGCAAATACCAACAAGGGATTCAGAGGCTTGTTCAGAACGGAATGACATCATCAGAAATAATGCCTTATCAAAAAACAATACAGTCTTATTACAGGAAAAAGGTCTGGAGTATAATAGGTATACCTGTTTGTTTATTTGGTGCTTTATTTTTAATTATTATACTATTAACTATATTCGATTAATACCATGTTAGAAAAACGCTTAGTAGAGCTTTGGAAAAAATACCAAAGACAAATGAGTTCTGATAAATTAAATGAGATTCTTGCAAGAGGAATTTGTTATTCAGAAGTAAAACATGCATGCCCGATACTAGTAACGGGTATAAACCCTTCATATCGACATGGAGATACAGCTTGTAACAAGGACATTAGCACCTTTAGTTACCAAAAAATTATTAGAAATGGGGATGATCATTATTTTCATGCTATAAACAAACTTTTTCCTGAATATTGGAAAGCTAAGGTAGAGTATTTGGATATATTAAATTTTAGAGAAACGGATCAAAATGTAGTATGGGACTTCTGTAAAGATGGAAATGGATTAGAGTTTGTGGCACAAAACTTGCGATTTAGCCAGTTAATGATTGAACAGGTTATACAGCCTCGGTTAATCGTGGTGAAGAATAAAAGTTCATGGGATTTGTGGGGAAAAAGTGCCACTCCTAGTGGAAATATTTGGATGGGATACAAGTTCGAATTAGAAAAATCGTTAGATTGTGGGGATTTGTGCCGTATTGTTGGTTTAGTTGATCATCCGGATAGGGTAAGCTACGATTGCTTACTAGAAACTAATTTGAAAGGGACATCAGTACTTTTTACATATCATTCTAGAGCGGGCAAAGATCCTTCTCAAGAGTTAATGCGGGAATTATGTACAAGATTATAAATTAGTGATTTGTAGACTTGATATAGAAAAAGCCAGTGGTCTAAAACTACTGGCTTTAATTAATTATTTCCGTTTATTCCTCTTTACAAGCCTAGATTTCTTTTGTCCATATAACTTGTCAGATAAAGTTGGGAAATACTTTTTTACCAACTCTCTAGCAGGAGTGTAATGTAAATGAACAGTATGAACATCGTCCACGTAATCTAACAAGTAAGTGTTGTCTAACTCTTTATCATCAATTTTCATAACTATAAATAAAAGATAAGTAAAAATAAATCTGTGGTGTCGAATTGTTATTTGTAAAAATGAGATGTTCTGTTTTGGCTCACATGAAAAATTAGGTGGAGAGGCTTCAAATATCTTATCTTTGCGTGTTTAATCAAAATAACGGCGATAAAAGAACTTCTAGATTGAATCTTACCCTGGGGGATCCTCGATTCATTCGAGGTGATGAAGGTGACGAGCGCTAGCACCCAAATCGATATATACCTTGACGATAAAAACATTTCCCCGTGCGATTGCAGTGATCAAGGTGCTTTATCTAAAAGCTTTACCGGCACGACAACCCTCCAGGATTTCCTAGTACGTGGTCGTTCCGTTTACCTTCACGTTCGCCGTCGTAAATGGCAACTTCGTTCGAGAAAGGTTACCAGCAACAAACAGGGACACGAACGCTGCCGCCGAATCATTTAACGCCAAGCTAAAAGACTTCAGGGCTCAATTCAGGGGAGTGCTGGATATAAAGTTTTTCCTCTTTAGAGTCGCTAAAATTTTTACATGAAAAGAAGGAAATGGGAACAAGAAAGAAATGGAGGTCCACCTAATTTTTCATGTGAGCCGAGTTTAACAACACGTCAGTCATATAATAAAAAAACCTTGCAAATCAGTCGATTTACAAGGTTTTCATTTGCTTTTTGTGAACTCGGCGGGAGCCGAACTCATATTTTCAATATCCTGTAAATCTGCATGTAGCATTTTTCTAAAGAACTCGGTTACTTCTAAGTTACTCTTGTTAGCTTAAAAATTGTCATGATTTGGCAAACATTCTCTCATCACAAATATAGCGATTTTATTTAGAATCACGTGAAACTTGTTACATTATTTTTCACGAATCCACCGCTAACAAGTGTATGTCACGTTTAGAACGAAGGTTATTTTCTTTACCTGAATAAACACGGTTATCATGAATCGGAAAAGAATCAATAACTGATTTTGTATTATTCATGACTATTTTCATTTAAAGATTTACGACTTCGGAGTAAATGATCCCGGCTGTTAGCCGGGCAAGGTTTTTTGTCGGACAAATGAATGCTTGTCGGACAAAAACACACCTTGCTAATTGCTCGTGCAATTAGATACTCTCTTGTTACTTGAATTATTTTTCGGGAATTATTGAATCAATATTTTTTTCAATGATTCCCGAAAAATAACGAGTTGTTAAAAATTAATTGTACATTTGTTACGTCTTACATAATCCAAAGGCGGGGAAACCTGCCATTACGTGACAGGCATTTTTTATGCCCGTTATCTTCATACGGCGGTTTCGTACCCCCGTAGAGAGTGTTAATGCACTCTCACACGCCTTTGGAGTGTAAGACAACGGGACAGGCGGAACCGTCTTTTTTTCTGCCTTCACTAATACAGCACATCATGGATGATTTGACACGTGTGAACACCGTTGTTGAAGGGGATTATTCAAGGAAGAGTTATTGTATCGTTACAGGAGATCAGCTAATGTGTGGTTTATCAAGACAACAACTTGAAAACCTGCAACTCAGGATGAAAGTATTCCGGGAGAAAGAAAAGGTAGCACGCAAGAGGATGAAAGAAACTCGCGGTGATTTTTGGTTTTCCATAGAAATGGACATGAATCTTGACGAGACGTGTGATGATCTGCAAACACGCTATTGTGTCTTTTCCTCTGCCGGGAAAATTCAATGCATCACTTACTCCCAAATAAAGGCTCTTTCCGATACCCTTCAAGCGTTTTTAAAGGATAACACGAGGCGGTTACGTCTTCAACGTATTGATAATTCAACATGCGTACACGAGGAACGAGAAAATTTTCTGGTAAAGATCATGGAAGATGGATTAACGAACGAGCGCGAAAAATTAATTGATGATAACATCGATGTTTCAAAGAGTATCAATCATGGTTGCTGGGATGATAAGCCTACATTTTATTATACTTTATATGTAAACGGACAATGCTCGGGTAGGTTCTCTCCCACCGAATTCGAGGAATTTGAAAAAAAACTTGCTGTTTTTTTACAGGAGAACAAGTAATTAATCTAAAATCTTAGTCACGATAATAAACACTAATTACCATGAAAAGTGATGTCATTTCTACTCTAGCCCCTGCACGAGATAATTCCGTGCAGAGTTACTATTTAAAACTTGGGAAAGAAACAATTCACGGGTTATCTCGCGAGGATATTGAATCTCTTCACGAGGCGATAGATGATTTTCTTGATAGGGAGGATGAAATTTCCTTGGCGAGCGAGGATTTGTCTTCTGATTTGGGACAGTATTCCGTGATTCGGAAAACAACAACCTTTGATGATGGAATTTTTAACACGGATTACAGTGCATCTGGCTTGTGGGTGGAAATACAATGCACCCCTTCCTGGGTAATACTTGACTTGTTCATGTCTCTTCTCTCGTTTTTAAATCAAGTAGAGAAAATGGATATACAATGCTCGATCCCGGGGATAAAACCACGAAAAATTAAACCATTACCATTAAAGAAGAGCAAGCACGATGTCTTGTTGCTGGAAGAAAATGACGCGCAAAAGAAAATAGAGACGATAAAAGAAATACCGATGATTTTAAAAAGCGAAACGTTGACAAAAATAAACGTGGCTCCCAAAGTTGAATATGACGTGGTAATTAATGATCAAGGTTTGAGCGGTTTGTCTCGCGAGCAAGTCATGGAAATCCAAGGTGTGATCGATCGATTTTTAGAAAACATGGTGTAGCCAAACGCAGCAACGTTGGTTCTCGTACGCGGGTGGAGAAATTGTTAAAATGACGGGAAATAACTTTTCACAAGTTATTCTCGGGATTTTAATGATTTCGAGGGTAACCCGGGAAGTTTCGGAGCCCCTCGATCCGGCTCAAAAAATCTTCCCGGGTAGGTGTTGCAAAAAGTATTCGTTTGCCGTGATCACTCGTGTATTATCATCCCGAATATTTTATTCAATAATTTGCAAAATAACGGGTATCTCATCCTAAATGTGATCATTAAAAATATCAAGTTTCCCGCCAAGTTCTTGCATTTTCGCGCTAACAGTTTCTTTCAACACGTGAGCGTATATTTGTGTCGTTTGAATATTCGTGTGTCCTAACAGTTTTGAAACAACCTCGATCGGGATTCCCCGGTTCAGGGTTATTGTCGTGGCGAACGTGTGCCTTGCGGTGTGAAATGTTAGTTTTTTGCTTATCCCGCATAAATCTGCAATCTCTTTCAAGTAAGCGTTTATTTTCTGGTTACTCGGTATATTGAAAAGTCTCCCCTCCTTTCCCTCGCCTTTATACTTTTGAATGATTCTAGACGGGATAGTTAAAAGCGGGACATCCTCGCTCACGCCCGTCTTATTCCTGTTCGTGTTGATCCATTGTTTCCCGTCTAAAAATTTCACGACATCCGTTTCTTTCAAATCTTTAATATCCGCGTGTGAATAACCCGTGAAAACAGAAAAGATGTAGAAGTCTCGAACTCTTTCAAGTCTTTCAATCGTGAAAGTCTTCTCCATTAGCCGAATTATTTCGTCATCAGTTAGAATCTCCCGCCTTTTTTTCTCGAATTTAAATTTGAAATTAACGAAAGGATCGCTTGTCATTAACGAGTTCGCTCTCGCGTCGTTAATCACCGTTTTTAGGCGTTGCACGTATTTTAAAGCGTTGTTGTTTTCACTGTTGTACTTTTCACGTATAAAAAGATAGAATTTTTTCACGAGTGAATAATTGATTTCTTCGAGTGGCAAATCTGGCGTCCCGTACGTTTCTTTTATGAATATACAGGCACGATCTCGTGTTACACGATAACGTCCGAGTGTTCTCGCCGCCAGATCGATATTAACTCGTGATTCCATATCGACAAGAAATTTATCGAAATGCTGTAAAAGTGTGGCTTGTTTCTTCTGTTCTACTTGACCTAGCACGCTACTTTTCAAGTAATCCACGCTAACGAATCCTTTTTCACGAGCGATCTCGTTATAATGTTGTAATATTTTACTTTTTAACGTGGTCAAGACGTTGTTAATTTCATTGCTTTTCGCGGTACGTCCCTTGGCTTGTTGATTCTTTTGATCCCATGATTTTTCTTCAATTTTTAATCGCGTACTGAATTGTGTTCGACGCGAGTTTATTGAAATTCTCGTGAAGATCAACTTTTCGATTTCTTTAGACTCTTTTTTCAGGTAAAACAGAACTGTAAACGTGTTTCTCATAGCAACATAATTTGACTTAAATGTAATTTAATTATTTGTTAGAGAGAATTTTGCACGCTGCCAATTCGGGACATTTCCCTGCCAAAAGTAACCTAGTTACCGGATAATAGATCGGGTTACTTTTAATTTACTTTGCCACGTGCTATATTGGCAAAGTCAAGGTTTATCTTGTCGTTTTATTAAAAAGAAAAAACCTTGTATATCATGAGATTTACAAGGTTTGGCATTTTTTCATTGCCATTTTATGACATTTTCGTGAACTCGGCGGGAGTCGAACCCACAACCTCTTGGGCCGTAACCAAGTGCTCTATCCATTAAGCTACGAGTCCTTTTCATTTGAGCGATGCAAAGGTAATATAATTTTCTTCACTTGCTCACTTCTCGCAAGAATATTTTTAAATAATTCTTTCCCGTTAAAGATACAAGGGAAATGTTTATTTTTGTACTTCATATTACAAACATACAACGACAATAAGGAAATATTTAATAATCAAACATTAAAATTCACTACAACGATGAGAAAACTATTCATGTGCGTATTATTACTTGCCGGAACCTTAACTTTACAAGCGCAAATAAAAATCGGCAAAATGAAAATCGACACGAAAAAAGCTATTCAAGCCGGGAAGGATGCGGCCGGAGCGATCACTCTTTCCGACGAGGACATTGCTAACATGAGCCAAGAATACATACAATGGATGGACACTCATAATAAAGTGGCGGCACCAGATAGTGAATTAGGTAAACGTTTGGCCAAGATCACGGCAAACTTCCCCGAAATTGAAGGGCTGAAACTGAATTTTGCTATATATGAAGTTGTCGATGTCAACGCTTTTGCCTGCGGGGACGGGAGCATCCGTATCTTTGCCGGATTAATGGAGTTAATGACTGATGACGAGGTGCTGGCTGTTATCGGTCATGAGATCGGACACGTGGTACACCAAGACACCAAACACGCCATGAAAAATGCTTACCTCCGTTCGGCTGCCAAGAACGTGGCAGGTGCGGTAAGCGAGACTGCATCCAAATTGACCGATTCCCAACTGGGAGCGTTGGCAGAGGCTTTCATGGGGGCACAATTCTCACAAAAGCAAGAATTCGCCGCTGATGATTACGCTTTTGATTTTTGCCTTCAACAAAAGGTTGATCCCTACGCCATGTCAAAAGCATTGACAAAACTGGTAGAACTCTCCAATACCGGGGGTGAAAAAGCCTCTCGCATACAACAGATGTTTTCTACCCACCCGGATAGCGAGGCTCGTGCAGCAAGATTAAAAGAAAGAGCCGATAAATTACAGAAATAAAATACTAGAAAGTCATTGGGTTTATAAACCTTATAAACAAAAGAATGAGGGTGACTAAAAAGTCCTGTTTGTATTTACAACTACCCCCTCCAACTACCCCTTACACAGGGGGAGAGCTGATTACCAAGCGGTTTCTCCCCCTGAGTAAGGGGGAGTTAGTGGGGGTAGTTGTTTAAAATGGACTTTGGGGTCAGCCCCATTCTTTTTTTATCCCCATAAACGGGGACACCTCTCCCCCAAAAGCACCCCCAATATCCTTATTTTTGGTGATGGATTCATATTATCCTACCCTATAACTTTGCATCGACAAAAAGAAGTAAGTGATGAAATGCAGATTTGGGATTATCGAGATTCTTTGTTTATTGGGTTACCTATCTATCGCGCTACCGATTCAAGCGCAAAGTCAAACACAATTTCACCTGCAAGGGAATATAAAAGACGCCAAGACGAACGAATTACTGGAATTCGCAACCGTATTATTAAAAAATGATTCCGTGCAACTTCACGCGATCAGTGATACGAAAGGAAGTTTCAGCATAAAAAACGTTCCAACCGGGACCTACTCTCTTAGCATCTCTTTTATCGGATATACCCCGATACATCAATCCCTGTCCATCCACCGGGATACGACAATTGCAATCGCCTTGCAACCGGACAATATCACGCTAAAAGACATTATTGTCACCGCATCCGAATCCAGAGGCCTTACAACCTCTTCCAAGATTAACCGCAAGGCCATGGAACTCCTGCAACCGTCAAGTTTCACGGATATTCTGGCATTACTGCCGGGCGGAAGAACGAAAGATCCCGCCCTCGGTGGTGTAAACCAAGCCCGTTTGCGGGAAGTTGGTGTTTCCAGCGACGATTACGATATTTCATCATTAGGTACCGCTTTTCTTGTCAACGGGGTACCAATCAACACGGATGCCAACATGCAACACGTGCTGGGAGCCAGTCAAAGCGATCACGATTACTACCGGAACAGCACGGGCAAAGGGGTTGATATGCGTATGGTGTCAACTGATTTCATCGAAAGCGTGGAAGTGATCCGGGGAATTCCTTCCGTTGAATACGGTGAACTGACCAGCGGAGTAATCAAAATCCAACGAAAAGCGGGAGCCCATCCGTGGGAAGCCCGCATAAAATCAGACCCCGAAAGTAAACTCGTGTACCTAGGTAAAGGATTCGCGACAAACAAAGGATGGATATTCAACTTCGGGTTCGATTACTTGGATGCAGAGATCGATCCCCGCAACAATCTGGAAAACTACAAACGTCTCTCCGCAACCACCCACGTGGCACGGGTGTGGAAAACAAACGCCCGGTCATTATCATGGGATTTGGACTTGGACTACGGGCAATCCATTGATGATGAGAAAAGCGATCCGGACATCAGCTATAAAAAGATAGACAAATACAAATCCAGCTACCACCGGATGTCCGTGTCAAACACGCTGAACTGGGTATTCACCCAATCCCGGCACTGGCAATACGTCAACTTAACCGCCGCCGTGGACTACTCGCTCAACAAAATCAAACAGACTAAATTTATCTCGCTGGATAAAGACACCCCCATTCCCGACAACACGGAAGAAGGCGAACACGACGGGATTTTTCTCCCGTATCGCTATACGGCACATTTAAAAGTGGACGGCAAACCCATCAATGCTTACGTGAAGACGATGAGTGAATTTCACTTCGATCTTTTCAACACCACGAATAAATTGAAAGCGGGAGTTGAATGGCGAATGAGTAAAAACCTAGGGGAAGGTCAGGTGTACGACCTGACACGGCCTCTTTATCCCTCGACCTCCTATCGCCCCAGACCGTATGACGAGATTCCGGCAGATCACCTGTTATCGTTTTTCATCGAGGACCGGATTGATATTCCTGTCGACCGACATCGGCTGATCGTGGCCGGGGGTATACGTGCCTTCTCCCCGCTCAACTTGGATGCGGAGTACCGGATGCAGGGTAAAATATACTTTGATCCCCGGGTAAACGCACAATGGAAATTCCCGACCCTGTTTCTCTTCGACCGACAATTAAACATCCAACTTGTCGGCGGGATCGGCTGGCAAAGGAAAATGCCCGTGATGTCACAACTCTACCCGGAGAAGATCTATTACGACCTGACCCAATTGAACTATTATCACACGAACGCTGACTTCCGGCGTTTAAACATGATGACCTACATTATTGACCCGACGAATTACGATCTGGAACCCGCCCGTAACAAGAAATGGGAAGTACGTCTGGATTTCGATTATGACAAACACCTGTTCTCCGTGAATTATTTCTACGAGAAAATGACTGACGGTTTCAGAACAACCAATTACTACCGGTCTTTCCAGTATAAAAAATATGACACCTCAACCATTGACCACACCTCATTACAGGGGCCACCGGAATTAAGTGACCTGACTTACACGAACGACACGGTGATCAGCACGTACGGGAGAAACACGAACGGTAGCATGATTATCAAAAAAGGAGTTGAATTTCAATACTCGTCCAACCGTATCGAATCCATACACACCCGTCTCACGGTTACCGGGGCATGGTTCAAATCGACCTACCACAACAGCCAGCCGGTGTACAGGAAACCTAGCGTGATATTGAATGGGAAAGAATTAAAATACATCGGGTTATATCTGGACGATGACGGGTATATTCGGGAACAATTCAACACGAACTTCATGTTCGACACGTACCTGCAAAAGCTCGGACTGAATTTCGCCACTTCGGTACAATGCATGTGGTTTACCGCACAGAAGAGCATGAGAAAGAACGGGGTACCGATCAAGTACGTGGACATCAAAGGCGAAGAACACGATTACACGGCAGCCGATCAAACCGACATGGAACGCCAGCATCTGGTAGTGAACTACAACGAGGCCGCTTTCAAACGGACAACGGTTCCCGTATCCATCAACATCAATTTCTCGGCAACCAAGTATTTCAATCAAAAGATAGGACTCTCCCTGTTCGTAAACAACATACTGGACTACAATCCCAGCTACGAGGCCAACGGGGCGAAAATCAGAAGGAAAGCAGTCCCCTATTTCGGCATGGAATTGAACATCAAATTATAACACCAATATATCATAAATATGAAAAACAATTTTATCATTTTCTGTTCGCTGATCGTGACGATCTTTAGCGTGCTGTCTTGTACGGACGATAACAAAACGGTTAATACAACCGAATTTACATTAAACACAACACTTCCGGAAGGATTTGAAGAACCTAGTATATCCAATATGGTAGTAAAGTTCACCAACGTGAATACCGGACGAGTGACAAATAACACGACGTTCGAGAATAATCAAATCCACGTAACCCTTCCGGAAGGAATGTATCATATCAGCATGGAAGGTTTTATTCAATACAAGCGAGAGGGAGAAAGCCATGAAGGACTAATCCGGGGATACGAAGAATCTGTCAACATATCGGGAACGACCGCTTCTTTAGCAACCGAATTATTCATTAGCCAGACGTCTTCCGACTTCATTATCGCCGAGATATTTTTCACGGGAACGGTGACGGAAGAAGGACAACAATACAATGGAGACAAATACATTAAAATCTACAATAACACGGATAAGGTGCTGTATGCCGACGGATTATCTATTCTAGAATCAGCATTCCTAACCACAGACAAGCAAGACTACACGCCAGACATCATGAGAGAGGCTATGGCCGTAAACTCTATTCTTACCATTCCGGGAAATGGAACCGAACACCCGGTTAATCCCGGAGAATATATTATCATTGCAGATAACGGGATAAATCATCAAGCTCAAAACTCAAACTCCATCGATTTAAGTAAAGCGGATTTCGAAATCTTCTATGAAGATAGTGACGATATTGATAACCACGAAGTTCCCAACATACTGACCCCGTACGGCAAATTTGTATTCCACAATCGCGGTTTCAATAGTTACGCGATAGCTCGACTGGGAGATATCGAAAAGTTTTTACAAGACTATACTTATGATTACGAGTGGATGTTTGTCTTTGAAGAATACCAGATTCCCTGCGAGGAAAGTTGTTACAAAGTACCGAACGAAATGATTGTAGACGCTGTCAATTTAAGTGTCAAATCAGAATTCCAATGGATTGTAACCTCGCCCACGATAGATATGGGCTGGACCTACTGCGGGGTTATTGACGGGGATGAAAACCGATATGGAAAGAGCGTTCTCCGGAAAACTTTCACGACCACGGAAGACGGAAGGGAAATTCTGCAAGACACCAACAATTCAACCGAGGATTTTACCCCGGAAGCTACACCATCTTTGAAGAAATAAACACTTTATAAAAACAAAAACAACATGATCAACAAAATTTCTTACGTATTAGTATTTATGTTATTCATCTGTGCAGGATTTATTGCCTGCACGGATGATGACAAAGTAAAAATCACAGAGTTTACTTTAACACTCACAGAACCGGAAGACTTGAATGTAACAAGCATATCCGACCTACACGTCACGTTCAAGAACGTGAACACCGGAAAACAGACAACAAACACGATGACCGGAACCACAGGGAAAATCACGCTCAACGAAGGCCTTTACAATATCACCGTAGAGGGGAAAATGAATTATATCGTTGACGAGAAAACCGTTGAAGGGCAAGTAAAAGGATATAAAGAATCCGTGAATCTTGTCGGAACAACAAGCGCTGATAATATTAAATTATTCCTTTTCAACTCGAAAGCGGATTTTGTTATTGAAGAGGTCTATTTCGCCGGAAGTACGACACCGGAAGGAAAACAATATCTTGCAGATCAATATATTAAAATATACAACAATTCCGATTCCGTTTTATATGCAGACGGACTTGTTATTCTAGAATCCGCTTTTAAAACCTCCCAAAAATACGACTACACACCGGACATCATGTCACGAGCAATGGCTGTTCAATGCGTGTACGCCATTCCCGGAAACGGAAAAGACTATCCGGTACAACCCGGAAAATCTCTTTTGATTTGTGATAAAGCAATAGATCACAGAGAAGCAAACAGCAATTCTTTCGACCTAAGTAATGCAGACTTCGAATGGTTCGATGACAATGACAAAAATCCAGATATAGATAATCCCCAAGTGACCAACCTTGACAAAATCTATAGCTATACAAAAACGACATGGAGTCTGCACAATCAAGGACTTTGCGCTTATGCTATTGCCCGGTTACAAGTGGATAAAAATACTTTTTTAACAGATTACACATACAAGGCTACATATATTAACGTTATAGGAGAATCCCAAGACAAGAATGCTTATCAAGTCCCCAACGCATGGATCATCGATGCGGTCAACATAAGTAACAAAGCACAATATGCTTGGAATGTAGTTGACGCATCCCTCGACATGGGATTCACCTACTGCGGGGAAGTCGCAAGCGACAAAAACCGATACAACAAAAGTGTCCGCCGGAAAGTACTTTCCACCACTCCTGACGGACGCAAGATACTGAAAGACACAAATAACTCCACGGAAGACTTTGAGGCCAAGGCCACTCCGTCTTTAAAACAATAATTATTAAACCGACAAAATCATGACTTTTCGTTTCATTCTGATTTTTAGTCTTCTTTTCCAGACCTTCGAGGCATGGGCACAGGATAGTATTCCGGCAAACACCCGCGCACGGATTTACTTCTCCCCGACGGAGAGTTTCGTGTCGCAAATCTATGATAACCCGGCTATAAATTACTATGCTCACACGTTCTCCATATCGGAACTACAAATCGGTTGGGAACAACAGAATGCAAACAAGGCATTTTTGCCCCAATTAGGCTCGGAAGTTAGTAATTTTTCCTTCCACGCATTTTCTTACATGCCATTAGGAGAAAACAGCAAGACATGGGGAAACGCCTATTTTAAAAAAGGGAAAAGGGAAAAAGTAGAATGGAACGAAACGTCCGATTATTTGATGGTATATCCTTACGTGGTTGCGGACTCGGTCGGTGGGGACATGGACTTTGAAGAATATTATTTTGCTGGGGGATACGCGCAGGAACATAAACGTTTCACTTGGGGGATATATGCCAATTACCGGGCCCTTATCGAGTACCGGAAGATCGATCCCCGCCCCAGAAACATCGTCTCGGACCTGAAAGCCTCCATCGGCATATCGGCCAAGTTGAACACGCTATACTCCATGGGAATCGCCTTCCATGCCGGAAAATACAAGCAAACCAACGACGTAAAGTTTTATAGCGAACTGGGTTCCGCCATTACCTATAATCTCAGTGGTCTGGGCATGGACTACGTCCGGTTTCGCAGAGGGGCCACTTCCCTCTTCTACGACGGTCATCGCTACGGGGCAAGCATTGAAATTTTCCCCCGCGACAAACAAGGTTTCTCCGGCTCCTTCGGGTATGAAAGATTCTCTTTCGAAAAGATTATTTCAGACCTGAACGACCTACCCTTGAACACGTTGAATCAGGACGAGATGAAAGCCGAAATCGCTTACACTTCTTTCCGGAACAAGCACCAGTGGGGAGTCCGGACACGGGCAACCTACCAAGATCGTCAAGGGATTGAATCCCTTATCGGAAGTGCCACGACCAACGTGTACGAAAAAACGGGCGAGGCCGAACAACTATCCGTGAAAAAAGCAGATATTTCCGTTTCGGGAGTATACGGGCAAACCAAGGGAGACCGTTTTACATGGTACCTGTCACCAAGAGCCGGGTTCAACTCGTTCAAGATGGAATATCTTGACCCTGCCCGCCTCATGAAAGTAAACTATTTATCCGGTGGGATGAACTTCTTTGCCGCAACCGGCTACAAAAAGCACTCTTTCCAGTTCGTTCTGGACGGGGTGTATCGTAAGAATTCAACCGCCGATTTGCAGCTCACGGAAATCGACCAAGAGCAAATCGCCCTAGCCGCGGTTTACAAGGCTTACGACAATCTCTCCGCGGACAACTGGACCACGAATATAGAACTCCGCTGGAATTATTCCCTGCCTAAAAACAGGGGTATCTTTATCAAATTAAACTGGCAACATGACTCCTGCCAAAACGACTTGCACCGGGAAACCCTGCAAGCACATTGCGGCATTGTTTTTTAAACCATAATATCTTTTATACATGGAAAAAGTAATCAAGTGTAAAAATATAACGCACTATTACGGAGAAAAATTAATTTACGAGAACCTGAACTTCGAAGTAGAAAAAGGTAAAGTACTCGGGTTACTCGGAAAAAACGGAACGGGAAAAACCACCATCATTAACATATTGAACGGTTATTTAAAACCCTGTTCCGGAGAGTGTTACCTTCTCGGCGAGAACATGAATCACCTCACTCCCGCCACAAAAGCCAAGATCGGCTTATTACTGGAAGGTCACGTGCAACACACCTATTTCACGATCGAGCAAATCGAAAAGTATTACCGGGCTTTTTTCCCGAACTGGAAACGAGACGCGTTCTACGGTTTGATGGAAAAACTAAAAGTTGTTCCTCATCAGAAAATCAATCATATGTCATGCGGTCAGCGTTCTCAAGTCGCCCTTGGGTTACTATTTGCCCAAGACCCGGAATTACTGATCCTAGACGATTTCTCCATGGGACTGGACCCCGGCTATCGCCGTCTGTTCGTGGAATACTTGCGAGATTTTGCCGCCGGAGGGGATAAAACGATATTCCTGACCTCCCACATCATCCAAGACATGGAATTGCTGATTGACGATTGTATGATTCTGGATTACGGGCGCTTGCTGATTCACAAACCGACCCGGGAAATCATGGAAAACTTCCACCGTTTCCGTTTCTCCTTGAACGAAGGTCAAGTTCCCACGGAACATGAAAAACTATGGAACACCGAAAAAAATAACGGTCAATGGATTACCTACTCATTCGAACCACTCGAAACCGTCCGGCAACTATTGGAATCAAAAGGTGTGCAAGTGGCAGATTTAAAGGAGGAAACTTTATCCCTTGAAGACGCTTTTATCGGGTTAACCGGAAAATATTAATCAAAAACAACACTAAAACGATGAACAAAGCACTACTATTCAAAGAATGGATTAAAACCCGTTGGATGTTTCTCCTGATGTTCGTGGTATTTATCCTCGCCATGGGCTACATTGCACTTCGCATTTCAAGTGCCGCCCGTAACGTGGGAATGCCACACTTGTGGGAAGTATTTATCCTAAAAAACGTGGTTTTGCTGGACCAGATAAAAGTCTTACCGCTACTTGCCGGGATCATCATGGGAATCACCCAGTTTATTCCGGAAATGACGAAGAAACGTTTCAAACTGACACTGCATCTCCCGCTTGGAGAGAACCGAATCGTGTTCCTGATGCTAAGTTACGGGATGGCGTGCCTGTTACTCCTTTTCACGGTCAGCTATGGTGGTTTCCTGTGGGGACTATCCGCGGATTTCCCGAGAGAAGTGGTCGGTGCATGGTTCGCCACGATACTCCCGCAAGTATTATGCGGTTTCGCATCCTATCTACTTACGGCGTGGATTATTCTGGAACCCGTGTGGAGCCAGCGAATCTATAATGCCGTGATCGGGTTATTGATCCTATCATTATTCATGGTACAAGGCGTACCGGGTAGCTACATTTACATGCTCCCCTTCCTGTTCGGGACACTCGTACTTTTAGCCCTATACCCCAAAATCTCCATTCGTCACTTTAAAGAAGGAATGCAGTAATATCATTAAATTTCAAGCAGATGAAAATAAAGATTCTATATATCGGATTATCCATTTTCCTATTATCATGGATTATCCCGTCACTCGTTCAATTAACCATGGATTCCTCTCCCCGGTACCCGTTCACCTATTACAGTTCTGTCATTAACCAATTCTGTTATTTGGATCAGGACAATGATAACGTGAGAGGAAAAGACATGAGCGGGAAAGTCTACTCGGACGCGGAATTCGACCGGGTGTTACCCATGTTCTACTATCGTCAGTTAGCCATGGAAAACGCCATCCCGGATTCCATCCAAGGGATTCCGGTTGACCGACAAACCATAGCCCGGAATAACTTTTTCTTCTGGTATAAACCCAAAGATAAAAATACCCCGGTCATAGAACTCTACCCCATGTTCGAATCCTGTTCGGGAAAAGTAGACCTTGAAAACCCCAGCGATATGTTCAGACTGAAAGAGAACATCGAATTCATCGACATGGCCACCAACCGGGCAGACGAACAGAAATCCACCCGTTTCCAGCAAGCAATGGAGAAGGCCGGTTTCACGTTCCCCGCGCTGTGGGTCACCGGGATTCCCACGAGCCAGAAATCATACGATGAAGGGTATTTCGCCTTGGATAGCGAGGGACATCTTTTCCATGTAAAAATGACAAACGGGAAACCTTTTGTCAAGGACACGAAGGCAAGTAACATCTCCTGTATGTTCCCGATGGAAATTGACAACCGGAGCCTGTACGGATTCCTGTTCGACACGAATCACACGCTTTACTATCTTTCCACGGACGGGTACCGCCTCGTGAAAGTGTTGGAAAACGTGAATCCCGATAAAGACCGGGTTTCCATCATGGCCAATATGTTCTACTGGACGGTAGCCAAGATTTCTTCGGACGGGGAACATACCTACGCCTTGGAGAATAAAAGTATGCGTCAAGTGGACAGCCTGTTCCGCCCGGCACCGGAATCCACGTGGGACAAAACACTACCTTACTTGTTCCCGTTCACGGTGACCTTTCAAGATAGCACGAACAGTTACATCTATCCCCGAGTTTCGGGTTATTATTTCCCGTCTCTTCTGTTGAATATTATACTGACAATAGTTACTTTTGTCGTGTATCGTAAAGAGAAATCATACGGGAAATACCTTGCCGGGATTATCACGTTATTCTCGGGATTTGCCGGATTTATTACCGTGTGCCTTTTTGCCAGAATAAGAAAATAACATTAAATATATCGTCATGAAAAGAAGTACATTTATTTTTATTATCGCTTGTATCGCAACACTTTCCATCGTGGGATGCAAAAACACGAACAAGAAAACACAGCAGGAGAATACCACTGAAATATCTTTGGCCTCCAAAACCTTGGACGTTAACGGTCTTCTGAACGTGGCCGAAGAACAACTGAATGATACGGTCGTTCTGAAAGGCGTCGTGAAACACACTTGTTCTCACTCCGGACGTCGCTGTTTCATCGCGGACTCCACGGGTAAACTCACAATCCGTGTTGAAGCTGGTGGTAACATACAATCTTTCAACAAAGAGCTGGTTAATTCCGAAATCGTCGTGACCGGGGTATTACAGGAACAACGCCTGTCACAGGAATACATCGACAACTGGGAAAAAGAAGTCGCGGAAGAAGAGGCTAAAGGAGACAAAGATTCCGACCACTGCGACTCTGAAAAGAACAGCATTCAACAAATGCGGGAATGGATGAAAAACCATAATAAAAACTTCTATTCTATCTACTATGTAAACGGCCTCGATTACGAGATGGTAAAATAGGAGCCAATTACCCTTCATTACAAAGTTTTTATTCTTAAATGAGGGTGTGTCAAAAGTCATTTATCCAACTCCCTCCCCCCTTCGGGGTACTCCCTCTATAAACAGAGAGAGAGTTGAAATACTCCCTGTCTTCGGGATGAGTCACCAGCTCCTCCTCTGTTTATAGAGGAGGTGGCACGAAGTGACGGAGGAGTTTTTTGAAATAAAATGACTTTTGACACACCCCATTTTCATTTTAAAAACTAGCGTCATATCCAACAATTTAATACCTTTGACGCCCGAATTCACAGGCAAAATAAATAAGGTATGATACAAGATATAGCGCCCCATATATTTTCAAATGCTTACGCCCCCAAACGTCCGGAGGCAACAAGCTACGCGCTTTATTTCGACGGGCGCACGGTTCTGGCAGGTAAAGATTCATCCGTCCTGCGGTTTCCCCGTTTCGCGGAATTAAACGGGATCGAAGAAAGTGTTTACGAGAAAGCCATTTATTTATTCGCCATTGACAACGACTGTTTTTATCTGGTACATCAAGTCCCGGAAGGACAACCGGAATTCGAGCTAAAAGACATCGGGCTTTTCCGGACAAGCGGGCCGAGACACCTTGCATTTGCAGGTATCACGGCGTACAGCCTCTACAAATGGTACGACAACCATCAGTTCTGTAGCCATTGTGGGACAAAACTCGTTCCCCATGAAAAGGAACGGATGTTACATTGCCTGACTTGTAATAACACTGAATACCCGAAAATCATGCCAGCCGTGATCATCGCCGTCACGAACGGGAATAAAATCCTGTTATCCAAATATGCCAACCGGGAATATACCCGCTACGCCTTGCTCGCCGGATTTACCGAGATCGGGGAAAGCGTCGAGGAAACCGTGAAACGGGAAGTCATGGAAGAAGTCGGATTACACGTTAAAAACCTCAGATACTACAAAAGTCAACCGTGGTCATTCTCCGACACACTTCTAATGGGCTTTTTTGCCGAAGTGGAAGGAGACGACAGCATCACGCTCGACCGGGAGGAACTGGCCTTGGCCGAATGGTTTGAGCGGGAAAACATTCCGGCTTCTGAATCTGACATTAGTCTTACCAGCGAAATGATCGAGTTTTTTAGAGCCGGAAAATAGATTTTAAATGAAAATAATATACCTTCGCCTCAACAAACAAAATATCGCTTTTTGAAAACAACAAATTCTAAGAAGATAAATGCGTAATTAACAGCCCGAATTCTTTCAGGCTGGATTTCCCTATCCGGGTTTCCTACCCGGAAATTATTTCTATTGATTTTATTTTTTGATTTTCAAGTGCCTACTGCCACGACGAAAATTTTTATCCGAATCTTTATGTCTAAAGCATGGGATTCACCATATAATCACATATATTTATTACAATTATGGAACAAGAATTACAATTAGTAGCAGACTTCGACTTTGACATGATCGTAGACTTTTTTTCACGTCTAAACCGTCAAGGTCCCGGAAGTCAACAAGTCACCCGACAAGCCTTGAGCTTTATCGGGGAGTTATCGGATAACGCCAAAATTGCCGATATTGGTTGCGGCAGCGGTGGACAAACCATCACGCTTGCCGAGAACACGAAAGGACAGATCACGGCGATCGATTTATTCCCGAAGATGATCACACTTTTAAAGGAACGGGCCATTCGTCATGGACTCAGCGACCGGATTTCCGGCATTGCAGTTTCCATGGAGAACCTACCTTTTGAACCCGGAGAACTGGATTTAATCTGGGCGGAAGGCTCCATCTATAACATCGGATTCGAAAGAGGTCTAAGGGAGTGGAAACAATTCCTGAAACCGGGAGGAATGATCGCCGTTTCGGAAGTTTCTTGGCTCACGAATACCCGACCGGATGAGATTGAACAATTCTGGAATTTCAATTATGCCGAAATTGACACCATTTCCAATAAAATCAAGAAAATGGAAGAAGCCGGATACACCCCGGTAGCCCATTTCATTTTACCTGAATATTGTTGGTTGGATTGTTTTTACAAACCTATGCAAGAAAACATTCCTCTCTTCTTGGAAAAATATAAAAACAGTAAACCCGCCCAGCAATTAGTACAACGGGAATTAGATGAAATCGACTATTACCGGAAATACAAAAGTTACTACGGCTATGTCTTTTATATTGGGATGAAAAATGAATAACGTGTTCCAAAAGTCATCTTTCAAACTCCCTCCCCCCTTCGGGGTACTCCCTCTATAAACAGAGGGAGAGTTGAAATACTACCCGTCTTCGGGATGAGTCACCAGCACCTCCTCTGTTTATAGAGGAGGTGGCACGAAGTGACGGAGGAGTTTTTGGAAATTAAATGACTTCTGGAACAGCCCCTAGTCCATAGATTTATAACATCCCCCGAAATATATACATATTTCGTAACTTCTCTTTATTCACAAATACAATATCTCCATCTTTAACTTTACGTTTCTTTAGCAAACAGCCTTCAGAAACAAAAATAGCTTCAGCTTCTATCATTTGGTTTAACAAATTGGAAGATACCCCTAAACACGATCGAATAACAGAAGATAGCTTCAACCCAAATTCAAAATAGGTTCTAATTTTAAACACCACGACCTCCCCCTCAACATCCAAGATGTCATTTATCGAAATACCATCATGCAAAATCTCGTATTCGACATTACTATAATCAAGTTCGACACCATTTTTACGTCCTATTTCAGAAGAAAAAGCGTACTCCCAAGAAAGTTTTTCATCATTTTCTGAAAACTTGGAAAATAAATCTTTTTTTATCAATTCAGGTTTTGTGCGTGACAAAATAGTCAAATTATAGGTACTATCACATTCAACACATCTATAAATTAACCATACATCAATATTTCTTTTTTGGGCATTCATCCTGAACTTGTTACTACAATAAAATCTATTACTATTACAATGATTACATTTTCTTTTTAAGGTAGGTGTGTTTTTAACCTTTATCTCCCATATATACTCTGTTCTCATAATCTATACTGTGCCTAATATTCTTTGAAAGATTTTATGATCATTCACAGCATTACAACTTACGGCACACGTAGAAGTGACCATAAACTACAACAATAGAGACTTATCCCCTTAAAAAGAGCAATGCCGTGAATGAAAAGAAATAAAAACAATAAACCGGCTTGGGCAGAATTACCCAAACGAAAGAATTATTAGCCTGTGGTTTCTAAGACTAATACTAAGCCAGTATAAATTTAAGAATTGTTCCCAAAATGTGAATATTTATAATTTCGGCATGAAGATAGTTGTTTTTTAGCAAAAACGCAGATTGTTTTTATACTTTTGCATATTCAATCACGAATATATGGAAACGATGTTACAACTTGCAGCTCGCAATACAGAACGAGCCAAACAGATAGTCCAAACAACTGACATTATCAATATCTGGAAATCCATCGGGGCGGAAATCAATCTTGTCGGGTCATTAAAAATGGGATTGATGATGAAACACCGGGATATAGATTTCCATATCTATACGCCACAATTAACCCCGGCCATCAGTTTCCAAGCAATCACGCAACTGGCCGCCAACCCGGCTATCAAACGAATCGAATACAAAAACCTGATCAACACGGACGAACATTGCATTGAATGGCACGCGTGGTACGAGGATACCGATTACGAATTGTGGCAAATCGACATGATTCACATCCTGAAAGGTTCCTACTATGACGGCTATTTCGAGCAAGTGGCCGAACGAATCTTAGCGGTATTGACACCCGAAATCCGGGAAACCATATTGAAACTAAAGTACAAGACTCCCGACGGCGAAGAAATCATGGGAATCGAGTATTATCAAGCCGTCATTCAAGACGGGATACAAGATTATACCGCTTTCCAAAACTGGCGGAAAACACATCCTGCAAACGGAATTATAGACTGGAAACCTTAACACAATGAACAACCCTTTACAAAAAATGACAAACGAAGAGCTTTGGGCTCTATTTCCGATCATCCTAAGCGAACATCGTGCAGAATGGACAAAGTTTTACGAACAAGAAAAAGACACCATCATTTCAGCTCTTGGGACAAAAAACATCAGCAGAATCAATCATATCGGCAGTACATCCGTCCCCGGTCTAATAGCCAAACCAACCATAGACATTCTATTGGAAATCCCCACTGACGCGGACATCCCGTCGCTCACCGCAGCCCTGATCTCTGCGGGATATATTTGCAACACGCAGCCTAATAACCCGGCCCCTCACCTGATGTTCATGAAAGGATATACCCCTCAAGGTTTCCGAGGCCAAGCCGTTCATCTTCACGTGAGATTCCCGGGGGATTGGGACGAACTCTATTTTCGGGATTACCTGCGTTCCCACCCGGAAACGGCAAAATCATACGGCAAACTGAAACAAAACCTTCAACTCCGCTATGAACATGATCGGGATGCCTACACCGAGGCCAAAACCGACTTTATCCAAGAGGCCACTCGTCTGGCCAGAAAGGAAATGGGAAACAAATACACTACACCGTCAACGACTTTATAAACAGCGTGATTCCGTCAAATATCATCTGTAACCCGATCGTGGCAACAATCAACCCGATAATCCGGATCAACGGGTTCATGAAATTGTATTTAATCAAGAAATTCCCGATTCGCCGGGCTTGTAACATACAAAACAGATTTACCACCAAAGCGATCAAAATGGCTATAATCGTGATCTCACGCCCGTATTGAACGGGAAACGTAACGGCTGCCGTGATGGTTGCCGGGCCCGCGATCATCGGGATGGCAATAGGCACGGTGGTCAGATCGGCTAGTTTGATATGCTCGTCCACTTTCAGGAAAAAACCTTTCAACAAACCGGATAAACCATTATACATCAACACCGCCCCACAAGTGATTTGAAAAGAATACAATTCGACATGGAACACGTAACTGAAAGTAACCTCTCCCAAGAAAAGAAAAAAGACTAGAATCAACGCGGCTGTAATAGATGATTTAATGGATATATACCGCAATTCTTTAGGACTGAACCTCTCCTGCAATGAAGTAACAATTAAAACTTTCTGTACCGGGTTTACTAACGCCAAGAGAGCCACGATACAAGCTAATATCATTTTTACCGTCATGATCCGAATATTTCTGATTCCCCGCAAAGGTACGTAATAAAACGGATTTATTGATAAGAAAAAGCGTAAACGAGACTGGATATATATCCAAAAAATATATTACTTTTGAGCCTGTAAATAATTTTATAATGAAAAGGCTGTTTTTTGTATATATATCTATCTTCATTTTTTCTTTACTACTCATAGTCAATGGACTACAGGCTGAGGAAAACGAGGAAGAGATAACATTGCCTACACAAACAGAACAACTATCCGAACCGGACGAGATGGCCCATCATTATGACACTCTCTTACGAGGTCTTCGTTTAGGCTCCGATGAAGGAATTGCAAGCTCTCACGGACGACGTTTCGGACTCGATAAAACTCCTAAAACAAACGTGTATTCGCATCACAATATGCAGAGTGGGAAGAATATTCCGATAAAATTGTCTTTCGCTAAAAAAGAACGGCACTTTATCCAATACCTGACCGCCCGACATAGTCAAGGTTTTTATATCTACTCGCTGAAAGTATTGCTGTTATGACAAAACCATAACGATAATTATAACAAGTGAGAGCAAATAAAAACATAAAAAAAAAATTTAGAAACAACATATGATCGATTGGCTTCAATCTATTCTCGATTGGTATATGCATAACGTGAACTACTGGAGCGTTCTCGTGTGTATGACCATTGAGAGTTCCATCATTCCCTTTCCGGCGGAATTGATCGTGCCTCCTGCAGCTTGGAAAGCTGCAAACGGGGATCTCAATTTCCTACTGGTAGTTATTTTCAGCACAATCGGATCGGTTCTAGGCGCCCTTTTCAACTACGTGTTAGCATACACGTTAGGGCGTAAATTCATTTATTCTTTCGCGGAATCACGCTGGGGAAAGATTTTGCGGATGTCAAAAGAAAAAGTAGAAAAATCCGAACAATATTTTTTGAAATACGGCAAAAGTTCCACGCTGATCGGAAGACTTACCCCGGGGGTAAGAAGTTTTATTTCCCTTCCGGCTGGATTGGTCAAAATGCCTTTAAACAGCTTTATATTTTACACGGCTGCCGGAAGCGGTATCTGGAACCTGATACTGGCTACGGCCGGCTATTTTTTATATTCTCGAAAAGAGTTACTGGAAAAGTATTTCACCGAGATTTCCATCGTCATGCTAATCGTCGGCATTGGCTTTTTCACGTATCTTATTATTCGGTCAACACGTAAAAAAAAACAATTAAATCTTAAATTATAACATGGAATCACGTAAACACTACACGGGCCTCACGGATAAACAAGTGCTGGAAAGTCGCGAGAAACACGGGGCTAACGTGTTAACTCCCCCTAAAAGGGATTCTTTATGGCAGATTTTTATCGGGAACTTTGAAGATCCCGTCATTCGCATATTAATGATCGCGGTATTTCTTTCGGGAGGTATCGCCATCTCCATGTATTTCTCGGAAGGAATCATCGAGATCGCAGAAACCATCGGTATCGCCGTGGCCATTTTACTCGCGACAGGGGTAGCCACTTGGTTCGTGTGGGATGCAAACAAAAAGTTCGACGTGCTGAATCAAGTGAATGACGACACGTTGGTTAAAGTTATCCGCAACGGTAATGTACATGAAGTCCCTAAAAAAGACATTGTCGTGGACGACATCGTGCTATTGGAGCAAGGAGAAGAGATCCCCGCCGACGGGGTGCTTCTGGAGGCAATCTCGTTACAGGTGAACGAGTCCAGTTTAACCGGAGAACCGATCGCCAATAAAACCGTGATCGAGTCCGAATTTAACCTCGAAGCCACCTATCCTTCCAATCACGTGATGAGAGGCACAACCGTATCCGACGGTCACGGGATCATGCAGGTACTCGCCGTGGGAGATGCCACGGAATTTGGAAAAGTGGCAGAAAAATCTTCGGAAAAAAGCGAAGAACCAACCCCGCTCGACAAACAGCTGGATTCGCTGGCAAAATTCATTGGAATAGTAGGATTCTGCGGTGCCGCGGTCACGTTCACCATCCTATTCATTAAAGCCATCTTCTTTAATCCCGCATCCCCTACCCCGGAATTAGGACAGCTCGGACTGATCGGGGCATTGATAATCGCGGCAGTCATCATGCTTGCCAAAGTATGGGTACCTGTTATATACGATGTTCATGCCCTACGGGGAAAAGAAAAAGAACTCCCCAAGAGTATAAAGCAAGGAGGTTGGGGACGTTGGATTCTGTACGGATTAGGAGCATTGGTTATCATGCTCGCCATTGGTTTGGCTTTCGGGGTTAAACCTTGGGATCCGCAAGCGTGGATCTCGCTAAGTCTGGGAAAGAAAATCCTGTCGGCATTCATGGCTTCCGTTACCCTGATCGTGGTAACTGTTCCGGAAGGTCTTCCAATGAGTGTTACCTTGAGCTTGGCTCTCAGTATGCGTAAAATGCTAAAATCCAACAACCTCGTTCGCAAAATGCACGCTTGCGAAACGATGGGTGCCACAACCGTTATTTGTACGGATAAAACGGGAACCCTGACCCAAAACCAGATGACCGTGTACAAAACAAACTTCTACGGTCTGAAAGATCAACAACTCACGGATAATGAAAACTCCCGACTGATAAAAGAGGGTATTGCCGTAAATACAACCGCGTTCCTTGACTTTTCCGATCCGGGCAAAGTGAAAACTCTAGGTAACCCGACCGAGGCTGCCTTGTTACTCTGGTTAAACGGACAACAGGCTAATTACCAAGAACTCCGGGAAAATGCCACGGTGATCGACCAATTAACCTTTTCCACGGAACGGAAATACATGGCCACATTGGTTGACTCTCCCGTCATGGGAAAAAAGATTCTATACGTGAAAGGGGCTCCCGAAATTATCTTCGCTCAATGTAAGAACGCGTTGATCGACGGGGAACTGCAACCGATTGCCAGTTACAAAACGACCGTGGAGAACCAATTGCTGGAATACCAAAATCAAGCCATGCGGACGCTGGGTTTTGCTTACCAAATCATCGAGGATAATGAACCGCATTTTAAAGACGGACGTTTATACAACACCGAATTAACCTTCCTTGGTATCGTGGCAATTTCAGACCCGATCCGTTTGGATGTACCGGATGCCGTAAAACGCTGTTTTGATGCCGGAATACAAGTGAAAATGGTGACCGGGGATACACCGGGTACGGCAAAAGAGATCGGAAGACAAATCGGCCTGTGGACGGAAAAAGATACCGATCGAAATGTGATCACGGGAGTTGAATTCGCGAAACTAACTGATAAAGAGGCCTTGGATCGAGTACTGGATTTAAAAATCATGTCCCGTGCCCGCCCGATGGACAAACAACGCCTCGTTCAATTGCTACAACAGAAACAAGCCATCGTGGCCGTTACCGGAGACGGGACGAACGACGCTCCCGCCTTGAATCATGCACATGTGGGATTATCTATGGGTAGCGGAACCTCCGTGGCGAAAGAGGCCAGTGACATCACCTTGCTGGACGACTCGTTCAGCAGCATCACCTCTGCCGTGATGTGGGGACGTTCGGTGTACCAGAACATTCAACGGTTTATCCTGTTCCAGCTTACCATTAACGTGGCAGCCTTGATTATTGTGCTACTGGGGTCTTTGTTCGGTTCGGAACTTCCCATCACGGTAACACAGATGTTGTGGGTAAACCTCATCATGGACACGTTTGCTGCCGGGGCTTTAGCCTCACTCCCACCTAGCCCGGAAGTGATGAAACGGAAGCCGAGAAACTCGAATGCCTTCATCATCGTCCCGCAAATGCAGAGACTGATACTAGCCACCGGAATCACGTTCGTGGTTATCCTACTCGGCTTGTTATATGTACTCTCCAACTATGCCGGAGGTATTGAGGCCGGAACACCGGAAGGACTTCGGAACCTGACGATCTTCTTCACGGTATTCGTGATGTTACAGTTTTGGAACATGTTCAACGCGAAGACTTTCGGAACAAATGATTCCGCCTTTAAAGATATATTCAAAAGCGAAGGTTTCCTTACCGTGGGAATGGCCATTATCGTGGGACAAGTACTCGTGGTCAACTTCGGTGGTTCCGTTTTCAGAACCATCCCGTTGACGTGGACCGAATGGATCTGGATCACGCTTGCCACGTCTCTTGTACTTTGGGTGGGAGAAATCTTCAGAGCATTCAAACGAATGAAAAACAGGAAGTAGTGTAAAAATCATTGGGGATCATGAAAAGGAATAGCACAAACTACTGGATATATCTCGGCATGATGACCGTCTTCTGTGCTTTAATTTACTTTGCACTTTGCACGGGTCAACATATCGATCATCCCGAAGTCAGCAGTACGGTAAACACGGAAATGAGTTCATTTGAACTATTCAAACGAATCATTTCCGACAATCTGGCAAACTCACTAACGATCTTGTTGTTACAAATCATCGTGATTTTGATCACCGTCCGCATTTTCTCGTTCCTTTTCAAATACATCGGGCAACCCGGTGTTATGGGTGAAATCGTGGCCGGAATCGTCTTGGGACCTTCGTTGCTGGGATATTTTTTCCCGGAATTCTCTGCCACGCTATTCCCTCCCGAATCACTGATGAACCTGAACCTGTTAAGCCAGATCGGGTTAGTGCTGTTTATGTTTGTCATCGGACTGGAATTGGATTTCAGCGTCATAAAAGACAAACTAAACGAAACACTGGTCATCAGTCATGCCGGAATCGTGGTTCCTTTTTTCCTAGGAGTAGTAGCTGCCATCTGGGTATACGCGGACTACGGGGCACAGCAAGCGGAATTTTTACCTTTTGCCATGTTCATCGGGATAAGCATGAGTATCACGGCCTTTCCCGTGTTGGCCCGAATCGTGCAGGAACGTAATATGACAAAAAGCCCTGTCGGGATGTTATCTATCGCCTCGGCGGCCAATGATGACGTCACCGCATGGTGTTTACTGGCCATCGTGATTGCTTTAGCGAAAGCGGGTAATTTCGTCAGCGCCCTCTACACCATTGCCTTAACGCTCATCTACATCGCCTTCATGTTTATGGTCATGCGCCCGTTTCTGCGTAAAATCGGGGACATTTATGCCAACTCGGAAGTCATCAACAAGACCTTCGTGGGATTCATATTCCTCTTCCTCGTACTCTCGGCGGTAACGACAGAAATCATCGGTATTCATGCCCTTTTCGGGGCATTTATCGCCGGGGTAGTCATGCCCACGAACATCGGCTTCCGTAAAGTCATGATGGAGAAGGTGGAAGACATTTCTTTGGTATTCTTCCTCCCCCTATTCTTTGCCTTTTCGGGATTACACACGGAAATCGGTTTGATTAACACGCCGGAGCTATGGGGCGTGTGCTTACTGTTCATCGTGGTAGCCATTGCCGGGAAGTTTGGGGGGTGTACGTTGGCTGCACGGGCTGTGGGCGAAAACTGGAAAGATAGTCTTATCGTCGGCACACTAATGAACACACGGGGACTTATGCAACTCGTGGCCCTGAACATCGGGTTCGAGATGGGAATCCTTTCTGCCCAAATGTTCGTGGTGCTATTGATCATGTCTTTATTGACCACGTTCATGGCAACTCCCATGTTGTCGCTCGTGGAAAAGATATTTGCCAAACAAGAGGAAAAATCCCATCATCACGAGAAAGTGTTGCTCTCCTTTGGTCGTCCCGAAACCGGTAGAACCTTACTGGGTATGGCCGATCTTTTACTAGGACATCGTCTGCAAAACAGTCAACTTATAGCCACCCACTTCACGCTGGGAACAGACTTGAATCCTGCCAAAGCGGAAGAGTTTGCAGAAGAGAGTTTTATTCCCCTTCGGGAAGAGGCTCGCCATCTGAATTTACAGGTTGATGAACGTTATCAGGTAACCGACAAACTCATTCAGGAGATGATTCACGTGGCCAAGAAAGAACACGTGGACTACCTGTTCGTCGGGGCCGGACAACAATTCATGCAGGACAATAGCACGGCCCCCGGAAAACTGGGTAAAAGATTCACCACGATCTCCCGCTGGTTGAAACAATTAAAAGATCGCCCGTTACATTTACCGGGAACGCTACTCCGGCAAAAACTGGAATCCATCATGGATCACGTGGATTGTTCCGTGGGAATCTTCGTGAACAGAGGTTTCACGCGGGCTTCCAATATCTTACTTCTCGTTGATAGCGAAGACGACTTGTTCCTCTTTAATTACGCCAGAACCCGGTTGGGCGAACAAAGCATGACCATCCGGATTTGCTTTATCAACGAACAGGTGGATAAACAACTAGAATCCAGAATTATGAATGATTTCGTTCAAATCGATTCAAACAAATTCATACTGGACAAACCATTAACCATGAACACTTTTATTGAAAATAAAGAAACCTTATTAGTGATGAGTTATACCACTTGCGAAAAGTTGTCAAAAGATCAGGCTCTTTTTGCAAAGTTACCCTCACTACTAATCATAAGGCCAAAACAAATAGAATTTAAAGTTTAAAATTTAGAATTTAGAATGGAAAAAACAACTACCCCCTCTGGCTCCTTACACAGGGGGAGAAACGGACGCAAGAAGACGTTTCAAGGTTACATTGTAGCGTTTCCTCCCCCTGTGCAAGGGGGAGTTAGAGGGGGTAGTCAAAGCGCAGGCTTTGGGCGGCTGGAATCTAAAATCTAAAATCACCAAATCAAAAAATTAACACATGGAATTTCTAATCATCATAGGACTTATCATTTTAAACGGGGTACTCGCCATGTCTGAAATAGCGATGGTCTCTGCCCGTAAATCCCGTCTTGAAACAGAAGCCAAAAGCGGGAACAAATCCGCACAAAGAGCGTTAAAATTAGCGAATCAACCGGATCGATTCCTCTCGACCATACAGATCGGAATCACGTTAATCGGTATCCTTACCGGTCTTTATTCCGGGCAAGCCCTCGCTGGCGACTTGGCCATATGGGTGGAAAAAATAGAGGTGTTGCAACCTCATGCATTACTCATATCCAAAACGCTTATCGTGATCGTCGTGACTTATCTCACGCTGATTTTCGGAGAACTCGTACCTAAACGCATAGGAATGGTCGCCGCAGAAAGAATGGCAAAACTAATTGCCGCCCCGATGGATATTCTTTCCCGTATAGCCTCACCTTTCGTGTGGTTACTCTCTGCCAGCACGTCATTCATGATGAAACTATTGGGATTGAACAAATCGGGAGAGAACAAAATCACGGAAGAGGAAATTAAAGCAATCATCCAAGAAAGTACCGCCGAAGGAGAGATTCAAGAAGTGGAGCAAGACATCGTGGAACGGGTGTTTAACCTCGGCGACCGGGATCTCGGCTCCATCATGACACACCGGAGTGATCTCATCTGGCTGAACATACAAGATAGTAACGAAACTCTACGGGAAACGGTAAACGCACATCTTCACACAATTTACCCGGTGGCTGACACGAAATTGGACAATATCGTCGGTATCGTCTTTCTGAAAGACCTTTTCGGAAAAATGGATGCCCCGGATTTTGATCTAAAATCAATTGTACGCCCACCCCAGTATTTTCCGCAGAATCAAAGCGTGTATAACGCCATGGAACACTTGAAACAAGGACACACGAAATATGGGCTAGTCACGGACGAATTTGGAAGTATCGAAGGTATTGTTACATTACAGGATATTCTGAAAGCCTTGATCGGAGACCTACCGGAACTTGGAGAAGAGCCGGACATAGTGCAACGGGAAGATGGTACTTATCTCGTGGACGGCCAATGTCCCTTCTATGATTTCTTGGCCTATTTCGACCTAGAATGTCTTTACACGAACCATTACTACAACACGTTAAGCGGACTGATCCTGAAGATTTTGGAACATATTCCCCAAACCGGAGAAAAATTGAGATGGTATAACTTCGAGTTTGAAATCGTGGATATGGATGCCGCTCGAATTGACAAAGTTCTTGTCAAAATAAACAAAGAGACGGACTAAAAAGTCAATTTTAAATAACTACCCCCTCCAACACCCTCTGTATAAGGGGGTGTTGGAGGGGGTAGCTTGTAGATACTGGACAAGACTTTTTAGTCAACCTCTTTATGATGACTGCACTGATGTTCTCCACCCTCGTGATGATGGTGGCAACCGATGCCGGAATCCAAAATAAACCCTTTCAAATAACCTTCCGCTATTTTCCGGACATCCCCTTTACAACCACGGAAAACTTTAATCCCTTGGTCACTTAATACCTTTAAAGCCCCGTCACCCATGCTACCGGCAAGCATCACGGTAACCCCTTTTTCTTTCAACACGGAAGCAATGTTCGATTTACAACCGCATCCTTGTGGAGAAGGGAGTGTTTCAATATTCGTGATATTTTTATCGTCATCTACCGTGAACAGCGTGTAATACGCGCAATGTCCAAAATGATCATCAACAACGTTTTCTCTTGTTGGTACTGCAATTTTCATGATTCAATTCCTTTCTTTTATATAAATAAATTCTCTGTTATCCTTTGAAATATTTATCCAAACAAAGGTACATGATTTTTTCAAAATCGCCTCATATATCCATGACAATAAGGCAAAGTCCCTTTCCTAGTATAGTAATTCTGATGATAATCCTCTGCCACCCAAAATGTTGTAGTCGGAGCTAACCGGGTCACCACCGCATAGCCTTTCTCTTTTAACTCCTGTATCAGCTTTTCAGCCACGGCCTTCTGTTCCGGACTATTGTAGAAAATTTCCGAACGGTATTGCTCCCCGTAATCCGGACCTTGGTGATCTTGTTGCGTGGGATCATGTATCTCGAAAAACAACTTTGTCAATGTCTCGTAATCGGTCTTCGATGTATCAAACAACACTCGTACCGCCTCCACGTGTCCCGTGTTTCCCTCACATACTTCCTCGTAAGACGGGTCCTCTACTTTTCCTCCAATGTACCCGGACTCAACGGCAAGCACGCCGGGTGCCTTTTTCATGTAATACTCCACTCCCCAGAAACATCCTCCGGCAAAAATAGCCGTGTCTATTTTCAATTCTTCCGCAGGAATAAATTCCATCGAAATCGAATTCACACAATGACGGGTATTCTTTGGGGTAAGCCCCTCTCCCGTGAACACGTGTCCCAAGTGCGCTCCACAACGAGCGCAGACAATCTCCGTCCGTCTCCCATCTGCATCCGGTACTCGTTTCACCGCTCCCGGAATCTCATCATCAAAACTCGGCCACCCGCACCGGGAATCAAACTTATCCTCCGAACGGTAAAGCGGGTTCCCGCATTGTTTGCAAACGTATGTCCCCTTCGCCTTGAAATCATAATATTTACCCGTGAAAGGTCTCTCCGTCCCCTTATAAATAATCACTTGTTTTTCATCCGCTGTCAACTCTTTCTTTTGTGCCATAATCATGTAGTTTACTAAAAACAACATCAAGAATAATATAATTTTTCTCATCATCGCTCTTTTAATCTCTGAAACGTATTTCCCGGCATTTGGTTATTTATTTTTAATGACAATATAACAACTTTTTGAATGCATTTCACATATAAAGAAACAAACTAAACTTTAAAAATATCAGAAAAATGACTACAACAAGTGCAACAACATCTACCGGTCCCAAGGGGTTCAGATGGCTATACCTAATCCTAGGTATCGTGTTATTCGTTTTTGGTGTCGGCATCATCCGGCATCCGGTGGCATCTTATTTCGGATTGGCCATGTATTTCAGTATCGTTATCATTGTTATCGGAATCAGTGAAATCATGAATGCTTTTGCAGGCGGTAACTCCCGGCATTGGGGATGGGGACTGTTCATCGGGTTACTCGACCTAATTATCGGTTTTATCCTGTTAATCCACCCGATCATCACGGAAGACATACTTCCTTACATCGTCGGCTTTATCCTCATGTTCAAAAGCATTGATTACATTGCCGAATCATTACAGATGTCATCGCTAAAAATCAGAGGATGGGGATGGATATTCATAGCGGGAATCATCACCTTGTTCTTTTCCTTCATGATCGTCTTCTATCCCCTGTTCGGAATTTTCAATATCATCATCTGGACCGGCCTTAGTTTCATCTTCGCCGGCATCTCTTCATTTGTATACGCATTTGTGGGAAGAGGCTAACAAACTACCCCCTCTAACTCCCCCTGTGTAAGGGGGAGCCGGAGGGGGTAGTTGTTTTATATTTACAGTAAAGCTGCCGTTGACAAAGCATCCCACAAAGGTCTACGAACCTTATGGACTTTATAAACTCATTCCCTCACTTTGCCACACGAAATATTCCGAAAACGCCTTTTCTGCCTCCACGGGATGATGGAACAACCCGTAAACGGCTGATCCACTTCCGGTCATGGAAACATAAATCGCACCCAAATCCCGTAATTTATTCTTTATTTCTTCTATCTCCGGTACTTTAGGAATCACGGAATCTTCAAAATCATTCACGATCACTCCGCTCCATTGCTCTACCGGCAATTTTCCCAATTCTCGCAAGTCAAAAGAGGCCGCACGAGGCGTTATTCCCCGGTATGCCTCGGGAGTAGAAACTCCCCGATTCGGTTTCACGAGTACCATATGATAGTCCTTTAATGACAAATCTATCGTTTCCATCAACTCGCCTTTCCCAAAAGCAAACACGGGATGATTCAAAACGAAAAAAGGACAATCGCTTCCTACCCGGGCTGCATATCCCATTAATTGTTCCTCGTTCAACCCCAAGGAAAAAAGCTGATTCAACCCAACCAGCATAAAAGCCGCATCAGAGGAACCGCCACCCAGTCCGGCACCGTATGGTATGATCTTATGCAAATGCACATCTACCGAGGGTAAATCATACTCGGCAGCCAGAATAGCGTATGCCTTGCTCACCAAGTTCTTTTCCGGCGGGCAATCTATCAAAATTCCCGTGGAAGTAAAAACACAACGCCCTTGCTCACCCTTCACCTCCGTGATTTCCAGTATATCCCGAAGATCAATCGGATAAAAAACAGTTTCCAAGTTATGAAATCCATCCGATCTCTTCTCCGTGACGAACAACCCTATATTAATCTTTGCATTCGGAAATATTACCATAAACTCATCAAAATTTAAAGATCCGGCACCTGCCGATTTACTATTTGTAATTCATTCAATTCCACATTCAAACTCCCTCCCGGCTCTGCCATACTCCCTCTATAAATAGAGGGAGAGTTGAAATACTCCCAATCTTTGGCAAGAGCAAAAACTCCTCCTCTGTTTATAGAGGAGGTGGCAGCGAAGCTGACGGAGGAGTTTTACCATTTCGCAGAACAATTTTGCAAATATACCGAAAAATGATATATTTGCTCTCCAATAATCCCCTCAAATAGCGGCTGAACATTATTTATTTAAACTTATAGATTCAAATTCCATGTTAGAATCACTACAAGCACTAGATCGTACGGTATTTCTTGCCTTAAACGGAATGCACACCCCTTATTTGGATTCCTTCATGTACATATTCACGAGTAAACTCGTATGGATTCCTCTTTACGCGTCCATCCTGTACGTCTTGTATAAAAACATGAATATCCGTATGGTCATTTTCACTACTTTGATGTTCGCCTTGCTTATAGCATTGGCAGACCAAACATGTAGTTCCCTCCTGCGCCCTATATTCGAACGTCCTCGACCATCACGCAACCCGGATATTGCAGACATGGTACATTTAGTCAATGGAAAGCGAGGCGGAAAATTCGGATTCCCCTCCTGCCACGCGGCTAACACGTTCGCATTAGCTTGTTTCATGATGTTACTGTTCAAGAACAGAGCCTTAACTACATTCTTTATGCTATGGGCGATTGTAACTTGTTACACGAGGGTGTACGTGGGAGTACATTATCCCGGAGATCTACTTTTCGGAACAGTTGTCGGGTTTGCCGTGGGAGCCGTCACTTATGGAATATACCGTTTCTGTCTTCGGGTGGATAGCATTGCCAACGGGCTAAAATTTCATCTAGATCGTAAACTCGTGAAACACCCATCTCACATGCAACACACGTCAATCATTATTTACACGGGATTACTCACGATTGCCGCTTTCGCCGTGTATAGTATCTGGTGGAGAACGTGATAATTTTAGATTTAAAGATTTGGTGATCTCGATATGAAACCACCAAATCAGATCATCTATTTATTTATAGCACGATTAAACTCGTCCAATAAAGAACGGAAAGTCTCTTTCACTGAAACAATCTTCGTGGCCCGGAAAGCATTCGCCCCGGCAAAAGCGTAACCGTTATCCATGTTTCCCTTGAAAGCGTTGTACAGAGCCGCAATAATACAATAAGGACTCTTGCTTATATCACACGTTTTGATACACTTGCACATACACGTTTTAGGCTGTTTCTGTCCTTCCTTCACCTTTTGGATAAACTTACTAAATATCGCCCGTCCCGGCATTCCCACCGGACTCTTGATGATTTGTATATCCTCCTGTTTTGCCTCGATATAAGTCTGTTTGAAAATATCGGACGCATCACATTCTTCCGTGGTCACGAAACGAGTACCCATTTGTACCCCGGCTGCTCCCATATCCATAAAACGTTTAATATCTTCACCAGTGTAAATTCCACCAGCCACGATTACCGGAATACTCTTCCCGTAATGCGTTTCAATATCCTTCACCTCGTCGATCACTTCCGGTAAAATATGTTCCAGCGAAAAATGCTCGTCATTGATTTGCTCATCCTTGAAACCGAGGTGTCCCCCCGCTTTCGGTCCTTCCACGACAAACGCATCCGGCAGGTAATTATACAAATTATGCCACTTCTCGGCAATAACTCTCGCTGCACGCGCAGAAGAAACGATCGGAACCAACTTGGTCACGCTATCCTTTTGCAAGAAACTCGGCAAATTCAACGGTAACCCCGCACCGGAGAAAATAATATCCGCTTTCTCGGCTATCGCCGTCTTCACCATATCCGCAAAATTAGACATAGCCACCATAACATTCACGCCAATCACACCCTTCGTTTTCTCACGAGCTTTACGAAGTTCTTCCTTCAAACCCATGATACTAGCCTGAATATAATCTTTAGATAAATTCCGATATAACAAACCTAATCCTGCGCTGGAAATCACACCAACTCCCCCCTCATTTGCCACCGCGGACGCCAATCCTGAAAGTGATATACCAACACCCATACCACCTTGTACAATGGGAACTGAGATAGAGAGATTCCCAATGTTTAATTTTTTCATCATCATATATAAAAGTATTTAAGACAATCAAAGATACGCTTTATTTTTAACATTCTCATTTTCAAATCAAAAAATAAACACGTTAACAACATTATTTACATTATTCAACACGATTATTAACACTGGCATGTTTCTTGCATAAAACCTTAAAGTCATTTTATCGTAATAAAAGTATTCAAGACAGAAGAAAATCAATTGATATGAAACAATTTACACGTAATACAATAAAAACGCTATGCCTAGGAATTATTCTGGGAACAAGCGTTCTATCCATGGCACAAACAACAGAAAAAGAAAATGAAAAATTAATCCCATTCGGGGACTTCAATAGCTGGATGGTTCGAATCATTGACGAATCATTTGTCATTGGTGGTAACACGAAAACCCTCTACGAGATTGCCCCGGTGGACACGATTCGAGGAGACAAACCCTATATCAGTTCCACGGTTTCCCCGTGGAGAACTTCTAACGTCATGGCAAAAGTCAGTGGAGTCACAAAATGCAGTATTTCCGTTTTCCCGGAGAAAAGAGATGACGGCTATTGCGTACGTGTCGAAACGCTCATGGAAAAGTGTAAAGTACTGGGCATCGTGAACATCACCGTGCTTGTACCGGGTACAATTTATCTGGGACAGATGCACGAACCGATCAAGGACACGAAGAACCCGCAAAGTAAACTGAACGCCGGAATTCCTTTCACGGAAACCCCGAACGCAGTTGTATTTGACTACAAGATGGAGACCCCGGGAACAGATCACCGGATCAAAGCAACCGGTTTCAGCAAAATTGTTGACGTGGCGGGACGGGATTCCGCCGAAATATACGTGATCCTTCAAAAACGTTGGGAAGACAAGAATGGTAACGTGTATGCCAAACGGATCGGAACAGCCATAGAACGCCTTTCCGAAAACACTCCCGACTGGAAAAACGACCACAGGCTGAATATTCTTTACGGGGACCCGGCAAATCAGGCCGGTAGTAAATCCTATATGCAATTAATCCCCAAAGAACAATCTCTATACTGTATCAACAGTAAAGGTAAATCCGTACCCGTGGAAGAAGTAGGTTGGGGAGATACGGACGACAAACCCACCCATTTGTTCCTGCGTGTATCCTCTAGTTACGGGGAGGCTTACATTGGCACCGTGGGAAATAAACTTTGGGTAGATAACGTACGGTTAGCTTATTAAAAGCGGTGACCATTTGGAAATTAACTGGGGTTGTCCTAAAAGTCATTTTTCCAACTCCCTCCCGGCTTCGCCGTACTCCCTCTATAAACAGAGGGAGAGCTGAAATACTCCCTGTCTTCGAGAAGATTCACCAGCACCTCCTCTGTTTATAGAGGAGGTGGCACGAAGTGACGGAGGAGTTTTTGAAATAAAATGACTTTTAGGACAGCCCCTTGGAGGGGGTAGGCCATCATAGTAAGGTAACTTCAGTCGAGTTCAATCCTAAATTTTCACAAATTCATGTAAATTATTATTACTAAATTTCAATCATACACGAACCATATTGCGAGCCGCTCCCATTCCGCTCCCATTCCTCCCCTATTCCCATCCTATCACACTAATAAAAAATAGACATTTATTAGTATATAGAATGATTTGGCTACATTTATAATAACAGTATGATCATATAATAATAGCCATATCTAATAACAACTCCCAATAAACATTTCTTTCACAGGAACAAAACACGATTTACACACGTTACATGAATCACCGTGTCGTACTCTTTTTACACTTTAGCCCGCAAATCAATAGGAATATACCCAATAAGATAAACGGAATACTCAACACCTGTCCCACGTCCAAAGTCATTTGATCCTCGAAAGGGACTTGCCTTTCCTTGACAAATTCAATCAAAAAACGAGCCACGAAAACCCAGACAAGCGTATTCCCTAAAAGTACCCCCCTATAACACTTCAACCCGATTCGTCGGTAAAGCAACAAATTTATCCCGAAAGTAAAGAAATAGGCCAAGGCCTCATAAATTTGAGCCGGATGACGGGGTACCGAATCAATCTGTTCGAAAACAAAGGCCCATGGCACGTTGGTTTCGATTCCGATAATCTCGGAATTTGCTAAGTTTCCCAAACGAATACACCCCGCCGCTAAAGGTAAAACGAGAGCAATCGTGTCAAGTGTCCGTAACACGTTCTCACCTGTAATCCGGGAATAAATCACCATGGCAATCATCCACCCGACAAGCCCTCCATGACTGGCCATCCCCTGATAACCGGAAAAAATAACACTTCCATCCGACTTAACCTGTATCGGGAGCAAAATTTCCAATGGATGCGCAAAATAATACGCGTACTCGTAAATCAGGCAATGCCCCAGACGCGCCCCTAGAAACAAGCCGGCAATACTCAGCATCACGAGTATCTGGAGATGCTCCCACGGTATCCCGTTTTCCCGGTAAACACATTTCAGTATCGACACGGACGCCACGGTCCCCGCAATCAACAGCAAACTGTAATACATGACAGGGATTCCTCCTACCCAAAACGCGACGGGATCTATGTTCCATTCAATATAATTCATCAAGGACAAAAATACATTTTAAAATATGTTGATCCAATCAAAAATATCCTATATTTGTAAATGTATAACGTGTATGTGTATGAAAAAACATGACCAGCTCCTAGTAGAAGAATTAAAAAACGGAAAAGAGAAAACACTCAAAAGCTTTTACGAAGAGTATTTTGCCCTATTTGTTTCTTTCGCAAACAACTTGTTGCCTTCCGAAGAAGAATGTAAGGACGTGGTACATGATGTTTTTCTGAAATACTGGAATACCCGAAACGATTTCGATAATTTAATAGCCATTAGAGCTTTTTTCTACAAATCAATCCGTAACACGTGTCTAAACCTAATCCGTCATCAACAAGTACAAAATAAATATCTCGCGGAGAACCTTCAATACCTAGAAAGCGAGAGTTTCATACACGAAACGGTTGTAAAAGAAGAAATATTCCATGTCATTCATCAAGAAATCAGCCACCTCACGGAAATGGAGCAAAAAGTATTATTGCTCACGCTGGAGGAAAAATCAAACGAAGAAATCGCTCAAGAGCTGGGAATTGCCGTCTCTACCGTGAAGAGCCATAAGGCAAAAGGTTACGCAGTACTAAGGGAAAAACTACAATACTTAAAAATATTGTTACTTTTACTTTCCTAATTTTCAATAACATATCATTTTTCTTCAAAAAAAATCACTTTTTGTCTCCATCCAAACCTTAACGAGCGTGTTTCTTATATGAAAATAGGAGATAAAAATGAAGAGACAAATTGAAGAAACGATAAAACAGGCCCTTCGAATCGGGCTGTATCTCACGGGAAAGAACAAGAGTGAGGAGAATACAGAAAACTCGCTCCGGGAAGAAGACGAGAAAATCGTACGGGAAGTTTTATCCAAACAAAACATAGAAA
Organism: Butyricimonas sp.; assembly: GCF_019423355.1. Classification (NCBI taxonomy): domain Bacteria; kingdom Pseudomonadati; phylum Bacteroidota; class Bacteroidia; order Bacteroidales; family Odoribacteraceae; genus Butyricimonas; species Butyricimonas sp. The sequence goes on from NZ_JAHZBP010000011.1 coordinate 94,739, forward strand.
ACAAGCTGGAACAATATAATCGTTTAAATTCCAATATCGAAGAAAGTTGGAAACAATGGCAAGTAACCCGAAACCGTCATACACGAATCATTCGTTATCGGGAGATAGGCATAGCTGCCACGATAGCCCTATTGTTCGCCATCGGCTCTTACTGGTTCTATCCCGAAAATATCACCCCTGCCCCCGTTCACACGGCTCAAATTCAGGCTGGAAGTTTCAAAGCAACCTTGTACACCGGAGATAACAAGGTGATCGAACTCAAGGAAAATATGCAAGCCGTGTTAACTCAGGATTCATCCGTTGTGGTAGCTCATAACGAATTAAAACATTCCGCAGTTACCGGAGCCCCGACAATAAACACTCTGGTGGTTCCCAAGGGTGGAGAATTCTCTCTCGTACTGGCCGACGGTACGAAAATCTGGTTAAATGCTGATTCCCGTCTAAAATATCCAACTTCTTTCTCCGGTACCAACCGGGAGGTGGAACTGGAAGGAGAGGCTTATTTTGAGGTACAACACGACGATCAAATACCCTTCTTCGTGAAAACATCCCAGTCAACTATCCGGGTATACGGAACAACCTTCAACGTAAAAGCCTACCCGGATGACTCATTCCAAAAGACAACGCTCGAAACCGGTTCTATCGGTTTATTTGTTGATGACAAAGAATTCCGGTTAACCCCGAACGAACAAGCAATATTAAACCCCTCGAAGGACGTGGAGATTGTAAAAGTAAATGCACGCCAACAAAGCGTGTGGCGTCACGGACGTTTTCTCTTTGCCAACGAGAGACTGGAAGACATTATGGCTCAACTGGGACGTTGGTATGACGTGAATATTTTCTTTGTCGGAACCCGAGCAAGAGAATTACATTTTAGCGGGGAAATTGACAGATATGAAAAGATTGACAAAGTATTACGCATGATTGAATTAACGACAAATATATCATTCTCGATCAACGGGAAAACAATCACGATCACACCGGAATAAAATTCTAAAACAATAAAATAGCCGGAGAAGACTTCGACCCCTACTCCGGCAAAACTCAAACGAAGTTGAATTACTAAATGACAAAGTTATGAAAAAAAACAGAAACACTTGTCACTTAACGGGAAAAGTGTTGTCAAAAAGTTGCAGAATCATGAAGCTAACATTTATCATGATCATGGGATTCACCCTCGCATCATTTGCAGAGGGAAGAGCCCAAACGGGAAGGATTAATTTCAAAGCAGACCGGATTCCGGCAGAAATGGTGATCCAGCAGTTAAAAGCACTCACTCATTACCGTTTTCTTTACAATCACGAAGAAATCAGACAATTACCGGCAAAACAGATGGATTTGAAGGATGCCACGATCGAAGAAGTCCTGCAAGTCTTTCTTGCCGGGTCGAAACTGGCTTACACGATTGAAGACGACGTGATTATCATTTCACCGAAATTAAAAAGCCAAACGGCACAACAAGTGAAAGAAATCAAAATCACGGGAAAAGTTCGCGATGAACAGGGACAAGAACTACCCGGTGTGACGATCCAGATAAAAGGGACCGAACGCGGAACAGCAACCGCAGTGGACGGGACATACAGCCTTTCGGTTCCCACTAGCATCGGTGAAAACTTTATCCTAGTGTTCTCGTTTGTCGGGATGCAAACACAAGAGATTCCTTACACGGGCAAAGATACCATTAATATTGTCATGAAGGAAAATGTGAAAGTGGAGGACGAGGTGGTTGTGGTTGGATACGGAATAACCCGGGTAAAGGACTTCACGGGATCGGTATCTACAGTGAAAGTATCTGAGATAAAAGATGTCCCGTACATTAGCGTGGATGATGCCTTAGCCGGTAAGGCTTCCGGGGTATCCGTGGTCAAGGCGGACGGCTCTCCCGGTGGAGCAGTACGTATCCGTATTCGAGGTGGGGCGTCGTTGCTGGGAACGAATGACCCGCTATACGTGATAGACGGGATTCCGATGGTCGTGTCAAATAATTATATCACAGAATCTGATATTGTTAACCCGATAGAATCTAATAATTACGGGGAAGACTTCAATAACAGTGTTCAAGGTGCTTTTTTACGGGGATTAAATAATTTATCCGGATTAAACATCGCGGATATTGAAAGTATCGACATCCTGAAAGATGCATCCGCAACGGCAATTTACGGGTCGAAAGCCGCTAATGGAGTGGTTATTATCACGACTAAAAAAGGACGCAAAGAAAGTAAGCCACAATTAAACCTGAATTATTACATCGGGATTTCCACTCCGAACAAAGAAAAAGTTCTGAACGCAGAACAATATAAATCGACACTAAAGGAAGCTGCCCAGACGTACCTCGATGCCCGTGAAAAAGCAGGAGAACCTTTGACCGGAAGTGACGTGGAACAAGCGCAAGCTATTTTGAACAACCCGGATTATTTCGGTGACACGGATACAGATTGGCTGGATCTCGTGCTACGCACGGGGGTTACCCAAAATCTGGATCTTTCGGTTGCCGGTGGGGGTGTCAATTCCCGTTACTACACGTCGCTATCTTACACCGGACAAGAGGGAACCTTAATTAAAACCGATTTCCAACGGATATCCGGTAAGATCAGTCTTGACAGTGATATTTCCAAGTATTTCAGGTTAAACACCAATCTGAATTTCGGGTACACGAAATCCAACATTACTAACGGTGTCTACGGACAGGCCTTATACGCACCTCCAACATTTGCCCCATACAACGAAGATGGTACATACGCTATACTTGAATTAGGATACAATTATCAAGGTTACCAGAACCCTTTGGCAGTAGCTTCCTGCACGAACCAAGCAAAGACATACACTTTCATGGGATCCGTTGCCGGGGAGATAAGTATCCTGAAAGATTTGAAATTCAAAAGTACGGTTTCAATCAATTATAGCAGTTACAACCAGCTAAGCTATACTCCAAGTTACGTGGATATAGGTAATTACATGGGAAAAACAAGTTCTGAAAACGGAACCGGATCTCAATCCCATTCGACAACACTGGATATATTTTTCGAAAATACATTGACATGGGACAAAGAAATAAACGAGAACCATCGTTTCAATTTATTGGTAGGTACTTCATGGGAAGAACACCGAAGCGATTTCTTTTCAGCCGCGGGCAAGGGTTATCCGGATGACAAGCAATTAAACAACCTGAGTTCTGCAGCTCACGCATCCAAAGTACAGGGAGCTACCCCGGAGAGCCAAAATTCGTTATTATCATTTTATGCCAGAGCAAACTACGTTTGGAAGGATCGCTACCTATTCACATTCACGGGACGCGCAGATGCATCTTCCAAATTTGCCCCGGATAACCAGTATGGATTTTTCCCCTCGGGAGCTATTGCATGGAGAATATCGGAAGAGAACTTTCTGAAAAGAGCGGAGTGGATTGATGAAATAAAAATTCGTGCAAGCATGGGAAAAACCGGAACACAGAGTATTGGAGACCACATGTGGCGCACGCTCTACACACCGGTATCGTATGGTGACAAAAACGCATTAATCCCCTCGCAACTCGGAAATAGTAGCATTAAATGGGAATCCACCGTACAAAAAGATCTCGGGATTGACTTCTCTTTCGCACAAGGACGTTTGGGCGGAACATTCGGGTATTACCACAAGGTAACTGATGGCGCATTATTAAATATGACCCCGGCCCCAAGTAGCTCGTACTCGACTGTTGTATTCAATATTGCCAAAATTCGAAATCAAGGGGTGGAATTTGATATTCATGGAGATTTCATTCGTAAAAAGCATTTCCGCTGGACGGGAGCGCTGAATATCTCCCGGAATATATCTAAAGTATTGGATATAAACGGAGGTCCCTTCTCCGACCCCAACAACCGTGATGCATTGAATTTGGGAACCAGCGTGGTAAAAGAAGGCGAACCCCTAGGACTACTTTATGGACGGGTAGCTACAGGCATCATAAAAACAGAAGAACAACTGGCTGCCGCCAAGGAGGCATTTCCCTACTACACGAGTTTCGATCCCTATCTAGACTTGGGAGACATCGCTTTCGAATATGAAGATGGCTACTGGAAAGAAGACGTGATCGGACGTTCGACCCCGGATTTCTTCGGTGGTTACACGAACACCTTCACGTGGAAACAATTCACTCTAACCGCACTATTTACATTCTCGTATGGTAACGATTTAATATACCAAAAAGACGTGAGCGATTCAGGCATGTCAAGTTTAGCCAACCGGGGTACACGAGTATTAAACCATTACAGCGAAACGAACACCTCCTCCAATCGCCCGAGAAGTATGTGGGCAGCCACATATATGCTAACAAGTTTAAACGTGTATGATGCTTCTTATTTAAAATTGAAAACACTCACGTTAAACTACAATCTTCCCGCAAGCATCTGTCAAAAAGTCAAGATCAAATCCGCTTCCATATATGGAACGGCAACCAATGTGTTCACACTTACCTCTTATCCCGGACCAGATCCCGAAGTAAGCGATGACCCGGGAAGCGTGATCGGGGGAGGACGGGATGCCAGCACCTACCCTACCGCAAAATCATACACGTTTGGCATAAGAATAGGTTTTTAAACAAATAAATTGAATTATGAAACAGACCTTTATATATATATTCATGTTCTTGAGTATCATATCCCAGACAAGTTGCGAAGATCAACTCAACGCCTTACCGACTCAATCGAAAGTAGAGGGAAACGTGATTGTCGATCAAGCCAGTGCCGAAATAGCATTAAATGGCGTGTACTACCGATTTGCCTCGGGAGGAGAATCTCAGGACGAACCAGCCATTTTATGGGCAATTTATCACGAACTAACTTCTCCCATACTTACAGGATACTTCACGTATGCATTCGGAGGTTCTCCCCTTGAAGAAACATTTTATCCAACAGATAATAATATTTTAAATACATGGTCGAATGCTTACTCCTTAATTAATGCAGCCAACGGGGTAATCGAACAGATGGAAGCATTATCCTCCACGTTATTCACGGGAAACCGCAAGGCAGAAATCATTGCCGAGGCAAAATTAATGCGAGCATACGGACACTACAATTTGCTGCGTTATTTCTGCCGTTTTGATGACACGGAGAGTGAATACGGGGCTCTGATCCGTGATGAATTTGTCACGACAAATAATATCGCAAAAAGCAGGAGTGACGTGAAGTCCACATACACGTTCATACTGGAAGACCTCGAAGAAGCCATTAAAAACGCCCCGCTAGAAAACAAGAATATTTACGGGAATCAATGGATTGCCAAAGCCATGAAAGCAAGAGTATTGATTTTACGGGGTGAAGGTACAGATTATGCAGATGTGGTCACGATCACAACCGATATCATTGATAACGGTCCCTACGAATTGGAAGAACATGTTGAAGATATATTCAACACGAAAGGTCTAACGAGCAAAGAGGTCATGTTAGGGATTCAACCCTTAGCAAACCAAACAGCCAGATATGGTACTTACTGGCAGGAATATAATTCTATGGCCATGTACACAGCGATGCCGAGTTTCATGTCTCTGATCGAGAATGATCCCCGAAAAGATTGGATGCTCATAGCACAAAAGCGTTATAATGACCCGACACTAACGGACTACGGTATTGTAAAAGGAATATCGGGAAACAAAAAAGAAGAATCTATTGCCATACGTTTGACTGAAATGTACTTACTAAAGGCAGAAGCGATCGTCCTTTCCGGGGGAAAACTGGAGGATGCAAAAAATCTATTAAAAACAGTCTCGGGCCATGCGGGAATAACTGATTTTTCCGTCATAGATGCCATCACGAACCGGGATGAACTACGTTTGGAAATTTATAAAGAAACCGTCAAAAATTTAATATTTGAAGACGGGATAGAGTGGACCGCCATGACACGATTACCGTTAGAGGAAATCTTGAAGATCAAACCCGCCATAAAGGAATATAATTACACGATACTCCCCATCCCGGCAACAGAATTCGAGAAAAATCCCACTATTGGAAATCAGAATCCCGGATACAGCAAAATTTAAAACATTATTTATATGAAAAAATCAATCGTATTCTTCGCCGCACTTGTATTAAGCACAACAATACTCCTTGGGCAAAATACTAAATTCACGCTCAACGGAAAAATAGAAGGCATGACTTCCGGTAGCCTCTATTTCGGACACACGGATAACAACGGGCAATACCTGAAAAAGACAATTCCAGTGGAAAACGGTAAATTTAAACTAGAAGGAAATATTTCCGAACCCACGCAAGTGTTGTTGTGTTTAGATTCAACTATCCAGCTCATGGACGATCCGAATCTAGCCGATTTCTGGATCGAAGCCACCACCATGCACATGGAAGTAACTGTCGGGGCATTTAAAGAGTTTAAACTTACCGGTTCGAAAACAAATGACGAAGAGCAAGAATTAAGACGCCTCCAAGCTCCTATACGAAAAGAAATGCAACCGCTTCTGGATGCTTACCGGGCAGAAAAAGATCACGAGAAAGCCGCCGTTATCCGTGAACAATTCGAACCTTATAACGACCGAATGAACAGGATCACAGATGAATTCATCCGAACCCATCCCGACTCTTATCTAGCCCCCTATCTCATGCGCTTCCGGTTGATGTCGTTGCCTGCCGATGAAGTTGAAAACGCCTATAACCAATGGACGGAACGGGTAAAAAACAGTAGTTCGGGCAAGGAAATAGCAGGGGAGATAGTTAAATTAAAAAAAGGTTCTCCGGGAAGTGTTGCCACCCCGTTCAACCGGAAAGATGTCAACAACGAAACATTCAACCTCTCCGAGTTAAAAGGTAAAAAATATGTTCTTCTGGATTTCTGGGCCAGCTGGTGTGTCCCTTGCCGTAAAGGTAATCCACACTTAAAGACATTATACGAAAAATACGCAAGTATGGGATTCGAAATCGTGTGTATCGCGTCTGACGATGACACCCCAGAAAAGTGGAAAAAAGCTATTGAAGAAGACGGGATCGGGCATTTTCGCCACATTTTAAGTGGCCTGAAAAGCACGGCTAACGGCTACGACACCTCCGAGGACATCGGAGAATGGTATGGTATCCACTCACTACCCACGAAAATTCTAATTGATAAAAACGGCACCATCATTGGACGTTACGGGGGAGGAGGCGAACCGCAAGAGAATTTGGATCAAAAATTAATAGAAATATTCGAAAAATGAAAAAAATGACAATTATCGGATTAATCGGGTTAACAATTTTAGCCTGTCAATCCAACAAGGATGGTTACACTATCAAGGGAAATATTGAAGGTGCTGGAAACGGAACCGCAATCATGACAATTCCCGTCGGGAGAGAAGAAGTCACAACCGGGGACACGGTAAAAATGAAGGACGGGAACTTTACCTTCACGGGAAAACTGGAAGAACCCACCATGATCGTGATTCAAATTTGCCCAGATAAGGAAAAAACGGCATCCTTTAGCTTTATCGGGGAAAATAACCCGATCACTCTCGCTGGAAAATGGGCAGATGTTATCGACCAATACGGGTATCGGGGTATACCGAATGTTGATGTGACAGGTTCATTAAACGAAAAAATATACCAAGAAATCAGTAACGTTCGGGAAAAGTTGATGCAAGAACCCCGCTTTAAGAAATACGCAGAAGTACAAACTAAATTGAATGAACTCCATAATGGTGAGGATAAAGAAGCCTTCTACAAGTATCAAGCAGAAACCGAGGCGATAACCAAAGAATTCAGCAATGAGGTGCGGAAGCAACAAAAAGAATTGATCCTGAAAAATGACACGATAGAAGCAGTAGCATACTATTTAAATTTCCTTCAGAATGACATGGAGTTAGCAGAATTGGAACAAGTATTCAAGGCCTTATCTCCTAAAGTACAAAACAGCTCATTCGCTAAAGATGTTAGAGAGGAAATTGCAGCAAGAATTCGGGTGCAACCGGGAATGCCGGCCCCGGACTTCACGCTGGAAACACCCGATGGGGCAAAATTATCTCTATCAGATTTGCGAGGGAAATACGTGATTCTGGATTTCTGGGCTTCTTGGTGTCGTCCTTGCAGAGCCTCTTTCCCTGAAATGAAAAAACTATACGCAGAATACCATAAAAAAGGGGTTGAAATACTCGGAATCACGAATGATAGCCGGAAAGCCGACTGGCTTAAAGCGTTGGAAGAAGACAACCTCCCGTGGTTACAAGTCATCGATGAATATCCGATACGCAATACACCTGCCAAAGTAGCCACGCTCTACGCTATCCCTTACCTTCCCACGTTGATGCTGATCGACCCGGATGGAAAAATCGTCGGGAAAGCAAAAGACAAGCACGAGCTGAAAACGTGGCTGGACGAACGGTTAGCAAACAAGAAATAAGAGATCTTTATTTCTTGTTGATTATTCTAAATCAGAAAGTAAATAGTTCTATATTATTTATTGGGGCTGTCCCAAAAGTCATTTTATATCAAAAAACTCCTCCGTCACTTCGTGCCACCTCCTCTATAAACGAGGCCACTGAAAAAGTCCCCCAGAAGGGGACTTTTTTCAAAATATTCATTTTTTACTTTTAACTTTTTTCAAATAGGTTTATCTTCGAGGTCTAAAACAATGCATGATGTTACCACGCCAAACCTCTCTTTCTTTCAGCGTTTATTCCGACTTGTATGATAAACTGATCCCCCGGGATAACAAGCTTCGCCAGCTCAACGACCTGGTGGACTTCACTTTTGTTTACGATGAATTGTCCACGAGATACTGCCAGACGAATGGTCGCGTGGCTATAGACCCCGTCCGGGTCTTCAAGTACCTTCTTTTGAAAGTGATCTTTGACCTCTCGGATGTTGACGTTGTAGATCGTTCGCGTTACGATCTTTCTTTCAAGTATTTCCTGGGTTTAGCCCCCGAGGATGACGTTCTCGACGCCAGCACGTTGACCCGTTTCCGTCGTCAGCGTCTGAAAGACATGAACTTGCTGGATCTCCTGGTGAGTAAAACGGTAAGTCTTGCCCGCGCCCGCGGTGTTCTAGAAGGGAAGGCGATAATCCTCGATGCCACCCACACGCTTTCCCGTTATAACCTGTACTCGGCCAGGGTCGCCTTGCAAGGTCGTCTCCGTCACCTTCAATCCTCGATCCGGCAGGCCCCTCTCCCGGCCGGGGAAATTAACGATATTCTCTCGACGGTTTCCCCCGGGGAAACACTGGAGCAAACCCGGGCGGCTTGCACGAGCTTGGTAAAACGGGTTCGTTCCCACGGGGGAGTGTCTTCCCTTCCGCTGGTGAACGAGCGAGTCAACCTTCTGGAGGAAACCCTTGAAGACGTCAAGGATTCCGTCTCGTTTTCCGTTGACAAGGAGGCCCGGGTCGGGCACAAGGCGGTGAACAAGTCCTTTTTCGGTTACAAGACACACGTTGCCATGACGAGCAGCGGGATCATCACGGCGGCCCTGGTAACCACGGGGGAGAAGGCGGACGGGCAATACCTGGAACCGCTCGTGGAGCGAAGCGTGGAGAACGGGATGGAGGTGGACACTGTAATCGGTGACATGGCTTACTCGGGCCGGGATAATATCATTTACGCTACCGGGCATGACGTTCAACTGGTATCGAGATTGAACCCGGTGCTAGACGGAGTACGCGGGAAAACGGGATTCGTTTATAACAAGGACGCGGCGATGATGGTTTGCCCCGCGAGGCACCTGGCATACAAGGAACGCTACCAGAAGCCGAAAGGTAACAAGAACGCCCGCCGGGTGTACTTTTTTGACGTGAAGCGATGCAAGGAGTGTCCCCTTCGCGAGGGATGTTACAAGGAAGGGGCAAGCAAGAAAACGTTCTCGGTGATGATAAAATCTGACGAGCATGTCGAGCAAAAGAAATTTCAAGAAACGGGTGTTTTTCGAGCGAATGCCAGGTTACGTCCCCGCGTGGAGGCTAAATTCGCGCAGCTCAAGAACGTGTTCGGGTATGACAGGACCGTGTCATGTGGCCTTGATTGCATGTCCATGCAAGGAGCGATAACCATATTCGCTGCCAACACGCTGAAAATATTAACGTTAAGTAAAAACGTGTTGTAAAAACCGGGCATAACCCGTGAAACAGGCAAATTATCTCCTCTAAATCGAATTTGGCGACTAAAAAATTGAATCAACAGGTTTTCCTGGAGTGATGGAGAATACCATCATCGTTTTACCGGGAGTGTTTTTCAAAAGAAAAAAGTCTTTCAAAAAAAAAGAAAGACTTTTTCAGTGGCCTCATAAACAGAGGAGGAGCTGGTGACTCTTCCCAAAGACAGGAAGTATTTCAGCTCTCCCTCTGTTTATAGAGGGAGTACCCCGAAGGGGGGAGGGAGTTAAAAATGACTTTTGGGACAGCCCCTTTTTTATATCACTTTTTAAACTATCTTGAAAAATTGTATGAAATTCATCGCAACAAAAAATAAGGCTCTACACCCTGTATATTCCGAGAATTTGACTATCTTTGCCCAATTTTTAATCAAACCGCATAAAGATAAATTCTATGGCAATCTATTTGGACGATGTATCAAGAACTTTCGGAGAATATCTGCTTATTCCCGGTCTGACCACGAAACAGTGTATCCCAACCAACGTTTCATTGAAAACACCCTTGGTGAAGTATAAAAAAGGCGAGAAATCAGCCATTGAACTGAACATCCCGTTTGTTTCAGCGATTATGCAGTCCGTTTCCGATTCTGGATTGGCAATTGCACTTGCCCGGAACGGGGGATTGTCATTTATCTTCGGTTCGCAACCTATCGAATCACAGGCAGAAATGGTTCGCAAGGTAAAGAAATTCAAAGCCGGGTTCGTTACCAGTGACTCCAACATCACCCCGGAAGCCACTTTGGCAGACGTGCTTGCTTTGGTGAAACGCACGGGACATACCACGATGGGGGTTACCCATGACGGAACCCCGAACGGCAAATTATTGGGTATAGTAACCAGCCGGGATTATCGGGGAGAAAAAGACCCGAAAGACAGAAAGGTGAAAGAATTCATGACTCCCTTCTCCAAATTAACCGTCGGAGAAATCGGGATGACCCTGAGCGAGGCAAACCAAATCATCTGGGATCATAAACTAAACACCTTACCGATCATCGATAAAGATCAAAACCTTGCTTACTTCGTGTTCCGCAAGGACTACGATAGCCACAAAGATAACCCGAATGAATTATTAAACACCACGGACAAGAAATTACTGGTAGGTGCCGGGATTAATTCCCGTGATTACAAAGAACGTGTTCCCGCATTAGTAGAAGCCGGGGTGGACGTTTTATGTATCGATTCATCCGACGGTTTCTCCGAATGGCAAAAAGAAACATTACAATGGATTAAACAAGAATACAACGGCAAAGTACTCGTTGGTGCCGGAAACGTGGTAGATCAGGCCGGATTCCGTTATCTGGTGGAAGCCGGGGCTGACTTTATCAAAGTGGGCATCGGTGGAGGTTCCATCTGTATCACCCGCGAGCAGAAAGGTATCGGCCGCGGACAGGCAACAGCCGTGATTGACGTGGCCAAAGCCCGTGACAAATACTTCGAGGATACCGGTATCTACGTTCCGATTTGTAGTGATGGCGGTCTCGTACATGACTACCACATGGTGTTGGCTCTTGCCATGGGTGCCGATTTCTTGATGATGGGACGTTATTTCGCCCGATTCGACGAATCCCCCACCAAAAAACTAATGGTGAATAACTCCTACGTGAAAGAGTACTGGGGAGAAGGTTCTAACCGCGCCCACAACTGGCAACGTTATGATATGGGCGGCAGTGAATCCCTCAAATTCGAGGAAGGTGTGGATAGTTACGTTCCATACGCCGGAAAATTAAAAGACAATTTGGACGTGACCATCGGTAAAATCCGCTCCACGATGTGTAGCTGCGGAGCAACATCCATCTTTGAATTACAAAAGAATGCTAAAATCACCATGGTTTCTTCAACCAGTATCGTGGAAGGCGGTGCCCACGACGTGATATTAAAAGATCACAACAGATAATATCGAAAATCCCGGATTAAACTCCGGGATTTTTTATTCTATCTTTCTTCTTGCTGACAAGTGTTGCAATAGTAAATACTACCCCCCAAATAATTCTCTTTTAATATATAATCCCCGCAGTACACGCAATGGCTCCCCACTGTATCTTTAGACAAGTAAGGAACGTAACCCCCTTTTTGATCAAACAAATCCTTCTCGGAACAACGTCCTCCCAGTCGGTATATCTCCCGCAAAACCTTCTTCACACACCCGAAAAGCTCTTCCCTTTTCGCCCGCGAAAGAACCGCAATCTTCGTCTTCGGATGTACCCGAGCCAGATACAGAATATCTTGCAACACGCCATTTCCCAAACCGGGAATCATCTGATCAGTGGCAAGAAACGCCTTGGCACTCTTTTTCTGTACCCCTTCGTCATTAATCAGGGACATGAAATACGCCTTGTCAAAAGCATCCGACAATACCTGCGGTTTATTTTTTGCCCCTTCATAATATGACATCAAACTACCCTCGAAAGAATCCCCCACGAAACACCACACAGCGCCGTACATCCTCACGGAAACGATTATGCAACTCTGATCTTCAAACCCGATCAGTAACTGGTGCTTGTTCGGTAACTTCGCCTCGGGTTCGTAATAACGGAGGTTTACCCCGTCGCTAAACACCACCTTGGCATCCCCCACGTTTATTTGCACCATTCCCCCGTAAGCACAAGCCCCGTCCACCATTTTACCGAGTAACATCCCCGGGTATTTTTCCGGATCCCCGTTGAAAAAGGTAAACTTATGCGGGGTGTAGCAAGGTATAACATCCGTCACGACCTTTCCTTTGATAACCCCGTTCAACTGTTCCGACAAACAAAGCGCTTCAGGTGCTTCTATCATAATTCCATCATTTAAATTTATACTCTTTCTTCCTCAAATATAATCGAAAAAATGACACAAAACATTTTATTGCTTATCTTCGTTACATCAAAAAACAAAAACTATGAATTACAAAGTGACACATTACCCTACCCGGCAACGTTTCGAAATCGAGCTGGAAAACATGACAGCTTATGCTAAATACAGGTTAACGGACAATAGTCTCGACATCATTCACACGTTCGTTCCCCCGGCTTTAGAAGGGAGAGGAATCGCTAGCGCACTCACGGAAACCGCTTATGACTATGCGAAAGCCAATCACCTCAAACCGGAAGGCACTTGCTCGTACGCGGCCGTGTGGTTGAAACGACATCCGGAATATTTACAATAGAAACATTATTCAAGGCTACTGGCAGACACACTCTCCGGTGTTCTGCCTGTGACTCGGGCGTAATCCCACCATTCATCGACACGAACACTGGAACAAGTTACCACTCCCGCTCGAAGACTTATCGGTAACTTATCGGTAACTTACTAACGAGGCAGCGACGCGAGTACATGGTAACTTATCCGGAATATTAAGTTTAGAATAACCCGGAACACGCTCCCTTATTCACTCCCCATGTATCGACAATAAATATTAAACAATTCCTTGGGCATCTTCAACAAATGCTTGAACTTGATACGGCTATCCCCCTTCTCCACCCATGTATTCAAGGGAACTTCATGAATAATCCGGTCATAATCAGCGTGTTTTTCCCGGATTCGTAAGATTAGTTCCACGTCGAAGAGCCAACCGGAACGAAATTCCTCGCTAAATCCAACAGGTATCAACTCACTTTTCAAAAGCTTGGCCCCGCATTGGGAATCATACACGGGAAGTTGGTATAACATCGAAACTAACGTGGCAAACCCCCGCCCCAAATAGTGGCGATACGCTTTCCTTTGCACGTTAGCCCCCAAGCGTTTCAAACGGGCCCCCATCGTCATGCATACTCCCGGTTTCCGGTCCATCACCTCTGCCAACAAATACAAATCCTCCAATGGCGTGGCCAGATCGGCATCCAAGTACCCCACGATCTTGTAACGATTCAAGGAACTGACATACAACATCCCACTCCTGACGGCCTCCGCCTTTCCCCGGTTATCCGCATTGTCAACCAGCAAGAAACGCCCCGGTTCCAACTCCACGGCCCGCCGTAAAACCTCGGAAGTATTATCCTGACTACCATCGTTCACGAAACAAAAATCAAAACGTTCTTCTCTACCCACGAATTCCCGGAAGACCTCCAACTCCAAACGTTGCGCCTCGTTATAACACGGGATGATGACACATATCTTTTCCATTTATAATCGTTTTATTTCCGAATCTCCATTTCTTTCGACAAGAAACGCTGTAATTCAATCGCCTCCCTGTTCTTCGGGTCCAGTTCCACCGCCTTTTGAGCCATTTCAGTGGCAGTAGCCCGGCGTCCCGCGGCAAGTTCACATAGCGCACGTAACAATACAAACTCGCTATCCTCCTTGACCCCGTTCATCTGTTTCAACAATTTCTCGGCATCTTCCATGCGTTTTTGCTGAATCAAAGCCCGGAGTTCAATCTTCTGCAACGCCTCTTTATCCCGTCCTTGCTCGTGTAACAATGACGAGACCTGTTCCAGTAACTTGTAGTTATTCACACGACAGTAACATTCCGCCAAAGAAAGCAACACCCGCTCATCCGCCCGTTTGGCTCTCACCACCTTCTCGTAAGGTTCTATCGCTTTCGAATAACTCCCGTTTCGCCGTAGAATATCCCCACCCAAGGCCAACGCCTGCACGTTTCCACCGTTATACCTCAACGCTTTATTGACATAGTCCAACGCCTCCTTATCCTTTCCCTCCGTGTAGTAAATCAACCCCTTCAGATAATAAGACGAGGACGCCACGTCATTTTGGGCCAACATCGCATCAACCGCCTGATGAGCCGTCGCGAACTTTTTCAAATCCAAAGCACTCAACGCCCGGATATTCAACGCATCCATCAACTGCGGTTGCCATTTCAGAGATTCACCCGTACACCGAAGAGCCTCTTCCGGTTTACCAATCGTGTAGTACATCCGGGATAAACGCATCCACATTTCCTCGTTCCACGGGTGATCTTTCAAATAATTCTCCAATTTCGCGATCGCCTCCGGGTACTTCTTCTGTTCCTCCAACTTGATCGCCTCGTAATCATCCCTAGACGTTCTCTCACCCACCACGCACATCGGCAACCCATCGGCATCCACCGAGTATAAAAAGCCCTCTTTCACCGGGAAAAGACCATTTTTCAACTGGAAACTATTGATATACACGTTATCGAATATCATGTAATCCCACTCCTTGCTGAATTTATCGTAATATCGGCTATACACGATGGTTACATTCGTATCTTTCCGGAAATAATGTTGCAGATTCGCACTATGATTCGTCACGATCCGGAGAGGACGTCCCTTATAATCCACGTTCTTCTTGAACCAATCCACCCCTTTCTTCAAGGAATTATAATAATAGTCTGTTTCGTAATCCCCGTAAGCACCTCGCAATCCTCCCACCAACTCGCTAAAATAAACATAGTCATTGGGATGATTCACGGCCATGTGACGTGCAGGCAGGAATAACAACCCAACAAACACGACCACCATAACGCCCTTCAAATATTTAGGGGAAACAGATAACATTAACGTCCAGAACCGGGCTGCCAACAACACCATGAAAGGCATCACGAACAACAAATGACGAATTCCCCCGTACAAATTTGATTTCTGGTAAATCACCCAAAACACGGGAAATACCAGTGAGAATAAAATGAAGAACGACAACAGAGAGAATTCCTTCTTCCGGAAAGCCATGAAAAAGAGGTAACCGATAAAACCGGCCACCACCACTAAGGGAGACCCAATCATCAGGTATTTCGGGGCGTAATGGACAGGCAACATATTCGACATCATCTGTTCGCCCTCGAATATCGTGCGCAACCCGATATTATAATTCGTGAATTCCTTTAACGACACAACCACGTTAGTAAACGGGCGAGCCAACGCGAAAGGCCACGTGATGATAGACAAGAAATACCCAACAAATAAAACGAGTATAATCAAAAACAGAATGTTTTCGACTTCCTTACGATATTTCATAAATTTATAAAACTCCTTAAATCCGACCCACAAGATGTAAAACAAACCGCCATACATCAACAAGTACGGGAACAAAAGCAAGCCCCCGGAACGGGTTCCCAGTGCCAAAGCGATTCCCAGCATGGCCCCGATCATGTGTCGTAGTTTGACCACGGGATAACGATCGAACATCCGCACGAAGTAGAATATGGCAACCAAGTATCCCACGGCAAACGGAATGTCCTTCAGGTTATTCATACTATGCCCGAAGAAACGAGGCGAAAAAAAGAGTAACAACATGGAAATCAGTCCACACAACCCTCCCCCGAAACGCATTCCCAACAGACCGATCGCAATTACCCCCAAAGCTCCCACCAAGGCACACACGACATGGCGCACGGCATAGACATCATCCGCACCGATCACGTTAGCCACAACGGCCGCCACGACCTGCATCGAATTACCGTAAAGATGTAAAGCCGTTTTCGGCTGATTCAACGCGGCCTTATCTCCTTTCGTGAAGAAATCAAGCACATAACCGGAATGCCGGTGATCGACAAACTCGTCCCCGCTAATCCCGTAATCCTTGCTGATATAAGGCATGTAAAAAAAGACGAACAAACCGAATAACAGCATAAGCATTCGGAATGTCATATCCCGACGAGACCGACCGGAAACATCAAACAAGGTGGTAAAGAAACGGCCTGTGGTCAAAAAACGAAAAGGTATCTTCCAAAAATAATTCACGGCAGGGTTCGAAACGTTTTCCGAATCTTTCCAAGTAACAGGCACCTCCAAGGTCCCGAATTTCACGAAAGCTTTCTGTAAACTGTAACTCACAGCCCGCAATAGATTTCCGTCCAAGTCATCCCCGGCGTAAGCCTTCATGAACAAAGACTTGTTACCGATCAACACAGGAGAATCCGTGATACTCCGATCACCTCGCCACAGGACTGCATCCACAAACCCAAGCCACAGCTTACGTTTCCGGTTACTCACGTAATAAACATGATCCTTTCGTTCCGTTTTTCCGTAAGCTTGCCCAAGAGCGTTCAACACGGGCAGGGCCACCCGATCCAGATCGACAAGCATTATATCCTCGGCCTGTACCTCTTGTAACACGTTTAGAAACTCTTCATGCTGACAACCAACCCGCAGCAGGATGATATTCTCCTGCAATAATTCTTTATTGGCATTTAAAACGGGTAATTGAAAATCAGCATTTCTCGTGAAACCAATTACCTGAATAGACTTATTTACGACTTCTTCCACTGTAGAATCTTTTACACAACTAGTTAATATATCTCACCGCCCACTTACGACCTTTAACGGGTATAAAGATATAAAATAAGTTATCAACTCCCAATACTCTTTCTGCCATTTCATTGTCAGATTGAAACGTCTTGACCGGTTCGATTTATGACGTTCTGTCAGTAAACGTGACACCAGTCACATGTCTGTAAGAGATTTTTATGAAAATAAGTCTTATTTGGGAACTGGCACACCGTTTGATAAAAGATAAATGTTCTTGAAACTATTCAGGGACAAAGAACGAAAAAGTAAATAGAAAATAATAACATTATAAATATTAAACAATATGGGAAAGATTATTGGTATAGACTTGGGAACCACGAACTCTTGCGTTGCCGTAATGGAAGGTAACGAGCCGGTGGTGATCCCGAACAGTGAAGGTAGGAGAACAACACCATCTATTGTTGCTTTTGTTGACAATGGCGAAAGAAAAGTAGGTGACCCTGCAAAACGTCAGGCTATCACGAACCCGACGAGAACAATATATTCTATCAAACGTTTCATGGGTGAAACCTATGATCAGGTAGATAAAGAAATCAATCGTGTAGCTTACAAAGTGGTAAGAGGAGAAAACAACACCCCGCGTGTTGAAATCGGAGACCGGAAATATTCCCCGCAGGAAATTTCTGCCATGATTCTTCAAAAAATGAAGAAGACAGCCGAAGATTACTTGGGACAAGAGGTATCAGAGGCGGTAATTACCGTTCCCGCATATTTTAACGACGCTCAACGTCAAGCGACAAAAGAGGCCGGAGAAATTGCCGGGTTGACAGTGAAACGTATTATCAACGAGCCGACTGCCGCTGCATTGGCTTACGGATTGGATAAACAAGATAAAGATATGAAGATCGCTGTTTTCGACTTGGGAGGCGGTACCTTCGATATTTCTATCTTGGAATTAGGTGACGGAGTGTTCGAGGTTAAATCAACCGATGGTGATACCCACCTAGGAGGTGATGACTTCGATGACGTGATTATCAACTGGTTGGCTGACGAGTTCAAGAAAGACGAGAACGTGGACATCCGGAAAGACCCGATGGCTCACCAACGTCTGAAAGAGGCTGCCGAGAAAGCTAAAATCGAGCTTTCCAGCTCAACCTCCACGGAAATCAACTTGCCGTACATATTCCCGGTTGACGGAATTCCAAAACACTTGGTAAGAACCTTGACCCGGTCACAATTCGAACAATTGACAGACCATCTGGTGCAAGCTACTATCGAGCCTTGTCGTCGTGCATTGAAGAATGCAAACGTGAGTGCATCAGACATCAGCGAGGTAATTCTGGTAGGTGGTTCTACCCGTATCCCGGCTGTTCAGAAGAAAGTTGAGGAGTTCTTTGGAAAAGCTCCTTCCAAGGGAGTTAACCCGGACGAAGTTGTTGCTGTTGGTGCAGCTATCCAAGGTGGTGTATTAACCGGAGAAGTTAAAGACGTGTTGTTACTTGACGTAACCCCGCTTTCTTTAGGTATCGAAACATTAGGTGGAGTGATGACGAAGTTGATTGAATCCAACACCACGATCCCGACCAAGAAATCAGAAGTATTCTCCACGGCTGCCGATAACCAACCGTCTGTTGAGATTCACGTGTTACAAGGAGAACGTCCTATGGCAAAAGACAACAAGACAATCGGACGTTTCCACTTGGACGGACTACCACCAGCCCCGCGTGGAGTGCCACAGATCGAGGTTAGTTTCGACATTGATGCCAATGGTATTCTGAAAGTATCTGCAAAAGATAAAGCTACCGGAAAAGAGCAATCTATCCGAATCGAAGCTTCATCCGGACTTTCCGACTCCGACATCAAGAGAATGAAGGACGAGGCTGCCGCTAATGCAGAGGCTGACAAGAAGGAAAAAGAGCGGATTGACACGATCAATAAAGCCGACAGCATGATCTTCCAAACAGAAAAACAATTGAAAGAGTTTGGAGACAAATTGCCTGCCGACAAGAAACAACCGATCAAAGCTGCCCTGCAAAAACTGAAAGACGCTCACAAGGCTCAGGACGTTACCGCTATCAATTCGGCTATTGATGAACTGAACAACGTGTTCCAAGCTGCATCTCAAGAAATGTACAATGCCCAACAACAACAAGGCGGCGCACAACAAGGAGCCCCTCACGCTGATCAACAACAACAAGCGAACAATGGTGGAAAAGACCAAGAAGTAACTGACGTTGACTTCGAGGAAGTGAAATAAAATTCTAGCATCTACATAAAAAAGCTGTAAACAAATAAGTTTACAGCTTTTTTCATACCCAATAACACCTTCCTTATACACGACATGGAAATCCATGATGAACTTCCATGCACATAAATTAGAAATACAATAATTTTATAACAATATCAATCAAACCAAATACTTAGCAATCGTTTCCTTTAATAAAGGAGCTGACAACGGCTTGGTCAAATAATCATTACAACCAGCCTCTAACGCTTTTACCCGATCGTCATCAAAAGCAAATGCTGTTAAAGCTATAATCGGAATTTCTTGAGAAACTTTACGAATAATTCGAGTAGCCTCTAGCCCGTCCATTTCCGGCATTTTAATATCCATAAGAATAAGATCCGGCTGGAATTGTTCATATATCTCAACAGCTTCTTTTCCATTCCAAGCGTGAAGTAAATTATACATTTTTCCGATAATTGCTTTTAATAACAGAAAATTACTCTCGACATCTTCTGCCACTAAAACGGTTCTTCCCTCACTAACATTTCCTTTAATTTCATTATTTTCCATATCGTTATACCTTTATGATAGCAATTTCTTGATAAGGAATTGTAAATTTAAATATAGAACTTCTTTTCTTCGGATTCGATCGATATACCCTCTCCCTCTCCTCAACAGATATCCTATCGTTAATCCCAAACCAACACCTAGGGCAAAGGTATGCAATTTTGTGAAATGATCAAATTTTGTCGAGACTTTATCTTTATCGCTTCATTTCCATACACTCTACTTCAAAAACGAAATCCTACAATTCCTTGAAAGAAAAAAGACGCACGATAAACATCAAAAATCTTTGACATTCATATCAATTTTTATACATTTGCAACAGAAATGCTGTGTGGCAAAAAGGAATTCTATTACTATAAATGTTTAACTAAAAAATCAGAACTATGTTAGTATCTATCATTTACTTGCTTATTGTCGTATTATTACTTGTTTCAATGTGGAAAGTGTACGAAAAAGCAGGAAGACAAGGCTGGGAAGGCATTATCCCTATTTACAATCTTTACGTAATGCTCCAAATCATTAACAGACCGTGGTGGTGGCTATTGATTATGATCTTTGTTCCCATTGCGAACATCATCTTCTCGATCATTGCTTTAAAAGAGTTTTTAGAGAAATTTGGAAAAGGCATCGGATTCACCATTGCAACTATTTTCTTCCCCTTTATCACCTTCCCGATGTTAGCATTCGGAGATGACCAATTCAAGAATGAATAATTCGTTCTATATATTTAGAATAAAAACCGGCGTTTTGCCGGTTTTTTTCATTTATCTGCAAACTCTTTCAATAAATCCCTAATGATCTCCTGCACCTTCACGGGATCACCCACGTAATTATTCACAAGAATCGTAAAAGCTAACGTTTCTCCTCGTTGAGTTTTCAAATACCCGGCAAGCGCCCGAACCCCGGACATAGACCCCGTTTTGGCAAGAATATTCCCCCGTAAAATTGGATGATCGGAATAAATTCGTAATCCCCAATCCACATTTCCTTGTGGTAAGGAGGCAACAAAAACATCACTTAAATGTCCCTTTGCCCAAATCAATAAATCCGTGAATACTTCCGCCGGAACGGCATTCGCTGGCGATAAACCACTGGCATCTTTCAACGTAATTCCACATGAATCTATTCCCATACCACTTAATTCTGCCTTCACTGTTCTCGCGTAATCTGTCGGACTGATTAATTCGCCCAAAGCCTCGGCAAAAAGATTGATACTATTCTTATTGGTATAATAAACAATATCTTTTAAAAAAGGAGAGACTAACGTAAACAAAGCGTGACGCTCTCCGTCTTCTATCTTTTGTTTATCCAACGTGATACCTTTCCCCTTCAATCGCTTTTCCAGTTCTGCCCTAAAACAAGCATCCGGGTGATGTATAGCCCCCTTCACCGCAAAAGAAGAACGATTAGCCGGGATTGTCCCCTGAATTAATAATGTCGCAGCCTCCGGTCCCCCGTATATCCACGCATCATTTCCATTTTTAGCGGAAGCCATCACTTCGTTCCGCAATTTTACTCCCGGAACAGAAGGCACGACAGACACGACCTTGGTTTGTGTACCCGGTTGTCCGGATTTCAAGTTTATCGTGTACGTATTATCCCGATAATTAAATGAATGATAAAGAGCCCCATAATAATTTGCCACGTCTTCCCACGGCCAAGACCCCGGAATACGGGCTGGTTCACCTTCTGTCTCTATAATAATATTTCCATGAATTCGTTTAATCCCCAAGTTCACAACTTTAGAAACAAGACTATCCATAAAGCACGTTTTTGGAAAATATTTTGAATCTAATGTCGGATCACCTCCCGCCTGTATAACAATATTTCCAGAGAGTTTCCCTTCATCAATCTCCCCTGTATAAAAAACCTTTGTTGAGTAAGTTAAAGAATCCCCTTCCCGTTTTAATGCTAATGCAGAAGAAAGCAATTTAACCACGGAAGCCGGACGTAATGCCATTCCCGGATTATGCTCGTACACAACCTGTCCCGTTTCCACGTTCTTCACGCAAACCCCTATCGCTGCATGTTTCACTTCATCCCTTCCCCACAAATTTCGTTCTCCTGTTCGAGTCTGCCCTAACGCAGAGGTCACTGAAATCAGCATGCAAAGAAACAGCCAACCGGATTTCATCATTCGGTAATTGATTTCAACACGTTATTTACATCCTCTTCCGTCCGGTGTAATTTACCCTTACAAAACTCAACAAGCACCGCCATACGCTTTACCTTCTCGCTCAGCTCATCCACATCCAACTTATTTTCTTCCAACAACTTCACCAAGCTTTCTATCTCCTCCATAGCGGATTTATATGTCAATTTTTCTTCCATAACCGATTATATATTAGATGTTTGTTTCAATATCTTTTATTTCACTTCGAATAACTCCCTTGAACAATTCTGTTTCAAGCACATCCCCTTTCTTCACACGATCCGTCTCCCGAACCGCCTTTCCATTGATGCGAGTAATCGAGAACCCCTTTTCCAGTATATTTTTCGGATCAACATACTTCATTTTCGTTTCTGCCAACTCCAGAAAATAACGATTAGCCGTAAACAATTCTGTTGTTTTACGTACCATCGTCTTTTGCATATCGTCCAAACGATTCCTCTGACGCTCAAACAAGGCTCCGACCTTCCCTTCTACCTTCATCTTCAATTGATTCAATCCATTGATTCGCTCCTGTACAAAAAGCCTTGAGGCGTGTTCTACTCTCCGGGACGACAAGGTCAAATTATTTGCCTGTCCCTCTAAAAAAAGACGGGTAAATTGCTTGAACTCCGTAATTCGTACTACCTGACGAGTTTTTTCTTCTTGCAAAATTCTTCTGGTTTCTCTCACCAAGGTTTCCTTAGCGTCCTCCAAAACACTATCCACCTCGTTAAAGCACTCAATCAGAAAAGCCGCCGCTGCCGTTGGGGTCTTCACACTCCGATAAGCCACCCGGTCCACGATCGTTTCATCCCGTTCATGTCCGATACCTGCAAGAATAGGAATAGGAAACTGCGCCACGTTAGCAGCCAGCTCGTAGGAATCAAAACTACCCAAATCCGTTTGTGAACCACCCCCTCGAATAATCACCACCACATCAAAAAGTGATTCATACTCGTAAATTCTTTCCAAGGCAGCAATAATAGATTCTGTTGTTTTCTCCCCCTGCATAACGGCAGGAAACAACTTGGTATGAAAAGCATACCCGTAAACATTACGATGTAACTGATCCACGAAATCACCATACCCGGCAGCCGTAGGGGAAGATATAATAGCCACCGTCTTCGGCAACACCGGAAACTCCAATTCCCGATTCATATCAATTACCCCCTCTTGCGTCAATCGATCAATAATCTCTTTACGTTTCCGCTCCAGATCTCCAACCGTGAAAGTCGGATCAATATCTTTTATATTTAAAGAATACCCGTACAACTCATGAAAAACGATCTCCGCACGAACCAGCACCTTGATCCCTTTCTGTAAAGATTTTCCCGTGGTTGTTTCAAAATAAGGTCTTAGCATCCGATAGGTAAAAGCCCATATCGTAGCCCGAGCCGTGGCTATCACCGCATCATCTTCCTCCCTCTTCTCTACCAATTCCAAATAACAATGCCCGGACCGATTTTCTTTCACATCGGCAATCTCGGCTATCACCAAAAAACTATCCGGGAAACGACTCTTCAACTCCCGTTTCACCAAACTATTCAATTGGTATAATCCAATAGCCTCCATGTTAATTTATGATTTAAAGATTCTGTGATTGCCGATTCTATGATTTCATGATTATAAAATCATTTCATCACACCATCTTATTCTAGTTCCAATCTATTCAACTCAGAAATATAAGACAACAACTCCACCCGTCCCAATTTTGTTTCAGCAGAAGTAATAAACGCCATGGGCATACTTTCCCATGTATCTTTCATCTTTTCCTGATATTTGGCAATACAATTCATTCGTTCCGTGGTCGTCAACTTATCAGCCTTCGTGAAGACCATAACAAAAGGCACCCCATTCTCTCCCAGCCACTCCATGAAATCGAGATCAATCTTCAACGGATCGTGCCGGCTGTCAATCAACACGAAAAGACATACCATATTCTCCCGTTTTAAAATATAATTCTTTATCATAGAACTGAATTGTCCTCGCTGAGATTTAGATGTTCTGGCATACCCGTATCCGGGTAAATCCACCAGATACCATTCATCATTAATCAAAAAATGATTGATTAATTGTGTCTTTCCCGGACTGCCGGATGTCTTGGCCAGTTTACTGTGGTTCGTTAACATGTTAATTAACGAAGATTTCCCCACGTTCGATCTCCCGATAAATGCATATTCGTGTCTATCCGGATCCGGACACTTCTTCACATCCGTGTTACTTATCACAAAATTGGCACTCTTAATTTCCATCATTTTTCAATTTGAATATATAAACATTGAACATGTGAAAATGTAAAAGAAACTTTACATTTCCCATGTTCAAATGTACAAATTATTTTCTAGCCGCGAGAAGACGATCTATTGAAATTTCTCGGCTTTTTCGGATCACTTCCCGGTCTTCCTCTTCTCTTTCCACCACTCTTTTCTTCCCGACGTCCGCCACCTCGGCTATCTCGCTTGTCCCGATCTCGACGTTCCCGTCTTCCGGAAAACTCGCCTCGACCCCGGTCGTCCCGACGACGTCCATTGTCCCGAGTCGGGATAGCCTTTATCTCCAATGGAATACCATTAAAGAGAACCTTGCTGAAATCTACGGCGAAATCAGATGCACTCTCCTCGTCAATCTCGAATTTAGTATCTGTATCAAAAATACGAATACCTCCGACACCAATCCCCCGACGACGAGAATATTTATTAATCAAGCCCATCAAATCACGAGGTGTCAACCCGTCTTCCCGACCGACATTCAGCATAAACGTGCTGTACACAGTCTCTTCTCCACGTCCCCGACGGTCACGTCGATCTCCCCGATCTCCACGTTCACCTCGCTCTGAACGACCTCCACGGTCATCCTCGCTAATATTCAAATCAGCCGTATTCTTATACTTCTTCAGTAACTTACCGAACTCATAGGAAACCAAATGTTGGATCAACTCTTCTTTCGTCAGCTCTGCGAACTTTTCATACACATCCGGAGCATACAGATCCATATCCTCTTGATCCTCCGATGCTAAAATCTTATCTGCATAGAATGCCAACTGAGCCCGACAAATCTCTTCCCCTACCGGAACTTGCTTGTACTCGAACTTCTTTTTCAAGATACCTTCAATCCGACGCAATTTCCCTTTCTCTTTCGAGTGAATAATCGCAATAGAGATTCCTTCCTTTCCGGCACGTCCCGTTCTACCGCTACGATGCGTGTAACTCTCCACGTCTTCCGGCAAATTGTAATTGATCACGTGTGTCAGGCAATCCACATCCAACCCACGAGCTGCCACATCGGTTGCCACCAACACTTTCAGCCGTTTCGCCCGGAAAGCGTTCATCACGTTATCCCGCTGCGCTTGGCTCAGATCCCCATGTAATGCATCGCAATCAATCCCATCACGCTGCAAATGTTTCGCTATATCCTGCGCATCATTCTTCGTTCGGGTAAAAATAATAGCGTACATACTGGGAGAGCAATCCACAATTCGACGTAACGTCTCGTAACAATCTTTCGCACGAACCATATAATATTGGTGAGACACAGTGTCTGCACCCTGATTCTTTTTCCCCACGGAAATCTCCTTCTGGTTCACCAGATAATTCCGGGCTATCCGCTCTACCTCTTTCGGCATTGTTGCCGAAAACAAATATGTATTTTTATCCTTAGGCGTGTTACTCAAGATAAAGTCCAGATCTTCTTGGAATCCCATGTTCAACATCTCGTCGGCCTCATCCAGCACGACAGCAAACACGGTCTCGATATTCAATGCCTTCCGGTTCAACAAGTCAACCAAACGTCCCGGAGTAGCCACAACCACGTGTACCCCCTTCTGTAACTCTTTCATTTGCCTTCTAATATCCGTACCCCCGTACACACAGGTCACACGAATATCCGGAAGATACTTTGAATACTTTTTCAAATCACTCCCGATCTGCATACACAACTCACGCGTGGGACTCAGAACCAATATCTGTACACTATTCCATTCCGGATTAATTTTCTGTAATAACGGCAATCCGAAAGCCGCTGTTTTTCCCGTCCCGGTCTGGGCTAACACAACCAGATCATTTTCTTCGCCCAAAATAACAGGGATGGCCTTCTCTTGTACCGGACTCGGTGTTTCAAACCCTAAATCTGCAATTCCTTTAAGAATTTCCCCGTCTAATCCTAATTCTCTAAATTTTTCCATTAAACTGTTTTAAATTACCCCCTTACAATTTCGGATTTAGTGATTTTTGATTTTAGATTCCTCCCCACGAGGCTAACACCTCTACTTATAACCAGAAATCACGTAATCGCTAAATCATTATCATTAAATCACTAAATCGCTAGGGTCTGTCTATTTTTAAATGTCTCCGTGTATACGCCGGAGTCGTTGCCAATTCTTCTACTTTTTCGGGTGACAGATCCGGTTGAAGCACAACCTCCGATTCCTTTAAAATGACCTGTACGTAATCCTTTACCCCGTCCTTGATCTTCTTCGTACGGGCGGCATCCACCGCCTCCTCCGAAACATCATTCACGGACGCAACTCCCTTCAAGGGTTTCGTGAACGTGTTTTCCACGTCCTCCATGGGAAAGCCGGTAGCAATCACCGTCACGGAAATTGCATCTTCCAGCGCCTCATCGGTTCCCACACCCCAGATTATAGCTGCATTATCACCTACTTCCTTAATCACGTAATTCGTGATTTCACTCATCTCATCCATCGTAATTTCATCCGTCCCGGATGTAATATTCAACAAGATGTCACTAGCTCCCAGTATATCGCTCTTATTCAGCAGAGGGCTATTCAAAGCCTCGGCAATCACCCGCTTCGCCCGGTCTTCACCGGAGGCTTTCGCCGCACCCATAATAGCAATTCCACTATCCGTCATCACCGTTCTCACGTCGGCAAAGTCGACGTTTATATATCCCGGTAACGTGATAATCTCTGCGATACCCTTGGCAGCAATATTCAACACGTCGTTAGCCTTGGCAAATGCACTCGACAATGTCTGCGATCCGAATATCCGTTGTATCTTCTCATTATCTATGATAATCAAAGAATCCACGTGTTCTTTTAATCTTTTTACCCCTTCACGAGCCTGATCCAAACGTTTCGGCCCCTCGAAACGGGAAGGTATCGTAACAATACCCACCGTCAGAATACCCATATCCTTGGCAACCTTGGCAATCACGGGTGCCGCACCGGTCCCGGTACCACCTCCCATTGCTGCCGTGATAAACACCATCTTCGTATTGGTACTCAACAACGCTTTTATATCATCAATACTCTCGTTAGCGGCAGCCTCTCCGATTTCCGGTCGGTTCCCCGCTCCCCGTCCTTCAGTCAGGGTCTTCCCCAATTGAATAATGGTCGGAATAGGACTATGTTCCAATATTTGCGAATCGGTATTACACAACACGAAATCCACGTCACAGATCCCTTGCCTGTACATGTATTCCACAGCATTACCGCCACCACCTCCGACTCCGATCACCTTAATAATCGGGGTAGTAATCTCAAACTGGTTAAAATTTATCAATCCATCTACCATGATCGTCCATTATTACATTTGTGAATCCCTATTCATATCCTCGTTGAACATATTCCCCAGCTTACGCTTGAACCAACTATCTACATCCGGCACCTCATTCTTTCCCCGTTTGCGCCCGTTCTCCAGTTCAAACTCCCGATCGTACTCTTCGATTCGTTTCCGGTGAGTCTCCTCTTCCCGAACCGGTTCATCGTCATCATCGTCGTCAAACACGATAGCCCGTTGACGTTTCCCGACATCCCGCCTCTGTTCACCTCGCTGTTGGCGTAACCGACGACTTTCCTCCAGTTTTTGCTTGCGCATCCGCTCCTCTTCCTCCAACTTCCGGGCATCCACCGTCTGCATCTCCAAATCTTCCACGGTCTCCACCTTGAAAGAAATATTCGTCTTTTTCCTTTCGATAGGTGAACCGTTAAATCCTGTAGCGATCACAGCCACGTGCAACTCATCACCTAGAGCATCATCCTTACCAGCCCCCCAAATCACGTCCACATCGTTCCCGACCAACTCCTTCACGTAATCGGTAATCAAGGTAATCTCATCCATCGTGATCTCCTTACTACCGTACAACATATTCAACAATATATTAGATGCCCCCCGAATATCATTACTATTCAACAAGGGCGATTCCAATGCCATCTTCGCGGCCTCCAGCGCACGATTCTCTCCAACCGACTCTCCGGCACCCATCAGCGCCACCCCGCTATTCCGCATCACCACCTCCACATCGGCAAAGTCCACGTTCACGAATCCCTTCAGCGTGATGATCTCCGCAATACTCTTAGCCGCAATCGTCAACACGTTATCCGCCATCTCGAACGCTTTCGACAATTTCAAATCCCCGTACATATCCCGCAACTTCTCGTTACATATAATCAACAAGGCATCCACGTAATTCGACAGCTCGTCAACACCCTCCATAGCTTGCTCCACCCGTTTCCGTCCCTCAAAACTGAAAGGGATCGTCACGATTCCGATAGTCAGAATACCTAACTCACGAGCTTGTTTGGCAATAATAGGTGCGGCTCCCGTTCCGGTTCCACCACCCATACCTGCCGTGATAAACACCATTTTCGTGTTACGCTCCAATATCGTTTTGATATAATCCAGACTTTCAATAGCCGACTGTTTACCGCGTTCCGGCAAACTTCCCGCTCCACGCCCCTCGGTAAGCTCCTTACCGATCTGAATACGATTCTTCACGGGACTAATCCGCAACGCCTGTATATCCGTGTTACACACCACGAACTCTACGCCCCGAATACCCTGACGGCACATATGGTTCACGGCATTACTACCGCCTCCACCCACTCCGATCACCTTGATAATCGATTCTTCCTGTGGTGGAATATTCACAACCAATAAATCATCTTCATTAAGCATAGCTGAAAGGTCTTATATCATTTATTCTTTAAAAAAATTACTAAACCATCCACCGGATTTAGGCTTTCTCACCTCCCGACGTTCACATTGCAACAGTCCCAAAGCCGTAAAATACGCCGGGGACTTCAAACTAGCCTCCCGATCCGCTTTAACACTTGCCACCTTTGCAAATCCGACCGAATGTCCCGACAACTTGGACAACAACACCTCGATCCCCGCCACCTGACAACCGCCTCCGGTCAACAAAATCCCGTCATCCAAATCCTCGTAGCAACCACTTTCCTGCATTTGGAAAATAGCCCCTTCCAACAACTCCTCCAAACGGGATTGCTCCACGTGTACCAAATCATGACTATCAATACAATACTTCGTATCGGGAATCATAATCTTCCGGTTCTTGCACGATGCCCGCAACGCCATACCGAACTCTTCTTTCAGCTTGCGTGCCTTCTCCATGTCATTAATCGAAAATGCGGTATTTATATCCCCGTCAATCGTGCTGCATCCCAATGGTAACTCCTCGTCAAAATAAACAAGCCCGTCTTGGAAAACCTGCACTTTGATGCTATCCGCCCCCAAATCAAGCAAAGCGAAATTAAATACATCCGATCCTGCCGTGATCAAAGCCTTCTGCGCGGCCCCGGCCATCGAATAAAAATCTATCTTATCAACCCCTAGGTTGGCAAACATATCCCTCAAATCCCTTAACTCACTACTCCTTGCCACGTACACGTGATAATGGACATCCAACCGTTTCGCCGTAACTCCCACCGGGTTCACCTCACTCTCCTTATCCACGTAATAAGCGAACGGAACGACATCCACCACTTCCTCATCACCGGCTCCCACCACGCTCCGACACTTTTTCTCCATCTCCTGCAAATCCCCTTGATCTATACTCTTCGGACGAGAAAACTTGATATTCTCCCGGTCTTCAATCTGTTTCACCCACGCCCCGCTCAAAGCAACGTTCAAAGCATCAATATGAACCTCATACTCGCTCTTAAAACGATCCAACAAACGCTGGATACACGCTTTTGCCCGAAGTTTATCAACAATTTTGCCCCGTTTAACTCCTTGTGAGGCAATACTTATGACACCGACCAAACGACAATCACTCCCGGACTTTTCTCCGAGAGCCATCACCATTTTTCCAGACCCCATATCCAAAGAAGCTACAAACCCCATAATATCTAATATTTTATTTTCTAACACAAACAACTTGGTTGTCAAACTTCAAATTGATCTCCTTGTAACGATTCCACCCTTTTTTCGTGATACCGTCCTTCAGAAACAACATCAACTTCTCCAACCTCGCCTCGCAATCATCCACCTTTCCCAACACGATCCGGAAATCCCCCACTTTAGGAATCATCACAACATCCTCGTTCGACCTCACAACCAGTTGTTCGATATACGCGTCCCAAAATGGTTCATTCTTCAATTTCATCGCGAAAGGACCCAGTTTCTCGCAAGCGAATTTCTTATTTATATCACCGGTTGCTACAACAACCCTGGAAGTAAACTTAGAAGACAACGGCATCACTCTCCCGTCACGATCCACGTAATACCCTTCACCCGTTAGTACTCTCAAAACAGGTTCACGTTGCTGGATATTTACATGAATATAACCGTCTAAACTGTAGTAAACCTGAGCCGATTTAATCATCGGATTCTTGACAAGCACCCTTTCCAAACTATCTTTATTCACCGCCAATATACTTTTGTCCATAATGTCTCCGTACCCCTTCTTTATCGCCTTCATAACATCCTCCTCATCGACAAACACGTTAACATCCGTATTTTTGACAGCCACCCGTACCCCTCTACATGTTACCTCCCCCGATTTTGTCGCCACAAAGGTAAGCACAATTATCAGGTATACAAGCAAAATGCAAGATAATATGTAAGGTAAAATGCGTTTCATCTCTATTCCCAGCCTACAAATTTAAAATTTCTAATTCAAATTCTCGTCTCTTATCAATTACATCCCAACCTGTAACCCCGATCAGCAATCCGTCCCTCCAAACATCTCCGTGAAAATCGGAATAAAACGATCTATATCCCCGGCTCCCACGGTCATAAAAACACCCTCCTTCACGTTCTCCTTCACATACTCCGGAAACTCTTCCTTCGTCACCCGTACGAATGGCACCGTCAGTCGCTCAGCAATCAAACCCGATGTCACCCCCGGAATCGGTTGCTCCCGTGCCGGGTAAATATCCAGCAGGATCACCTGATCCGCAAGATTCAAACTCTTCGCGAACTCCGGGTAAAAATCATTTGTCCGTGAGTACAAATGAGGCTGAAAAGCTACCGTCAACCTCTTATCCGGCCACATCTCCCGAATGGAAGAAAGAGACGCCTCAATCTCCCGCGGATGATGAGCGTAATCGTCAATATAAATCAATCGGTCACTCTTCGCATGTACGTCAAACCTACGGGAAACTCCTTTAAACAAAGGCAAAGCCACCCGAATCTCTTCCGGTGTCACTCCTGCATACAAAGCCACCGTGATTGCAGCCGTCGCGTTCTCCACGTTCACCCGCCCCGGGAAACACATCCTCAAATCCCTTATCTCCAAATCTTTCCCGATATAATCAAACAAGTAACTCCCGTTATCCACTCGCAACCGATCGGCATAATAATCCGCTTTCTCCCCGGCAGCATAATGCCCGGTAATCGTTCTTTTTTTCAATTCCAACCCCTTACGTAAAAACAACTCACCTCGTGTCTGCAAGGCAAATTCCTCGAAAGCCTCGATCAAATGCTCGTGCGTCCCGTATATATCCAGATGATCCGCATCCATAGCCGTGATTACCGCAATCTCCGGATGTAAATGCAAAAATGAACGATCATACTCGTCCGCCTCGATCACCACGTAATCCGAATCCTTATCAATCAATAAATTCGTACCGAAATTAGAGGAAATTCCCCCTAGGAAAGCACTACATCCCACGTGCGAACGATTCAACAGAAAAGCCAACATCGTCGTGGTCGTCGTCTTTCCATGCGTTCCGGCAATGCAAAGCGCTTTTTTACTATGGGACAAAAATCCCAGCACCTCCGCCCGTTTATGCAAAGCGTACCCGTTATCCCGGAAAAAACTAAGAATACGATTTTCCTGCGGTACCGCCGGGGTATATACCACCAACGTATGTTCCTTATCCCGGAAAACCTCCCGAACTCCCTTCTCGTCATCCTCGTAAGTAATCTCAAACCCTTCTTCGTCCGTCATTTTTCGTGTCAACGGTGACGATGTCCGGTCATATCCTGCCACCTCGTAACCCATCACCTTAAAATAACGAGCCAACGCACTCATTCCAATCCCCCCGATACCCACGAAATACACCGCCTTTATATTCTTAATATCCATACCATGAATTTAAAATTTAAAATTTAAAATTTAAAATGGCAGTCCATTCAATTCTAAATTTTACATTCTACACTTTAAACTATCTTCAATATTTCCCTCGCAATCACCTCATCCGAATCCTTCATTGCCAGCGTCAAGATATGCTCGGACAAACTTTTCCGTTCCCCATCATCCTGCAACAAGCGTTCCATCACCTCTCCCAAACGCTCCACCACCTCGGCATCCTTCACCATCACGGCAGCTTGTTTATTCACCAGCGCCATAGCATTCTTTGTCTGGTGATCTTCTGCCACGTTAGGCGAGGGCACTAACACCACGGCTTTCCCCAACAAGCACAACTCCGAAATCGTACCCGCTCCCGCTCTTGCCACCACCAAATCAGCACAGGCATACGCCAAATCCATCCGTTTCAAAAACGGCATAAACTTCACGTTTTCCGGCATACGTCCCTTCAATTGTTCTTCCAGCTCCTTGTGGTAATAACTCCCGCACTGCCAAATCACCTGCACGTCCTTCCACCTCGCAATCTTCTCCAACCATCTCACCATAGCCTTGTTAATCGACCCGGCACCCAGACTACCTCCGGTGACCAGCACCGTTTTCTTATTCGCATCCAGCCCGTAGAAAGCAATCCCCTCCACCCGTTCATTCACGGCATTCAACAAATCCTTCCGTACCGGATTCCCCGTAAATATAATCTTTTCCTTTGGAAAAAAACGTTCCATTCCCTCGTAAGCCACGCAAATCTTGGCCGCCTTCTTTGCCAGCAACTTATTAGTTACCCCTGCATAAGAATTTTGCTCCTGTAACACCAACGGAATACCCGCGTTCGTGGCCACCTTTCCAATCGGCCCACTGGCATACCCTCCAACACCAACCACTACATCCGGCTTAAACTCCCGCACCACACGTTTCGCCTTCTTCAAACTCCGCCACAAATTCCACAACACCTTCAAATTATTCAACGTCAACTTACGTTGTAACCCTCTCACCGGTAATCCCACAATCTTATACCCGGCCTCCGGCACCTTCTCCATCTCCATCTTCCCCTCTGCCCCCACGAACAGAATCTCTATATCCTTATTCAACCGTTTCAGCGCATTCGCGATAGAAAGGGCAGGAAATATATGTCCTCCCGTTCCGCCTCCACTAATAATTACTTTCTTCATATCTCAAATATCTTCATGTTCAATTTTCCTCGTTCTCTTCTTCCTCGTTTATACCTTGAGCGGCCATCTTTAGTTTCTCCTTCTCTTCCCGTTCTCCCTCTTCCGAGAAAGTATGACTGACACTCAATATCATCCCGAAAGACGCACTCGTGAACAACAGAGAGGTACCCCCCATACTCACCAGCGGCAACGGCTGTCCGGTCACGGGGAAAAGTCCCACGCAAACCCCCATGTTAATCAATGCTTGAAACACGATACACAGCCCCAATCCGGCCACCAGAATCGCCGGGAACATCCTCGTGCAACGTCGCACGATCACCCCTACCCGGTACAAAATAATCAGGTAAAGCAACATCACGATCCCGGCCCCAACCAGCCCGTATTCCTCCACAATAATAGCAAATATAAAATCCGAATACGGGTGAGGCAAGAAATTCCGCTGCACGCTATTTCCCGGTCCCAGTCCCATCAATCCTCCTTTTGCCACGGCAATCTTCGCTTGATCCGACTGGTACGAATCGTCACTGTCCGTCTCGCTCGGGTTCACGAAATGTTCGATACGGCTTTTCACCGTCAGCAAACGTCCCGCCGACTTCAAATGCTTTTCCGGAACGATAAAGACAACCGCCAGCATCAAAATCATCAACCCCACGATCACCCCGATCAACTTCGCGTACGTCTTCCAGTATAAACGACCGACAAACAACATCACCAAACAAACCCCGCCCAGCAACGCCGATGTCGAAAAATTCTCCATAAAAATCAAGAACAGCACCGGCACCACTAACGTCATTCGCCATAACACATTATTGCTACAACACTCCTCCGTCTGTTCAAAAGCAATCGCACGGGCACAGTACATAATAATCCCCAGTTTCGCCATTTCCGAAGGCTGGAACGTGAACCCGATTCCCGGAATCGTCACCCAACGCCCCGCATCATTTAACGTCGTACCCGCAAACTTCGCCCACAACAGGAATATCAACGACATCCCCAGCACGATCTTGGCAAACGAAAGGAAGTACTTGTAGTGAAACGACTGCAATGTCAGAATCACCACCATACACCCGAACATCAAAAACAACTGTTTAATCAAATAATAACTGGTATTCCCTCCCCGCACACGAAACGCCAGACTCCCCGTCGAAGAATACACCACGATCAACGAGGCCAGCATCAACCCGATGACCACGTACCACAACGTCCGATCCCCCTTAAATACCACCTTATTCTTTAGATTCAACATACTGATTTCTCTATTTTAAATTAAACTCCCTCCCGGCTCCGCCGTACTCCCTCTATAAACAGAGGGAGAGTTAAATTACTCTCCGTCTTCAGGAAGAGTCTCCAACTCCTCCTCTGTTTATAGAGGAGGTGGCCAAAGGCCGGAGGAGTTCTTTTCATTCTAAACTCTAAATTCTAAATTCTACTCTCCTTTAAGCTTTTCACCTTCTCCTTAAACATCTCCCCTCTATTCTCGTAATTCTTAAACAAGTCAAAACTAGCACAACAAGGCGAAAGCAGTACCACATCCCCCTTCTCTGCCCGGCGATAAGCCACTTCCATCGTCTCATCCAGACTATGAGTATCCACCACCTCGCAGATCGGCGAAAACGCCTCGATCAACTTCTTATTATTCACGCCCATACAAATCAACAACTTCACCTTCTCCTTCACCAAATCAAACAACACGCTATAATCATTTCCTTTATCCGTTCCTCCCGCAATCCACACCACCGGAGCGTGCATACTATCCAAAGCATACCAAGCCGAATCCACGTTTGTTGCCTTTGAATCATTGATATAAGTAACTCCATTCACCACGTCCACCGTCTCCAAACGATGCTCCACCTGCGGGAAGGTTGTCAACCCTTTCCTCAAATCCTCGTCACTCACCCCGGCCTTCAAAGCGGCTAATATTGCTGCCATCGCGTTATACACGTTATGCCGTCCTTGAATCGTGATCTCCTGTTTGGCAATCCGGAACTCCCGATCTCCCCAACGGGCCACCACCGTGTCCCCATCCATGTAAGCGTTCACCCCGGCATAATCCGAGTAAGTGAACCCGACTGCCTCCGGCACAATATCCCCCCGTTTCACTCTCTCCCGCACTACCTCGCAGTCATAACCATATATAAACAAATCCTCCTTCCGCATATTATTCAATATCCGGAACTTCGAATTCGCATAATTCTCAAATTTATAATCATACCGATCCAGATGATCCGGTGTAATATTCGTCAATATCGCCGTGTCACAACGGAATTGGAACATCCCGTCCAACTGAAAACTAGACAACTCCACCACGTACACCCGGTGCAAATCGTCAGCCACCTGTGCCGCCAGACTATTCCCCACATTCCCGGCCAGTCCCACGTCATACCCGGCCTTCTCCAATATATGATACAGCAACAAAGTAGTAGTAGTCTTCCCGTTACTCCCCGTGATACAATACATCTTCGCATCCGTGTGCCGTCCCGCAAACTCGATCTCGGAAATCACCTCGATTCCCTTCTCCCTCAGTCCCACGATCATCGGCAGCTTATCCGGAATACCCGGACTCTTCACCACCAAATCTGCGGCGAAAATGCGTTCTTCCGTGTGTTGCCCCTCTTCATACTCTACCCCCAATTCCTCCAACACACGCTTATACTTGTCGGCCAACTTCCCCTTGTCCGACAAAAAAACCTCATACCCTAACTTCTTTCCTAACTTGGCAGCTCCCGCTCCACTTTCTCCTCCGCCTAAAATAACCAAACGTTTCATGTCAATTGAAAATTGAAAATTGAAAATTGAAAATGTAACTTCTTACATCCTCAGACTCCCAATCATATTATTATCCTAACTCTAAATTCTAAATTTTAAACTCTAAATTTCTTCTATCGTATTTTCAACGTCACAATCGTTATCACCGCCAGCGCGATTCCCACGATCCAGAACCGGGTCACGATCTTCGGTTCCGGAATCCCTTTCTTCTGGAAATGGTGATGTAACGGGGACATCAGGAATATCCGTCGTCCCTCCCCGAACTTCTTCTTTGTATATTTAAAATAGCTGACCTGCATCATCACCGACAAATTCTCCACGAGGAAAATACCACACAGAATAGGGATCAGCAACTCCTTATGAATCATGATTGCGAACACGGCAATAATTCCCCCCAGCGACAAACTCCCCGTGTCACCCATAAACACCTGAGCCGGAAACGAGTTATACCACAGGAACCCGATCGTCGCCCCGATAAACGCGGCAATAAACACCACCAACTCCCCCGAATGTGGAATATACATGATATTCAAGTAATCCGCGTACACCATATTACCCGACACGTACGCCAAAATACCTAGCGTCGCCCCCACGATAGCCGAAGTCCCCGTTGCCAATCCGTCCAATCCATCCGTCAGGTTCGCCCCGTTCGACACCGCCGTAACAATCACGATCGTAATAATAATAAACACGATCCAACCGATCTCCTCGGCATAGTCCCCGAAAAGCGCCCCGAACCAAGCGTAATCAAACTCGTTATTCTTGAAAAAAGGAATCGTCGTCTTGGTCGATTTTATATCTTTCGTCAGAACCGTCTGGCTATTCTCGGACACGAACCCCTCATCTACCGTGCTGGTTACCACCCCGACTTCTGAAATGGAAACCTTCTCCCGGATCAGCACGTCATCGCTCACGTAAAGAGTTACCCCCACGATCAGCCCCAGACCCACTTGTCCGATCACCTTGAAACGTCCCTTCAACCCCTCCTTGTGCTTCCGGAACACTTTGATATAATCATCCAGAAAACCGATCAACCCCAACCAAATCGTCGAAACAATCATCAACTGGATATACACGTTATCCAACCGGGCAAACAAAACCACCGGAACCAAAATCGCCAGTAGGATAATCACCCCGCCCATCGTCGGTGTTCCCTTCTTCTGCATCTGACCTTCCAGTCCCAAGTCCCGGATTTCCTCCCCGACCTGTTGCTTCTGCAAAATACGGATAATACGCTTTCCCACCACCGTGGCAATCAACAATGACAAAATCACCGCACAAGCCGACCGGAACGTGATATATTGAAACATTCCCGCTCCCGGGAAATCAAACTGTTCTAAATAATCAAAGATATGATAAAACATGACCTACAACTTAAATATTTCCTTAATAACCTCTTTATCATCAAAATGATGTTTCACACCCTTTATCTCTTGGTAATCCTCGTGTCCCTTCCCGGCCACCAGCACAATATCCCCCTTCTTCGCCAACATCAACGCCGCACGAATCGCCTCCTTCCGATCGGTAATCGCCAGCACCCGGCTCGCCGCCTCGTCCGGCACTCCGGCACGCATATCCTCGATTATCGCGGCAGGCTCCTCGCTTCGCGGGTTATCGGATGTCAGGATCACCCGGTCACTCAACCGACAGGCAACCTCCGCCATCTCCGGCCGTTTCGTCCGGTCCCGGTCACCCCCGGCACCCACCACCGTGATCACCGTCCCCTCTTTCTTCAGCCCCTCGATCGTCGATAACACGTTCTCCAACGCGTCCGGCGTGTGCGCGTAATCCACGATAGCCATCACCCCCTCGTTCGACAAAATGGTCTCGAAACGCCCCGACACCGGCACCAGCATACTCATCACGGGCAACAACTCCTCTTTTTCGAAATCCAGCAACCGTGCGCTCGCGTAAACCGCCAGCAAATTATAAGCATTAAAATCCCCCACGAACCTCGTCCACACCTCGCTGCCATCCAGCAACAATAACGTCCCGTCCAGATGCCGTTCCAACGTCTTGCAGTTAAAATCCGCCATCCGCTTACAGGAATAAGTATATTTACGAGCTGCCGTGTTCTGCAACATCACCATCCCGTTCTTGTCATCCCCGTTCGTCAACGCGAAAGCCTTCTTCGGCAAGCGGTCAAAAAACGCCTTCTTCGCCTCGATATACGCTTTAAAAGTCTTGTGATAATCGAGATGATCGTGCGTGATATTCGAGAAAATCGCCCCATCAAAATCCAACCCGCTAATCCGTCTTTGGTCAATAGCGTGCGAACTCACCTCCATGAAACAATACTCGCACCCGGCATCCACCATCCGCCCCATCAGCTCGTTAATCTCCATCGCATCCGGAGTCGTGTGAGTAGCGTGAACCCTCTCGTCCCCGATATAATTACACACCGTTGACAAAAGCCCCGCTTTCCTTCCCAGCAAACGCACCAGCTCGTACAACAGCGTCGCCGTCGTCGTCTTCCCGTTCGTCCCGGTCACCCCGACCACCTTCATCCGGCGGGACGGATTCCCGTAAAAATTAGAGGCCATCACCCCCAGCGCCTCCGAAGAATTACCCGTCTTCACGTACACCACCCCCTCTTTCAACTCTCCCGGTACCTCCTCACAGACAACCGCCACGGCTCCTGCCGCCACGGCCTTCCCGATATACCCATGTCCATCCGCACTCACTCCCCTTTGGGCAACA
The DNA here is from genome assembly GCF_019423355.1 of Butyricimonas sp. Taxonomy (NCBI): domain Bacteria; kingdom Pseudomonadati; phylum Bacteroidota; class Bacteroidia; order Bacteroidales; family Odoribacteraceae; genus Butyricimonas; species Butyricimonas sp. The sequence continues at coordinate 133,857 of NZ_JAHZBP010000011.1, forward strand.
AACAAATCCCCCTCTCCGACCTTTCTCGAATCGAAGTGTATCATCTTAACCTCTACATCCGGTCTCCCTTGCACGACCTCGCAGGCAACCCCGTCTAACAGCTCTCTTAAATTCATCTCAAAATATTAATTTTAGCTCCTATCTATTCTGTGATTTAATGATTTCCGATTAGTCGATTCTCTCCAATCAACACTCTTTTTAATCACTTAATCATTCAATCGGCAATCACGGAATCTTTTTCATTCTAAACTCTAAATTCTAAATTCTAAATTCTAAATTATCTCAACTCTATATGTACATAACTCCCCCTTCTCACCTTCCCTCCCGGAGTCAACGATTGCTGGCTCACCGTACCGACCCCGCTCACCCCGACTTTCAGCCCGCTATTCTCCAACAAGTACAGCGCATCCCTCAGCCCCATTCCCTTCACGTTCGGCACCAGTGTCATATCCACGCTCCGGGCTTTCAACACGAACTCCGTCCCCTCCTTATCCCGCGAAGTCATCACCCAATCGGCACGCTCCGCCTCATCCTCCGTCACGTTAATCCCCAGCTCGTCATATATCTCCAGAAAATCACTCTTCAACCCGTTCTGACTGATCGGCAACGTTTCGTCCTTCTCCTCCTCGTCCTCGTTATTATCCCCCATCAACGATGCCATCGTGTAAATCTTATCGGCAATCTCCTTGAACACGCTACCCGAAACCACGTTTCCATAATACCCCACCGACCGCGACGGGTTATCCACCACCACGATACACGAGTACATCGGCTTGTCCGCCGGGAAATACCCCACGAAACTGGCCCGGTACTTCGGTTCGGAATTATACCCTTTCGACCCCGCGGCCACCTTTGCCGTCCCCGTCTTCCCCGCAATCTTGCAGGCCGCGTTCTTCAAATTCTTCGCCGAGCCATTCTCTACCACCCCTTCCATCATCTGTTTCATATAAGCCACCGTCTGCCGACTGCAAATATGGCTACTCACCACCTCCGGTTCGAACCGCTCCACCACCCGGCTCCCGTTACGAATTTCCTTCACGATACGCGGTTTCATCCGTCTCCCGTCATTTGCCAGTGCATTATAAAAAGCCAACACCTGCAAAGGCGTGATCTTCAACTCGTACCCGAAACTCATCCAGCGCAACGTGGTACCGCTCCAAGTCTTATCCCCCGGATACTTAATATAAGGATCCGCCTCTCCCGCCAACTCGATCCCCACCTTTTTATTCAACCCCATCGCGTACCACCGGTTCACGAACTTCTCCGGCTGTTGCCTGTAATGCTCATATACTAATTCCGTGATTCCGTTCAGCGAACGCTCGAAAATCCCCTGCACCGTCACCTTACCGATCGGCGACTTCGACTCCCGCAACGTCACCCCGTTATGCGTGTAAATACCTTTTCCCAAATCAACCGTGTCCTCCGGGTGAACATACCCGTCCTCCAACAAAGCCACCATCGTTGCCGCCTTGATCACCGAACCCGGTTCCGCGGCATCCCCGATAGCGTTATTCAACACCTCCCGGTACCCTGTCGCCGTCTTCGACACGTTCGCGATGGCCTTTATATCTCCCGTCTTCACGTCCATCAAGATAGCTGTCCCCGCGCTAGCCTTGTAATGCTCCAACTGCCGGGTCAAAGCTCCCTGCACAATATCTTGACACTCCACGTTAATCGTCGTCACCACGTCATTCCCGTCCACCGGATCATCCACCGTCACCGAAACCCACCGTCCCGACATCATCTGCCTAATACTCCGTCCCGGTTCCCCCCGCAACTGTTTCTCGAAAGCCCCTTCAATCCCCACGCGTCCCTCGAAACTACCATCCTTCGCCTCGTTCAAGTAACCGATCGTCCGATAGGCCAAATCCCTGTGCGGCTGCAAACGCACGTTTTCACGCTCCAGAATCAGACCGCTCTTCGTACCCCTTTCCCGAAAAATAGGAAATTTCTTCACCTCCAATAAATCGGTGTAAGAAATTTTCTTCTTGTTCACAAGCAAATAACGATTCGGCTTTGCCCCGTACTTTCCCTGCCACAACTTCTTCCGGTACTCCGCTGTCGGGGCATCCTTGAAAAAGCGGGACAACATCATCGACAAACTATCCACCTTCTTCCGGAACAGCGTGTCCGGAATCGCCTTGCAATCCAGCCTCAGCGAATAATAAGGAACCGAACTCGCCAGAATACGCCCGTCATCCGCGTATATATTCCCCCGGTTCGGTGCCACTTCAAAATCTTTAAACGACACCGAACGTCCCATCTTCCTCCACTTATCCCCTTCCCATATTTGCACGTGCAGTGCCTTTATTACGATTAGGGCAGCAATCACCATCACGATCAGGTACACAAGTCCCAACCGCCCGGCCAATTCATGTTTTATAGATGCTGCCATGTTATAGTTAAAAATTAAAAGTTAAAAACTAAAAGTTCATACCCATCGTAAAACCTGATAGTCCTTAACCTGTTATTATATCTTTTATCTCTCATCTTTTAGTTTTTATCTTTTAGTTTTTAGTTTTCCCCTTCCTCCCCCCCTTACACGGGGAGAAACCGCTTGGTAATCAACTCTCCCCCTGTGTAAGGGGGAGCCGGAGGGGGTAGTTTTCTCCATTTTCATCTTTTATCCTAAATTCTCCCCGTCTTCGGGAAGCCTTCCACTCTAAATTCTAAATTCTAAATTCTTTTCATCTTTTGATTTTGGTAGGCGGTTCCTTACTCTGCACCAAATCCAACCCCGCCTCCTGAATCCGTTTCTCCACCTCCGAGGGAACGCTGATCCTCATCAACTCCGAGGCCGTCGTGATCGACTCGAAACGCAACTCGCTCAACTCCTTCTCCATACTCACCTTCTTCATGTACAACTTCTCCGTTGCATACCCGTTAGCGATATAAACGATTCCCAAAAAAGTCAGAAAAAGAATAAACCCGATATTTTTACGCAACACCGTGTCCGCCAGCAAACGCCCGTCCAGCAACTCCTTCATCGAATCCCCCAGCACCTCCTTCTGTTCCTGCAACGGTGGCACAAAATCCTTTACCTTCTTTTTCTTAAACCACATAGTAATTAATTTAAAATTTAAAGTTTAGAATGAAAAAGATTCCGTGATTGCCGATTCGATGATTGAGTGATTAAAATCACTTAATCACCAATCACCTAATCACTTAATCATCTTTTCGTTTTTCCGCGATCCGCAACTTCGCGCTTCTCGCTCTCGGGTTTCTTTCGATCTCCTCATCCGACGGCACGATCACCTTCCGGTTCACCAACTCGAAATTCCGTTTCACGTGACCATAAAAATCCTTCTCCACCTTCCCCTCGAAATTACCGCTCTTCAAAAAGTTCTTCACGATCCGGTCTTCCAACGAGTGATACGTGATCACCACCAACCGACCGCCGGGACGCAATGCCCGCTCCGCCTCCTTCAACATATCCTCCAGCGCCTCCAACTCCCCGTTCACCTCGATACGCAAAGCCTGATACACCTGCGCCAAGTACTTCTTCTCCTTCTGTTTCGGCACGCAGGGAGCGATCACCTGCAAAAACTCCTCCGAGCGAGTGATCATCTTCTCCGTCCGGGCCTTCACGATCAGGTCAACCAACCGTCTCACGTTATCCACCTCCCCGTAGTTCCTGAAAATCCGGGTCAAATCCTCCTCGCTATATGTATTCAGAATATCCGTGGCCTTCAGCCGGCTCCGCTGGTTCATCCGCATATCCAACTCCGCGTCAAACCGGAAGGAGAACCCCCGCCCCGCCTCGTCGAACTCGTGCGACGACACGCCCAAGTCGGCCAGAATCCCGTCCGCCTCGTCGTACCCGCAGTACCGCAGGAAATTCCGCAGATACCTGAAATTATGATTCACGAAAATAAACCGACTATCATCCGGCACGTTAGCCAGCGCATCGGAATCCTGATCGAAACCGATCAGGCAACCATCTTTCAATCGTTTTAAAATCTCTCTCGAATGACCGCCGCCCCCGAAAGTCAAATCAAGATACACCCCATCCGGATCAATATTCAACCCCGAAACGGACTCTTCCAACAATACCGGCACGTGATACATGGTTACACAAATTTAAAGTTAAAAAATAAAAACATAAACATCTCGTCGATAGGCAATTAATCCATCAGCCCTACAAACCGATTTGCGACGTCAAAAGTACAAATTCATCCGTATTCATCGTACTCTCTTCATACTTTATTTTACCCCAAATCTCGATTTTCGAATCCTGCCCCACCATCACGATCTCATCCCCCTCGATACCGATGCTATCCAGCATCCTACGCGGAATCAACACGCGCCCGTTCCCGTCCAGCTCCACCTCCTGCGCCCCCCGGAAAAACTCCCGGAAAAAACGCACCTGTTCCCGGTTAAACTGGCTCAACTTCTCCCTCAACCCCGCGATCAACTTCAACCACTCATCCTTCGGGTAAACGTCAATACATTCATCGAAAATATTCCGCCGCATCACAAACGACACCTCTCCCGCCGCCTGCATTTCCTTCCGGAAAACAGCCGGAACAACCCCTCGTCCCTTGCTATCTAGCTTGCATGTATAATCTCCAATAAATGACAACATATTACTTCCCTAATTTGTGATGTAAAGTTACAAAATTATTTCCCACTTTAAACCACTTTCCCCCACCTTTTTTCTAACAAAACAACAAAATCCTAACCATCAACACCTTATGAAAGCAATGGAAAATTGAAAATTGAAAATTGAAAATGAGAGGACTACCCCCTCCGCCTCCCCCTCTACACCTACTCTTTATACACATCTCTTAGAGCGGGATAGTATTTTAGCTCCTCCTCTGTTCATAGAGGAGGTGGCTGCGAAGCAGACGGAGGAGTTTGTTGCCATGTAAACACTTCATTTACAAGAACTCCCTCCCCCTTCGGGTACTCCCTCTATAAACAGAGGGAGAGCTGAGTTACCCTCCGGCTTCGGGAATAGACTTTTATTATATTATATTTTAACTTTCAATAAAACAATCCGTTACGGAGATGTGTATAAAGAGTAGCCTTACACAGGGGGAGTTAGAGGGGGTAGTTCGGCGCCACCCCGTGCGCCCGGAATCTAAAATCTAAAATCTCTAAATCTAAAATTAGTAAGATCTAAACTCTCTTCAACTTTTATCTTTTAGTTTTTATCTTTTAGTTTTCTCCTCTTTTCTCCATCATAACCAAGTTTTTCGTAACTTCGCGTAAAAGAAAACAAACATGGCACCCATGAATCAACAACCATCCTTCCCCCGCAAAATGCCCATCGGCATACAGAGCTTCGAGAAACTACGTCGCGAAAACTACGTGTACATAGACAAGACAGAAATCATGTACCGCCTCGTCAGCACCTCGAACCCTTATTTCCTGAGCCGTCCCCGACGTTTCGGCAAGAGCCTCATGCTCTCCACCATGGAAGCTTACTTCCTTGGCAAGCGCGACCTATTCAAGGGCCTCGCCATCGAGCGGCTCGAAACGGAATGGAACACCCACGCCGTACTACACCTCGACCTCAACGCCGAGAAATACGACTCGCCCGAACGACTACACGACATGCTCGAACGCCAGCTCCGGGGATGGGAAAAAACCTACGAAACCGGGGGCGAGGGCATCACCCACTCCGGGCGGTTCATGGAAGTCATTAAAAAGGCGTACGAGAAAACCGGGCGTGGCGTGGTCATCCTCATCGACGAGTACGACAAACCGCTACTCAACAGCTTCCACGACGAGGCATTACAGAAAGCCTTCCGCGAAACGCTCACCGCCTTCTACACCGTGCTGAAAAGTGCCGACCAGTGGCTGCGATTCGTGTTCATCACCGGTGTCACCAAGTTCGCCCAAATGGGGATTTTCAGCAACCTCAACCAACTGAAAGACATCAGTCTCGACCCTAGGTACGCCGCGCTTTGCGGCCTTACCGGCGACGAGATTCGTGCCGACTTCGTCCCGGAACTAAAACTACTGGCCAAAGAAAATAACCTCGACGACGAGGCGTGCATGGAACGCCTCACCCGGATGTATGACGGGTACCATTTCAACTATCGCAACATGGTGGGCATCTACAACCCGTTCAGCATACTCAACGTGCTGGATTCAACCATGTTCGAGAACTACTGGTTCGCCAGCGGCACCCCTACCTTCCTCGCCGAGATGCTGAAAAAGACCGACTTCGACCTGCGGGAACTCGACGGCATAGAGGTCTCCGCCGCCTCCCTCTCCGACGACCGGGCCAATATCAACAACCCCGTCCCCATGATCTACCAGAGCGGCTACCTCACCATCAAGAAATACGATGAACGTTTCCAGATATACACCCTAGGGTTCCCCAACGACGAGGTGAAATACGGGTTTCTAAACTTCGTCACCCCCTTCTACACCCCCGTGGCCGAATCGGAGACGAGTTTCTACATCGGCAAATTTATTCACGAGCTGGAATCGGGCGATGTCGATGCCTTCCTCACCCGCCTGCGAGCCTTCTTCGCCGGCATCTCCTATGAGCTGAACAACCGCACGGAACGCCACTACCAGACGATCTTCTACCTCGTCTTCAAACTCATGGGACAATTCTCCGAGACCGAGGTCCGAAGCGCCAAGGGACGGGCCGATGCCGTCGTGAAAACCGCCGACTACATCTACGTCTTCGAGTTCAAGCTCGACGGCTCCGCCGACCAAGCCCTCGCCCAGATCAACGACCGGGGATACCTCATTCCCTACACCGTTGACGGCCGGAAACTCGTCAAAATCGGTGTCAACTTCGACCCCGCCCAAAGAAACATCGGCGACTGGAAAAGAGAAGATAAAAACTAAAAACTACCCCCTCTAACTCCCCCTTACACAGGGGGAGAACTGAAATACTACCTGTCTTCAGGAAGTTTCACCAGCTCCTCCTCTGTTCATAGAGGAGGTGGCTGCGAAGCAGACGGAGGAGTTTTTTGAGGATAAAATACCTTTTGACACACCCTCCCAGAGGGGGGGCAATCTAAAATCTAAAATCTAAAATCATTAAATCTAAAATCAGCAAGGCCCCGTGCGCCCGGAATCTAAAATCTAAAATCACTTAATCACTTAATCACCAAAGGTGTTCACTATCCGAAAACTCCGTCCTCCCCGGGTTCATGAAAAAAGGATACACGTGAACCTCCGTCCCGAAACGAGAATCCAGCTCCAGCGTGTACGTCCCCGTAGAGCGAACCGCCCCCGTCTCCCCGACAACCATCGGGCGTTTCGGGAACTTCTCGTACAGCAGCCCCACGCACAACTCGTCACGCGGGGAACAATGCGCCGAGTGGCGATTATCGCGCCACGTGATCGTCACCGTCCCCTTCTCGCGCGTGACGGCCAGATTCCACGGCAACCACAACGTGCCGACACTGAAACGGAAAAGCCGGAAACAAGCCACCGCACCACCTTCCAGCTTGTCGTAATTCACGTGAAACATGAAATTATCCCCCGTCATGCCACCCCCGTACTTCGCCGCGGCAATCTTCCACGCCAGCAAATCCCCCATCGCGTTATTCAGCCGCGCGAAAAACTTCCTCGACGAACCGAAATCCTCGTTCGTGCGCGCCATCTCCGGGTGTTTCTCCCGGGTCACCTTCACGTGATTCTTCGCCAACCGGAACACCCACTTCCCCATCCGCTTGAACCCCGTCACCGTCCGTAAACGAACCCGGCTCACCCCGGTCATATCCAATATAGTCATCTCAATTTTAGATTTACTAATTTTAAATTTTAGATTCCGGGCGCAGGGGAAAATTTAGAATTTAGAGTTTAGAATTTAGAATGGAAAGCTTCCCGAAGGCGGTGTGTATTCTAACTGGGGCTGTCTAAAAAGTCATTTTTCAAACTCCCTCCCCCCTTCGGGGTATTGAGCCCGGAAGCCGGTCTCGAATCGGCTCTCGCTCGACAGACAACGAGTAAACTCTCTGTCTGTCCTCGCTTACTCGCCGATTTCCCTCTATAAACAGAGGGAGAGTTGAAATACTCCCTGTCTTCGGGAAGAGTCACCAGCTCCTCCTCTGTTTATAGAGGAGGTGGCACGAAGTGACGGAGGAGTTTTTGGAAATAAAATGACTTTTGGGACAACCCCCACCCCGAAGGGGGGATGGGGAGGGAGAACAGAGGAGGAGCTAAAATACCATCTTGCTCTCAAAGTGAAATTCTAAACTCTAAATTCTAAATTTCTTCTAGCTTTCCAATTACCAACGTCACCCCCTTCTTCTCCAACTCCCCGGCATTCGTGACATTCGGCTCCACCTTCTTGGCCTTGATCCCGTTAAAACCCGTCACCGCCCCGTTATCCCCCGGAACGCGAATCACGCAATTCGAAAGCGTGACCAACGGAGCCTCAGCCTTATAACCATTCCCGATAGCCGCGGCCTCTTTCTCCTCGTCCACCGTCCCAGCCTTCACCTCTCCCCCGGAAATCGTGATATTCCCGCAAGTTGAGAAGAAAGAACCACAACCAATTCCCGCTGCCTCCATACCCCCCGTCGCAGTCACCTTCCCCCCGGAAATCAGAATCTCTCCACAACGACTATAATAATACCCGCTACCGATACCTGCCCCATTCTTCCCACCTTCCGCCACCACAACGCCTCCGGAGATCGTGATTTTGCCACAAGCAGCTTGACTTCCATACCCGCTACCGATCCCGGCTCCATCCAAACCACCCCTTGCCATGATCTCTCCCCCGGAGATCGTGATATCCCCGCAAGTTCCCTGATACCCGCTACCGATTCCCGCCCCGGATTCTCCTCCTTCCGCCACCAACGTCCCTGCCCCGCGCAAAGTCACCGTCGTCCCCTCCGCGTTATACAACGCGCTATATTTCTTTGTCTCGGCCACCAACCGATTCTCCCCGAAAAGCTCGAAAGTCACCTTTCCCCCGGCAACCGTTATCGGGGTAATCTTGCTCCTTATATTCACATTCACCAACGCCACCGTCATATCCCCATCAAACGTGATCCTGCCACTCGTCACCCAGTTTCCCACGAGAATCACCTCCCCGCTACCGGAAATGCTCTTATCCTTTTCTGTGGACATCACCACCTCCTTCAACTTCACCGTGTAATCATTCACCTTTCCCGCCTCCGGCATTTTCCCCGCCGCAGGCGTGTAAATGAAACTCTTTCCCCCCACCTCCACGCGCACCTCGATCTCCCCGGGAACCACCAGCGCCTCGAACACGCCGTCCGACACCGCCGCATGAGCCGCGATGCACCCGGTGCCTCCCCCCGTCGTCATCACCCCCTCCCGGAACTCCACCGCCGTCTTCCCCAGCACGCTCACCTTCACCCCCTTCACGGGCAACAACTCGTCATCGCGATCCATCACATCCACCCGCACCCTCGCCAGTGCGTGAGTGAACCCCAAGTCGGCCACCTCCCCGAAATTACACGTCGTGCTGGCCGTCAGCACGTCCAGTCCCGTGGCGTCAAAATTCTCGTTCCCGTCCTCCTGCGTGCTAATATCCGTCGCGTCCACGGGGTACCACGCCGTCACCGTCCCCTCGCCCACGCTCCGCCAGTAAGCGGCACTCTCCGCCTCGACATTCCCCGCGTCGTCCGTCACCCGGTAAATCCCCGAGCTACTCTCCCCGTTCGCCGACGTCACCTTCACCCCGATCCGGTCACCCGCCTTCCACGCCTTCCTCACATCCAGCCCCCTCGACCCGTCCTCCACCCGTGCCGTCACCTCCAACGCGTACCGTCCCTCCGGCAACCGCTCCTCCCCGCCATCCGAACACCCCGCCACCCCCATCACCATCCCCGCCAACACCCCAAACATCACCCGCCGGAAAAACGAATTACAAATTACAAATCCACAAATTACAAATCCTTTCATCTCTTTATCTTTTAGTTCTTTAACTTTTATCACAAAATAGTATTCCAACTCCTCCTCTGTTCTCCCTCCCCATCCCCCCTTCGGGGTACTTCCCCTCAGGCAGGGGAAGAAAGAGGTGGCTGCGAAGCAGACGGAGGAGTTCATTGCCATGTAAACACCTTATTTACAAGAACTCCCTCCCCCTTCGGGGTGCTCCCTCTATAAACAGAGGGAGAGCTGAAATACTCACCGTCTTCGGGAAAACTTCCCATTTTCCATTCTAAATTCTAAATTCTAAATTCCTTCCACCCTTACTCCCTTCTCCCTCATCTCCTCCCCATCGCTCAAGTCAGGCACCACGCTCCCTGCGACAATCCCGTTCTCCCCGCTCAATCCCCCCTTCCCGTCACCGGGAACATGAATCTCGCAATTCTCCAGCACGATCGACGAGCAAGGACCATTCTTCCCGGCCCCGATCGCCGCGGCACCGTCACTCCCCCTCGCCGTCACCTTCCCCCCGGTAATCGTGATACTCCCGCACCCATAATCACCACTTCCACCGATACCCGCAGCATACCCCTGATTACCCACACCTCCCGTCGCCTCGATCGTCCCGCTCTCTATCACCAGATCACCCGCCGGATTAACCATATAGCTACCAATCCCGGCTCCCCACGCACCCTCCGCGATCAGCTTTCCTTCCCCGCGCAGCGTCACCTTGCAACCCGGCTTGTAGTACAATCCACTATAATACCCCCTACCTGTTAACCTGTTCGTCCCCACCAGCACGATCACCGGATTACCACTCACCACATGAATCGGTGACCAATCACTCCCACTCTCTATCGTCGCGTCCACCAAATACACCGTCGGGCTACCCTTGATGATCAAACTATGGTATTTACTCTCCCCCGAAACACAATAAACCCCGTCATCAGCAATCGTGTACTCACCTCCCGACAAATCCACCTGCCGCATCATCCCCGCCTCGCCCCCGTCGCTCGTCCCGGTCTCCCAAGCGCTGATGCTCGTCGAAACCAGCTCCAGCCTCTCCTTCCCCACGTAAATATTATACCTGTACTTCTTCCCGCTCTCCAACATCACTTTACTATGATAAAACAACGCCTTCCCGTCCTTTAAATCTACACGTATAAATAAGCCAGTTCCGGGCACCGCGATCGCCTCCCCGTACTCCGTGTTCCCGTCAAAATTCCCGGTAACCCTCGTGTCTATCATTATAGTCCCACTAGAACTCCTATCCGGAGCAATCATCTTCCCCCGCTCCGCGGCATCCTCCATCACGGCCTCCTTGTCCGGCATGAAATACCCTCTACTAAGCGTACCTCCAACATGAACAACAGCCCCCGTCAAGTCCCCCACCTCATCGCTCGCCTTCAGCGCCACCTCCACCTTCGAGAGCAAGTGATAGAACGTCAACTCCCGTGTCGTCACCCCGTCACTCTCCCTCCCGCGGCTCACGCCCCGCTCGATGGCGAACAACAGGTCCGACTTCGCGCGATTCGCCGCGCCTACCTCCCCGGCCTGCATACGCTCCACCTCGCATGTCATCATCCAACTGGGAAACCCCGTCACCCCCTCCTCGATCACGTAATCGAAATTCCCGTGCATCGCGTAAATATTCACGTCATTCCCGTTCTCCGGGAAATAGCACGTCGTCCCGTCCAGCCCCCCGTTCCCGTCCGCCTCCAGCCGCCACGCCTTCACGTGAGCCACCGCCGGGTTCACCGCCTCGTCCACCCACGCGTGGACCACCTCCCCCGCCGCGATCACTTCCCCCGCCGCCGCGCCGCGGGCAACCACCTCGCCCTTGACCACCCCCGACAGGCGCAACTCCTCGGGACCGCCTCCCGGCCCCTCCCCGCCATCATGACACGCGACAGCCACCGCCGCCACCGCCACCAGTATCATTAACCTCGTTTTCATAATCCTCCTTTCTCTCGTTCATGTTCATTCTGCAAAACCCGTCTCACCGCCGTCCCCGTTCCCCGCCGTCCAGCCCACCACGGTGGACGTCACCTCCACCGACCGTTTCCCGATCGTCATCGTGTACACGTACTTGTTCCCCGCCACGAACTCCCCTGACAGCGGTGAATCCTTGAGATACCACTTGTACTCGGAACCGTTCTTCAACTTGAACCAGAAAAACATCTTGTCAGTAGATGCCCTCGGCAACACGATCCCCTCGGCCCGCGTCCCGTCAGCCGCCGTCAGCAATGTAACACCTCCGGTAACGTTAATTATCTCGATCGTCCCGCCTTCCGCCACCTTACACTTCACTCTGACCTGTTGATTCGTGATATACACCACCATCCCCTCCAGATCCGCCGCCGACAGCGACTTCCCGTCCGGCCGTATCGTCAGGTCCAACTTCACCAGCTTGTGACGGAACACGAACCCCACCCCCGGTGCCTTCTTCGTCACCCCCGTCACCTTGTCGGCCACCATCAAGTCGATGTCCCGCTGCGGGTCCTGTTCCCTCACATCTACAATGTAAACCCCGTCCTTCAAATCCCCCTGATACGGGTAATAAGCCGTGAAATCCCTCGCCGTCCCGTCCGACGGCAAATAAATAGTCTCCCCTTCCGCCGCCTCGAAACTCCCCGCCTTCGCGGTCTCCCCCGTCACGTACTTCCGGTTCACTTCCCCCGTCGTCGCGCCATCCAGCATGTACACCCCGATCGCGTCCCCCTTCTCCCACGTGTCCTCGCTTGCCCGTGCCAACCCCACGATCCCCCCATCCACGCGCAACGCCACCCCCTCGTCCCCTTCCCCCTCACTCCCCGCGTCACTACACCCCGCCATCGCCAAAACTACCAAAACCACCCCCGCCACCTTCCGGCCCACCAACCTACAAATCCCAAATTTCTTTACATCCTGTTTCATAACCATCCATTATTAATTTTAAATTCTAAATTCTAAATTTTAAATTTTAAATTCCTACCCACAAGCCAACGCTTCTTGATTTTCAACCTTTATCTTTTATCTTTCAACTTTTATCTTTTAGTCTTTATCTTTTAATATAGTAACTCAACTCTCCCTCTGTTTATAGAGGGAGTACCCCGAAGGGGGGAGGGAGTTCTTGTAAATAAAGCGTTCCCACTGCAACAAACTCCTCCGTCCGCTTTGCGTCCACCTCTTTCTTCCCCTGCCTGAGGGGAAGTACCCCGAAGGGGGGATGGGGAGGGAGAACAGAGGAGGAGCTGAAATACCCCCCATCTTCGGGAAACCTTCCACTCTAACCCCCTTTTATCTTTTAGTCTTTATCTTTTATCTTCCGAAGGGGGTAGTTGTTTTTCCATTCTAAATTCTAAACTCTAAATTCTAAATTACCTCTATTTCTCCATTCTCCACCACCTTCCACCCCTCGATTACCGCCCCGACCTCTCCCGCCGCGGGCAACTCCAGCGTCGCGTCCAGCACCAGTGGCTCCACCCCGTCACCGAACCTCGCCAGCGCCCCCGTCAAATCCGTCACCACCCGCTCCACGCGTCCCCCCGCCATCCGAATCGCCAGCGTCAGCACCTGTTTCTCCCCCGCCACGACACCCAGCAACCGCACCCGCGCCGCGAAACCCTCGCCTCCCGTCACGCTCCAGAACACGGGAGCCACCGTCCCCACCGCCCCGGCAGGCACCTCCCCCGTCCTCACGTCCAGCAACGACGCGATCCCCGTCAACCCCGCCTCGACCGCCTCCACGCGCCCCGCGTCGCCGGGCGACAACTTCAACACCAGCTCCAGCGTCCGTGTCCGTTGCCTCATCCGCAGCGTCACCCGCGTCGTGTCGTCCGCCACGGCATCCACCGTTCCCGTCCCCGTGAACAGGAAACCCGGCAATGGCTCCAGCGTCCCGTCAGCCAGCACCTCCACCACCGCGACCGAATCGCAAAAACCGACCCCTTCCGCCCGGTTAAAAGCCACCAAGTCATGCTTCCCCGGATCGTGCAACCCGCACGTCGCCCCCTCCTTCTCCACCACGACCCCCGCGCCGTCCACGTACAACTCCCACGTCCCCGGCACCGCCGCGTCCGACGAGCGGTCCGACCAGTCCGCCGCCACCATCACCGTCCCCAGATCCGGGTAAGGCGTGTTATGCAACTCGTCCTTCACGCACCCCCAGCAACAGGCCCACAACAACCCGCCGAACGCCAACCGCGTCCATCTTCGTCTATCTCTTTTCATACCGATCCTAAATTTTAAATTCCAAATTAATCCCGAAACGATTCACGCCCCAGTACCCCTTCTTCACCTCCCGTCCCCGCACCCGGGTATCGTGAATCAGCCTGTACTTCTCGTACTTCCCCCGCGTGTACCCCGCGCCGACCTCGACATCCAGCGACCACCGCCGCCCGAGCCACCACCGGCGACCACCCGCGACACCGCCACCGAGATAATCCCCCTGTCGCCCCGTCTTTCCCAGCTTGTAATTAAACTCCCCGCCTTGACCGAACACCCCGACGTGCCACCCGCCCGGCAAGTAATAACGCACCCCCGGCGACACGCACCACAAGGCATACCTCCGCCCGCCGCGGCTCCACGATGTCCACGTCCCGTTCACCACCACGCCCCAGCCGCCGTTCGACCGCCACTCCACCCCCACGTCCGGCGTCAGCGTCACCCACCGGGCCAGATTCGCCCGCGCCATGAACCCTCGCGGCCCCAACCTCTCTCCCCCGTCCCACACCTCGCCGCCGCGGGACAAAAACTCCGCGATCGTCCAGCTCTCCCGTCCCATCGCCTCCCGCCTCGGTCGATCGCGACGAATCTCCACGTTCTCCGCCCGACGGGCCCGCCCCGTCCAGCTCTCCTTTTCCCGCGTACTATCACGCCACGAAAACAACAATTCCTCTCCCGCCGACACGGGCAACGGCAAAACCGCGAACACCCGTGTCACGAGAAACATACTCATTAATAATGTAAATACTCTTTTCATCAGCATACATATTATTATGATCGTGTTATATCAAAAAACGATCGTTTAAAGCGGATTTAAAAATGAAAAATCGTTTCGTTTTCCGCATCCGTGTAACTTATTGTTGCTCAGAATCGAAAATAGTTTGCATTTAAATTTGCATTTTTCGAAAATATAGCTAAATTGCAGAATCTTTAAACGATCGTTTATTCAGATTCCAATCGTCCCGTTTCACCCCCTTTCCACGCGAACCGACACATCCAACATCAGAACACCATATACCCCAATATTACACCACCCCCATTCTCACGAGAAACAATCCCCAACGCCCATCACTTAACTAAATATCACATGCCACACACCTAATAACACCCCTGCCCGGGCAGGCTTCTAGCAGGTTAATAGCAGGCTTTAAGCAGGCTATATACCTTCTCAACCCTTTGCCGGCGCGGGCTGCCGGAGGGCAAAAACAATAAAAACGTGTAAAACACTAAAGACCAACACCATAAAATTCCATTATGTTTCATACAATTTTACACTAAAATTATTTAACTACATTAAAAATACTTTAAAAACAATACTCATTTTACTTGTTTTCCCCGAATAATAGTTTCAACTTTGCACTACAACATGGAAACAAAACCACCAACGAAGTGCTTTTCGTGAGGAGAAAAGCACCGGAAGAAAATCGCGGCAAGCGCGTCACCCCGTGACCGCCACCGCGGAAACGCGGGAACATCCCCTCACGATGTCCCCCGCGTCACGAACGGGAAAAGCCCCTCGTTGCCGGGAAAAACACCCCGGCAACGACGCCCCCGCGGGTAACACGACAAAAAACAAAACCGTCCCCCCGGCATAAAACAAAAACACCGGGCGGGCGGCACCACACCTCTAAAAAGAAAAATCATGAGTAAAGGAAAATCAGCGATATTCTGGGAATTACGCAAGAGTATCGGACAGCACAAATTCTCCACCCGTCCCGATGGCGAGATCATCGGCAGCATGAAAGGCAAGAAAGACCCCACCTACAAGGACCCCGCGAAACGCGAGAAACGGGACCTGCGCATTGCCGGGTACGGGGGCAGCGGGAAAGTCACCCGCGTCCTCAAAGTCATCCTCCGCGAGGGATTCCTTGAACGCAAACGCAACCAGAGCCCGGCCAACGCCTTCGTCCAGAAGAACGTGAAAACGCTCTGCACCGCCACCCGCGACAAGGACACCAAGGAAATCGTGCTGGAGTACGACTTCGACAACATGTCCGTCTCCTCCGGCTCCCTCGACGCCCCGAACGTTGACGTCGCCGTCAACCTCGAAGAGGGCATCGTCACCTTCACCCAGACCGCGGAAGTCATCCCCGGTGGCCTCGCCCGCGACGACGACAAGATCTTCGCCTGCCTCTTCTCCGTGAACAACGCCGACGGCCCCGTCCCCGCCATCGAGTACCTCATGCGCGGTATGCTCGAAACCTTGCGGCAAAGAGGCGAGAACGGCATCACCTCCACCGTCATCCCCGCGGGCTGGAACAAGGTCAACCTCTTCATCTACACCTTCGCCGCCTCCGCCGATGGCACCTACTCCTCGCCCACCGTCCGCTCCTACCCGCCCCCCACGGCCCGGGAAATCGCCCTCGCCAAAGTCGAGCAGGAATGGGAAGACGCCCGCCTACACCTCGCCATCCTCCGCAACACCGCCACCGACGAGCAACTCGAAGCCATCGACCGGGCCAAAAAAGAGGAAAAAACTGTCGCCTCCCGCGCCGAAAAAGACGCCCTCCGCGCCGGCCTCCCCCCCTTCGAAGCCAAACTCACCGGCCTCCGTGCCGGCATCGACAGGCTGAAAGGAATTTAAAATTTAGAATTTAAAATTTAGAATTTAAAATTCCACTTTCAGTTTTTCACTTTTCCAACTACTCCCTCTTGGTAATCAGCTCTCCCCCTGTGTAAGGGGGAGCCGGAGGGGGTAGTTAAAACGCCAGCCCCGTGCGGCTGGAACGAGAAAGTTAAAAACTAAAAGATAAAAGTAGGAAATCAAGAAGCGTCGGCCCCGTGCGGCTGGAATCTAAAATCTAAAATCATTAAATCTAAAATTAGTAAGATCTAAACTCTCTTCAACTTTTATCTTTTAGTTTTTATCTTTTAGTTTTCTCCTCTTTTCTCCATCATAACCAAGTTTTTCGTAACTTCGCGTAAAAGAAAACAAACATGGCACCCATGAATCAACAACCATCCTTCCCCCGCAAAATGCCCATCGGCATACAGAGCTTCGAGAAACTACGTCGCGAAAACTACGTGTACATAGACAAGACAGAAATCATGTACCGCCTCGTCAGCACCTCGAACCCTTATTTCCTGAGCCGTCCCCGACGTTTCGGCAAGAGCCTCATGCTCTCCACCATGGAAGCCTACTTCCTTGGCAAGCGCGACCTCTTCAAGGGCCTCGCCATCGAGCAACTCGAAACGGAATGGAACACCCACGCCGTGTTACATCTCGACCTCAACGCCGAGAAATACGACTCGCCCGAACGGCTGCACGACATGCTCGAATTCCAGCTCCGGGGATGGGAAGAAACATATGGAACGGGAGGCAAGGGCATCACCCACTCCGCCCGGTTCATGGAAGTCATTCAAAAAGCGTACGAGAAAACCGGGCGCGGCGTGGTCATCCTTATCGACGAGTACGACAAACCACTACTCTACAGTTTCCACGACGAGGCATTACAGAAAGCCTTCCGCGAAACGCTCACCGCCTTCTACACCGTGCTGAAAAGTGCCGACCAGTGGCTGCGATTCGTCTTCATCACCGGTGTCACCAAGTTCGCCCAGATGGGAATATTCAGCAACCTCAACCAGCTGGTTGACATCAGTCTCACCCGACCTTACGCCACCCTCTGCGGCATAACACTCGAAGAGATCGAGGCCAACTTCGAACCGGAAATCGAGCAATTGATGGAAAGCCACGATCTCCCCCGCGAGGAACTGTTAAAACAGTTAACCCGCCGCTACGACGGTTACCGTTTCTACGAGGAGAACGTTCCCAACGTGTTCAACCCGTTCAGCCTGTTAAGCGTGATGACTTTTCACGCTTTCAAGAACTACTGGTTCGCCACGGGTACTCCCACCTTCCTCACCGAGATATTAAAAAAGACCGACTTCGATCTGCGGGAACTTGATGGCATAGAAGTCTCTGCCGCCTCCCTCTCCGATGACAAGGCCGACATCAACAACCCCGTCCCCATGATCTACCAGAGCGGCTACCTCACCATCAAGAAATACGATGAACGTTTCCAGATATACACCCTAGGGTTCCCCAACGACGAGGTGAAATACGGGTTTCTAAACTTCGTCACCCCCTTCTACACCCCCGTGGCCGAATCGGAGACGAGTTTCTACATCGGCAAATTTATTCACGAGCTGGAATCGGGCGATGTCGATGCCTTCCTCACCCGCCTGCGAGCCTTCTTCGCCGGCATCTCCTATGAGCTGAACAACCGCACGGAACGCCACTACCAGACGATCTTCTACCTCGTCTTCAAACTCATGGGACAATTCTCCGAGACCGAGGTCCGAAGCGCCAAGGGACGGGCCGATGCCGTCGTGAAAACCGCCGACTACATCTACGTCTTCGAGTTCAAGCTCGACGGCTCCGCCGACCAAGCCCTCGCCCAGATCAACGACCGGGGATACCTCATTCCCTACACCGTTGACGGCCGGAAACTCGTCAAAATCGGTGTCAACTTCGACCCCGCCCAAAGAAACATCGGCGACTGGAAAAGAGAAGATAAAAACTAAAAACTACCCCCTCTAACTCCCCCTTACACAGGGGGAGAACTGAAATACTACCTGTCTTCAGGAAGTTTCACCAGCTCCTCCTCTGTTCATAGAGGAGGTGGCTGCGAAGCAGACGGAGGAGTTTTTTGAGGATAAAATACCTTTTGACACACCCTCCCAGAGGGGGTTCAATCTAAAATCTAAAATCCAAAACCTCCACCTCATCCTCCAACCCAATCATCGCGTTCACCAGCAACGCCCGTCGGAAACGACGAATATCCTCCACCCGGATCGGACACGCCTGAATCCTCCCCTCATCCAACAAACTCTGCCTCCTAGTCCCCTCAAGCAAACAAGTCTCCGGCGTGTAAAGACCTCCCCCCGCATCCTCGAACACCACGTTCGTAAAAGAGGTATCGGTCACCCATCCATCCCGCACGATCAACACGTCATCACACTCCCCCCGCTTTTCCAGCAAACGGGCAAACACCGACCGATCCGTCGATTTGTAGCGGTAGTCCACGCCATCCCCGTTCACCAATCGCAAACTCCTGATCCGCCTCATCACGTAAGGCTGAAAACTCACCTCCCGGACCTCCGAATCATACACCACCCGACACTTCACCAACCCGGAACACATCGCGGCCGGAACAACCATCCGCCCGACCTCCCACGCGAGAGGCTTCCCGAAAAAGGCCTCCGCCGTCGCCCTTGCCCTTCGCTCGTGGGCTTCCAGATTATAAAACTGCCCGTCCTGCACCTTGATCGTCTCGATAAAACGCTCCATAACAAATTTATTTAGAAACTTATATACAAATTCATAGCAAATTAACTCCCTCCCGGCTTCGCCGTACTCCCTCTATAAACAGAGGGAGAGCGAAGTAACTCTCCGTCTTTAGGATGAAGAACCAGCTCCTCCTCTGTTCTCCCTCCCCATCCCCCCTTCGGGGTACTTCCCCTCGGGCAGGGGAAGAAGGAGGTGGCACGAAGTGACGGAGGAGTTTGAGCATGATTACTTATCGAACGGAAGATACACCTTTGCCAGCACCTCCTCGTACTCCGCCCGGCACTCACTGTTAATCGTGATTCCCCCGCCACTACGAAAATAATACCGTCCGTCACGCACCTCTATATAGCGAATCATCACCGCCGAATCCAGCCTCTTCCCGTCAAAATACCCGAAGACACCCGTGTAAAACCCTCTCCGTTCACCCTCTGCCCGGGCAATAATACGCAACGTCGAAAGTTTCGGCGCTCCCGAAATAGACCCGGCAGGCAACATCCCGAAAACCACCTCCCCCAAACGGGAATAATAATCCCCCGTCAACCGTCCCGTCACCTCCGAACTCACTTGGAGAATCTCCCCCCAGCTCACCCGCAAACGATCGATATACCGGAAACGCTGCACGTCCACCCGTTCCGCCACCCGGTTAAGATCATTCCGGATCAAATCCACGATCGTGTTATGCTCCGAACGCTCCTTGTAATCCTCCAGAATCACCCGCCCCGCATCAGGCACCGAGGCATCAATCGTCCCCTTCATCGGGTAAGAAGAAATCACCCCCTCGTCCACCCGCACGAAAATCTCCGGCGAGAAACAGACAAATCGCCCCGGAACCAACAAACGGTAAGGCGACCGGGCCCGGTGGAAAATCTCTTCCAACGTCCAGTCCGTCTCCAACCCCGTTGCCACCGTCAGGTTCAACAAAAAAGAATCGCCACGAGCCAATCCCTCCCGCACCGCAGCAAACTTCTCCCGGTAAGCCTCGTATGCCACCGGATTCGGGGAAAACACCCTTTCCGACACCTCCCCCGGCACCCCTTCCCTCACCGGGGAATTAGTGACACCCCCGGCCTCGAAAAGAATCTCTTGCTGTCCCAACGGGTCGGACACGAAAAAGCCTTCCGACAACTCGAAATCAACACCGAACAAAAACGGTTCCCGCCGGGCTCCCGCCTCGTTCATGCACACCCGGACCTCGTTTGCAGTAATCATACTCATAACCCCAAAGACGGTCAGTGACCCCGTCCCCTCACGTAAAAGAAATGTTTTAAAAACAAAGGTTGCTCCTCACCCGGAGCATTATAAAAACTCTCCAAGAAACGATTGAACGGCTGCCGTCCCTCCGCGGCATAACGCACCGCATCATCGGTAATATCCTCGAAAGTAATCGTCACGTCACGCCGAGGCACGAAAAACAGCAAGTTCGCCAGCACATAAAATATCCCTTTCAGATAAGTCCACGCGAAATTCGGCGAGCGCCCCGTCTTGGCCCTTGACCACATACTCCCCCACAAACCCCGGATACGCATACCCACGACACGCGTACCCTCCGGCAACTGGTGACACACCTGCCAAGCCCCCTGTTTGTTCCCCACACGCTCCAACCCACTATTCGTCAACTGCCCGGCCGGGTAAAGCAACACGTTATGCCCCGCCGCCAAAGCATCGACCACCACCCGGTTCAACCCCGCCACGATCTCCACCCCCCGGCGGCTCTTCTCCAAATCCGGCACCCGCACCGCATTCATCAAGTGCAACACCTGAGCCACCACCGGGATTTTAAAATACCCTTCCGTCACCAACGGCGACACGTCCACGTAACGCAACAACTGAGAACAAACAATCTGCGGATCGACCGACGCCTGATGATTAGGCAAAAACAACGTTGCCCGCTGCTCGGCCAGCAACTCCGCCCCCTCAAGGCGCACCCGGTAACGGGCGCTCAAAACGCCCCGGTAAAAGGCCGCCAATACCTTCTTATAACCCATATCTAATTCTTTAGTCTAAACTTCTTAAACCTTACCCTCACCTCCTCCACGCACGAGAACAAAACAATCGTGATTGCGAACGTCAGCACGGCAAGAAAAATAAACACGTACTTCGTGTCGAAAAACATCGTCATCCCCCCGAAACACCCCGATGCCATCAACATGAACAAAAAAGTGATCAAGTTCGAGTAAGCCAGCATATCCCCCAGTTCCCGCCCCTTCACATTCGCTTGAATCCAAGCGTCCAGCGGCACCTTGAACATCCCACTGAAAAACGCAGCGAGGAACACGAGTACACCGAACGTCACCCCGTGAGCGTCAAAAACGAATATCGCCAGCAACGTCAATCCCGTCGTGCTCCCTCCATACGGCACCAATCCCAACTCCACGTCCCGACGGGACAACACCCCGGCAAGATAACATCCCGCCCCGATTCCCACAGCAGCCAACGACATCACGATACCCGTCTCCGAATCGTTCATCCCCAAATCCGAACGGCAGTACACGATAAGCACCATTTGGATCATCGAACCGATAAACCAGAACGTGGCCAGTCCCACGACCACCAGATTCAACCCCTTGAACACCAGCGCCCGCACGAACATATCTTTCACAAACTTCACGGGATTCAACGTCTCGTGGCTCTCCTTCAGCGGTTCGCTCTCGTTCGCCCGAATCGTCAGACTCGCCAACCAACCGAACAAGGCCACCCCAAACAGGATCACGCACAGCACCGGGATCGTCACACTCTCCGACAAAAAGGCCGCCATCAATGTCCCGGTCAGAATACCCACGAAAGCGAACATCTCCATGGCCCCGGAACCGTAAGAAATCCCCTCTTCACCCCCGATGTCACGAATCAGCCCGTACTTCGAAGGAGAAAACAGCGCACTCTGCAATCCCATCAACAAAATGGATGACAACACCAGTCCCGTCGAGTGCGTCAGGAACCCGACCGCAGCCACGACCATAATCAGCATCTCGGCAAACTTCGCCCAAACCACAATCTTTCGCTTTTTATATATCTTCGCCAATCGTCCCGCCAACGGGGAAAACAGCAAATACGGCATCACCAATGCCGCCGACGCCAGCGTCACCACCATCGACTCGTTCTCCTTCCCCACCCAAGCTATGCAAATAAAACACGCCAGCGTCTTCAGAAAATTATCATTCAAAACTCCCAGATAATTCGTGAAAAACAGGGAAAACCAATTCTTTCTCTTCGCCATAATCACAACTTATATGATAAAACACAACAGCCAAAAGTAGTTTATTTTCCCCCGAATTCCTACTTTCGCGAGAGAAAACAGGTCATCAACCTCACAAAGAAAGCCACGGCATGGAGAATTCAAAAATAAAAAATATACTTGTCATTGATAATCATGACTCGTTCGTCTATAACCTCGTCCAAATCCTCCGAGAAAACGAACACTGCCAATTCGACATCGTTTATAACGACCAAATCGACTTTTCCTCGCTCGGCTGCTACGACAAGATCCTATTATCTCCCGGACCGGGAATTCCAGCCGAGGCCGGAGAACTTCTCGCACTCATCGAGCATTGTAAAACCACTCACGACATCCTCGGTGTATGCCTCGGCCACCAAGCCATCGCCGAATCCTTCGGTGCCAGCTTGCAACAACTACCTCTCCCCAAACACGGCCACGAAAGTCCCCTCACAATCGTCGATCCCACCGACATTCTCTACCACGGCCTCTCCTATCCCGTACAAGTAGGACGGTACCACTCATGGATCGTGACCCCTCACACGCTCCCCTCATGCCTCCGCATCAGTGCCCTCGACGAAGAAGGTCACATCATGTCCTTCTACCACACAACCCTCCCCATCCGAGGAGTCCAATATCACCCCGAATCCATCATCACCCGCCAAGGCTGCCAAATGATTAACAACTGGATAAATAATTGAAAATGGGAAATGGAGAATTGAAAATGTAATTCATTTTTTTCCCACGTACAATGGCCTTGACGCCGATTTTCCTCGATCGAAACCGAACCAGAAATCCTCCTTTTCCCCCGGTAAATAATACACCCGCATCACACTCTCGTATTCCCCCATCACGTTCACCACATCCCTCGGAACATCTTTACTCCACGGTTTCAGCCGCTTACTCGGTTCCTTAGCAAAAGGAATCCCCGCAACAATCCACGCTACCGAAATATCAGTCAGAAACATCGGGTACCGTTCCTCGCAAAACTCGTACAGCAACGCCCCCCGTCGTTCCAAACTAAGCGGTTGCTCCAACAACTCCCGTTCCTCCATCCAACGTAGAAAATCCGACAGGAAACATTCATCATACCCGATCAACTTACGGGTCACCTCCTGCCATGCCAAAGCATTATAAAAACCATCCAGCAAACGAGACAACAACCGGGCTTGACGCAAATCCTCCACCGACATCGCTTTCGTCTGCAACACCTCGTACGGCACGTCCGGGGAATAAACAATTCCCAAAGCCTCTGCCTCCGCACACATCGCCGTTCCGGGTAATAATTTCAACAACTCCAACTGGATCTCTCCCGTTCCGAAACCGGCCAGCACCCGCACATCCTCGATCATCTGTTCCAAAGAATACAATGGTAACCCGGCAATCAAATCAGCGTGTACCACCAAATTAGGTAATGACGCCAAATAACGCAGCCCGTCCAAAGCCGCCTGCAAATCACCGATTCGCCGACAAGCCTGTAACACATTCTCCCGTAAACTCTGAATCCCCGCCTCTAGATGCAACAACCCGGCAGGCAACTCCCGCAACAACTCCTTCACCTCATCGGAAAGCAACGCCGGATGAATCTCCAAATGAAAACGCATCCCCGGAGCAAACTCCCTGAACAACTCCAGCAAACGGATCGCCCTTCGGGAAGACCCGTTAAAAGTACGATCCAACAACCGAATATCCCGAATGCCATGATCCCGAATAACAGTCAGGCGTTCCCGAATACGCTCCACGGACAACACCCGCACGGGTTTCTCCGCCCCACTCACGCAAAAAGCACAGGTATTAAAACATCCCCTCGTCGTTTCCAACTGCACGAATGGCTTTGTCCAATCGAAAAAACGACTATGTTCCGGAATCATCAACTGATCGAACTCCATCACCCTTGCCAATCCCCCATCATGATACACACCCTCCGCATCCAACCAACACAGCCCCACAACCTCATTCCACCGTGAAGGACAATCGTACACCCCCAGCCACTCGTGAAATCCCAACTCACCCTCTCCCCGAAACACGCAAGCCACGTGCCGATTCCGACACAGATACCCCTCATTATCCCCCAGCATCTCCGGTCCCCCGAATATAATGGTACATTCCGGCAACAACGCCTTCACCCGAGCCGTGATCTTCAACAACATCTCATGCGTGAACAACCACGCTGTTGCCGCCACCACATTGGGCCGGGCCGCCACGATCTCGGCCACCACACTCCCCACGTTTGAATTGATCGTCGCTGAAACCTTCCTCCATTCCACATTCCCCTCTTTTCCTTCCACTTGAGCATGAATAGCCGGAAGAGCTAATGAAGAATGAGCATACGAAGAATTCAAATCCAACCAAAGAAGTAACATAACAATTTCAATTTTAGTGTTCGCCTCCGGCGAGTTACAAGTACCTTTCCCCCTCTCCTTCCCTACCCCGCAAAGCTAACGCTTTTTCCATAAGAAAAAAAGTTCCAGAACAACACAAAAAAAGTGGTAGTTATTTTCCAATCACTACCACTTCTATTTAAATAACTTGTAAACCGTAACCCGTTAACTTGTAACGGCAGAATCCTATTCTGCCTGTTTATGCAAATGCACATCCAACTGCGGGAACGGGATATTCAGATTCTCCTCGGCGAACGTCTTGTACACCTTCTCGTTCATATCAAAATAAACACCCCAGTAATCCCCGGCGTTCACCCAAGCACGAACCACGATATTCACCGAACTCTCTCCCAAAGAAGTCAAGGCAATAAAATAAGCCGGGTCCTTCAACACACGTCCATCCGCATCCAGCAAACGGGCAATCACGGCTTTCGCCTTCGTGTAATCATCCCCGTAAGCAATTCCGAACTCCCAATCCACACGGCGAGTAGCCTCCCGTGAATAGTTTTTCATCAATCCCGTAGACAAACCGCCATTGGGGATAATGATAATCTTATTATCGGGAGTCGCCAGAATCGTGTTAAATATCTGAATCTCTCTCACCGTACCACTCTGTCCCTGAGCCTCGATCGTATCTCCAACCTTAAACGGCTTGAACAACAAAATCATTACCCCTCCGGCGAAATTCTGTAACGTTCCGCTCAATGCCATACCAATGGCAACACCGGCAGATGCAAACAAGGCTATAAACGAGCTGGTCTCGATACCCAACACCCCGATCACCACGATAATCAACAACAACGTTAACGTGATATTCACCAAACTCTTCACGAACGTAGATAGAGAAGCCTCCACATGACGTTTTTCCAATATCTTTGCCAACAACTTGTTCAATCGCCGAACGATCCAGCGTCCCACAATGAACACAACGATAGCCAACAAAATCTTAGAACCGACCGATATTCCCAAATCGATCATCTTAGTTACGAACACATCTAATGACACATTAGAAGTTTTTGCAAATAATTCTTCCATACACCTAAATTTATATTAATGATTAACAACTTGTATCCGCCTCCAACATCAAACGACACTTTTCTTGAACATCCGGCAGGAAACGATCGAACAACTCCTGTAACCGCTCTCGATTCCTCTCGAAACAGACGATGGCCGCCTCCGGATCAACTCCCAGATTTTTGTACTCCACCATGATTTCCAGCGAACGCTTAATCCCGGAAAGGGATGCGTAACGCACCAATCGATTTGTCAAGATAAAATGCCAAAGGAATCCTTTAAAGCGTTCCGGTAAATAACGATAATTCAAGACTAACGCCCCATAAAAACCACAAGCAAACCACCTTAACGACCGCCCGGAATAACGCCGAAAATCCCTTGCCAGCAAATGGTCAAAATAAATATCCGTCAAAACGCCGGAATAACGTCCGAAATCACCTCGCAACATATCTATTGCCTCCCGAACCACGGGATGATGATCCGTGTAATCATCAATTTCCCGGTGTAACAGAATACCCTCCCGAAAACCCGACGGATAATTCTCGTAAGTCCGCCCCTTAACAGCATCCCCAACAAAGTTCCCGATCTGAACTTTCCGATCATCTCCCGAGAGGAATATATGTGCTAAATAATTCATTCCTTGGTTTACGTTTTTATCTAATAACAAGTTTCAAGTTTTTCGGACTTTTTTTAACATGAATCCAAAAGCAAAAATAACAAAAAAAGACAAACCCTTCTCCCGAATTCCCTATCTTTGTTGACATTATTGGTAACTAATTGAATATGAATAGAACATTTAAATTTAACACGCTATACATCGGGATTCTTTTACTGGTCCTCGCCTTCTCGTCCTGTACTTCATCCAAACAACTCGCCATCCAGAAAAGTAAAACCGCACAGCTATCCCGCAAGCTGGGTTTCACGGTGAATCGGAAAGACGATCTACCCCTACTGGAAGAGGTCAGTCGATGGCTGGGAACTCCCTATCGGTATGGTGGAACCACCCGCACGGGAGCCGATTGTTCAGGTTTCGTGGGAGCCGTGTATAAAAACGTTTACCATAAATCCCTACAACGCACGGTTGTTAATATCTATAATAAAGACTGCCAGCATATCGGGAAACGCCGTTTGAAACCGGGTGATCTTGTCTTTTTCAACTTCTCCAAGCGAAAGAAAAGAACCCTCAACCACATGGGGATCTACCTCAAAAACGGTTACTTCGCTCATGCCAGCACATCAAAAGGTGTAATGATCAACCACCTAAGCGAAAACTACTATAAAAAAGGGTGGCGTAAATCCGGCAGGGTATGGTAATACTATCTGCCGGAATGACCTTTATTGCACCCTCATTCATCATCACTATTTTTGTCATAGTATTTCTGTTTCTTCGCTAGTCGATCGAGAGCCTTAGCAATCCTAGTCACTCTTACCTGATCAGTCTTTGCAGCATAAATCCATTTAATATAACAATATTGCTCGTTCTCATTCAGCGAATTAAAGAAACACAACGCTTCCGGTTCATCCTGCAAGCACACCAACAAGTCCTTAGGTACTTCTAACCTCTCGTCATCAAGATACAAAATGACGTGTACATAATCCCCCGCTTCCTTTTTAATCTTCTTACGGATCTCAGATTTGACAGAAAGCCCCAACATCCCATTCCCCATTGGCATTAAATGATGCTTTTTAAACTCAACCCCATCAATACTTCCTTTCACTTTCACCCAACCAAAAGGGGAATGTTTATCCTGTGGTATTTCGGGAATTACCGTATAAGTCCAACCTCCCTTACCGGGAGTTTTTTCAAGCAAATACAACTTATCTACTAATGGCCTTTCCATCTTGTCATTTCGTTATATTCAATACTATCAAACAAACAGATTCACGTTTGCATCCTCCGCCCGCTCCAGATAAGTCGCCACACCGCCAACATTCACCCCGTCAATCAACTCCTCTTTCGTGATCCCCATCACGTCCATGGACATCTGGCAGGCAATGAACTCAACCCCATTGTTCTGGGCCTGTTCAATCAAGCTCTCCAACGAATCAATTTGCTTATTACGCATCACCTTCCGCATCATCCGGGTTCCCATCCCCATCATATTCATCTTCGACAAAGACAACTTACGACTTCCGGCAGGCATCATCATCCCGAACATCTTGCTCATCGTGTCTTTCTTCACAACATCGGTACGCTCTTTCCGGATCACGTTCAACCCCCAGAAGGTAAAAAACATCGTTACCTTCCGCCCCGTCGATGCCGCCCCGTTCGCGATAACGAACGACGCCAACGCCTTATCCAGATCATCACTGAACACGATCAGAGTCTTGTTGTTCCCCGCCCCTTCCTTCACCACGGGACAAACACCTGCCCCTTTCTCCAACACGGCCGTAATTATACCCTTTTCTTCCTTCACATCCACCAACTGGTTTCCCGTCATCTTCGCCCATGATGCCACATCCCGGGAAAACCCTTGATCGGTCACTTTAATCTCCAAACGTTCCCCAACCTTCAATTGCTCCATCCCATCTTTCAACTTCATCACGGGTCCCGGACATTGTAAGCCGCAAGCATCTATCGTGAGGGATTTCTTCTCCACCACTTTTTCCGGAACTTTCACTTCCACCGGCTTTTTCGGTTCCGGTTTCGAATATTTTATCGGGTTACATTGTTCCGCCATCGCCGTTGAATACGTCTTGTAACCTCCATTCAAGTTCACCACATCATAACCGTGTTGCATCAATACCCGGGCTGCAATATACCCCCGCAACCCGATGGCACAGAATACCACGATTGTCCGATCCTTCGGCAGTTTCTGATATTCTCCCCGTGAACCATCCAAGGATATATTCACGGCCCCCTCGATACTTCCCATCGCAAACTCCTCGGCCGTACGTACGTCCACCAACATCACTTTGGATCGATCCATATCTTTCAATTCCCGCCAACTAATCATCTTCACTTTTCCACTCAGCATGTTATCCGCCACGAATCCGGCCATATTCACCGGGTCTTTCGCCGACGAGTAAGGTGGCGCATATGCTTGTTCCAATTCCATCAGATCATAAATAGTCCCACCATTCCGAATTACGGCTGACATCATTTCCAACCGTTTATCTACCCCATCAATACCCACGGCTTGGGCGCCCAGCAACTTTCCATCTTCCGGCGAGAAGTTAATCTTTATATCCATCATAATCGCACCCGGATAATACCCGGCATGAGATGCTCCATGCACGATGGCCTCTTTATAAGGAATTTGCAGACGATCCAACATCTTTGCAGACAACCCGGTTGCCCCCACGGTCAAGTCAAAGACCTTGGCAATGGCCGTACTGATAGAGCCTTTATATTTTTGATGATTACCATTCACCACGTTGTCCGCACAGATACGTCCCTGTTTATTGGCCGGTCCCGCTAAAAACGCCAGAGCTGGACGACCACTCACCGGATTCGGGAACTCGATTGCATCACCCACGGCATAAATATCCGGCTGGGAAGTCTGTAAGAACTCGTTCACCTTAATTCCTCCCATCTCCCCGATCTCTAACCCAGCCTCACGTGCCAGTTTCACATCCGGGCGCACCCCGATAGAAAGCACAACCATATCAACCTGCAACACCAACCCGCTTTTCAACACCACGTCAATACCGTCCTCCACGGGGCGGAACGCTGTCACCGCCTCCTGCAAATGCAGCCCGACACCTTTCGACTTAAAATGCTGGTGTACTGCAGTAGCAATCTCGTAATCCACCGGAGTCATCACCTGATCAGCCATTTCCACGACCGACACTTGAATCCCATATTCATGCAGGTTCTCCGCCATCTCCAACCCAATAAATCCGGCCCCCACGATCAGTGCCCGTTTCACGTCATGCTCCTCGATATACTCCTTCACCCGATCCGTATCATTCACGTTACGTAAGGTAAAAATTCCTTCCGTGTCAATCCCCTCTAACGGTGGACGAACCGGAGCCGCTCCCGGTGACAAGATCAATTTATCATACGTCTCTTCATAAAGTCCGCCCGAATCCAAATTATGCACCGTGATTGTTTTCTTTTCCGGGTTTACACGTTCCACTTCCGAACGCACCCGAGCCTCGATATTAAATCGTGCAGCAAAACTGTCCGGTGTTTGCACGAAAAGTTTCTCCCGTTCGTAAATCACCTCCCCTATATAATAAGGTAAACCGCAATTGGCATAAGAGATATAATCACCTCTCTCGAACATAATAATTTCAGCACTCTCATCGAGCCTACGCAAACGGGCTGCCGTCGAGGCACCACCCGCCACACCACCAACAATCAAATATTTCATACACGCTTAGATTTTAGGGTTATATATACTTTTCAATTATTTCCTGTAACTGTGATGCTTGAACTACCCCGCTATTATTCCACAACACCTTTCCTTGTTTAAACAACATCAACGTGGGCACCGACTGGATATGATACAAATACACCGGTTGCCGGTTAGCTGGCACATCCACGTCTATCTTCAAGATGATTACCTTATCACCCAGCCTCTTTTTCACATCCTCCAAAATCGGATGCATCATCTTACACGGCCCGCACCACGTGGCAAAAAAGTCCACCAATACCGGCTTTTCTCCATTAATCAACTCATTGAATTTATCCATAATATCACGTTTTAATTTATATTACTTATAACGTCCGTTCTCCCGTAAAGTTCACGGATTTACTTCGTGCATTTCATCATGCACCGCATGGCCTCCGTGACATGATCACTCGCCATACTATAAAAAGCATTACGCCCCTCCCGCCGAATCAACAGGATTCCCTTTGCTTGCATATCTGTCAGATGATGCGAAATTAACGCCTGACTACATCCCATCCGGTCACATATATCCGACACGCTCATCTCTCCGTTTTTCGAGAGCAAGCATATAATTTTCAACCGATTCGGGTGTGCTACCGCTTTCAACACGTAAGCTAACTTTTCCAATTCTTCTTGTGTAAAACATTCTGTTTCCATATTCTCCTTTTTTGAATACACAAATATATAAACATACATTTGAATATACAAGATTATAAAGAATATTTAACATATGTATGAGATTACTTTTCCAATTGCATCGATACTAAAAGTTTCTTAACTTCGCAACAGATACCAAGTAATTTTTATACGATGAAAGTATATGTAGTAAGCGCCTTCTGCATGAATGGTTCCGGAGGAAACAAAGCCGGTGTCGTACTCGATGAGTTCATTCCCAACTCTAACGTAAAAATCGCATTAGCGGCACGTCTCGGCTATTCTGAAACGGTATTTCTGTCCGATTCCGGCAAAGCTGACTTCAAATTAGAGTATTTTACCCCTAAAGGCGAAGTTCCTCTTTGCGGTCATGCTACTATCGCTTCTTTTATCGTTCTTCGGGAGCTTGGCAGACTAAAAAAATCAGAGTACACTATTGAAACTGCCGCAGGCCTATTGAAAGTATGGATAGATGGTGATGGCCTTGTCTTCATGGAACAGAACAGCCCCTCCTTTTTTGAGATCATCCCCAACGAACGACTAACCTCGTGCTTTCATCCTCTTTCCTTGGATGAACGTTTTCCGGCACGTATAGTTTCGACGGGATTGAGAGATATAATTATGCCGATTTCAACATCGAATGCATTGGAAATCATGGTTCCAGATTTCAAAGCAATATCTATTTTGAGCAAAGAAATGAAATGTATCGGTATTCACTGTTTCGCCCTCACAGGATCTGATATAGACAATACCCCCACAGCCATTTGCAGGAACTTCGCCCCACTTTATGGTATCAACGAAGAGGCCGCAACAGGAACCTCCAATTGCGCCTTAGCCTGTTACCTTCACGATCTTGGAATAAGACCACAAAGGTACATCTTTGAACAAGGACATAATCTTTCCTGTGTTTCCAGAATCATTGTCGAGTTAAAAACGGATACCAATATTCTTGGTGTCAGAGTCGGAGGGGACGGAGTTGTAGAAGGTATGCTGGACAAAAATACAAGCATTTGGGAGTAAATATTGGACCACAATAAAAATAAACCCGCTATAACTTTTTATGTTTTAGCGGGTTATGACATCAAATTGTGATCCGGTTGGGATTCGAACCCAAGACCTACGGCTTAGAAGGCCGTTGCTCTATCCAGCTGAGCTACCGAACCGAGTGTCATTTAATTTTGACGGTGCAAAGATAGCGCTTTCTCGTATAAATACAAACATTTGCGCATATTTTTTTAGATTAAAATGAACTCCTACCGCATCATTCTCCACAATACACTTAACAAAGACAAAATTTCATTCGCTTTCGTAAAACTTTATTTCAAAACTCCCGTAAAACAAGCTATGAATTTTCTTTTTGCGAAACAAGATTAAAATTATATATTTGAAAAACGATAATAAGTCAAACATTAAAATTTAAAACACTATGGCAAAAATAACACTTGCAGGAAATAGCATAAACACGAAAGGTAATCTACCTTCAGTTGGTTCAGTCGCTCCCGATTTCTCATTAGTAAAAACGGATTTATCTGAATTGACCTTGGCAAGCGAAAAGGGTAAACGTGTTGTTCTAAACATTTTCCCCAGTCTTGACACCAGCGTATGCGCAACATCTGTACGCACATTCAATAAACTTGCGGCAGAAATGGACAACACGATCGTGTTAGCTATCTCTAAAGACCTTCCTTTCGCACACGCTCGTTTCTGTACCACAGAAGGAATTGACAAAGTAATTCCTCTTTCTGCATTCAGAGATCATGCGTTCGGTGACAAATACGGGGTAGAAATGGTAGACGGACCTTTAGCCGGATTATTAGCTCGTTCTGTTGTTGTTATTGATGAGAACGGAAAGATCATCTACGAAGAACTCGTTCCGGAAATTACCCAAGAACCTAACTATGATGCAGCTTTAGCTAGCTTAAAGAAATAGTTCATAACGTTTATAAACAAAAAGGGGCTTTCGCCCCTTTTCTTTTTATTTAGCACGCTCCAATTGAACGGTAAAGTGACGCATTAACGGTGCTTCCCAAGTAATTTGGAAACCACGAGTAATTTGCTCACGACGATCATATACATTCTTCAAAGCAACGGCAATCACGTCCATATGGTTGTTCGTGTACACTCTTCTCGGGATAGCCAAACGAAGAAGATCCAAACCTCCGAAACGATTTTCACGAGTTACCGGATCACGGTCAGCCAAGATATAACCGATCTCGCAACCGCGAATACCAGCCTCCAAGTACAATTCAACGGTCAACGTTTGAGCCGGGAACTCTTCTTTCGGAACATGAGTCAACACTTTCGGGGCATCGATAAACAATGCGTGACCACCTGCAGGACGTTGGTAAGGAATTCCGAACTCATCCAAACGTTTTGCCAAGTACTCTACTTGTTTGATACGAGTTTCCAAGTTATCAAATTCCGTATTTTCATCCAAACCGATAGCCAAAGCGTTCATATCACGACCATTCATACCTCCGTATGTCAAGTAACCTTCGAATTGCACGCAGAAACCTTTAGCACCTTCAAACCAGTCTTGGTGACGAGTTGCGATGAATCCACCCATATTCACGATAGCGTCTTTCTTCGCGCTCATCGTCATACCATCTGCGTTATCGAACATTTCTTTCACGATCTCTTTAATCGTTTTGTCCTGATAACCTTCTTCACGAGTTTTAATGAAGTAAGCATTCTCAGCGAAACGAGCCGAGTCGAACAATACACGTTTACCATATTTATCAGCGATAGCACGAACTTCCTTGATATTCTTCATAGAAACAGGTTGTCCTCCAGCCGTGTTATTGGTTACAGTCACAATGATAAACGGAATCTTATCAGCGTGTTCTGCCAATACTTTTTCCAATTTCTTCGGGTCTAGATTTCCTTTAAAAGGAACTTCCAACTGGGTATCTTTTGCCTCATCAATAGTCACGTCCCAAGCGATGGCCTTACGACCTTCGATATGACCTTTCGTCGTGTCGAAGTGAGAGTTACCCGGAACAATATCACCCTCTTTTACAAGATAAGAGAAAAGTACATTCTCGGCAGCACGTCCTTGGTGAGTCGGGATCACGTAATCGAATCCGGTCAAACGGCTAATCATGTTTTTCAAGTTAAAGAAAGAAGATGCTCCGGCATAACTTTCATCACCCAACATCATTCCTGCCCATTGGCGATCACTCATTGAACCGGTTCCTGAATCGGTCAACAAGTCAATATACACGTGTTCTGCACGTAATTGAAACACATTATAATGTGCCTCTTTAATCCATTGTTCTCTCTCTTCACGAGTACTTTTACGAATGGGTTCTACCATTTTAATCTTCCACGATTCTGCAAAAGGTAATTCCATAATCTTTAAACTTTAAATAGTTAATGATATAAATTAATTGTAATATAATTCTCAAGAAATGACCGGAAGGCCATTAATAACATAAGCATGTAAATTGGGATACAAAAGACCACCACCTTTAACAAACAAAGGTGTCGCGCTTCTTAATATTCAAGAAAAGTTTACTGACTAATATGACGCTTTTATCTTTCATCGTAGCAAATTTGGGAAAAATAAAAAAAAAGACCAAGGAATTCTTGATCTTTTTTTATTACTTCTTCTTTTTCTTTGCCATTCGTTTCTTCATCACGTTTCTTCGGTTATCCTCGGCAGTATATGTATTTTTCGCCTTCTTCGCATGGAAGGCCCCGCCTCCTTGCGGTTTCCCCCGTTGATAAACAATATTATTGGTCTGCACCTGTTCCTCTTCCAGCAACAACTGAGAAATCTCCAACTTTTCAGGCAAATCAAGTATTTCAACTTCTTGATTGATCAGACGTTCTATATCCATGAAACGATCCTCCTCGATTTCCGACACGAAACTGATCGCGGCTCCTTCTTTTCCCGCACGAGCCGTACGCCCGATTCGATGCACGTACTCTTCCGCCAAAGAGGGTATATCAAAATTAATCACGTGGCTAACATCCTGCACGTCAATACCGCGGGCAGCCACGTCAGAAGCCACCATAATACGGGTCTCCCCCTCCTTAAATGACCTCAAAGCTTTCAAACGGGTATTCTGCGCCTTATTCGAGTGAATAACACTCAACTCGCCTTTCCAATGATCGGCCAAACGCTCCACAATACGATCCGCATTCTTCTTCGTCTCGGTAAAGATCATCACTTTCTTGAAATTCTCCTTGTCGGCAAGCAACAACTTCAACAAATTGATCTTCGTCGAAATATTCGGCACGTCATAACGATATTGTTTCACGTTCTCCACGGGGGTTGCCTGACGAGCCACTTCCACCCGCACCGGATTATTCAAAAAATCACGTGACAGACTCTCCACAGCCTCCGAGAAAGTAGCGGAAAACAACATTGTCTGGTGTTTCTCCGGCAGCACCTCGAAAATCCCTTTCAGTTGCGGAAGGAAACCCAAGTCCATCAACCGATCGGCCTCGTCGACCACAACCGTCTTGATCATCTTCGTACGGATAATACCATTATAATATATATCCATGAAACGCCCCGGAGTAGCCACGAGCAAGTCCACCCCTTCAAACACCCGATCCTGTTGTGTCCGGATATTTGTTCCCCCGTACACACCCACGCAACGAATGTCCATGAACTCCGTCAACAATTCAACACTCTCGCACACCTGCACCACCAGTTCCCGCGTGGGAACAACCACCAGCGCCCGCGGAACCAATCCTTGTGCGTAATGCAATTTCATCAACATCGGGATCAGGTAAGCCAGCGTCTTTCCCGTACCGGTCTGGGCGATACCGATCAAATCCCTCCCGGAGCGACTGACCGAAAATACTTCTTCCTGAATAGGAGTCGGGTTCTCGAAACCAGCCTCTTCCAACGCCATCAAAATTTGCTTACTTACATTTAAATCCTGAAATCCCATATATGTTACGTTTTAAAACTATACGGTCACAAAGGTACAAAAAGTAGTGTCTCGCACGAAATAAATTTATTTATAAAATAAATTGCATCTAAATACCCAAAATAAACCACTAGCACACAATATAATACCCGAGAATACTTTTGTAACAAAAACAAGAATGATAAACTTTCTATTTGCTTTTGTCAAAATATATTTCTAAATTTATTGCACATAAAACCTCTAAAATTACTACGTTATGACTTATACTATTACTTTTAACGAGCTGAGAAAAATCAAAGACATGCTACCTCACGGAAGTATGCAGAGAATTGCAGAAGACTTGGGTATCAGTACAGACACCGTACGTAACTACTTCGGAGCCGATAATTATGACAACGGGGGATCGAGTGCCGGAATACATGTTGAACAAGGCCCTGACGGCGGACTTGTCGTTCTGGATGACACGGCCATTCTGGACAAGGCAAAGGAACTTTTGAACGTGTAGCAAAAAGATTTTAACACCGGGAAACAGCAAAATAGCATTCCCGGTATTTTTTTACCGCTTTTTTATCTACTTTTGCCCCGTCAAGTCACAGACAAACCTGTAACTTGTCAACCTGTAACCAGTAACGTCGCATCGCGACACGAATAATTATGAGCAAAATAGTTCTAAAAGCCGGTAAAGAAAGATCTTTATACAGACTGCACCCGTGGGTCTTCTCGGGAGCAATAGCCAAAATCAAGGGGGACGTGCAGGAAGGTGACGTCGTTCAAGTGTATAACAGTGACGACGAATATCTCGCCACGGGCCACTACCAGATCGGGAGTATCGCCGTGCGTGTACTCACGTTCAAGGAAGAAGAAATTGACTATAACTTCTGGGTGGAGCGCATCCGACAGGCCTATCTGACACGTGTAGCCATCGGTTTGGCGACCAACCCGAACAACAACGTGTACCGCCTCGTTCACGGGGAAGGTGACGATCTTTCCGGACTTGTTATTGACTATTACGCGGGGGTTGCCGTCGTGCAATTCCATTCCGTGGGAATGTATAAAGCTCGGGAAGAGATCACGAAAGCCCTGTTGGAAGTCATGGGAGATAAACTCATTGCCATATACGACAAGTCGGAAGGAACCCTTCCTTTTAAGGCAGGACTTAACCCCAAGAATGACTACCTGTACGGTCACACCGACAACTTCACGGCCATCGAAAACGGGTTAAAATTCAACGTGGACTGGCTGGAAGGTCAAAAGACCGGATTCTTTGTCGATCAACGGGAGAATCGACGTTTGCTCGAACAATACGCCCACGACAAGAATGTTCTCAATATGTTCTGTTACACGGGTGGGTTTTCATTCTACGCCATGCGAGGTGGGGCCAAACTCGTGCATTCGGTGGATGCCTCGGCCAGAGCCATCGAGTTAACCAACCAAAATGTGGAACTCAACTTTCCCGGCGACACCCGCCACGAGGCATTCGTGGAAGACGCATTTAAATTCCTTGATAAATCACACAACAAATATGACTTGATCATCCTTGATCCTCCCGCGTTTGCCAAACACCAAAACGTGCTGGACAATGCCATTCAAGGATACAAAAAACTGAACCGTAAGGGAATCGAGGTTGTAAAACCCGGTGGGTTAATCTTCACCTTCTCCTGTTCGCAGGTTATGACGAAGGACCTTTTCCGTCAAACGGTCTTCACCGCGGCAGCCAACACGGGTAGGAAAGTCAAAATCCTGCACCAACTCACGCAGCCTGCCGACCACCCGATCAGCATCTATCACCCGGAAGGGGAATATTTAAAAGGATTAGTATTGTACGTGGAATAAATGAAGGGGCTGGCCAAAAAGTCTATTTTATTTCCAAAAACTCCTCCGTCACTTCGTGCCACCTCCTCTATAAACAGAGGAGGAGCTGGTGACTCTTCCCGAAGACAGGGAGTATTTCAACTCTCCCTCTGTTTATAGAGGGAGTACCCCGAAGGGGGGAGGGAGTTTGAAAAATGACTTTTTGGACAGCCCCTTTCTACTTCCCTAACACACTTTCCAGCGTCTCGATCACCCGGTCCATATTATCCGAACCACTAACACTCAACACGATATTTCCCTCCGGATCAACCACCACCATCTGCGGTAATCCTGTCACGGATTCAAATTGAGACGGGTCTTCCAAACTAGCCTCTTTTGCCAAG
Source organism: Butyricimonas sp. (assembly GCF_019423355.1). NCBI lineage: Bacteria > Pseudomonadati > Bacteroidota > Bacteroidia > Bacteroidales > Odoribacteraceae > Butyricimonas > Butyricimonas sp. The sequence goes on from NZ_JAHZBP010000011.1 coordinate 171,853, forward strand.
ATATTATTCCATGCCATACCTTCCTCTTCCAAAGCCTTCAACCACTTTCCCCGATCCTCATCCTTGGAAACACCCAAAATATCAAACTTCCCGGCAGCATGATACTTCTCGTACAACTTCTTCATCTTCGGTATCAATCCCCTGCAAGGCCCGCACCATGATGCCCAGAAATCAAGCAACACGTACTTTCCCCGGTAATCCGCCAAACTCACCTTCTTCCCCTCCGGAGTTTTCGAAGAAAAATCCCCCATCACCTTTCCCGACCTCGTCATGTACATTCTTTCCATACGCCCAGAAAATTTATTCAACGCCGTATCCCGCTTCGTTTGCTCGTCCAGCTCCATGTGAACCCCAATACAATAATCAAAATCAGACACGCTCCCCGCGTAATCGACCAACTTCTCCCGAGCCATACCCTCTCCCAACCGATTACATAACGTGTTATAAAACTCCTGTTTCATAATCCGATACACCTCGTTCATCAACCGTTCCCCTTTAGCTTCATCCGAATGTAACGAGTTAATCTGTTCCCGCCACACGTACGGGTAATAATAAAAATAATACACATAATCCGGAGTATACACCTTCGTGTATAAATCCAACTCTTCCACCAGCCTGCCTGTAACCTTCCCCTCTTTTTTCAAATCCTGCACGATCTTTCCTTTCAGAGCCAACGGCATATTCGCCCTCACCAGTACTTCCTCCAAACGTCCCTTTTCCATAGCCCGATCCACCACGTCCATATACGCGGAATCCCGATGCTTCCTTAATCGCTCCAACTGTTGATTTACCCGATACATTAAAGTCGCATCTTTTTCCAGCCATGCTTTCATGTAATCATCCGTCATCTCCAATTTGCCCCTCGTGTATTCCCGACTAACATTCTCCAACTCGTAGAAATATGTACCGGAAACATCGCCTTCTACTTTAATATTCAAAGGATCTGTATTCAACACGGTCACCGTAACACGATCTTTATCCCCGACAAAAAACCATGACGAATATCCTGTCTCCGTGGCCAAACGAAACACTTTCGGAGCATGATGTACCTCGTACACCGCTCTCCCCGCCTCAAAATGTAAAGGAATCACCTTATCCCAAACAAACTGATGCTGTTCCGACAGCCATACCGGATCTTCCCCCTCGTGGAGAATTTCAACCTGTTGCCCTCTCACCACCATCGCCCAAATCAGCAATCCCCACAACAGACCATATTTTATTATATTCTTAGTACTCATCATTAATCAATTATTTATTCATACTTTCAATCGCCACCTCGTAAATATCCTTCCCTCGCAACTCTTTAGCCACGATCCGACCTTGTGGATCGAGCAACAGGATAAAAGGAATCGCATCCCGGTTAAATATCTCATGTAAGACTCCTTTCGTGTCTCTCAAATTCACGAAATGCTCCATTTGTTTCTCCTTCATAGCCTTTCGCCAGTCGGATTCCTTCCTATCCGTCGAAATCGAAATAACCTCGAACCCCTTATCATGCAATAAATCATAAGCCTTATGCACGTTGGGCATCTCCCCGATACAAGGACCACACCATGAAGCCCAAAAATCCAACAACACGTATTTCCCCCGGAAAGAACGAATTGCGACCTCTTCCCCGTTCATCGAAGGCAACGAAAAATCAGGTACTACCTGCCCCACGGACGTCTTCATCACCGCCTCCCGGTAAGCCACCAACTCCTTGTACAAGGGATGTCCGATCAGTTCCGGACTATCAAACAAACTTAATGCCTCCCCCAACCGATCCATCGAAAAACGCTTCCTCTCGTTATTCAAAATCATCAGCATCGCTCTCGAATTCGGGAACTTGACCAGCATATCCATCATCACGCCCTCCTTAAACGCGTCTCCGCTCTTCAACTGATCCGGAAGCAACGTCAACCGTTCCATTCCCTGATAGTAATCCAGTATGGCAGACTCACGTCCTCCCTCCACGATCATATATTTCTTCGTAAGCTTATACCCGGAAGGATTAAAGAAATTAGGTTCCTCATGTAATAAAACATTATAAGCAAATACTTCCGTGGAGTCCAGCATAAAGAACTTCGAAGTAGCCTTTTTCCTTACTCCCACACACACGAACTCCGGCCCCGTGTATTTCCCGGTAAAACAAACCTGTTGCCGATCATCCAACATGGCCGAATCCCCTTTCTCAAATTGTAACGTCTCCTCGTTAAAACGATACAGGTAAACCGTATCTCCCGGTAAACTTCCGTTCCCATAGATAGAAACAGTCAAACGATAGGAAGGCTCGGAGCATCCCGCAAACAGACATCCCAAACATCCCAATAACAATATAATATGTTTCATGAAAAATCAATTAAAAATACATGTACATCTTATCTCATCGGAACCTCTTTCAGTATCCGGTAAATCAGCCCGTAAGAAACACCGGGCAAACCGTTCCACACCAGTTTCCCCGTGGGATCAATAATAGCAAAATGCGGTATCCCACTGATACACAACGTCTCGTTCAACTCACTTTTCTTACCAGTCAATCGTAATTGTACTCCTTTCATCTCTTTTTCCCGCACCATTTTTATCCATTTCTCCCGGTCGGCGGCCTTGTCCACGGACAACGACACGAATTCTATATTCCGTCCCTGCAAACGTTCTTCCATCTTTGCCAGAAACGGAATTTCATTACAACACGGACCGCACCACGTAGCCCACACGTCCAGCAAAATCCACGATCCCTTGAAAGAAGACAAATCCACCCTCTCCCCGTTCATGGTCTCCCCCGATAACACGGGATACAAGTTTTCCGGCACCAACTTCCGCGCCTTCCGATCAGCGTCCTGTTTATTCAACTTCCCCCGTAACACGTCAGCATAACGGGGAGCCAATCGTTTCACGCATTTATCAAAATCTCCTCGACGATCCGGCCGCACCCAGTAAAGGATATTATCCAAATTCGTGTAAGCTATTTTATCCCTCACCGCACCTTTCGGGAAATACGTTGCCAACTTCACCTCATTCTCGTATATCCGGTCCCCCCGTCCTTGCAACTTACGGGGATCCTCGATCCGTAAATAATCCACGTACACCTCCACAGCACGCCAGTAAGAAGGAGAATAAACCACCCGATCATCTTCTGCATCCGGGATCACTTCAGATAAGCGAGCCAACATCTCCCCGGAAAATTCCTGAAAAGTTGCCCTTGAAGACTTGATGCCATTCGCTTCCAACAGACGGTAGTACTTAAACTCTGTCCGCATCACCTTCTCGAAATTTTTCCGATCGGCAGGATACTTTTCCAGATAAGTCGCCAACCAAACATTCAAAGAGTCGCACACCCTCTCCAGATTCAACCCCTCGTATTCCTTGGGCAACAATTGCGGCATAACGCGTGCAAACTGCAACCTCTGTTTCAACAAATCTACTTTCCGCAACCAATTATTCCGATCCGCGCATAAACTCCCGTCATCCTTCAACTCCACCCCCCGGTTTTCATGCAAAACGACTTCCAAGAAATCCCCGGCCTCTAAAAACAAAAAACACTCCTCGTTTGCCAACAACCTTTTCCCGTACATATCCTCTCCCTCCAACGTAATCCAACGGGTTTCTCCCTTTTTCAAATCATAACGCTCGTTCCCGAACACGACAAAAGCCTCCCGCTCCGCCACCAGTTTTATTTTCACCGGTTGCCCGAAACACAGCAAGGCCATGTTCAAACATACAATACAAAACAATACTTTCTTCATAAAAAAATCAATTTGGTTTTAAGGTTGATTTATTCAATCATATCGTAAAAACAACTCACCCGGTGCAAGTGTCTAAAACGATCAAAAAATAATAAATGCACCTTCCATCACATTTTTTTAATGACAATCTATACAAGATCGTCCAAAAATCTATAAGTTTGCAGTGGTATGAAATCATCCGAAACAGACATAACATTTTTGAACAGACTAAATTCCCGCGATCACGAGGCATTCAAACAACTGTTCCGAGAATATTTTCAAGATATTGCTTACTATTCCAGCAAAATCCTGAAAGACACGGATGTTGCCGAAGATGTCGCTCAAGACGTGTTCATCCGGCTATGGGAAAAGGAGAATCATTTCGAAAATTATCTTGCGCTGAAATCCTACCTCTACCTCTCGGCCCGTAACAGTTGCCTGAACTACATCAAACACCATAACATCGTTCTGGAACATGCCCAGAACCTTGTCCAAGAAGAAACCGACGAACAAACGTGGGACACGATTGTCGAGACGGAAATTATCAGTTTATTATCCGACTACATCCGCCACCTTCCGGGCGAATGTGCCAAAATTATGGAACTCGTGATGCAAGGGTACAACAGTACCGAGATTTCCACCCTGACCGGGGCCTCATCCAGCACGGTCAGATCACAAAAACAGCGGGGTATATCGCTATTGAAAAAAATGGTTTCCCCGGAACTATATGCGCTACTCGTGCTTTTCCTGCAACAAAATAATTAACCCCACCTCCACTAACATCCCCTTTACCGGGGTTAAAATCAGGATAAACCGGCACGGGAAATCCCGGTTGCACAACCGTAGAGTTATAATTGCCTAAAATAACGTGCCAGCCCCGTCTGTTATATTTACTTAAACTCTCTTAAAATGGCGGCGATAATCGGGCGATAATCGGGCGACAATCGGGCGATGGCGCCTAACAGTCACCTAACAGCCGCCCAACAAGCACCCTACGGGTCAGTATATCCCAATTACATCCCTTCTTTTACCCCTCGTTATCCCCATCCCCCGGAATATGTTCGGAAACAACAAAAACACGAAAAGATAAAAAAATATCATTTTTCTTTAGACACTTTCCCGACATGAATTGTTTTAATAACAAAACGAACAGAGATGGAAGAAGTCGAAAATAAAATAAACGAAGCCCGAAGGATCGCCCGACAGATAGAACAGGCACTATCGAACGGTGATTGGGAACAAGTGGCACCTGATTCCCCCCGACTCCGCGAGGAGGTGGGAATCCCCGCACGGCTGCATGAAAATATAAAACGACACGACAGTTTCGACACGGAAAAAGCGTTAAACAAATTCATCGCCGCCACACGTCCCGCACGACGGTTGTCCGTGGTCTACAAATACGCGGCTGCCGTGGCCTGCCTCGTGATGTTGGGAGTAGGGTACTACTTTTACCAAACCACCGGGGGAACAGACCCGCGATCCGGTTTGCTGGCACAAAGTGCCTATCTCGTACTGGATGACGGGAAACAGGTCGAACTGAACCGGCAAATGCAAATGGACTACAACGGGTTGAGGATCATCAACACGAACGAAGGAAAGGTCTCTTTCCAACACGAGAAGGAGTCAGCCCACGTCTCTCCCAACAAACTGGTCGTTCCGGAAGGCACGGAGTACTCTCTCCAGTTAAGTGACGGGACAAACGTTCATCTGAACGCGGGTAGCACGCTTGTTTTCCCGTCCGTGTTCGGGAAAGATGCCCGTGTCGTTGAACTTTCCGGGGAAGGCTATTTCGACGTGACACATTCCGGTGTTCCCTTTATCGTGAAAAGCAAGTCAATGGATGTCAGGGTACTCGGAACCACGTTCAACATGACAGCTTATCCCGAAGATCCGGTAGTGACCACCACCCTGTTAACCGGGAAAGTTGCCGTTACCTGCCATTCCCAGACGGACACGACAACACGGACAACCGTGCTGACCCCCGGATTGCAAGCCCGATTCCAACCGCGGGAAGGCGTGTTGCAAGTGGATTCCGTGGACGTGGAAGAGCAAACAGCTTGGCGCAGAGGCGAATTTACATTCGAAGATGTCGATCTGGGTAGCATCATGACCATCATCGGGAGAAGTTTCGCCTTGAACGTCACGTTTGACGACCCGGAACTACAAGATATAAAATGCTTTATCTCCATTCAACGAGACAAAGGATATGAAGACATTTTGAAAATTATTCACATGGCCACGGGCGTCAAGTTCAAAAAGGACGGGAACGAAATCCGGGTATATAAATAAATCGAGGGATGTTGACACCATCCCTCAATTATAACAGATTAAAATATTGACCAATAAATTAACCTTAAAACCATTACAAAGCTATGAAATAATTTAGTGTTTTCCTAATAAACGATGGTGATGGGTGCTAGAAAATTCATTCTCTTGACAATTTTTGTGGTCCTGTTGGGGACTTCAAGGGAAGTATGGGCTCAAAAAATCAGCATTCACATGAATAACGCCACGCTGGAAGAGGTGTTGAAAAAGATTAAGAAAAAGACAAAATATGACATGATGTACCAGATGAAAGATGTAAAAGAAATCGACAGCCGCCGATCCGTTCATTTTGACGAAACGGAGCTACAGGAAGTCCTGACCTTCTGCCTGCAAGGACTCCCGCTGGATTTTCGCATCTATAATCAAACCATCATTATCACGAAAAAGAACACGATTCCCATCCCCGCAATGCGTACCATAAAGGGAGTCATCCGGGACGAGGACGGAATCACGCTCCCCTCGGCCACCATTTTGGTGAAAGGAAGTAACCGGGGAACTATTTCAGACAAAAACGGACAATTCTCTATCCGGATTCCGGAAGGAGAAAACACGATACTCATCACGAGTTACGTGGGCAAAAAGACCTGTTACATCCCGATCACTCGAGATGATTCATACACGATTGTCTTAGAGACAGATATTTCGGAAATGGAAGACGTGATCGTGAACGGCTACCAAGTCATCGCCAAAAACGAAATGACCGGAGCGACCTCCACGGTCAACGCCAAAGACATACGCACCCCGGGAGCAACCTCCCTAGAGGCCACCTTCCAAGGCGCACTGAACGGGTTGGAAATCATGATTCCTTCCGGAAATATCGGCTCCACGGGACGCATGAAAGTGCGAGGAACCTCAACGATTATCGGTAACCCGGAACCACTGATCGTGGTGGACGGAATCATCCGGGAAAACATCTGGCCTTTTGACCGGAACACGCTTTACGACCTGTTGAACGAGAACGATCTCAGCAACTCGGCACGTTCCAGCATCATGGGCAACAACTTGTCGGGAATAAACGTGGACGACATTGCCAGCATCACGCTGTTAAAGGATGTTTCCGCCACGGCCATTTACGGGATCAGGGCCTCCAACGGGGTAATCGTTATCACGACTAAACAAGGGCGTTCCGATCAGCCAAGCGTGAGATTCCGAAGTGACATCACGTTCAGCCCTATACCCACCTATCGCAACGCCAAGGTGATGAACTCGGCACAACGGGTCAAATTATCGAAAGAAATGATTGAAGCGGGAATCCCGTTACCCAGCTTTCCGGATGGAATCGGGTACGAGGCCGCTTACATGAAAATGATCAACAAAGAGATTTCCCACGCTGAATTTAACGAGGAAGTTACCCGGCTGGAGAAAACAAATACCGACTGGTTCAAGGCACTGGGTAGAACCGCCATCAGCCAGAATTACCACGTCAGTTTCAACTCGGGAAAGGACGGGATGGCTTACTATTCCTCTTTCGGGTATAGGAAGGAAAACAGCGCGTACATCGGGAATGACCGGGAGACTTTTACCGGAATGCTGAATTTCAATTACAACTCGTCACCGAAATTCAAAATCGCAGTGAACCTTTCCGGGTATCACATCGCGACTTCCGGTTATTACACGGGAATTAACCCGGAGCAATATGCCCTGACGACCAGTCGCACGGTTACCAGCGATCAGTTTTACACGAAGGGTAAGGCAACTTCACTGTCATACCGAAAAAACGGGATATATCAATTCGTCAGAAACAGTGTCCATTTCAATATGCTGCACGAATTACAACACACGGGTAACGATAACAAAACTTCGGAAGTCAACGTGAACGCGCAATTCACTTGGAATTTCCTCCCCTACCTGAATATAACGGTTACACCCGCGTACTCACAAGGAACGAACGACAGCCAGTTGTGGGCAGACGCACAATCATGGAACGTCGCCTTACTCCGGGGATGCGACTATAATGCCACGCTTCCCGAAGAGGTTCAGAATCTCATGGAATACATCAGCCCGCTCCCGACAGGAGGTATCCTTGACTATACACGACACACCCGTCGTTCCCTCACGGTGAAGGGACAAATCAACTTCCGGAAAACGTGGGGAAAAGAGACTTTCCATTCGATAACCGCGACACTCGGTATCGAAACCCGGAAAAATAAATATGACGGGAAACAAGGAATTGAATGGGGATACGTGAGAGGGAAAAGGAGTACACTATTACAAGATTACCGTTCCCCGGCAGACAAGTTTCAACAGGTGAAGGAACAATTCCCCGGAATTGAACTTGTCGAATCATCCGACACGCCCGAAACGGAACATGACATGACACTCGTTGACCGGGTGGAAAACACGTTCTCCGAGTACGGCACGATCGGTTACACGTACGACAGCCGCTACACGGTGTGCATCAACGTCAGAAACGACGCGTCCAACCGTTTCGGCAAACACACGAACAATCGTTTCTACCCCGTCTGGTCCACCGGAGTGCGCTGGGATATGCACCAAGAGAAGTGGTTCCCCTCCAAACCGTGGTTGAACGCAAGCACGTTGCGGGTTTCTTACGGGAAACAGGGAAATGTAGTTTCCAACGTATCACCGAAAGCACTTGTCAGCCACGTGCCGAGTGATCCGATCACGGACGAGAGTTACCTGCAACTGGAACAACTTCCCAATCCCGATTTGAAATGGGAGAAGACATTATCTTGGAATGTCGGGATTGACCTATCGCTATTCCAAAATAGCATGGAAGTTTCATTCGATTATTACAAGAAAGAGACCTCGGACATCGTGGTGGAAAAAGAGATCCCGATTGAAAACGGGTTCCGCAAAATGTACATCAACAGCGGTGCCATTGATAGCGAGGGATATGAATTACAGGTCAAGTTATCGCCACTCTCCACACGAGAGTGGAGCTGGACGGTTAATTTCACGGCAGCCTATATGAAAGATATTTTAAAAAGGAGTTACACGGATGAGCCTGCCCTAGAGCGCTTCACGAACGGGAACGCCGCGCTGGACGGGTTTCCGGTATCGGGATTTTGGTCAATTCCCTTCATCGGGCTATCGCCTAAAAACGGGGCCCCGCTATTTGCCGTCATGGATCAAGTCGGGGGAGAAATGCAAAAGGTGTCCGGTTCTTTGCTCGATTACCTCGTGTACAGCGGGGACAGTGAACCCCGTGTTTCGGGCGGGATCAGCACGACCGTACGTTATAAACGTTTCACGCTGAATGCCGTATTCAATTATCAATTGGGACACTACAAGCGTCTTAACCCGTTTATCACAAGTTCCACCAATGGAATGTTGTCCATCCCGGGAGCTGACGTGAACGCATCCACAGAATTACTGAATCGTTGGCAACAACCGGGAGACGAGACACGCACCCGTATTCCCGCCCTATCCACACGAGATGAAGACGTGTCCCAGTATTTACCGGATAACTCGCTGAGCTTGGGAAATTATAACACCGTGTATCGTTATTCACTATATAACCGGAGTACGGAGCGGGTAGTATCCGCCAGTCATTTACGCTGCAACCGAATTTCGTTAAATTACCAAACGAAGATCCCCCGCGTCGCAGAAATAAACTTGGGTATAACGGTAACTAACCCGTTTATCATCAAGAATCACCGTCTGGGAGATCAAGATCCCGAAGTGATGAGCATGAATGCCGATTCGTACACCCCGACAATGAAACGACAACAAAATTATTCGATCAGTGCAGAATTTATTTTTTAAACAATAATATAAACTAAAATCAATTTAATGACAGAGAAATTATCAGACCAATCATTAAACCTTAAAACCAATTTTATGAGAACAAGAAACTATTTGTTAATCATTTGCCTCTTCCTGACTTTCTGTCAAGGATGTGTCAAAGAACTCCACGAGTTGCCTCCTCGCCCGAGTCTCGTCGTGAAATTAAACGGGGTGGAAAAAGATTCAATCGTTGTCTCCCCCGGAGAAGAGGTCAAAATTGACATCGATTTTATCGCAAACAAAGGATTCATCCAAGAGTTGTACGTCAAGGATAATGCCGGAACATACCTGAAAGGTTTCCCGCTGACGATGGATTCGACCGAGTTACACAACAAGAGCCAGTATTCCTACTCGTTCCGGGCAAATGATTATCTGCCGGAAGAAGGATCACATTACCAGACGTATAATTTTCAAGTGGTATGTAAAGACAATAACCAACCGAAACAGTTGATTAATAAAACGATTACCATCTTGGTCGCTGATGAATTAAAATCCTATACGGTGACCCTAGGAGCGCAAGGCAACACGGAACATGGCCATTTTCTTAAACTTAGCACGGGAGAAGTTTTCACATTGGCACAAGTTCAACAAATGAGCATGGAAGAACTCATGGAAATCGAATTGTGTTATTTCTATGGTGAAGAGGATGAAGTGGAAACATATTACCGTGAGCAACGCTTATATCCCTTACTCGGAACGCATAATACGTCTGCCAGTTGGGGTTTTATCATGAATCAATATGATATCATGGCTCCTTACAGAATCCCAACTTTAAATGCAGCCATTACAGAAGGAAGTTACGCACAAAATAAACTTGGATTTATTCAAGCTAGTATCTCGGCATCTCAAACTTACATCGATGTATACAAATACACGACAGACATTACATATGGAGTGAGTATAACAGAAAGTACACATCCGACATGGGAAGGTATTTATGTTATTAACTTGCAAAGATTTAGCCAATGGCCTGACAGAAACCTCTACGACACGAACAAAGCCGTATTCCGTGTCAAAGAATTGGTACCCGGTAAAGACGGATACATTACTCTGGAAGTTAAGGCTTCACCTAAATACCTTTATTAATTTAAACGAAAGTTCAAATGAAACTTACATATATAAAACTATCCGTAACCCAGATATTATTTATCTTGTTGCTCGCCTTATCGAACAACGTGTTCGCACAGAATAAAGAAATAAAAGTAACGGGAACAATATATGACGAAACCGGTATCACGCTCCCTTCTGTTACCGTTACCGTGAAAGGGCAAAAAGGCGTGGGAGTACTTTCCGACAATGACGGAAAATTTATGATCACGGTACCGGAAGGTAGCACGCTCATCTTTTCATTCGTGGGAATGAAATCACAGGAAGTAGTCGTAAATGCCAAACAGGTTCCTTACAAAATTACCTTGAAAGAAGATACCAAGGCTTTGGAAGAAGTAGTCGTTACCGGGTACCAGACGCTGAAAAAACATGAAGTTGTCGGTTCGACTTTCACGGTGAAAGGCGATGATATACGTGTTGCCGGAGTGACCAGTATTGATGCTGCCCTTCAAGGAGTTGTCCCCGGAGTAAGTATCACGATTCCCTCGGGAATGATCGGAACATCCCCTCAAGTGAGAGTGCGCGGAACTTCCACGGTGATCGGGAATGCCTCCCCGGTATGGGTTATTGACGGTATCATTCAAGAAGACCCTCTCCCCTTTGCCGGAGCACAGTTAAATGACATTCTTAGTTCCGGAGACCTCAGTAGCTCAATGGCAAGTATTTCCGGGAGTAGTATTTCCGGCCTTAACCCGGACGACATTGAAAGTATCACGTTCTTGAAGGACGCGTCGGCCACAGCTATTTACGGGGTAAAGGCCGCCAACGGGGTTATCGTAATCACCACGAAAAGAGGTTCTAACACGAACGGAAGAATTAATGTTAATTTCAGAACGGATATTTCCCTGACTCCTAGAAGAACGTATGGACAAACGGACCGGATGAATTCTGCCGATCGTATTGCTTTATCTAAAGAAATCGTGGAGTCCGGAGTACCCTTTAGCCAATTCCCTCAAAATGTAGGTTACGAAGGAGCTTATCTCCAACTGATGAATAAGGAGATTTCCATGGACGAGTTCAATGAAAAAGTAACCCGCATGGAAAAACAAAACACGGACTGGTTCAAAATCCTCGCCCGTAACGCTGTCAGTCAGAATTATTCATTAAGCCTAAGCGGTGGAAACGACAAGCTCAATTTTTACGGTTCCGTGGGTTTCAACAAATCATTGAGTAGCTACAAGGGAAATGACCAAAGCAATAAAACGGTCAACTTCAGTGTGGATGCAAAACTACGGGATAATTTACGTACTAAATTTCAATTCTCTGCCAGTCAATCCGAGACGAACGCTTACTACACGGGAGTCAACCCGGAAGATTATGCTCTGAATACCAGCCGGATATTAGCCCCGGACGAATGGTATACCATCAATGAATCAAAAGCCTACTTCGAATTGGATAATGGCACTGCAATTAAAAGAGATATTCGCTACAATTTCTTGAATGAATTAGAACACACCGGAAACGAGAATAAGAATACGAAATTCCAAATTACAGGTAACTTGATCTGGAATATTACACCGGAAATCAAGTATGAATTAACTACCGCATTTACCAGAAACAGTTCAGAGGCTAACGTTTGGGCAGATGACCATTCTTATACAGTTTCAAAAATCCGGGGAGCCAATTATGGAGAACTTGTAACCGGAGAATCCGACTCATGGTTAACCTTGGCCTCCGTGTTACCTTATGGTGGTATTTTGAATTACAATTCAACAAACCAACAAAGCTACACGGTGCGTAACCAACTGAATTACGGAAAAATACTTGATGAAGAAGGGAACCATGCCCTCAATGTTGCCTTGGGACATGAAGTTCGAGGAAACAGTTACATCGGACAGAGTGGCGTTGAATACGGCTACATGCCTAACAGAGGTAAAAGCGTGGACTACAATTACAGTCAACAAGCCAACAGAGATTACATTTTAAGCATTTATCCTGATTGTCAATATAGAGAAACAGCGAATGTACCTGCATATCAAGACCGCCACTCAATCACTCTCACGGATCAGATTGAAAACTACATGTCTTTCTATGCAACACTGGGATACTCTTATGCTAGCAAGTACACGTTATCTTTCAGTTTCAGACAAGACGCATCCAACAAATTCGGGCAGAACACGAACAATCGCTTTAACCCCGTTCTATCAGCCGGAATCAGATGGAATGTAAGTGAAGAGAACTTCATGCGCCAGTTTGGATGGTTATCCAACTTGACGTTGAAAGCATCCTACGGATCTCAAGGAAAAGCCCCGGATATCAGTCCCTATCTGATCGCCAATTTCAACATTGCACCGGACGTATTGACGGGCGATCAATTCCTGTCGATCAAGAACCTCCCGAACAAAGACCTGAAATGGGAAAAGACCAACAGTTTCAATGGCGGTATCGAACTCTCTATTCTAAACAACCGGATATACGGAAGCATTGACTACTACTACAAAAAAACGGTTGACGCTATCACCTACGTGAATATACCCGTGGAGAACGGAACTTCAAACATGGCAATTAATAACGGTTCCATCATCAATAAAGGTTACGACGTATCGTTGACCGTTATCCCCGTGCAGACAAAAAACATCAGATGGAGTATCAGCGCAACTTCCGGCTTTAACCGTAACGAGGTAAAAGATAACGAGGACAACGCCACGCTTGAAAAAATTACCGATGGTAGTGTCATTATCGAAGGCTTTGCTTTAAACAGTTTCTGGTCATTCCCGTATATCGGTTTATCGGACAAAGGAGTCCCTCAATTTGCAATCATCGACCAAACACCCGGAACTAAAACAAGGGTTGAATCGGGTACCCTACTTGATTACATGGTTTACAGCGGGGTAAAAGATCCTGTGTTCAGCGGTGGATTATCCACGAACTTCCGGTACCAACAATTCACGTTATCTGCCACGTTTAACTTCCAGCTAGGACATCATAAACGTCTGAATCCTTTCATGAGAAGTCAGGCTACCAGAGGAGGCATCGGACAGCTACGTATCCCCGATCCGGAAAAAAATGCAAGCACAGAACTCAATAAACGTTGGAGACAACCGGGTGATGAGAAATACACGAATATACCGGCCATATTATCTTCGGATGAGAATTTAGCAGACTATCTCCCGGATAACTCACTCAGTTTAAGCAACAAAGGTGAAATTTATCGTTATCAGATGTATAACCTATCTGATTTACGGGTGGTAAAGGCCAATCATCTGAGATGTAATAATATTTCCCTAACGTATGCTTTACCGAAAGATATACTGGATCAATTAAGACTTACAAACTTAACGTTCGCACTAACCGTTACCGATCCGTTTATTATCAAAAGTAAAGGACTGGGTAAACAAGATCCGGAAACTTTAAGTACCAGTGCGACCACGGTTCTTCCGGTTATTGATCGTCAGCGCAAATTCTCGCTAAGTATAAGTTTGGGTTTCTAATCTGAAAAATTCAATTACCATGAAAAATATAATACAAAAAAGCATTCTACTTTTAGCCATTATTGGACTATGGTCTTGTAGTGACTTTCTCGAAGAATCTTCTCAAGACGAAGTCATTCCTTTCACGATCGAAGACTTGGATCAGCTACTGGCATACGAAGGCTATCCCAGACGAGACTTTACGCTAATGCCCTACTTGAATTTACTGGATGACGACGTAACCCAATACATCACATCCAATAACGCCAAACCGGTCGTGACGAAATACAGTCCCCTGTATTTATGGGGCGGACGTTCCGTGGAGAACAATGAAAATATGTTCGACGACTTCAATAACCTACCTAACCCGACTACCGGCATTACAAGTATCGAAGTGGATTCCTACGCGACTCTTTACAAAATGATCGCGGGATGCAATGTTGTTTTAGACATGATCAACGAGGTAAGCGGAGAAAGCAAAACGAAAAAAAGAGTAGAGGGAGAAGCTCGCATATTACGTTCGTTCCATTATTTCAACCTTATCAACCTCTATGCCTATCCTTACAACGCACCCAATGCCCCACAAGGAAAAGCAGCGGGAATCCCATTGAAATTAAGTAGTACCATTGACCAGAATTCCGTTCCTCGTAGCACGGTAGCCGAAGTTTATGCAGCAATAATCTCGGATGTGGAAAAAGGGATCAACCTATTGACCGAAATCAACGCCACGGGTTCTAAATTCCGTATCGGGATGAACGCCGCACATTTATTGGCAAGCCGCTACTATCTTTTCATGGAAAACTGGGAAAAAGCAGCAGAACACGCAACCAGCGTATTCTCTACACCCGGAAGTAACCTTGCCTTATATGACATGACTCCCATAGATTATCCGGCAGCTATTAGCCTTGGGGGATTTCCGTACCCATTCACGTTAAATAACTCCGAGATCATATTCTATTATGCAAGCGAGAATGAATATCAAATCGTGAAAGCAGAATACACCACCGAATGCTTTATGGCATCTGATGCGTTACGAAATTGCTTTGCAGATGACGACCAACGTTGGAATGGTTATCTATGCCCATACAATGAAGAAAGAGATCAAAAAAAGCTATCCAAATTTTCTAATCAACTTGAATTTGGAGCATGCTTACGTCTGAGTGAAGTTTACCTGAACCGGGCAGAGGCTTATGCACAGATGGCGAAGGCCGGACAAAATGAATACTTTGCAAAAGCAGTATCCGATTTAAACTCGATAAGAGAGAAACGCATTAAAAATTACAGCACTCAAGCTTGGACCAGCAGCACGTTCAACAATAATGCCGAGAATTTAATCGAAACGTGTAGAGAAGAACGTCGCAGGGAATTTTGTTTCGAAGGTATGCGCTGGTTTGATTTGCGACGCTACGGGATGAAATCCTTCTCTCATAGTGTTGACGAATCAACCTCTCCCGGAGATGAATATTCCGTTGAAATTGGAACAGCAAGTTCTAAATGGGTGTTACCCATCATGAAATCTCACAAAGAAAGTAATCCGGCATTGAATTAATAAAACGAAAAACTATGAAAATAAACTTACATATATTACTGTTAGGAATATTACTCGTTTCCGCACTATATTCCTGCAACAACGAGGATGATTTGGATATCTCCGAGAAAAAAGACAATCGGTTCGATCTTCCACAAGGAGATCACGATTTCGACGACCAGATCGTGGAATGGAATAACAATTACGGAACTTCCGTCCTCTACAGGTTCTCCAACGCAGACCTCAATTACCATTTCACCTCCAGTAGTAATGATGTTGTCTATGACGTGAAAGTGGAAGCCGAAGAGGAAGGTATTCGTGCAGCCGTACTGTTTTTGAAGGAAGACTTCTTTGACTTGTACTCGGACGAAGTAAAGAAGGAACTATTCCCCGCAAAGATTCTTATGGCCGGAATGCTATACCAAAACAACAATTATGTGCCGTTATGGGACACGATCAGTCAAGGCGGTATGGACTTTAAGAGAGGATATATGGTGAGAGGGATCGACCATATTACGTTACCACACGTGGATAAGGATTTCGCACAACGTATACAAAAACCGGAATACCGGGAAAGATTAAAAGTTGCTTTGAATCGTACGTTTATTCAATTCTTGATGAATCCATACAATGATATTATCGCCAAAATAGAGTATAGCAATATTTTAAACACATTTGCCTCCTATTCTCTCATATCCGAAGACGCCAAAAATGGTACAACAAATCCCTACTCTTCCGGAAATCAATGGTATGATGAAGAGGTCATGTATCAATTAGGATTTTTAGAATACGGCACATACTGGAATTTTTTGGAACCTTATTATTGGACAGCACCAGATAAAGACAACGATTTTTATTCTTTCTTGGAATTCATTTTTACCCAAACAAAAAGTGAATTACAGGCAAATCCCCTTTATACCAATTACCCTCAAATTCAAAAGAAATGCGACTACTTGATAGAAGCATTTGCAGAATACGGCATAGATCTACATTGTGTCGGGGGGAAAGAATAGAATGAAAAGAGGGTGTGTCAAAAGTCATTTTTCAAACTCCCTCCCCCCTTCGGGGTACTCCCTCTATAAACAGAGGGAGAGTTGAAATACTCCCTGTCTTCGGGAAGAGTCACCAGCTCCTCCTCTGTTTATAGAGGAGGTGGCACGAAGTGACGGAGGAGTTTTTTGAAATAAAATAACTTTTGACACACCCTCTTTTTCATCAATACAAACTCTTCGCTACTTTTATAACGTCTTCTGCCAATTGATTGGCAGCAGCCTCGTCTTTAGATTCGGAATAAATCCGGATAATCGGTTCGGTGTTGGATTTTCGCAGGTGTACCCACCCGTCCTTGAAATCAATTTTCACACCATCAATATCGGTAATTTCTTCCGAGGCATATTTCTTTTTCAATCCCTCCAATATCTTATCGACATCCATATCGGGAGAAAGTGTTAACTTATTCTTTGAGATAAAATATTGCGGGTAAGTTGCCTTTAAAGCGGTCATACTCTTTCCTTCTGCCACGAAATGAGAAAGGAACAAACCGACACCTACCAAGGCATCACGCCCGTAATGGCTTTCCGGATAGATGACTCCACCGTTTCCTTCACCGCCAATCACCGTGTTGGTCTCTTTCATCTTAGTCACCACGTTCACCTCTCCCACGGCCGCAGCATTATATTGTTGTCCGTGAGCCAACGTTACGTCCCGCAAAGCACGAGAAGAAGAAAGATTAGAAACGGTATTTCCCGGAGTATGTTTCAACACGTAGTCGGCAACCGCCACCAGCGTGTACTCTTCCACGAACATCTCACCGTTCTCGCAAACTAATGCCAAACGGTCAACATCCGGGTCAACCACGATACCCAAGTCTGCCCCACACTCCTTGATCTTCTCTGAAATCTGGGTCAGGTTCTCCGGAATGGGTTCCGGGTTATGAGCAAAGCGTCCCGTAGGCTCGCAATTCAACTCGACAACCTCTTTTACACCTAAAGCTTTCAACAAAGCGGGAATCACGGTTCCTCCCACGGAGTTCACCGCATCCACGACAACTTTCAAATTCGCCTTGGCAATAGCCTCCCGGTTCACGAGTTTTAGATCCAACACGTGCTGAATATGGTAATCCGTGTAATCCTTGTGGGTAATCGAACCCAATTCGTCCACTTCCGCATATTCAAACGACTCCTGTTCTGCCATCTGAAGGACTTTTGCACCATCCTCGGCAGAGAGGAATTCTCCCCGGTTATTTAATAATTTTAAAGCATTCCACTGTTTCGGGTTATGGCTGGCTGTTAGGATAATTCCCCCGTCAGCCTGTTCTGCGGTAACGGCAATCTCCGTGGTTGGGGTAGTTGCCAAACCGATATTCACCACGTCATGCCCCAGACCGGACAAAGTAGCCTCCACTAATTTAGCATACATCTCCCCGGAAATTCGGGCATCCCGGCCTAGTACGATTTTAGCTCTTGTTTTCCCGGCCCCGGTCTTCAACCAAGTGGCATAAGCCGAAACAAATTTAACAATATCCAAGGGAGTTAGGTTATCACCCGGACGTCCACCGACAGTTCCCCGGATACCGGATATAGATTTTATTAATGTCATAACAATTGAGAATTGAAAATTGAAAATTGAAAATGACGATCATTCAATTTTGCAACCATGAAATAAAAATAAAGGGACTGTATCCGTTACCCCTTTATCGAGATAACACGTACAGTCCCCTTTATCAATAAAATTAGATAGATGCCTTGTAAGCGTCAGCGCTTAACAATCCGTCTAATTGTGCTTCGTCTTCAACTTTTACCTTGATAATCCAACCTTTTCCATAAGGATCTTTGTTTACCAAGTCGGGTTGATCTTCAAGCTCTGAGTTGAATTCCAATACCTCTCCGGCAATCGGCATATACAAATCAGAAACCGTCTTTACAGCCTCGATACTACCGAAAGTATCTCCAGCCTCAAGGTTGTCACCTTCGGTCTCAACCTCAACAAACACGATGTCACCTAATTGACTTTGTGCATAGTCAGTGATACCAACATATGCTTCTTCACCCTCAACACGAATCCATTCGTGTTCTTTAGTGTACTTTAATTCTGCAGGTACGTTCATTATCTTATAAGTTAAATTAAATTTGACAACTATTATGTGGCACAAATATAAGGAAAAATTTAAACTCCAAAACTGTTAATTGAAATTTTAGCTTACACTTTATTACTTTTATTAATAACCCGTTCATCCTCAATATAAATCATCCGCACCCCTTTGTTTTCGGGCGCTCAAGAATATTTTTCTTCGTAAGAAAAACGCAATTTTTTCCATTTTTTCGATCCCGAAATATTGCATAATAAGAAAAACTATCTATCTTTGCACCGCAATTGAGAACAACAGCGGTTGTTCGATGCAAAAAAGGTTCGGTAGTTCAGCTGGTTAGAATACATGCCTGTCACGCATGGGGTCGCGGG
>NZ_JAHZBP010000012.1:0-183605 GCF_019423355.1 Butyricimonas sp.
TCATCGTCCTTAATTTTTTTAGGTTCAAAATTAGTCGGTGAAGAATCCTTCGTCAGTACGCAAAACACGGAGGAACGACGCAATCTTTTTCCGTAACCGGATTTGTTGCGTGAGTTGT
This sequence comes from Butyricimonas sp., assembly GCF_019423355.1. Classification (NCBI taxonomy): domain Bacteria; kingdom Pseudomonadati; phylum Bacteroidota; class Bacteroidia; order Bacteroidales; family Odoribacteraceae; genus Butyricimonas; species Butyricimonas sp. The sequence continues at coordinate 119 of NZ_JAHZBP010000012.1, forward strand.
CGGTAACTCACTATATCACAATGCCTTGTTTTGCCATTCGCACCCATTTTGTTACCTATATGGTGTGGTTACGAACAAGTAACGTAGCGACGTCTTGACTTGGCTTCGGCAAGGATTATGGTGGCGTTGGAAATAATCGGCAGCTTAAATGAAACCTCTGTAAATCAAATCTATTACTACATTCTTCCGCATTCCACTTTTTTGTAGTAACTTTGTATATATAAAATAAACCATTATGATAGGAATCTACTTTATTATTATAGCCGTAATTATCGGCTTGGCTTTCTTAGGACTGGGAATATCCACTTTTTTCGGTAAGAAAAAGAAATTCCCGGATACCCACATCGGGAAAAATAAAGCCATGAAGGAACGAGGTATTAGTTGTGCTGCCACGACAGATCGCTTGGAAAGAGCAAATTATAAACCGATTGAAATAAAAAGAGCGGAATAAAAAAGGGAGGTTTTAAAAGCCTCCCTTTCTCATGACCATTTCGATCATATTATTTTTTATACATTCCCAAATCCTTCAATTCGAAATCATTGATAAATGCTGCATATCCGGCAACTTTTGACTGACCGTATTTCACGAAAATCTCGGCAGATTTAGCAAAACGATCGCAACGTTGAGAGTCTAATAATAACAGGTAACCCAAAATGATATATCCTGCCATTTCAACCAAACGACGTGCATGGAAATCCACGTATTCAGTTTCTCCAACAGCCGTTACTTTCGTCACGGCAGCCTCGAATGCCCCGGTCATTCCTTTTAATATCTCACGAACATATTCTTGTTCCGGACGGATAGGAGCCTGCTCGTATTCCTCACGGATTTGTTTCAGGAATTGTCCCGTGGTCACACCGCGAATGGCAGCCACGACCTGCAACTGAGAAGTTCCTTCGTAGATATTCGTGATACGTGCATCACGAACCAAACGTTCAATCGGGTAATCCTTCATGAACCCGGAACCTCCGTGTATCTGCAAAGCGTCGTAAGCAATCTCGTTTGCATACTCGCTGGAGAACAATTTCAATAGCGGGGTAAAGATATCGGCCAACTTCTGGTATTTCTTCATCTCCTCACGCTCTTCTTTGTTCAAGGTCCGCTCGTTAGCGATGTGCGTGTAAGCCTTGTACATATCTACAAAACGGCTCGTCTCGTAAAGCACTGAACGTGCAGCCTGTAATTTAGCCTCCATGTTGGTCAACATCTCGTATACAGCCGGGAATTCGATAATTGCTTTACCGAACTGACGTCTTTCTTGAGCATATTTCAAACCTTCACGGTAAGCAGCCTCTGCAATACCCACAGATTGAGCACCAACACCCAAACGGGCTCCGTTCATCAAAGACATCACGTACTTGATCAATCCAAGTTTACGCTCTCCCACCAATTCAGCCGGAGCATCCTTGAACACCAACTCACAAGTCGGAGAACCTTTGATACCCAATTTATTCTCGATACGACGAACCGTCATTCCGCCGTTAGCTTTGTCATAGATAAACATGGACAAACCACGTCCGTCATGCGTACCCTCTTCTGAACGGGCAAGTACCAATGAAATATGAGCGTCACCATTCGTGATGAAACGTTTCACTCCATTCAAATACCATTTACCGTCTTTCTCGCAATAGGTAGCTTTCAACTGTACAGACTGCAAATCCGATCCTGCATCCGGTTCGGTCAAGTCCATGGCGTAAGTATCCCCCTTTGCAGCACGGGGTAAGTACTGACGTTTTTGTTCCTCGTTGGCGAACTCGTGAATCGTTTCAGCACAATCCTGTAATCCCCAGATGTTAGCGAAACCACCATCACCACGGGAAACCAACTCTGCTGCCATCACGTAAGGAACCATAGGGAAGTTCAACCCGTCATACTCACGCGGTAATGACATACCGTACAATCCGGCCTGAGCCAGCATATCATGATTCTGTTGAGTTCCGGCAGCATATTTTACACGACCGTCAATCACTTCCGGTCCCTCGTGATCCACGCTCTCTGCATTTTCAGCCAGCACGTTACCACAAATATCTCCCACGATCTCCAACACTCTATCATAATTATCCATTGCATCCTCGAAATCACGCGGTGCGATCTCGCATTTCCCTGCATCCTCGAAATTGCGCTCTTTCAAAGCAACAATCTTCTGCATCAAGGGATGTCCCAAGTGGAACTTCAAATCCTCGTTATCTGTATAGAAATTTGCCATACCTTTTTTAATTTTAGATTTAGTGATTCTGTGATTTAATGATCTGCGATTCTGTGATTAAAAAATCACTCAATCGTCAATCTCTTAATCACTCAATATTATTTGCTGTTCTTCTTATAATACTGGATCATTTTTGGGATAACCACGTTCAAGTCACCCGTGATCACGTAATCGGCAAATTTATTAATCGGAGCGTTTGCATCCGTGTTAATAGCAATTACCATAGAAGACTCTTCCATTCCGGCAGTATGCTGGATCTGTCCGGAGATACCGCAAGCAATATATAATTTAGGACGAACCGTTGTTCCTGTCTGTCCGATCTGACGTTCGTGTTCGCAGAACCCGGCATCAACAGCAGCACGAGAAGCACCAACTTCCCCGCCTAAAACAGAAGCCAACTCGTATAATAAGTTAAAGTTCTCTTTAGAACCAACACCGTATCCTCCGGCAACAATGATCGGGGCAGCCTTGATATTCACTTTGGATTTTTCCATGTGACGCTCGATCACCTTTACCACCAAGTCGGTATCATCCAAATACTCGTCCACGTTCAATTTCTTCACTTCTCCCTGATGTTGAAGATTGAAGATTTCTTTCTTCATCACACCTTCGCGAACCGTAGCCATCTGCGGACGACATTCCGGGTTCACGATCGTGGCCACGATATTTCCTCCGAATGCCGGACGAATTTGGTATAACAAATTCTCGTATTTCTTTCCGCTCTTGGCATCGGTATATTCACCGATTTCAAGACTCGTACAGTCGGCCGTCAAACCGCTATGTAATGCAGAGGACACACGAGGACCTAAATCACGTCCCACACTGGTTGCTCCCATCAAAGCCACTTGCGGTTTCTCAGCGTCAAACAAACGTACCAACATCTTCGTGTGGGGTAACGTCGTGTAAGGAGCCAGACGAGCATCGTCACCTACCCAAAGTACGTCCACTCCATAAGGGAATACTTGTTTTTCAACATCTTTCAGTCCTTCGCCCAAAGCGATAGCTTCCAGCTTCACGCCAAGTTTTGTTGCAAGGGCACGTCCTTTGGTCAATAATTCGAGACTCACGTCAGCAACCGTACCCTCTTCTATTTCGCAATATACAAATACACTGTTCATATCATTTAAAATTTTAGATTTTAGATTTTAGATTTTGTAAATTCCAATTGCCTCGTTTCAGAAGTTTTCAATTTAAAACTTACAATTTAAAATCTAAAATTACCCGATTGTATGGTTAGTTATCAACTCTTTCATCATGGCATCCAATTCAGCATCCGTACCGGAAAGTACTTTAGCCTCTTTCGCTTGGAACACCACACTCTCGATATTCTTTACCTTGGTCGGAGATCCGCTCAAACCGAGATCTTCCGGACTGCTCTGAATATCATTCACGCTCCATTCGGTCAATTTCAAATACGGACGTTCGTTCACCAGTGCAAAATAATCCTCGTTGGCATCCTGTGCCTCCTGAGTACCCTTTGCGTTCTTGTATTTCATCACGAAACGTGCGTTTCTCGGACGACAAAGAGCGGCAGAACCGTTCACGGTCACCACGCAAGGCATCGGGCAAGTAGCCACTTCAATACCTCTTTCCAAACGACGTTTGATCGTCACGATTTTCCCGTCACAACCTTGAATTTCTTCAGCATAGGTAACCTGCGGTAAAGCCAACTTCTCAGCCACCTGCGGACCTACCTGAGCGGTATCCCCATCAATAGCCTGACGACCGCAAATGATCAGATCATATTCCAAATTGCGTAATGCGCAAGACAAAGCGTAAGAAGTTGCCAACGTATCCGAACCGGCAAAAGCGCGATCAGACAATAAATAACCTCCATCTGCACCCCGGTACATAGCCTCACGGATGATCTCGGCAGCACGGCCGGGTCCCATCGTCAGTACATGAACGGTTGTCCCTTCAATTGTATCTTTTAATCTTAAAGCTTGCTCTAAAGCATTTAAATCCTCAGGATTGAAGATGGCAGGTAAAGCTGCCCTGTTTACAGTTCCGTCTGCTTTCATCGCATCTTTCCCCACGTTTCTCGTATCGGGAACCTGCTTAGCAAGAACAACAATTTTTAGTCCTTTCATATTAATATCCAATTTTATGTTCCAAGTGACATGAAGTATTCCTTTGATCTACAACCAGAGACATGAATTCACGCTACGAAATACTCCATATACCAAATATTTTCAACACTAATAAAATTTTAAGCGTGTAAAGATACTATTTCAACTTATAAAACCAAAATTTTAACATCAACTCTTACCCAAATGACCATATAAACCATTGAAATAAAATATATAACACACAGACATTTGCGCAAGAATCGACTTTTGGAGTGATTTTATTTTCTATTCTAAACAAATCCCCTAATTTTGTGTCCCGATGATTCAACACTAAAATTATTCACATTATTAAAAATATAAGAAATGAAATACGACTTAATCGTGATTGGTAGTGGTCCCGGAGGATACGTGGCTGCCATTCGTGCGTCTCAACTAGGAATGACCGTGGCCGTCGTAGAACGTGCCGAACTGGGAGGTATTTGCCTGAACTGGGGATGTATTCCCACGAAATCCCTGCTTAAATCCGCACAAGTGTTGGAATACGCCCATCACGCTGCAGATTACGGGGTAAAGATCGAGAATGCCGCACCCGATTTCGATGCCATCATCGCTCGCAGCCGGGGTGTTGCCGACAAGATGAGCAAAGGGATTCAATACTTGTTCAAAAAGAATAACATCACCGTGATCGAAGGTCATGGAAAACTGACCGCGGAGAAAACCGTAGAGGTTACAAATGCTGCCGGAGAAAAGACCATTTTCGAGGCTCAACATATCGTTCTAGCCACGGGCGCCCGTTCCCGTCAGTTACCGAATATCCCTCAGGATGGAAAACGGATTATCGGTTACCGTCAGGCCTTAACTCTTGACCACAAGCCGGAATCCATGATCGTGGTAGGCTCCGGGGCAATCGGTTCCGAATTGGCATACTTCTACAACGCCATGGGTACCAAAGTATTGTTGGTTGAATTCATGCCGACCATCCTGCCGCTTGAAGACGAGGAAGTATCCAAACAAGTAGGTCGTTCTTTCAAGAAAGCTGGAATCGACGTGATGGTGAAATCTTCCGTGGAAAGCGTTGAAAGCGGAGAAGGTTTGTTGAAAGTGAACATCAAAAACAAGAAAGGCGAGATCGAAGTACACGAGGCTGAAATCGTGTTGTCTGCCGTGGGTATCGCCCCGAACGTGGAAAACATCGGTCTGGAAGAATTGAATATTGAAATGGAAAGAGGTCGTGTAAAAGTAGACGACTATTACCGCACGAATGTGGAAGGCGTTTACGCTATCGGTGACATTGTTCATGGCCCGGCATTGGCTCACGTGGCATCTGCCGAAGCTATCTGCTGCGTGGAACACATCGCGGGAGTACACACGGAACCGATCGATTATACCAACATCCCCGGATGTACCTACACGACACCGGAAGTTGCATCTGTCGGCCTGAACGAGGCAAAAGCGCTTGAAGCCGGTTATGAAATCAAGATCGGTAAATTCCCGTTCACCGCATCAGGCAAAGCGAGTGCAGCCGGGGCAAACGAAGGATTCATCAAATTGATCTTCAATGCTGCCGACAATACCCTGCTGGGCGCTCACATGGTAGGTATGAACGTGACCGAAATGATTGCTGAAATGGTACTTGCCCGCAAGGTAAAAGCTACCGCTCATGACATCATCAAAACGGTTCACCCGCACCCGACAATGAGCGAGGCCGTGATGGAGGCTGCTGCTGCCGCTTACGACGAAGTAATCCATATTTAGTTGCAGCGCAACGTTACAGGTTACAAGTTGACAGGTTACAGGTTTAATAAAATTCAATAATAAATAAACTATGAAGAAAATACAAGTTACATTAGTTACTTTATTACTGACCGGGGCGTCGCTATGCGCCCAAACGATCGGTGAAAAAGAACTGAATGACATCAAGGGAAGCTTCCAGAAAGACGCTTCCACGAAAGCCATTCAGAACGTGTTGACCAATGACAAGAATATCCGGGATAACGCCCTTAACCGGGAGATTCAAGGAAAAATAGACCATTATTTCAAATATCGGGTAAAAGTACAGGGTATCACGGATCAGCAAAGTTCCGGACGCTGCTGGATGTTTACTTCCATGAACGTGTTACGTCCGAGCATCATCGAGAAATACAACCTCACGGGATTCGATTTCTCTCACAACTATCTCTATTTTTGGGATATGTTCGAAAAATCCAATCTTTTCTTGGAGAATATGATTGCCACAGCCAACAAGCCGATGGACGACAGGGACGTGACCTTCATGTTCCAAGCTCCCGTGGGTGATGGCGGTGTATGGAATCTTTATTACAACCTAGGAGAAAAATACGGTGTTGTACCCAAGGAAGTCATGCCGGAAACCGCTCACTCGAACAACACGAGTGCCATGGGATCATTGATCAACGAGCGTCTCCGCAAGGGTGGTTATACCATTCGAGAAATGGCCGCTCAAGGCAAAAAAATCAAAGAACTACGTGCAGAGAAAGTATCTGTTTTGAAAGATATCTATCGCATTTTGGCTCTCTGCTTAGGTGAACCGCCAACCACGTTCACTTGGAGATACAAGGACAGAAACGGGGAGATCAAGGAACTGGCAAACTACACGCCTCAACAATTCTACAAGGAGATCACACCTGCTGATTATAACCCGAAGAATTACATCATGATCATGAACGACCCGACCCGGGAATATTATAAAGTATATGATATTCAAAACTACCGGAACACGATTGAAGGTATCAACTGGGTATACTTGAACCTGCCGAACGAGGACATCAAAGAAGCCGCTATCGCATCCATCAAAGGGAACGAGGCCATGTACACCTCCAGCGACGTGGGCAAGTATTTCAACCGGGAAACCGGAATCCTCGATCCGGAAATGTACGACTACAATTCATTGATGGGCGTAGATTTCTCCATGGACAAGAAAACCCGCATCCTGACCCGCCAAAGCGGTTCCGCCCACGCCATGTCATTAGTTGCCGTGGACGTTGACGCGAACGGCAAACCCACGAAATGGGAATTCGAGAACAGTTGGGGACCGCAAGCCGGACACAACGGTTATCTCACCTTCACCGACAAATGGTTTGACGAATACATCTTCCGGGTAGTTATTCACAAAAAATACTTGGGAGAAAAAGCATTGAAAGCATTAGATCAGAAACCGATTTTGCTGCCGATGTGGGACTATATGTTCTAAAAGAAATTCAAACAAAAAGCATAACGCCCGGAGGGATCTCCGGGCGTTACTTTTCAAAAACACTTACTATAAATACGGAATAAAAGAAACATATACTCCGGTGATAATAGCGGAAGTAATCACTCCCGAAATATTAGCACCCAGAGCATCTCCTAATATAAAGGATTCAGGATTTTCTTTACTGACTATTTTCTGAGCCACCTTTGCCGTGGTCGGCACGCAACTGACGGCTGCAATACCAATAACAGGATTGTAATTTCCTTTCTTGATAAAGTACATCACATAACCACCGATAATACCACCGATACCGGAGAGTAGTAATGCCAGCACACTCAAAATCAATAATTTGATAATATTGGGATCAAGTAACAAATGCGCATCGCACAAAACACCCAGTAACATTCCCAACATGAACGTTGACCCGTACAGCAACGGCCCACTCACAAAGTCATAAACATGCTTCATCCCGGACTCACGAACGGCAACCCCGATAAACAACGAGAAGAAAAGAGGGGAAGCCACGGGAAACATAAAGCACAACACGGCACAAAGAATGACGGCAAAAGCTAGTTTTACCTTGGCCCCGTATTGCTTCGGCTCCTTTCGATTGGTCATTTTAATCGCACGCAGACGTTGCGGGATCAACAACTTAACCAGATACGGATACCCTCCATACGTTAATCCCAAATACAAGTAAGCCACCACGGTAATCGGTACGAACAGATGTTTGGCAAGCACCAGAGAAGTGAACAAGACCATCGGTCCGTCAGCTCCACCTACCATGGCAACGGAGGCACTCTCTTTCAACGTCAACCCCATAGCCGACGCGATCGGCACCGTCAAGAATGTCCCAAGTTCCGCACACAAGGCTAGAAATATGCTGACAAAAGGCCTCTGGAGCAAATACCCGACATCCAATAGCGTCCCAATCCCCATAAACACGAAACAGGCTATCAACCCATTACTAAATGTCAGGGTATATATCGGTTGCAGGAAGTCAATCTGCATCACATTCATCAACTCATCGGTATCCGAGAGCATCGGGTCCAAGAAAAGATTCCCCAACGAACCATCAGGCATGATCAACGTTCCACAATTAATCGCGATCATACCCAATCCCATCGGGATCATAATCATCGGCTCAAGAATTCCCTTCCATCCCAAATAGATCAACAAAAAACCAATAATGACCAGCACTACACGGGCAATGGCAAGAAACCATCCGCCAGCAACCATCGTTCCAATACCTTGGAATAAATTAAGAACATCTATATTTTCCATCGTAATATAAATCTGATAAGACTATCGAAAAATACGCCCCATCCAAATTAAACAGCGGCTCTTTTATCGGATTTCACACTGGAAACAACCTCTTGCAAACGATGAGCCGTATGTTGATTTTTCTCGGCAACCAACTTCTCTCTCCCGGATTGAACCGCAACGGGCACCGTCTGATGGTGTAATTTCTTGGCTCTTTTTATCTCTGCAAGTTCCTCTCTATGTAATTGACAAAAATCAAGGAGATCAGCCCAAGAAGCAATTATTTTTATAATCAAGGCAACAAAAAAACCAATAAAGAAGGTAATGATCAACATTACAAACGTGAATAAAAATAAATTAGACATAGCGATATAAATTTAAATATGAATAACGTAAATAAATAAAATGAACACACACCTCATCACAGCTACCCGACCGGATATCTGCACGTACACTCATAAATAAATCAGACACTAAATAATTATTTCTCTCAATGTGTAGACAAAATACCTGCACGATGATTTCACGAAACAATAATGATAATATAAATTTTTCGTGTCCCGACTAGTCAACGGAACATCGTAGAAAGACAACATTAAGATCGTAGATGCGAACTTTAAACTTCGGGAAGGATTCGTCCCTCTCGGACCGGAGGAAGAAGACAGCGATGTATCATCTCTCCTTAAATTAACGGCATCCAGTCCTTCAAACGAAAAACGCCATTCATTGGCAAGCGTTTGTCTGGAATGCGAAGACAGCTCGCAAGTATGCTCCGCATCATCGGCATATTGCTCTGTAACAGTCTGCACGCTTGAGGATAACTGTCCCCTTTTGTCTGAAATTTCATTCAAACAAAAAATAGCCACAAAGCCAATTAATATGCCTATAATGAATTTTTTCATTGCGGGCACAAACTTACAATTATTCTATGTGAATTGTCAATTTTTCAGACACATTTTTTTGAGCAATTTTATTTCATCAGCTTCCTTCCGTCCATGTCCGCCAACACTCGCATTTGCTGGATGGCAATCCGGTTTAATTTCAACAAACGCTCTTGTTGAGCCATACCTTCCTGAATAAAAACGGCATTCAAGTTTTCCATGTTCGAAAGGCAGATCAATTCATTGATCGTGGCATAATCCCGAATATTACCTTTCAAATCCGGATGCGCCTCCCGCCATTCGAAAGCCGTCATCCCGAACATGGCCACGTTCAGTACGTCAGCCTCATTGGCATACACTTGAGAAACCCGTGCCGGAGAAAGCTCTTCCGGGATCAGATTTTGCTTAATCGCATCCGTGTGGATATGGTAGTTGATTTTTGAAAGCTCCCGTTTGGCCGACCAACCGAGTTGAGCTTGCTCCTGTTCTTTCAGACGCTGGAATTCCTTGATCAAGTATAATTCAAATTCCACGGAAACCCAACTGGCAAATTTAAACGCAATATCCCTTTGGGCGTACGTGCCTCCTCCTGCCCCATTTTTTGTGATAATACCAATAGCTCCCGTTGTTTCCACCCAACGAGACGGACTCATGGTGAAAGCATTGTTTCCCGCCTCGTTCAAAAGGGGGTCGAATTCGACCCCTTTAAAATTGAGATTATTCAATTTCTCCCACAGACCAAGATATTCCAAAGTATTCTTTACCCTCATCCAATTCTTCACCACATCTTTAGGCTCAACCGGGTTCTTCTGACGAGCAATATCTGTGATACAGATGTAGTCTATTCCATTTTCCTGTAACGTCCGGATCATCGTGTCCCGAACCTGTATAACCGCCTTTTTTACCATTTATCCAGTTTTTTAATTTTCAAGTTATCCATTGCATTTCAAACACACCGAATCAGAAGTGTCCTTCCCATCCGCCGCTCGGGCAAAAACATAAACAACCAGCCCCTCCACTTCGGCCTCTTCCGGAAAATCCATGCTCTCGTTCCAATCCTCCCCACGCATTCCTAATCGCATCACTTTACAGGAATACGTCGCTTCGTGAAGAAGTACGCCATAAATCTCGTCATCCCAAAAACAATCAATTGCCTCCACGGCCATTCCTTGATGCGAGAAATGCACCTTCCGGCTCTCGGTCTCCACCTTGCAAACAACTACCGGACTGACAAGCGCACCCGCCGCCACGCGAAGTTTCGAGTAATCAATAATACCCCGGTATTCCTGAATAGCTTTCTTATAGCGGACTATCGGTTTCATGGGATTAACCTTTTCAACCGTCACGGCCGTTGTCACGTTCGCACTCGTGAACCCGTTAAAGCCTTTCGGGTATTGATTTCCCGGAAATCCCAATCGAATCGCCCGAGCCATCCATCCCTTTCTACTCACCACAACAGCAAACGCCGCAGCCTGTTGCTTTTGCGACTCCGTGCTAGGTTTACGAGAAATACTCGCACCTTTACAATAATTCTTACCGTTAGCCCGCACATAGGCAACCACGTTTCCGAATTTTCCCCGCACCTGACCAATAGAGTTTACAAATTCCGCCATAATCCTTTTATTTAATTAAGACCCGCAATATACGACAATTAATTCTAAAATAAAGCTAAGTAGTAGAAAAGTTGAAATAAAAATTTATCTTCATTTTTTGAAGAATACCGAATCAATACCTTTATGAACCTTATAGATACCTTATAGAAACCTTATATGAACCTTATATATAATAAGGTTCATAAAGTATAGGTATTGTTTATTCAAAATATTATTATTACTATTGCACCGGTATTCATCAATTATTCATTTTTAAATCAGTATTGACATGGACATAACCTCTCCTCTATTTTTAGCCATACTTGCAAACGGCCCGGTTAAAGTCGACGGGTATACTTATTTCTTGTACGGAGGGAAAGTCCGGAAATGCAAATCCACCCGGGGACCCAGAAAATCCAGAACAGAGGGAGAGAAGCAAACCACGGACCGATTCACGGAAGCCCGCAAAATGTGGAAAATTTACAAACGGGCTATCGGGGACTTACTAATATGGCGAATCGCGGCCCGGGAGAGAGGGGTTTCCAAGAGCGACTCTTTATTCCATTCAACCAACGGGGGATGCCTACTCCCGGGCAAAGGAGTATGGGCATTCAAAACTTTCCGTTTTTCCATGGGAACACTAGAAGCCCCCGTCATCACCGGCACGGAACGCAACGGGTGGACGGTCACCTTGAACTGGGAAAACGGTATTGATTGCCCGAAAGCAAGTTCGTCAGACCAAGTGTTCGTGGGCTATTTCTACGACACGCTACGACGTTCTCCCCGTCTACTTCGTGACATACCCGCTCGCAGGGGCGACGAAAGCGTAACCATAGAAATCCCCTCCGGGGATCAACCGGAAGGGACACCACTACATCTTTATTTATTTTTTGGAGATAGCGAACTCGCCCGATTTTCACCCAGCGAGTACGCTCAAGTATAAAATCTACCGGGAGAACAACAGTTCCCGGTATTTCGGCAACGGCCAGATCTCGTCGTCCACGAGTAATTCCAGCTTATCCACGTGATAACGGATCTTCTCCAGATAGGGGCGAACCTTTTCCGTGTATTCCTCGGCCCGTGCCACTTCGTCGGCAATCGCGTTGGCTTGTTTGCGAGCTTCCGTCATATCAGACACCATCGTCTGGATCTCCCGGATATGATAGGAAATCGTGCGGATGGCCTCGATTTGCACGTCAGCCACGGATTCATAATCCGGCAAGATATTCTTCAGCGCTGTCACGTTCGTCAACAGAGTATTCTGGTAAGTGATCGCGGTCGGGATAATATGATTCAACACGAGATCACCCAAAACACGAGATTCTATCTGCAATTTCTTCAAATAAATTTCATTCTTGATCTCGAAACGCGCTTCTAGCTCCCGTTCACTCAATATCCCGTTGTCCACGAACAACCGCTTAGCCTTCTCCGAGCAATAAGCCTTTAAAGCCGGGATACAATCCACCACCGTGGACAATCCCCGACGGGCGGCTTCTTCCCTCCATTCCTTGCTGTAACCATTCCCCTCGAAACGTACGGGTTTGGACTCGATGATGTATTTACGCAATATCTGGAAAATTGCCTCGTCTTTCTTAACGCCTTTCTCGATTAAAGCATCCGTTTCTTTTTTAAAAGCAATCAACTGCTCGGCAACAGCGGCATTCAACGCAATCATCGGTCCCCCGCAATTGGCTGACGACCCCACCGCACGAAATTCAAAACGATTCCCGGTGAACGCGAAAGGCGACGTACGGTTACGGTCCGTGTTATCCAACATGATCTCCGGAATTTTACCCACGTTCAATTTCAACTCGGTCTTCTCGTCCGGACTCATCTTTCGGTCGCTCACCTTCTCCACCAACTCGTCGAGCATTCCCGACAAGTAATTCCCCAAGAACACGGACATAATTACCGGTGGCGCCTCGTCTCCTCCCAGCCGGGCCTCGTTTCCTTGCGACACGATCGATGCTTTCAGCAAATCACCATGTTCATACACGGCCTTGATTGTCGATACCAGAAAGATCAAGAACTGCATGTTCGATTTCGGGTTCTTACCCGGTGACAATAGGTTCACTCCCGTGTTCGTCAACAACGACCAGTTATTGTGTTTACCCGAACCGTTCACCCCCTTGTAGGGTTTCTCGTGCAACAGCACCCGGAAATTATGACGACGAGCCACTTTCTTCATGGTGGACATCAACAGCTGGTTATGATCGACAGCCAGATTCGCCTCTTCAAAAATCGGGGCGCACTCGAACTGATTCGGGGCCACCTCGTTATGGCGGGTCTTGATCGGGATTCCCAAGCAATGGCACTCGTATTCCAGCTCTTCCATGAAAGCCGTAACCCGTGCCGGGATCGAGCCGAAATATTGATCCTCCAGCTGTTGATCCTTCGCGGAAGAATGCCCCATGAGCGTGCGACCACATAATTTCAGGTCAGGACGGGCATTATACAGGGCCTCATCCACCAAAAAATATTCCTGCTCCCACCCCAGCGTGGCAATCACTCGCTGCACGTCTTTATCGAAATACTGGCAAATATCCACCGCTGCCCGGTCGATCATGGCCAACGATTTCAACATCGGTGTCTTAAAATCAAGCGCTTCTCCCGTGTAAGCCACGAATATCGTGGGAATACACAACGTGCGATTGTTAATAAAAGCCGGGGAAGCCGGGTCCCAAGCCGTGTAACCGCGAGCCTCGAACGTGTTACGAATTCCCCCGTTCGGGAAACTGGATGCATCGGGTTCTTGCTGGACAAGTAGTCGCCCGTCAAACGATTCGATCACGTCACCATCCGGCAACAAATCAATAAAAGAATCATGTTTCTCTGCCGTGGCACCGTTCAAGGGATGAAACCAGTGCGTGTAGTGAGTAACGCCCCGCTCAACGGCCCAAGCTTTCATCGCGGCGGCCACCTGATCGGCTAAACCGCGATCAATCGCCAATCCTTCTGACATGGCTTTTTCCAACTTTTTGTAAGCCTCGATGGAAAGATAGTGGCGCATTTTGTCCATTGAAAACACGTTTTCTCCAAACACGACAGAACACCTAGGACGTTCCCCGCACTCCACGGGTTTACGACGGGCAATCTCTTGTAAAGCTAAGAATCTAAATTTCGCCATAAATTTGCATTTTTAGAATTGTACCCTATATTTTCAGGGGTCAAATATATAAAATATTATTTATTTTGAGCAAACACCCCTATATTTTATAACACAATTCTCAAAATTTATATTATTATCAAGACATACCCCCTAAAAAACACACCCCGCTTATTTATATTCCCTTTATAATATCCGCATCCATAAAAATAAACAATCATCTGAATGACTACATAAACAAAAAAAACGTACATTTGAAAAATATCTCGACACAGGGGATAAAGGCACACAAAATAGCATTATTTATGTCAGAATATTTTTCAACTTCCGGTACAAAGCTTTCGGCGGAAATGCAAGAGGCTATACTAGCCGCAACCCCGAACATGATGGTCATCTTTGATGACTCGTATCATCTGGTTGGCTTGCACAACCCCATTCTCGAACATATTCCTTATCCCCCGGAAGAGATGGTCGGCAAAACATTGGAAGAACTCATCGAAGAACCGGAAAGCCGAAACCACTTTCACGAACAACTGCAAAAGACGAGAGAGGGAAAAACTCCCCGATATTTTGACATCTATCTCCCGGTTAAAAACACGAAGTACTTTTTTGATGTTCACACGGCCCTCCTTCCGAATAATCAAGTAATCGCGTTCATGCGAGACATCACCGATTACACGTTGAGAAAAACAGAGACAGAAAAATTACAGCTCTTTTTAAGCCGGGTACTTGAAAGCATCGAGTTCCCCATTTCAATCAAAGACATGAACACGGAACGTTATATATTCTGGAGTGAACGATCAAGCATATTCGGACGCACAGCCGAAGAGATGATCGGGAACACGGAAGAACGATTCACGACCAAAGAACAAGCCCGAAAGATGCAAGAATTCGACCGGAAACTTGCCGCGGAAAAAGCATCTTACCAAGGGGCCGAAAAATTCATCCTCGCCGACGGTCAAGAACACACGTTGCTAATCACCAAGCACCTATTCACGGAAGATAACATGAACTGGCTCGTGTGTACTTCACTGGACATAAGTAATATGCAAAAACAACAGGAAGAAATCAAATCCCTTACCCAAAAATTGATTCTCGCCCTGAATATCACGAAACATGCCCTCTGGATGTACGACATCGAAGAGCAAGTGTTTGTAACCAACTCCCTGCAATTAAAAGGTATTTACAGGGAAACCCTTGAATGGGACTTGAAAATACCCATGATCAAATTTTATAACGCCATTCATCCGGATGACCGAGAACGTGTGGCGAAAGAATTCAACAATCTTATCCGCGGGAAAGTGTACCGGATAAGATTCACCTTCCGGGCCGATTTCAGACACTGCGGAAATTATAAATGGGTCGAGATTAACGCCTTGCAGGAAGAGGACGGAACACACAAAAACACCAATCGTCTAATAGGAACCTCCTGCTCCATCGACGATTACAAGAGACTGGAAACCTCGTTGAGAGATGCCAAGGAAGAACTGGAAATCACAAATTCCTCGCTTTCCTCAGTCCTCAGCCTAGCCCATGTTCTCCCGTGGGATTGCGATGTCCCGTCGCTAACCTTTTCCTGTGATTACGACATCTATCATCATGAAGATGCTCTTTTCGCCATTGACGGTAAATATTACTGTAAAGTCGAAAAGTACATCAATTCTATACATCCTAACTACCGGGAACATATGCGTGACGTGTTCAATGAACTCTTGTCAGGCAAACGCAAGGAATTTCACGAGGAGTACCTCGTGCATTGGTACAATGACCGGGAATACGAGTGGATCAACAAGCAAGGAACCGTTTATGAATATGACAGCGCAGGCAAACCGAAAACCATTATCGGGTCAAGTATCGTGATCACGGAACGCAAACAAATGGAACAAAAGCTATTACACGCCAAGGAACAGGCCGAGGAAAGCAACCGTTTGAAATCCGCGTTCTTGGCAAACATGAGCCATGAAATCCGGACTCCCCTCAACTCGATCGTGGGCTTTTCCGAGATACTCGCCATAACTGAAAATGAAGCGGAAAGACTGGAGTACATCAAGATTATTAAAAACAACAATAACCTGTTGCTACAATTGATCAACGATATTCTTGATCTTTCTAAAATTGAAGCGGGAACACTGGAATTCGTGTACTCGGAAGTAGATATTAATAATCTCATCGAAGAAATTGCTCAAGCCACCCAACTTAAAATGATGAATCCCGATGTCACGTTCAGCGTGAAAGAACGTTTACCGCAATGTATCATCAAAACGGAACGTAATCGCGTGTCCCAAGTCATAAACAACTTCATCACGAATGCCATCAAATTTACCCACCGGGGAAGTATCAAACTCGGTTACAAGCTATCGTCACCCGACACGCTCTATTTTTACGTGTCCGACACGGGTTGCGGCATCG
This sequence comes from Butyricimonas sp., assembly GCF_019423355.1. Classification (NCBI taxonomy): domain Bacteria; kingdom Pseudomonadati; phylum Bacteroidota; class Bacteroidia; order Bacteroidales; family Odoribacteraceae; genus Butyricimonas; species Butyricimonas sp. Next base: position 16,851 of record NZ_JAHZBP010000012.1, read on the forward strand.
CCCCCGACAAAAGAGAAAAGGTGTTCGATCGCTTTATCAAACTGAACAACTTCGCTCAAGGGACAGGACTTGGATTAGCCATCAGTGAAATGATTATCACGAAATTAGGCGGTGAAATAGGCGTCGAATCTGAAGAAGGCCAAGGTTCCACGTTCTGGTTTACCTTGCCGTATGTTCCACTGAAATAAATTTATTACCTTTGGGGGATAAAGAAAACGATTAATCATGAAGAAAATTGCCGCCATTCACGACCTGTCTGGCTACGGAAGGGCTTCATTGACCGTGGCCATCCCCATACTGACACACATGGGATTTCAGGTTTGCCCTCTTCCCACCGCCATACTCTCCGCTCATAGCGAATACAAGGATTTCCGCTCGTTGGACCTGACCGATTACATGGAAAGTTTCATCTCTCACTGGAAAGAGCTGCAACTCCAGTTTGACGCCATTTACACGGGGTACTTGGCTTCCGTGAAACAAATGGGCATCGTCAGTGATTTCTTCGAACATTTCAAGAATGACCAAAATTTCATTCTCGTCGATCCCGTACTAGGAGACCACGGGGAATTATATTCCAGCATGACACCCGACATGGTGGAAGGGATGCGTAAACTATGTTCCCAAGCAAAGGTGATCACCCCGAACTTGACGGAAGCCGCCTTTTTGCTAGGCTACAACCCGCGGCAGGAAATCTCCGTGGAAACCGCGATACAATGGAGCAAACAGCTGAGCGAACTCGGCCCGGAACACGTGATTATCACCTCCGCCCCCGGAAGCAACGCGGAGAACGTGGCCACGCTCGCTTACAACCGATTGGATCAACGAACTTGGCGAGTGTTGTGTGATTATATCCCGGCCTCGTATCCCGGCACGGGCGATGCCTTCGCCAGCGTGATCACTGGCTGTATGCTCAACGGAGACAGTCTCCCGGAAGCCCTCGACCGGGCCGTACACTTTATCAATATGGGAATTAAAGCCACCTTCGGTTACGCTCACAATCCTCTTGACGGCATGAACCAAGAAAAAGTACTCCACTACCTCAACGAACCATTACCTTATTACAAGTATGAACTCGTTGAGACAATTGAAAAAGTTTAGAATTTAAAGTTTAGAATTTAGAATGAAATGTTTCCCGAAGACGGTGAGTATTCCAACTCTCCCTCTGTTTATAGAGGGAGTACCCAAAGGGGGAGGGAGTTCAATCTAAAATCATAAATCAAGAAATTAATTAGTCATGATTAAAGCTATCATCATTGATTTGGACGGGACCACACTTCCCCGCAACTGGCACCAGATAAGCGAGGAGAACCGGGTTGCACTGGAAGAGGCGGGCCAACAAGGCGTGGTTCGCATCCTCGCTACGGGACGTTCCGTGTTCTCTCTCAACAACACGCTACCCGAAGGCCTTCCGGTGGATTACATGGTATTTTCTTCCGGGGCCGGCATCATGCGCTGGGATAACAAAGAGATTCTTCTCACCCGGGAATTATCGGCCGAAGAAACACTGGACATCGCTACCCACCTCTGGAAATACGATATAAATTTTACCATACAGCAAAGAATTCCCGACAACCATCATTTTTATTACCGAAATATCTCCTCTCTTCACGAAGATTTCCGACGCCGTATCGAGAATTATCCCGGCTTGGGAACTCCCATCTCTTCAACCGACGAGATACAGGGCGGGGCCACTCAATTTCTTGTTATCCTAGACGCACAACAACTTCAACTTCACGGTGATATTCAACAAAAATTATCAACCTATTCCGTGATCCGTTCCACGTCCCCCATCGACAACCAAGCCATCTGGACCGAAGTTTTCGCTCCCGATGTCAATAAAGGTACGTCTTGCCAGTTACTCCTTGATCAGTTAGGTATTCATTACGATGAATGTGCCGGACTCGGGAATGATTATAACGACCTTGATTTTCTCAAACGCTGCGGTCACCCGTTTATCGTGTCCAATGCTGCACAGCCTCTACGGGATCAATTCGACAACATGCCCGCGGATGAAGATAACGGTCTGGCCGTTTTCATCCGGCACGCCCTAAACTTGTAAACATGATTTATAAACCGAACTTCTTTGTCATCACCGGGGGACCCGGTGTTGGCAAAACGACCTTACTGGAAACGTTGGCCCAACAAGGCTTCCCGTATGTTCCCGAAATAGCCCGGGAGATTATCCGGGAACAAGTCTCCCGAAACGGAGACGCCCTCCCTTGGGCAAATATACCCGCTTACACCCACCTCATGTTTTCCCGCTCCGTGGAATCCTTCGAACAGCACCAAAAACAGGAATCTGTTCTTTTCTTCGACCGGGGTATCCCCGACACCCTCGCTTACGCACACCTTACCCATCAATCCCCATCTCCCGAACTCCAACATGCCGTTCAAGATTTCCGCTACAATCCGCAAGTATTCATCCTTCCCCCTTGGCCCGAGATCTACGAAACCGATTCCGAACGCAAACAAACCTACCAAGAAGCCGTCGAAACCTACGATGTTATGCTCGTCACCTACCAACAACTTGATTACTCGCCCGTAATCGTGCCTAAAGGGACACCAGAAGAGCGAGCAAATTTTGTAATCAACACACTTAAACAACATACCCCCAATCGTCCATGATGATCTCGTCAACGGGAAAAACGAAAGATGGTATTAACCGAAATAATTACTCTGTATCAACAACATCCGTTCTATAAATATTTACAATCGGACGAGGACAATTTCAGTTGACTACAAATTGTAGTCAACTCACGACCTTTCTTTTCGAGACGAGTTTTTAATACATTCCTGTGTTTCCTTGGATTAGACCTATCTGTTAACACCTTAATTATAGAAAATATTTTCTACAAATTACCACCTATTTTAGCAAGCATTCTACAATAATAAAATTACCCTCTTTATAAATCAAAAAGGTGCGTCGCCAAGCAACACACCTCTTGAATATAGTTTAATCTTTTTCTCTTAAATCACCCCTTTGGCAGCAAGCAATTCTGCCATCTGTTGTTGCAACTTTACGGCCTCTTCTCTCGCTCTCACGGCAAAATTTTCGGTCTTATCCGCAAAGATAATCCCGCGAGAAGAGTTCACGATCAACCCACAATGGGAGTTCATACCGTATTTTGCGACCTCTTCCAAACTGCCGCCTTGCGCTCCCACTCCCGGAACCAGCAAGAAGTGGTTCGGGACGATCTCACGGATACCGCTCAACATTTCCGCTTTCGTGGCACCCACGACATACATCATGTTCTGGTCATTTCCCCACTCCTGAGATTTACGCAAAACCCGTTCATACAATTTCACGCCATTCTCCTCAAAGAATTGAAAATCAAAAGCACCTTTATTAGAAGTCAAAGCTAATAGAATCACCCATTTGCCCTCGTATTTCAGAAACGGGGTCACGGAATCCTCTCCCATGTAAGGAGCCACCGTGATAGAATCAAATTCCATCGTCTCCAAGAAAGCACGGGCGTACATCTCGGATGTATTTCCAATGTCCCCGCGTTTAGCATCGGCAATCAAGAAGATTTCGGGATATTTTGATTTGATGTATTTCACCGTTTTCTCCAACGTGATCCACCCGGAAACCCCGTTACTCTCGTAAAATGCGATATTAGGTTTATAGGCAATTGCCACGTCGGCCGTCGCATCCACGATAGCTTTATTAAACTCGTACACGGGGTCCTCCGCTCCCGTCAGGTGTTGAGGTAATTTCTTTATATCTGAATCCAAGCCCACGCAAAGGAAGGACTTTTTCTTTTTTACCTGTTCAAATAACTCGTTATAAGTCATACCTTCTAACTTTTATCTTTTAGTTTTTAACTTTTATCTTTAAAATCCGCTTTCCTTCAACTTTTCCGTGTTCTCCTCGATCTGCAATTTCTCGATAATCTCGTCCAACTCGCCATCCATAACGGCAGCCAAATTATAAAGTGTCAGATTGATACGATGATCAGTCACACGTCCTTGCGGATAATTGTAAGTACGAATCTTGGCGGAACGGTCACCTGTGGAAACCATTGTTTTCCGTTTTGTAGCTATCTCGTCTAAATATTTCTGATGCTCGATCGCGTAAATACGAGAGCGCAACTCGGTCATTGCCTTCGCCAAGTTCTTCAACTGCGACTTCTCGTCCTGACAAGTCACCACGATACCCGTGGGAATATGTGTCAAACGGATAGCGGAATACGTCGTGTTCACGGATTGTCCCCCGGGACCGGAAGAACAATAGGTATCTTTCCGAATATCCGCCGGATTTAATACCACATCCACTTCTTCTGCCTCCGGCAGTACAGCCACCGTGGCCGCGGAGGTATGAACCCGTCCTTGAGTCTCCGTTGCCGGAACACGCTGTACGCGATGTACTCCCGACTCGTATTTCATAATCCCGTAAACACCGTCACCCGTGATGTTCGCCACGATTTCCTTGTATCCTCCGGAAGTTCCTTCACTGTAATTGGTTATTTCTATTTTCCAACGTTTGGACTCACAAAATTTCGTATACATACGGAACAAATCCCCTGCAAAAAGACTAGCCTCGTCCCCCCCGGTTCCAGCACGAATTTCAAGAATCACGTTCTTTGAATCCTCCGGATCAGCTGGTACCAACAACATCTTCACCTTCGACTCCAATTCGGGAATCTTGGCATCCAGCTCCTCGATCTCCATCTCGGCCATCTCTTTCAGCTCCTTATCGGTCTCCGTATTCAATATTTCCTGTGCCTCATCGTAAGAACTCACCGCACGTTTCAACTCGTCTCCCGCCTCCACGATCTGTTCCAGATCACGATACTCTTTATTCAACTTCACAAAACGATTCATGTCCTGTATCACCTCCGGGTCGGTTATCAACTGCCCGATCTCACGGAAACGAATATAAAATGTCTCTAATTTCTCTAATAGGGAATTGTCGCTCATATATATATCTAAATTATAATCGAACGCGAATTTAATAAATTATTAATAGCTTTCAAAAGGATTCTATTCCACATGAAGAGGGGCAACTCGATAAACGAACTGCCCCGGATTAATTTCAGACGTCATACTCTGAACACAAACTAGAAAACATACACTATAGTTTGTCCTTCAACGCGTTGTTTAATTTGATAAGAAGAGCCTGATAATGTACTTTCGCGTTTCCGGACATTCCTCCTATTTTACTTCTTAATAAATTCCGGGATTTCACGGCCATATCCTGCAAATAGGCCTTGGAATCGTCAATTGCCGTCGTGGCAACCGTTCTCTGCCAACCGTAACCGGGAGTTCCGAACTGATCGGCCACCATATTTGAGGCCACGTATCCCCGGCCATATTCTTCATCAACCGCACGGAACTGGTCGGCAAAACGACTGATCAAACCACTCTCATCCAACCCGTAAGCCACGATCTCGTCAACAGAAGGTACAAAACCGAAAGGAGAGGCGCTTTTCTTGGCACCACCATCATTCAATGATGCACAAACCATATCCACCATCGTGTTTTGCAAAATCTTGTCTCCCTCTGTCAATGCCTTCCCTTGTAACAAGTTACTCCACGTGCCATTATACAGGTCCGTCATAAACTCATTAATCGAGTAAGGAGAGGACGCCACGTGAGAAGAAAGAATCACGTTACCGATCAATCCCTGAATATCCCCGGCCACTCGACTCCGAACGATTGCACTCCCGTCAACACTTAACGGGAAGTGAGCCTTCAATTCCGCATTATTCAACCAATCCATAGATTTAAACTGTTTCAACACCCACGCCATCGATGCTTTCTGGCGAGCTTTCGGCACAGCCTCATAACGCTTACCCGGAGTACCTTCTTTCACTTCTGTCAGATAGATTCCCCCGATATTATACATCACGTTCCTCAGATAGCGATAATATTGTGTCATAATCTGACCATACAGGGCCTGACGGTGAGAATAATCCGGATCATCATTAATCCATCCTTGCAAGTTGGAAAGAATATACTTCAGATTCTTCACACCATACTCGCTGGCTTTCATCGGGTCATCACCCAAGTCTTCCTCGATAGCACTCGGGTCATAACGAGTCTGTATCTGTTGGCGACCATAACGATAAATCGGGTCTCCCGCATGTTCGTCCACCCATTGTTCCACGATAGGTTGCTCCTCCCACTCGTCTCTCGTTCCGGGAATATATTGATAATTCCATTTAATCAAGAACTCGTCATAAACACCCAAATTCGGGGGAGTCAATTTCACGCCCTTATCCCCGGGTTGCGCCACGTAATTGAAACGAGCGTAATCCATGATACAAGGTGTCGTTCCGTATTTTTGAGTAAACGATGCAGAACGCAACGAATCAACCGGGAAGGCTGCCGAAGAGGCCATGTTGTGCATGAATCCCAAGCAATGCCCTACTTCGTGTGCCACCACGTAGATCAAAGAGGCTTTCACCACGTCATCCGGCAATTTCTTGCCTCTCACGGAAGGATCAAGTTGGGCGGTCTGCACGAAACGCCAGTTGTTGATCAACTGGATGATATTACCGTAAACCAACACGGAGGCATTAATAATCTCTCCCGTCGTCGGGTCTGTCCAAGACGGTCCCATTGCATTAGCCGTGGAATTAGCCACGTAACGAATACAGGAATATTTCAAGTTATCCGGGTCAAAATCGGGATCATCCTTCGGGAAATCCTTCGCGACCATCACGTTTTTAAAACCGATTTTCTCAAAAGCGGCATTCCATGTAGTCACCGCCTGACGAATCGGTTCTTTCCACAATTCTGGGAAAGCGTCATCCACGTAAAACACAATCTGTTTCACGGGCTCCACCAGCTCGCCCCGTTTGTAAGCCTCCACGTCCTTCGGTTCCAATCTCCAGCGATGAGCCACGGAATAATTCCCGATTTCATCCTCCTTCGTGATAGAAAGACGGGTTTTCGTACTGTTGAAAACCCCCACGCGGGAATCTGAGATTCGGGGAATCATCTTATCTTCCGGCAAAAGCAAGATCGAACGGGTCACCGTGGCCGTGAAAGGATAATCATCCATCAATTTCATCATACCCATCACGCTCAACGACACCCCGTAAGACATCACCGTTTTCACGCTCAAGTTATCATCGAAAGCCTTGATCTCGTCCAAATAAGATGCCTCTTTTTTAAAAGAAGAAGAGATTTTCACCATTCCCCCCATCATGGCATCCGCAAAAAAACTCAAATCTTTCACGTTCGTAGTGAACAATGTGGTCATGTCAATCACCACGGCCGTACTGTCCGGGTTATACGCCTTGACGTCATAGGCATACAGGATCGGGTCACCATACACGTTATTCATCGCCTTCTGCAAATTATCGGTCGTCACGCCCGTTGACACGTAACGCAGGAAAATAGAACTGTCCCGTTTCGTGAATTTCAGATGCAAGGGATTATTCGCCTTGTAACCGATGTCACAAAATTCCGGAGAAGTCACGTTCGTCACGGTTGACGCCAGTAATATCTCACGATCCATGTACTTCAAGGGTATCTCGAAATACAATTTACTGCCTACTTTATGCAACGTGATAAAATCACTTTTTGAAGTCTCCACGTTCTTCCCCTTCAATAACTTCTCGTAAGGACTTACTTTCTTAGGGGTCGGCAGAGTTGCCGTGGCGGTTCCTTTTTTCTTTTTCTTCTTACTCGCCGCGTACAGATCTGACGACAACGGCATGACAATAATCATTGCCAACAATACAATCATCCATTTTTTCATACATACTGTTTTAAATAATTCGTGTTTCATAAAACACCTTTTTCTTGTTATAGACTAAAAAAGTCAAAACGGTTGACAAGAAGAGTCTCTTTTTCAATTAAAAAAAGACGCCACTTTTTCCTTCAATGCCTCTCCTCTCAAGTCCATGGCCACGATCCGACCTTCTTTATCCAACAAATACATTTTCGGAATTCCCGTCACGTTGTAAATCTTCGCCACCGGACATTCCCATCCCTTTAAAGAAGAGACGTGTATCCAAGGTAGGTCGTGCTTTTCAATGGCATTCACCCACGCATCTTTCTTGTCGTCCAACGACACACCATATATCTCGAACCCTTTGTCCTTATATTGCTCATAAACCGCTTTCACATTCGGCACCTCTGCCAAACACGGCCCACACCAAGACGCCCAGAAATCCAGTAACACGTACTTGCCTCTCAATGAAGATAACTTAACATGTTTTCCATCCGGAGCCACCAAATCAATATCGGGAGCAATGCCACCCACGTTGATCGAGCGTAAGCTTGTCATTTTTTCCTTGAGTAACTGTCCCGGATAGGAAGCTTTCACTTCCGGGGTCAGGTTGTTATAGTAGCGCTCCACGTCTTCAAAAGGATATTCCCTAGCAATGAAGTCCCCGATCACATACGTGATCGCCAGACTATTATTATTCGAATCCACGAAATTCTTAATCCTTTCATCAACCGCTTTCTTCATCATCTCCACCGCTTTATACGTGGAATCCAGTTTCACGGAATCATCTTTTACCTGTACCATCGCAAACATTCCGGCCAATCCCATCATGCTTTTTCCCAAAGAAAGATCCCGGGCCGTACGGAAAATTTCCTGTTCATGACTTCCCTTGATGGTTACCTTGTAAGCATCAATCTTCTCCCCATTTTTATTCGTCATCTGTGTTGCAACCACCTCGATCGGTTCCCCGTCCAATAAAACCTCTTGTTCATCCTTTCCAAGTGCCAGTATATGTTTATCCACTTGCGGGATGGCCCCCGTCATCTGAAACTGATTATCTTTCACGATAGCAGAATCCATGATCTGAAACTGCTTCTCCCCGAGTTCTTTTTTCAAATACACGACCTTTCCACTCCCGTTCTCCCATGTTCCCGAAATCGTGTAAGTCTTTTCCCGGTTACATCCCATAACGAACAAAAGCACGGCACATAACCCATAACACACATTTTTCATCATACTTCCATTTTTATAATACGACATCATTATCATTCTTCGTACGAAACATATCACTTCATGCCGACTTTAGCATGGAACTCATTCATTCTCCGGAGATATTCTGCATCAACCTCGGCCTGCATCTTCTCATCTTTAAACGTCTCTTTTATATCCGCAACTCGCAACTTGTAACGTTCCTCATATTTCTTCGCATACTCTTCACTCTTTTTCTTATCCCCCAAACGATAGTACCCGATAGCCAAAATATCATAATCGTTTTCCGTGAAAAGAGTCACTTTACCATTACTTCTCTCGTCCGCAACCTCCTGTTTCTTTTGTACAAGCGCCAGATATTTCCGGATAATCTCTTTCTGCGTTTTAGCATCAGCATATTCAATCATATACTTGTACATGGCCGGACGGAAAACATACTCGTCTCTCGTGGCCAGCAATACCTTATCCGCATCAAGGATCGCATCAAGAACCAGAATATCCCCTTCCATCCGCACATCATTAATGGCGAGCTTAGCATACATTTCACTGAAACCTCTCACCGCAGAACCCTGCAACAGCTTTTTCAACTTTTCTTCCTTCGCCTTCATCAAGGCCAACGTGTCAGCATTCGTGTTCGCAAGCGTCATGTTCACGATCTCCCGAACGGCATCCGACATTGCCCTTTGCAAACGTGATTCTATATCATAGCGATTCACTTTGAGCCGGTACTGATACTTATCCAAGTTCTTGACAACATACTCATACCGTGCTGAATAAGCATCATCCATGTAAGGCAGATACATCTCAAACAACTCTTTATTCATCAATGAATCCAATGGCATAGACTCGATATATCCCCTCACTACTTTTTCTTTCGTCTCTTGATCATACGCCACGTCAAGAGCCTTGCAATAATCTTTTATCAACTCCAACGAACGTTCTCCCGCATCATACCGTTTCTGGAATACAGCCAACGTCTTCCCGTCCAATCCATCCTGCAAAGCCGCAATAAGAGCATCCGGTTCCGTGTACCCGACCACCTTATGAACGATACTTTCATCAGCAGGATTAATCACCAACATCGTCGGGAATCCCGGTATGTTATTCTTGTACTTTTTGTACAGCATGATTCCCTCCCCTTTTTCCATATCATACTTACAGCACACGAAATGAGAATTCAAGAATTCCCCAACTTTCGGTTGCGGAAATACATTCTGTGCTAATCCCTTACACGGTCCACACCAAGAGGTATAACAATCCATAAAAATCATCCGATTCTCCTTTACAGCCTTCGACTTCACGGCATCCCACGATTCATTTTCCATAAAGACTGTCTGAGAGTACGTGAGGCCTGTTATAAACAGGCTCACGCATAAAATAAATAGTTTTTTCACGTTTATACAATTTATCAAATTAATTCATCATTTTTCTCCTAATTCTGGAATATCCCAATTCAAGTGTTTCTTACAATATTCCTTAACTAATCTTTCATTCACCAGAACATTATCACTTTGTGAACGGATTTCGGCTTTTTCTTCCGCCGATGCGTACATAATATACCCCACGTAAGCAGCAAAGGCATCCAGACAACTCGATTTACCATACCACTTGTAAATCATTGCATAAAACCCTGTTCCATTCTCTTCGTCATCATAACCATCCATTAAGGTCGCAGAAGAAATTGGTCCCGGACTCACAAGACCATCTGTATAAGGACCTTGATACTTACCTAAATAATCATTATAAGCCCAACCATCTTCATGATCACCAACAAGATAATCATAATAGAAATAAGCAAAAGCATCCCATGCATCACTATTTTTATCTTCAAAAGCATCAGGATTCGGTAAATTTTTCAATGCTTCATAAAAAATCAATGCCGTCCATTCACGTTTTAAAGTTTCTTTATCTGTTTTATCAAATTCAGGACCAACAGGGGCTAAAAGCAAATAACGGCTACCGTTCCACCCATAAGCGGACTCCTCAAATTCCTCTTCTATACCGGGATAATCTTCTTTTGAAGTATAATCCAGACCATCCTCCAACTCACAAGAATGGAACACTCGTCCTTCAAAAGCAATATATAATCCTAAATATTCATCAAGAATGCTAACAGGCATATTTATCATCACTTCATTCTCCAAGAAATCCAGAGCCTTAACGATGTATTCGGCATTAGCCTCCTCGTATTCATAATCAAGAGCACTTGATGTCCAGTTCTCACTTCCGGTCCACGTATAAAACAAATCATTAGCAGGAACATTATATTGACACCATATTCCATATTTATCAAAAAACTCTTTCATCCGCTTCCCATAAACTGTCGATTCATCAAATGAAGGTTTATCGGGAAGCAAAACATCAAAATTCGAATCATCACTACGATCACAGGCCATGGCCGTCACCATAATGCATAGCACTAATATATATTTAAATGTTTTCATCTCTTTCCTATTAAATATTCATTAATTTTCATTTCTAGTAGGACGGGAATTAGGGACCAAATTAGGCGATTGATTACGTTCTACAATTGGGAAATTTAATATAAAAGCGGGATCTTTTTCCTGTAATGTAAACGTAACAAAGGCATCACCACTTGTTCCTCCATAGTTATAACGATGAGTCACTTGTTTTTGTCCTTGTCTCCGCATATCCCACCAACGATGGCATTCCTCAAAACACAATTCACGACGACGTTCGTCCCAACAGAATTGCACAAGAGCATCATTAGAAACAAAATCACCCAAGCTTAACGCCGTATAAGGGTTAATTCGTTTCTCACGCAAAGAATTCAAATACCCGATAGCTTTCACATTATCCCCCGCAGCATTTCGACGAGCATAAGCTTCTGCTAAAGAGATATACACCTCACCAGTACGAAAACATTGCATTAACATATTTTGTTTATCATACTGTGGATCATATTTCAATGTTTTATACGTATTATAACTATCCGCATAAGAAGACGAAGTCTTTTTCACTGGCGGTATAAACCAGTAAAGTAAGCGTCGATCTCCCGTTTTAGCCGTCTCATCAGTATCATACATCTCGATAAGTGTTTTTTGTCCCGGATAAAAAGATTGTGAAGATGTCGCAATCCAATACCCGGCAGTATATACTCCATACTTCGCAAAAAGCCCGTAAAATGTTTTACCTGTACTATTAGATGTCGGAGCGGTATTAAAATTCCAAATAATCTCGGGATTATCCGCACGGAAAAAATTAATCACGGCTTTATCCGTACTACCATAAGTTGAACTAGTCGCTTTAGTTTCGCTCGTGATATCTTGCAACTCTGGCTTACGCCCCACCAATTCCTCTCCATACGTTATGGCATTATCCCAATCTTCCATAAACAAATAAATTCGAGTAGCAAGTGCAAGGACAGCATCATAACCAATGGTAAAATAATCACCTGTTGATTTATCTTTCAAATTTTTAATCGCATTTTCTATATCTGAAGTCATCTGTCCCCAAATCTGAGAAATCGTTGCCCTACTAGGAGAAACGATAGTTATATCCGGTTCTAATACCAAAGGCACACACATATCACTCGGTTGGGCTTCATTATACGCTTGTCCATACAAATTCGCCAAATAAAAATAGGCCATAGCACGTGTAAAATAGGATTGTCCCAATAAAATTTCCCGATCCTCATTTTCACCTTCCGCATTTATGGCTCCTTCAAGACAAAGATTTGCAAGCTTCACTTGTTTATATAGATAAAGATAAGCCTCATCCGTAAAATTGTCATTCTCTATCTCAGATTGCCAAGTATAAATATCTCCATAATGAGTCACATTATCAGAGGTAAACGAATAATCAGAGAAACGAGAATAGCTTTCTTGAAATTCGGCATCATCAGTCATAAATAAGACCCATTTAGTCTTTTCATACAAATCCTTAAAATAACCATCACCTTGTAACAACTCCTTATAATGTTTCACGGTTTCCGGAACAATTAAATTTTGAGAAGAACGTTCAAGGAAATCATCACAACCGACTGTTATCCCAATGAACATGATAACAATGAATAATTTATATTTCGCTTTCATATGACCACATTTCAAAAAGTTATGTTCAAATTTAAAGTATAAGTTCTTGTCAACGGCGTTGTTGCAAAAGCCGCTTCCGGATCTGAACCTTCCCACCGTTTATCAGCCCAAGTGAACAAATTGGTTGCTTGTAATCCTATCGCACAATCCGTTATATGCCACTTGGAAACGAATTTTCGAGGTATCAAATAGTTCAATGACAAACTTCTCATTTTCAAGAAATCAGTCTTTGCCACCCGAACCGAAGATTTATCATACATTGTCGTTCCGGCCACCTCATCTTTTCCCGAAACATAATATCTATGTGTAAGTTTATTATACACCCTGCTATTATAAAGTACAGGCATATCCGTTTTATCCTCATCCCCGGATTTCCGCCAACGCATCGCATATTCCTTGGACACATTTGTCATGGGATTAAACACGTAATTCCAGTTACTCCCGTAAATATTCGAGAGACGATTCACCCCACCAAATTGGTAAGTAAAAGTTCCACTTAAACGCAAGCCTTTCCAACCGACACTAATATTAATACCACCTTGACTAGGAGCCGTCATCACCCCGGATTTTACAAGATTTACTTCATCTGCCCAAAGAGAGTAATTCGGGTTATCTTCTCCATCATCATTAATAAAAGAAGTATTCCCATGTATATCACGGAATACCGGATAACCTGTTTCATGATTTAACCCAACAAGATCATACGAATAAAGTGTTCCCAAAGGTTTCCCGACAATCAATGCATTACCTGCCAATTTATCATCATTAGTGACCGCGTGTTCATTGGCTTCAACAAGCTTGTTTCTATTGTAAGAATAATTAATGCCTAAAGCGATATCCCAGTCTTTTGTTTTCAAAGGGATGAAGGTTGCTCCAATTTCAATCCCGCTATTATCCACTCTCCCGGCATTAATCTTGACAGTCTGGATTCCGTTAGTTTGCGACACGTTTTTAGTCATAACCATATCAGTACCTCGTTTTTTATACACATCCGCCACGACTGAAATCCGATTATCCAACAAAGACACATCCAATCCGATATTATACGATTCTGTTTTTTCCCAGCGTAAATCCGGATTAGGCAAATAAGCTATAGTAGATTCATTATGTTCCGTTATGGTATTTTGAGAGCCCACTTTTATCACTAAATCCGGCGATGTTCCGCTATCCACGTTTCCCTGAATCCCATACGAAGCTCGTACAGCCAAATAAGAAATAATATCATTATCCTTCAAAAAGTTTTCATTACTCAACGTGTATTTTCCAGAAACAGACCAGATAGGTAAAAAACGATACTTGGGATTGGAACCAAACTGATTAGAACCATCCATACGTAAATTTCCATTCAACACGAATTTATCTTTATATGAATACGATCCGGTGAAAATCCACGACACATAATTCTTCGTTGATTTTGTCAATACCGGATTAAGAGTTCCCCCGGTAAGCAAAGATACATATGCTGTCGTTATAGCAGGATTAAACGTCTCTCCTCGATCCGGTAACCAACCATAATATGTACCAGACAAACCATCCGTCTTTATTTGGCGAATCTCGGATACTGCCATCAAATTTATCAAATGATCTTCCTTTATCACGTAATTAAATTCCAATGTATTTTGCACTGTATAGGTATCTGACTGTGATGTGTTTTTATCATAAATACCACCTGTCGGGATTTTTGAATCATCCTTGATTTTATCCTTTGTTTTATCTCCTTCCGCAGGTACGTATGTTTCATAAAAATCCAAATTATAACCTCGCTCATTAGTCACATAATAAGAATTATCCGTTGCCCAACTTTTCTTCATCGAATGACTATTCTGATAGGATAAATGCAGTTTATATTTCAATCCACCCCAGATATTCCATTCCAAATTCATCTGTGAAGATATTGAATTCACTCGTCCGGATTGTCCCGTTTCACCCATCTCGTTAAGAATATTATAATAGATATAATTTCCCCAATCCCGATAATAACGATTATACGTGTCATAAAAATATAATGACCCATCTTCATTATAACAAGGTATCGCCCGAGACGTGTTATAAGCATAAGTATTCGGATTTACCGAAGAATGAAAGCCAAGCGTATTCTTGGTAGAAACATTAGCTTGAAAACTTAAATAAAGCTTCTCTTTTAGCAACCAAGAATTAAGTTTAGCAGACATCGTAAAACGGCGACTATAATTTTTTATTGCCGTACTCTGTGTATCATCATATCCAACAGACATATAATAACGAGTTCCCTCATTTCCCCCGCTCAAACTTAATGCATGAGTATGAGTAAACGAGTTGCGGAACAAAATATCATACCAGTCAGTATTCATATCAGCCAACTTTTGTACACCTTCTGCAAATTCTTCATACGTGATTTTACGAGCCAACCAATCTATATAAAACCCTTCATAGCCATAATTTACAGGCATGGAATAATAATATGAGTTATCTTCTATAATCTCTTTCGAAAGTTGTAAACGTTCCGTGGCGTTCATCCTCTCTAAATCACTATAGGCCATGCGTTGGTTAATCGCGTAACTTCCCGAATAAGAAATCTTTGGCGGACCTGTTTGCCCTTGTTTGGTCGTAATAACGATAACTCCGTTAGCAGCTTGTACTCCATAGATTGCCGTAGCTGAAGCATCCTTTAGCACTGTGATCTTATCAATATCATTCGGATTAATTCCAGATATGGCATTCCCCACGAGATAAGCGGCATCATCACCATTCAAATCCGTCATATTAATCTCGCCCATGTCATCCTCGGTCAAAATAATTCCATCTAACACCCATAACGGGACTCGGTTACCCAAAATAGACGACGTACCACGAATTCGAATCTTGGCTGAAGCCCCAGGATCTCCAGAATTAATAATCACATTCATACCAGTAATCTGTCCCTGCAACATATTTTCTATACTAGGGACACCCCCTAATCTTACCTTTGCCGCATCAATAACACTCACGGAACCTGCTACCTGCGATTTCTTCAAATTTTGATAACCCGTAACCACCACCTCATCCATTTCCAACAAATCTTCTTCCATAGTAATCACCCAATCTCCCTTTTTCGGACGATCTTTATAGGCGATCGTCTTGGATTTCATGCCTACAAATGAAAAAACGAGTTCCACGCGTGCCGTTGTATCCGGAACCAAAATAAAGAACACGCCATCAACATTAGTAACAACTCCTGTCGTCGTTCCTTTTATCAAAATAGTTACTCCCGGGATAGGCTTTTTATCCTTATCAATTACTTTACCACTGGCCACGGTCGAATGATTCTCTTTTTTTACTTGAGAGAATTCCTTTAACTTCGGAGAAATTACCACAATTTGATCTTCAATGACATACCAAAGTTGCGTTCCTTTTAAACACTCGGCCAAAACCTCCTGCAAATCTTTATTTTCCACGCTCAAAGAAATCTTTCCCACGTTTTCCAATTCATTGTTACTGTACACGAATTCATACCCGGTAACTTTGGTAATCTCCTTAAGCACCTCTTTAAGAGTTGCATTTTTCATGTCTAAACTCACCCGGACCTGCGAGAACGTGCTTGCAGAAACGGTCGATAGACCCAGAATCAAAATACAAATAAAGACTTTCATAATTCGAAACATTTTCGTAATGACATTAGATCCCCATCCTATGTCAAAATCTCGATTTTTTTCCATAGATTTGTACTGTTTTAATTATTAATAATTTGCCATTCCCCAATGGCAGTTATCTTACACGGGAAATTGTTAGCGCAAGTTCCCGTTTTTCATTCACTCTAACTGCACGACTAGAGTGCGGTCATTCAATTCAAATTTAATATTTGTTGTTAACGCCAATATATTCAACACATTATTAATATTTTCATATTTAGGTAGATTACCCGTAAATCGCATCTGTTTTAATCTCTGGTTCTGAATAAAAACCGTTATATTATACCACCGTTCTAATTTTTTCAAGACCCCCTCTAAGGGTTCATTTTCAAAAACAAACCGTTCATTTTTCCAAGCTATATAAGGCCTTACATCTACTTGTTCAATTCTTAACTCCTTATCAATGCACGTCACTTGCTCTCCGGGATGTAATAACACCTGTTGTTTATCCAACACCACTTCCACAGCCCCACGTACCAACGTAGTTTGTTGATGTTCATCCGGATATGCTTTCAGATTAAAAGCGGTTCCCAATACCCGGACATCAATACCGTTTGTTTTCACGACAAAAGGTTTCAAACTATCTTTCGCTACTTCAAAAAACGCTTCCCCTTCTAATGAAACTTGACGATCCTTCCCCATAAAATGATCCGGATAATGAATTTTTGAATCCGCATTCAAAGTAACCACAGTCCCGTCAGACAAACACAACACAAATTCACCGCCTCGCGGAACCTGTAACGTATGCCATTCCACTTCTTTTATCCGGGTGGTGTCCGCATACACCAATCTCTTACCATCATTCATAAAACTCTCTCCCTCAATCCTAGTACATACCGTATCTTGAGTTGATTCTAACTCGATCACCTCTCCTGTAGCCAAAAATAACATCGCTCTCGAATGCCCATATTCAATAACAGACGAAGTAACATTCTCATTATTCATATCACGTCCTACAAAATACCATACCATTCCCACACAAAACAAAATCATCACAGAAGCCGCACTCACCCGCATCCAATTACCAATTTTTCGACGAGAGACCTGCAATTTAGCTTGAAGTTTTTTCCAATCTTCCACAGAATTATACTTTTGAAATTCCCGTAATCCTCCCTCCACGTAATCAACATTCTGTAATCGCTCAAATAATTTTTGATTCCTCTCATCCAAGCCGAGCCACTCATCAAATTCTTTCCTTTGATCATCCGTCATATTTCCCTTCAAATAAGTCAAAATGGAACGAACAACGTCCCTTCTTCTATATTTTTTAACGATCGTTTTTTTATATTCCTTTTTTGCCTTCATCCCAATCTATTTTATTGCTTTTGGAGCAAGTTGATATTTTATTAATGCGCTAATATTTAATAGTTTAATGTAAGTGCAAATTTTAAAATCTATCATCTAATTATTTATATCATTAAACGATCGTTTTTTCATTTACTACTAAAACAGATTAAGTCGGAAAAGGATGACAAAAAAAGTAAATTATTTTTCCATATTTGCTTGGTTCGTTTGTTTATCGAACTAATCGTCATAATATTCTTTGCTATAATAAGCACGAAATTCACCTTCTCTATTCAATCGTGCTCCCGCAATACGCATTTCCCATAGAACATTAAAAACATGACCTGATTGCAAAACCGTTAATGACAATGAACATCTTATATAAAACGATATCTTGCCTTGACCATCAAGAACTGCATCGCTCTCGTTTATCGTACAATCAGAGGTATAAGGACTTAAAGAAACTCGCTCATCACATAGTCTTGCATCATTATTCTCAAGCATACAACTAGAAAAAAAATTGATACAGCAATAGTTATTGATTGGAATTATCCCTGCAATAACCACTTCCCAAGGATCTACAATACACACATCTCCAGTACCAACCACATAATTAACTTCTTCAGCATTAGGAATTACACCTCTTGTCCCTACCAAAATCTCGGATCGTTCATCAATCATAGCGAATAAACCTTCTAACTCATCAAGAGTTAGAACCACGCAAGAATCAGGTAAAACATCCGTTCTGCAATATTGAATTCCATAATTTTGCTTCAATATGGATAAACGATTTTCTACATCATTTCTATCAATAGCATCTTTTGTACAACTAATAAGACCCCAAAGAACAATCCCATAAATAACATTTTTCCTCTTCATGATCATTAAATTTATAGTAATAATTATATTACAGATTTTCTCTCAAAATTATTCCCTTAAGTTTATTTACCAACTAAACTTATCACGATTTCATCATTCCCGAATCTCTTTCATTTTTATTGCATCTACAAAAACCTTATTAAGCCCTTTAAAAGAAAATAAAGAAAGAAGTTCTTGTTTATCGTACTGAATAATTTTAATACAATCAAATACATCGTATCTTCCCAACGAAACCCATTCATCGCTCTCGCTACCAACATCAATTTTCAAATCGAATGTATTTCCTCCATTACAAACAGAAAAATACAATGTCTTATCATCTAAACTTTTTTCATGCCTAGTATCATCTACATTATGAAAAAAAAGTTCATACTTCCCTTGACGAATTATATCTATGGTCCACTCCACCCGTTTATCACCTGTTCCCGCCTCTTTATAATAGGCACTCTGAACCGGAAAACCATAGAACTTCGTGTTGAATCCTACCAACCATTGATTACGATTCTTTTTTCTTTCGCACAAAAAAGGAATATTCACATTATACTTTTCAAACATATCCTGAAGCCAAGTTTTAGTCTCTACAATCTTACATCTTTCATCAACATTATCAACAATAATATCAAGACTATCATCTTGAAAATACAGGGAATCAATATCTCGAATTCCTTCCTTTAATCCCAACTCATGATATACAATCTTCTTGGCCCGAAATCGTTTAACAGACGGTATATTCTGAGACATCGGCATTTCTATCCTATAAGATATACTTGAACTAGTTGTATCATTAACTACAATTTCCTTGCAGGAATGCGCCGGAATCAAATAAAATCCCCCAGGCCTTGTCATAATCACACCAAGCACATCACTCATATTATATATTTTAAAAAGAAAATACTGATTTGCTTGCCATGAATCAATCAAATCTCCAACCCGATAACACTCGGCATCCACTTTGAAAACAGGTAATCTATTGCTATCATATAAATCTGGCAAAATATGGTCGAGATCAACCCCACATTGTTCCATCAAATCCTTACTAAACATCTTTAATTCAACATTCATAAAACGATATTTAGAAAAAAAATCATATATAAAATCATCAAACTTGTCCCTGAATACCCGTGTACATATCAAAGAATATAACTCCCAACCCTTCTTTTTAATGATAAAATGCAATTCCTTAGAAGACAAATTCAGATCATGAATAGCCTCTCTTAAACTATGTCGTGATAAGTAATTCATAGCACGGTATTCATCCATAGGCTCAAAAGATTGCATCAAGCCAAATGAATACCTGGACAACATATTTATCAATATTTCATTAATCATTGGATAATCAACAGACGATACATAATTAAACTCACTTTGTAACATCGACTTAATATTACAGCCGCCATGAGTCAAATTACTATCTAACAACATCTTAAAATGCCATTCGCTTCCATATTTTCTTAATCCCGGATTATATTCTCCATCTATAAAATGTTGATTACAAAGTTTTTCAGTCAAAAAAATCAAACCATTTTGTATTCTTTCACCATCCATCGCATCCGGCTTGGGGAAAGGGTAAAAATCAAGTGGAGTCTCAATAAAGCGTAACCAAGAATAGGGATATTCAAGGTCACTTTTAAGCGCTGTCGAATAATTATATTTAAGTCTCTTCGTTTCAGCATCTATATAAGAACTCATGTTTCTCTTTTCCAGTTTACTTTTAAAATTCAATAAATGTTCTTCCAACACATCAACATCTATACGAAACGAATCCAATAAATATCCATGACTAGGTTCATAATAAATTTCAACCGGGATAGAATCCATCATCACCACTCTTTTATCATATTTTCCCACGCACAAACTGATGCCACTTATAGCGTGTTCATGTTTAAAAATAGTTATTCCTATCTGTTCATTTATTATTTCCCCTTGAGAAATAGCGGTATTTTCCTCATCATGAATAACAACAAGCGAAAAATACGTAAAATCCATATTTCGAAAAAAAGAAAAGCAAGTCGGGGGAACACAAGTCGGATACCACAAAACTTCCGGAGTAAACAATTTATAATTATTTACACAATACGCCGGTTGAGTCCCCAAACTATATATCCCGCGCCTGTTTTCATTCAGACGTTGATATCCCGGAACTGCAAATTGATCAAGATGACACACGTCATTATCAACAATTCCTTCATAACTCACGATAAGATCACAGGTATCTTCCGCTGCAAGTTGCTTATCAACCAAGATCACAGGTCCCTTTCTTTCAAACGACAAATTAACACTACCGTTTTTAATTCCATTTACTGTCAAACCCGGGTTTAAATATAATAACACCGGAATTTGCTCCTCGTTTCTATTTACGATTTTCATTTTACTCTCGACAGCAACACCTTCTTTACCTAGATCACGTAATCGAATTTCATTAGACAATACCCGATTCTTTAAAACATATTCATATTCAAAATAGAATTGACGATACTCGTTTTTATTTCTCTCGACACGCATAAAATTCCCCATGTAAAAAGCGATAAAAATAACCGATAAAATGAATGGAAACATAGCAAACACAAGCACACTGCGAACTTGATGGATATTATTAGGCAAACGCCTGTAAACAAGAATAGACAATATCAGAAAACAAATACCCATTAACAAATAGATCGTTTGATGCAAAAGAAAACACGTTAACTGTACATGTCCCACAAAATCAGAAAATAAATTAGGAATATAACGAGCAAACGGATCAAATAAATTATTCATCACTCCAGCCCCGCATATCGTCGTTCCCACGCAAAAAAATAACAGAAATAAAATACTTATACCCTGATTATTAATAAAACGAGAAACAAGAATCGACAAACTCAGGAAATAAATTAGCACAGGAAAATTTAATGTTATCCCGTAAAAAAAATAATACGATATATTCAATACTCGAGGATAGTAGATCAGATTATAACATATCATCACGGAATAAATCAACACGTTCACGAGACTAAAAATAGCGACCCGTCCTAGAAATTTTCCAATAATGGTATCACTATTATCCTGTGGGCGAGCCTCTAAAGCTGATATCGTGGTAAATCTCAAACGCCTTAAATCATTAGATACCATAAAAAAGACCATCAACACTTGAACGAAATTGTAATAATAAGCAGTCATGAACGGGATTGAAGAAGGCAATGCCTGAACAACCCACGGCAAATAAAACTCTCCGAATTCAATCTTATCACTCTCTGAAAATGAAATGAAAGTAAAGGATATCGTAGTCAATAATGCAAAAAAAACAAACATATTAAACAATAGGTTTCGCCGTGTTAACTTGATCTCATACAAAGCTTCAAAGATGACATGATGTAGATTCATAAAAAACATTATTACATTTTGTACAATTAAAATAAACTATACAGCAACTCGCCTTCACATATATTTCCCCAACTCATAACATAAACAGCTAAATACTGAAAAGAATGACAAGGAACACTGGGGAAAATTTTCGATTACCTTCGCTCTCTTGTGAAAAAAGAGAAGTATACAAAGCAAACAACGGCTACATCATCCACGACCGCTTCTTCACCATCTGGCTTAGACAACAACCCTATCGATCAAAAAAACATAAATACCACCACCGGATAAAGATGTTGCAACCGCTCCCGCAGATACTTTTTAGCTCGTTGGCGTTGCGTCTTCACAGTTGACTCGGCCACATCCAGTTGCTCGCAAATGGTCTTAATATCCAACATCTCGATATAACTCATCTTGAAAATACGCTGACATTCAGTAGGTAATTCATCAATAGCGGCAAAGATTTCCTCGAAAACATCCGTTTCCACCTGAAAACAAAAAACATCTTCCTCGTCAGGAGATTTCAATCCCAATCGCCGATTCGCCTTCGCACGGACTTGCAATTTTTCCAGATAATTCAATGCCGCATTCTGGACACAATTATACAAGAATGATTTTAACGCCGATTGATTCTCGAATTTCCCCTTGGATTCCCAAAAACGAAGAAACACCTCTTGCACAATATCCCTTGCCGCCTCATCATCTCGCACGAACTTATTGGCGAAATAACATAGCGACGCATAATATTTATGAAATACACTTTCAAATATTTCCGGTTGTTTCACGTTCAGTATATCCACTAATATCTTATTTTAGCCGTTAAACCATCGCGACTCGCCCTACCTCTCGCATCAAAAATACATTTTTCTAACGAGAAACATATAACAAACAAGAAAATTATTTAATCAAAATAAACACGAGCAACAACTACACCTCGTCCCCTACCGCCAATCCCACGCTGACAGAAGCCCGGTTCCCTTTGCTATTCATGGCAAAACCATGTACCACGACATCGCAAACATCCCAACCCGCGGGTAAATCCCAACTCAACTCCCCGGATGCACCCCGAGTTCCCAATGGAACGACCTCCCCATCCCGATCTTCCGTTCGCGAAACCACCCCGTAAAGCAAATCATCACCAAAAGCGTAAGGCATCAATCGTTGTTTCTCCCACCGAAATACCACCCGGTTCTCCCCAGCCTCTAATTTTGCTGATAAAACCGGTGGCATCAACGTACCACCGGAAATTTCCAGTTTCAAGAGATCATAACTCACCTTCAACTCGTCATCCACGAATATTTTCCCCACGTTTGCCTTCACGAAACAATTCAACCCCTCTTTTAGCGAAGAGCAACAAAAGCCTTGCGGCAACACGTGATAAAAATGGCTCCCCACCTCCCGGACTGCCTTCATCCGGGCTCGTTGTTTCAATTGAGCCAAAGACTTCCGATCCCGTCGATAAATACCTTTCGCCCGAACCACGTTCTGTTCCTTTAAAGCATACAAGGTCACGTTCCCCACGGACTTTCTCGCCCGGTGGAACAAAATGGAATTAAATATTGCCATACTTACTTTACTGTTTGTTTACTTTGAAATACTTGCTTGCCGAAAACCGTTTCCGATCCCCGGTCCCGAAAAAACAATACAAATGAGCCGTTTTCCAACTCCCGCCGGGTAGCTTGACGGGAGCCCAACCCTCCTTCCGACAGGCGGTGATCCCGCCAAGCATCACAACCTGAAAAGGATCATCATCAAAAATAGCACCCACCATCAAGCGATCGGACCCTTGAGCCATCAGGGTAAGGGAATTATCCAACCACGAAAATTCCACCCCATCCGCTGACACCGTCTTTATTTCCAGCGAATAAGGTAATTGCTGAATCCCGTGTGCCAGCCGTAACAGCGAATAATCAATAAAACCATTCCCTCCAAAGGCCGCAATATTAAAGTGCATGAACAAATGATAACCGGAACGTCGTCCCTCTTCTTTCGCCGCCAAATCATACACATCCTTTAAAACCCCGCTTTTGACTGATTGATAAAATGCTTGCACGGCAGGGAACTTGGCCCGCTGTCGCAATTGTTTCTCGGTCTGTGGATCACGCACTTTCTCCGGCTTTCTCCGGGCATACGTCTTTTTCCCAACCGTGTAAACAATCAACCCGTCAATCTCTCCCGAAAAACCTTTCAATAATGAACTATCAACTAACTCCATAACCTCGCTATTATTAATTACACATTCCCCAATCATCAAGCTACATAGCAAAATATCCTCCCATACCACGAATATACAACACGAACCTACCAAAATCCAAATAAAAAGGACAAAAAGATTTATTTTATCGAAGATGAATGCAACATGAATGCAGGATGAATGCTCCGTGGTCTAAATGAACTAATAAAGAAATTTAAATGGAGATTTTCGAGAAGATAGCCTCGGGACAGGGAAAGCCCCCACCGGACCTCATGAATTCCGATCTAAGCAACCCGCATCACAAATCCTTGAAAAAACGAGCCGTCTCTTCAAGCGTGTGAAAATGGAAATCGGGAAAAAGAGACAACACCTTCGCGCTGGAATAACGGGATTTATGTTGAGACGAGCGAGCCGTTTCCCTCGTGAAAGCCGGTTTCTTTCCCGTGAACAGAGCCACGAAAGCCAGTAACCGCCACGCCAAACCTGTCATCCACGGTGCCATCCGAATACGAGGCGGGCGCTTACCCACGACACCGGCAATCACGGTAAACAACTCCCGATAAGAATAATTTCCCCCACATAACACGAAACGCTCTCCCCGAATATCACCGTTTTTAGTCAAACGAATCATCAACTCGCAGACATCCCGCACATCCACGTATCCATTCACGCCTTCCGTGTAGAAAGGCATCCCCTTACTCGCCTGTTCAAACAACTTGACACTACTTCGCCCCCGCAATCCCGCCCCCAAAATAATAGCCGGGTTCACGATCACAACGTCCAGTCCTTGACGGACATACTTCCAGACAATTTTCTCAGCCTCCCCTTTACTGCCGGAATAAAGCGAGTGGACCGATCCCGGAATCTCCGGTGTATTCTCGTCAATCACGACGCTCTCGTTGGGAGCGTCCCCCAAAGCGGCAATCGAACTCACGAAACACAGGCGTACCCCACGTTCCAAACAAATCTTACAAATATTTTCCGTCCCCTTGATATTCGTTTCCAGCAAAGTATTCCGATCGCTGCCATTGAAAGAAACCATGGCCGCACAATGATAAACAGTATCCACTTTTTCCACAAACGGGGCCACAGATTCCCCATCCAACACATCCCCAACCACCCAAGTCACCCGGGATATGGCATCTTCCGGTGAATCAAAATAACACGAAAAGAGAGCCATCGTCTCTTCAACGTGGCTCTTATCTCTTTTTAGCGCGATGATCGTCTCACCGCATCGTGCCAAATGACACAACAAATGGCTACCCAGTAAACCGGTAGCCCCGGTGACCATTACTGCCAATTAAACACGAAATTTTGTTTCACATCCGGGTGTAAACTCAAATGCACGGGGCAAGTATGTGCCACACGTTCGAGAATCTTTTTCTCCTTCTCGGAATAACCGTTAGCCGGCATGTTAAAGATCACGTCTATTTCGGCAATACGACGAGGTTCTGCCGCCATCTTCTTGGTAATCTCGATCTCGGCCCCCGTCAAATCAATACCGTTATTTTTAGCATAAATTCCCATGATTGTCATGGCACAAGCGGCCAATGACGTGGAACACAAGTCGGTTGGAGAGAATGCCTCACCTTTCCCGTTATTATCTGTCGGCGCATCCGTGATAATCTTTGTACCACTCTGCAAATGCGTACACTCCAAACGCAAATCCCCTAAATATTTTGCTTTTACTGTTGCCATATCCTTTTTTCTTTTATGTTTTATTTTTCAAAGATAGTAAATTTCACACAAAATCATCCATCCGAAAGAAAATTTGATATTTTTTCCGGAAATCCGAATTTCTAGCACAATTTTTGATAATACACAAGTATCCCTATTGACACTTTTCTTATGCCGGGTGGCTTTTCATATTCCTACCACACCACACACACGACAAAAGCCACCCGGTTCTTTAAAACAAATCGATAGCTTCTTTAATGTATTCTAGACACATAGAGGCCCCGGTAACCACAACCAAATCGAATCGTATTTCCCGATGAATGTTCTTTTTCGTTAGATAAGCGGCACCCGCAGCTTGTAGATTCCTCTTTTTTCTGTAATCCAGCAAATCAAAAAGTGACACATTGTCATCTGCCCGGGTTTTCACCTCCACCACGACCAGCACCTCCCCGTCAAGACACACGAAATCCAATTCCCGATGTCCCACCCGCCAGTTTCTCTCCAAAACCGTATACCCCATATCCAAAAGATACCGGTTCACCTTTTCTTCCCCGTATTCGCCCAGTTTATTATGCCACGCCATAGTACAGTCTTCCCCTAATTTACAGCCTAAAAAGAGTTTCGCAATGTTATACAAATCTATCATAAAAGCAAAATTTTTTAATCAAAAATCCTATACCCCGCATCGTTTTTAAGATTCAAGTGGTTTATTTCGAGAGAGGTTTATTCCAAAGTAGTTTTGAAATCTGAACCAAAATGCCTATCTTTGTATGGTTTTTGGGAAAAGTAGTAGTTATGGCTAAAAAAAGAGTTTTATTCATTTCTCAAGAGATAGTTCCTTATCTGCCGGAATCAGAAATGGCAAATA
This sequence comes from Butyricimonas sp., assembly GCF_019423355.1. NCBI lineage: Bacteria > Pseudomonadati > Bacteroidota > Bacteroidia > Bacteroidales > Odoribacteraceae > Butyricimonas > Butyricimonas sp. Next base: position 43,687 of record NZ_JAHZBP010000012.1, read on the forward strand.
TTGGAAGATTTCTACCTCAAGGGATACAAGACAAAGGTAAAGAGATTAGAACATTCATGCCCCGTTACGGCTGCATCAATGAAAGACGGAATCAACTTCACGAGGTAATTCGCCTTTCCGGAATGAACCTGATCATCAACGACACGGATCATCCGCTAATCATCAAGGTCGCCTCGATTCAAGCTGCACGAATGCAGGTTTATTTCATCGACAACGAGGATTATTTTCAACGTAAGCACACGATCTCCGACGAAGAAGGAAACTTTTTCCCGGACAACGACGAAAGATCTATTTTCTTCGCCCGGGGAGTATTCGAAACCGTGCGCAAACTAAGATGGGCCCCCGACCTGATCTACTGCCAAGGGTGGTTCACAGCGCTGGTTCCCCTTTACCTGAAAAAAGAATATCATGATGACCCTGTTTTCTCCAAAACGAAAGTGGTATTCTCTACTTATAACGACAAATTTGAGGGAAAACTGGATGAAAAATTCGGGGAAAAAGCGATCACGGAAGGGGTTGCCCGGAAAGACGTGGCACTTTTAAAAGACCCGACATACACGAATATTAATAAATTGGCATTCCAATACGCTGACGGAATCATTTTCAACCACAAAGACGTGGACGATGAACTCCGTACCTTTGCCACCGATCTGAAGAAACCTACCTTGGAATACCCGGGTGAGCAAAGTTACATCGAGGCTTATTCCGACTTTTTCGACAAGATTATTGAATAACAATATAAACAAGCGGCAATGGTTGTTATGCCGCTTGTTTTCATTAATATAAATCATTAAAACATAACATTTATGTGTGGTATTGTAGGATACATCGGGCCCAAAGAAGCCTGTCCGATCTTAATTAACGGTCTGAAACGTCTGGAATACCGGGGATATGACTCTGCCGGAATCGCGTTGATCCATAATAATAACATCCAAGTTTACAAGTGCAAGGGAAGGGTGCAAGACCTGGAACATCACATGGAACTGGAAGACACCAGCGCAACGATCGGTATGGGACATACTCGCTGGGCTACCCACGGGGAACCAAATGACGCAAACGCTCACCCCCATACTTCTATGAACGGTCTTTTCTCTATCGTTCACAACGGAATTATCGAGAATCACGCTTTATTAAAGGAAAAATTACAGGCCAGAGGCTATTCATTCCAAAGTGAAACCGACACAGAAGTTCTGGCAAACCTGATCGAGTACATTTACACGAAAGGCCAAGTCAACGCGGAGAATGCAGTGCGTCTCGCTTTGACCAAAGTTATCGGGGCCTATGGACTGGTTGTTTTATGCAAGAACGAACCGGACCAGCTTGTGGTGGCAAGAAAAGGTAGCCCGCTCGTGATCGGCGTGGGTCAAAGCGAATATTTCGTGGCCTCGGATGCAACGCCCATCGTGGAATACACGAAAAACGTGATCTACTTAAACGATGACGATGTTGCCATCTTGAAGAGGGACGAAATGATCCTGAAAACGATCAAAAACACCCCTGTTTCATTAAGCATTCAGCAAGTGGACATCGACATCGAGAAAATCGAGAAAGGCGGTTTCCCGCATTTCATGCTGAAAGAAATTTTTGAACAGGTAAATTCAATATACGACACGATCCGCGGACGCGTAAATGCCGAGGCATCGGAAATCTATCTGGGAGGTATCTCCGAAATTATCCCGAAGATGGTCAACGCCCACCGCATTATCATTATCGGTTGCGGTACGTCATGGCACGCCGGAACGGTAGGCGAATACATCTTGGAAGAATTCACCCGAATCCCGGTAGAAGTGGAATACGCATCGGAATTCAGATACCGGAACCCGATCGTGGACGCCAACGACATTGTTATCGCCATTTCACAAAGTGGTGAAACAGCCGACACGCTGGCAGCCATCAAGTATGCCAAAGCACACGGGGCCACGGTTATCGGCATCTGTAATGTCGTGGGCTCAAGTATCGCCCGGGAAACCGATGCTGGGGTATACACTCACGCGGGCCCGGAAATCGGGGTTGCCTCCACGAAAGCATTCACGGCTCAAATATCCGTGTTGGCCATGATGGCTTTACAGATCGGCCACCGCAAGGGAACATTATCCGACGAATTGTACAAAAAATATATCAACGAACTATATAACTTACCGGACAAGGTGAAAGCGATTCTGGAAAAGAATGACAAGATCAAGGAGATAGCGGCCATTTACAAGGACTCCACGAACGCCATTTACCTTGGAAGAGGTTGTCAATTCCCGGTTGCCCTAGAAGGTGCGCTAAAACTGAAAGAGATTTCTTACATCCACGCGGAAGGTTACCCGGCAGCAGAGATGAAACACGGTCCGATCGCCTTGATCGACGAGAATATGCCGGTTTTTGCCATCGCCACGAATGACAACTATTACGACAAGATCGTTTCCAACATCAAAGAGATCCAGTCTCGGAAAGGACACGTGATCGCTCTTGTCAATGATAACGACGCACAGGTGAAAAAACTGGCGGAACACGTGATCGAAATTCCTGAAACACTGGAATATCTTTCCCCACTTCTGAACGTGATTCCATTACAGCTCATCTCCTATCACATTGCCGTAATGCGAGGCTGCAACGTGGATATGCCGAGAAACTTAGCTAAATCCGTGACGGTAGAATAAAGTTAAAAAGATACCAAAAAACAATCACGATATAGCCGTTTTTTGGTATCTTTTTCTTTCTTTTTAGGCATAGTACCATTGCCATAATATTAGATTAATCTATACTCCAATATAATTTATTCTTATTCCAATAATCCATAACAACATTTGGATTAATTGACTACATTTATCTGTTTATTTAATTGCGTGGATTAACAGATATTTACTATGAATTTCATTCAACAAAAATACTACACGGATAATCTATTGAACGCTTTGCCCGATGGAATTATCACCATGTTACCCGATGGTAAAATTTCTCATATTAACTTACAGGCCCAAACAGAGCTACATATCAACACGTCTTCCTCAAAGAAATATCAAGAAGACAATTTATACATATCCGATCTGTTATCCCTTATGCAACTTGATCAAGACATTTTACCCCGGATTCTCGATGAACTCGAAAAAGGGAAATCAAAAATAGACCTCATGCAGAACACCTGCATCAAAGAGAAAGCCACTCACACGCTTTTTCCCGTGAGTGGGCAGTTCTTTTCTTTTCGTATTAATGATGAAACAGTTGAAATTATCTTCTATTTTCACAATACCACGAATGAACTCACTCAAGAATACATATTGACCACCGCCTTGCGACGTTCGAAAATATACCCGTGGTTCCTAGACATCGATCATGGTGTTTTCGTCCTTGACCCTCGATATTTTGAATATCTAGGCATAGAACCCGGCCCCAACAATTCATTAACCATGGAAGAGTACACGAACATGGTTCATCCCGACGATCGCCAAGCCCTGAATGATGCCTTCGCCATACAATTCAGCGGAAATGTCGTATTCGAAAAACCGGTCCCCTTCCGTCTCTCACGCGGAAACGGACAATGGGAATGGTTTGAAGGACAATCCACTTACATCGGCAGGCTATCCGGATTACCCTATCGTTTAGTGGGTATCTGCATGAGTATTCAAGAACATAAAAACATCGAAGAGACACTAACGGCCGCACTAAACAAAGCGGAAGAAAGCGATCGGTTAAAAAGTGCCTTTCTGGCCAACATGAGCCACGAAATCCGTACTCCGTTGAATGCCATCGTCGGTTTTTCCGACGTACTCGTTTCCACCTTGGGAGAATTATCCGAGGAAGAATGTCGAGGATATGTCGAGCTGATTAAAAACAATAGTTCCCAGCTATTGATGCTAATCAGTGATATTCTTGACCTCGCCAAGATTGAATCTAACACGATGAACTTCATTTTCTCGAAAACATCACTCAATGCCATTTTTGAAAATGTCTTCCAAGAACAGAAGATGAATAATCATTCAAATTTAAAGAACATAAAATTCGAATTGCACACCTCATCCCAAACCACGTATATCGTGACAGACCCCATGCGTCTGAAGCAAGTTTTGGGTAATCTTACAAACAATGCTTTCAAATTCACCCGGGAAGGCTATATTCACTTGGGATTTGAAGTTTTGGAAGGAAAGATACAACTATACGTGGAGGACACAGGACAAGGCATTTCACAGGAACATATCGAACATATTTTCGACCGCTTTTACAAGATCGATTCATTCAAAGCCGGAACCGGCTTGGGACTTTCAATCTGTAAAACAATTGTAAACCGTTTACAAGGAGACATTACAGTCCGATCTGAAATTGGCAAAGGAACCCGCTTTCTGGTTGACCTCCCCGTAAACATGAATATTCACGAGAACAAATAATGCCACACGGTAGGCACCGTATAAAAAGCATACACTCTCGTGCCATTTCCCAATGTACACGAGAGTGTATGCTCGTTTTTACCTCTTTTCCTCTATCAATTAGTCGCTTCCAGTGATTTCTGCCATTTCCAAGCATTCGCCAGCGTTTCCTCGATCGGCGTGACAGCCTTCCATCCCAGCTCGTTATTGGCCAAAGTCGTATCGGCCCAAACCTTCTCGATGTCCCCGGCACGGCGTCCCACGACCTTGTAATTCACTTTTACCCCGGTTGCCCGTTCAAAAGCGTGAATAATTTCCAGCACGGAAAGCGCCTTTCCCGTACCGATATTGAAAAACTCGTAATTCTTCTTATTCTTCCCTTCCAACAACCGACGGATAGCCACCACGTGCGCTTGGGCCAGATCCACCACGTCAATATAATCGCGTAACGGAGAACCATCCGGCGTGTTGTAATCGTCACCGAACACGCTCAATTGCTCACGAATCCCGATAGCCGTCTGCGTCAAATAAGGAATCAAATTATTGGGTACTCCATTGGGCAACTCCCCGATAAACGCTGTCGGGTGAGCCCCGATCGGGTTAAAATAGCGCAATGCCAGAGCTTTCATGTCAGGCTCCACCCGCATCAAGTCCCGAATAATATCTTCACTCATCACCTTCGTATTCCCGTAAGGAGATTCAGCCTCATGACGAGGTGTTTTTTCCGTTACCGGCAACACATCGGCCTGCCCGTACACCGTACAGGAAGAGGAAAACACCAAATTCGGCACCTTAAATTCCCGCATACAAGTCAACACGTTCATCAAAGAGTTCAAATTATTGAAATAGTACTCCAAAGGCTTGTTCACCGACTCTCCCACGGCCTTCAAAGCGGCAAAATGAATCACGGCCCGTATATCCGAATGGCGGGCAAAGAAATCCCGTGTAACCTCCCCATCAGTAAGGTCTATCTCTTCAAACTCGGGACGTATCCCAGTGATCTTTTCTATCCCGTCCAGCACGTCCAGACTCGAATTCACGAGATTGTCAGCAATAATTACATCATAACCATTTTTCTGAAGTTCGACCACCGTGTGGGAACCTATATACCCTGTACCTCCTGTCACAAAAATTTTCATACGCCAATAATTTTATCTCAATTTATAACATTCTGAGTGTCTGCAATAGACACAACAAAGTAAATAATAATAATCCGAAATGCCTAAAATGAGTTTGACAACCTTACGTTTTTTCTTACCTTTGTGGCATGAATAAATATGTTGAACACATTGAAGAATTGCTCTATCTACATGATTGCGTGATCGTTCCGGGATTCGGAGGGTTCATTTGTGACTACACGTCCGCAAACATCAACGAGAAAACGGGGACTATTGTTCCCCCGTCTAAAAAAGTCGTGTTCAACAAGCACCTGAAACAAAATGACGGACTTCTGATTGATTGGATCGCACGTAAAGAACAGATCGATTATGAGAAAGCGCAACGACGTCTGGCTCTATTTTGTGAAGAAATCAAGGTACGCTTGAACCAGAAACAAAAAGTGGACTTCGGTACAATCGGAACCTTTTCGGTCGATCGTCGGTTCAACGTTCTCTTTGAATCCAAGAACCACAACTTCCTGCCGGACGTGATCGGTATGGAATCCTTGCCTTTGGCAACTGTTAACGGGAAAAAGATCCGTAAAACTCAAGATGAACTGATTAACACTGAATCCGGTAACCTCGTTACCCGTTTATTCAAATTCGGTTTGTCGGCAGCCGTCGTGGCCGGAATCGTGGTGATCTCCCAACAGGACATATTCCAAGGAGACGGAATGACGAACATGACAAACATGCAACCCTCCCCGGTGAAAAACAAAATAATCATCGTGGAAGACCCTGCCGTGATCTCTCCGAACTATGACTTCGTGGATTATGACCCGGTTATTGATCTGCCCGGGCTGTCAGTTTCACGATAAGTACAATCAAATAAGCCGGGAAAACGATAAACAACGCTGCCCACTTCAATAATAGGAAGAGTACTACAAGTATTCCCCAAAACCTCCAGTTCCATTTTTTCTTGAAATCATAACAAGAAATCAAGATATAAACGGGGATCATACAAGATAACGCTTTCACACCCCAAACAGCAAAACCGATGATCACGGCCCCCAAGAAACAATATAAAAGAGCATTCCCGTTCCACGAAAAGCTGGTTAACTTCAACGAGAACATCGGGATTTCACTGATCAGCAAAATGGCCAGCACCAAGGAAAAAAGAGCTAACAGCCACGGTTTACCCCACATCGCCATGAAAAACTCTTCCTGATGATAACGGGTAAATACCAACATCACCCAAAACAAAGCGTTCGACGGGGTCGGCAAACCGATAAACGAATGAGTTTGTCGCACATCCAGATTGAACTTAGCCAAGCGATAAGCCGAGAAAGCCGGAACCAGAAACGGCACGTACATAAGCGCCCCCTGCCAAGAATTTACCGCGAACAACTCCCCACCACTATATCCCAAATCGCGAATCAGGAAAAAAGCCATCACGGAAGGCATCACCCCGAAACTAACCATGTCGGCCAAAGAATCCAGTTCCTTGCCCATTTCCGACTTCACGTGCAGCAAGCGAGCGGCAAAACCGTCAAAGAAATCAAATACCATCGCCAAAATCACGAGCCAAGCAGCAAGGTACAGATGCCCGTAAAAAGCAGCATAAATAGCCACCGTGCCGGACGTAACGTTCATACAGGTAATCAGATTAGGTATATGTTTCTTCATGGTATTACTTTTTATGATCTGAACACGAAAATAGTTCTTTTTACGATAGATAAACTACATTTTTATTACTTTTGTTGCAAATTCGTTTTAGATATGGCTAAATTTCTCATTATCAGGTTCAGCTCCATCGGAGACATCATCCAATGCATGAATGTCGTGAACGGCATCAAGAACCATTTTCCCGATGCTGAAATTCACTGGATTGCCCGGAAAGACATGGGTTCTTTCCTTAACATGGACAAACGCATCGACCGGGTATGGGGATATGATAAGAAAACGGGATTCAAAGGTTTATTACAAATGGCCCGTCAACTGAAAGCCGAGAAATTTGATTATATCTACGACGCACACAGCAACATCCGCTCCAACATCTTGAAAGCCGTGTTACTCCCGCCCTTTTACCACCTTTTTCCAAGAGGACCGCATTACACGCTACGCCACAAGGACCGCTGGAAACGATTTTTGCTTTTTAAACTACGGATAAACAAATTCGACAAACCGTTCCGGGGCATCGTTTCTTACCAAAAACCACTAGCCACATGGGGAATCACGAATTTTGAATCCGATTACTGTGATTGGAATTTTCCGGCAGAATACGAGGAACGTTTTCACCGTACGCTTACCCCGAAGACCATCACACTCATTCCTTCCGCCAACTGGGAAATGAAACGTTGGCCGGTTAGTAACTGGCAGCAAGTGATCCAACTTATGCCCGACTACCGTTTTATCATTCTGGCAGGCCCGACCGACACGTTCTGCGAGACCATCAAGGCTATCGCACCCGAAAGAGTCAACAACCTGACAGGAAAAACCAGTCTATTGGAATCCTGTTACCTCGTGAAGCAATCCAACCTCGTGATCAGTGGGGATACCGGTTTTCTTCACGCTGCGGACCTGTTCCACACGAAAGCCATCGCCTTGATGGGCCCGACGGCCTTCGGCTACCCCACGGGCAAACAAGTCGAAGTCATCGAAGTCGATCTTCCCTGCCGCCCCTGTACCAAAGACGGTCATGGTAAATGCAAACAATCCATCTGGCAAAAATGTATGGTCGACATTCTCCCCAAACGAGTAGTCAACACAGCCTTAAGAATTTTAAATCTTATGGATTAAATGATTCAATGATTTCCGATTAAGTGATCCCTTTCTATCCTTTTTTTAATCACCTAATCATTAAATCGTCAATCACTTAATCATTTCAATTGTCTTGTTTCAGTACCACATAGAACGTCGTACCCTCATTCTCCACGCTTTCAAAAGTGATCGAGCCACCCATAGCCTCTATAATCTTGTAGGACATCGCTAATCCTAGTCCCGTTCCCCCAGACTTTGTCGTGAAATTAGGTTCGGAGATACGATCCCGGATGCTTTCCGGAATCCCGCAACCATTATCTTTAACAAGCAATATGATCTTGCCTAACACCGTTTTCAGTCGCACCAACACGTGCCCCTCCCGTCCTTCCGGTATACTCTGTTCCGCATTCTTCAATAAATTCACGATCACCCGGTTCACCTGATCCCGATCACCATACACGGAAACATTCGGTTCTATATCACATTCCATGGCATCCACGTTCTCATGGAACAACTTTGCACAGCCGTTTACCAATTCACTCAGATCGAACCACTCGTTATTCGCCTCCTGTAACTTGGCAAAATCAGAGAAAGCCGAGGCAATCGATGCCATGTGATCTATCTGTTCGATCAACACGGCCGAAATATCCTTAAACCGCTGGCGCACTTCCTCCATATCCCCCTTTTGCAAGGTGCGCTGCATAAACTGCAAATTCAACTTCATCGGGGTCAACGGGTTTTTGATCTCGTGAGCAATCTGCCGGGCCATCTCCCGCCAAGCGCTCTCCCGCTCCGACTTCGCTAACTTCTTCACGTTCGCCTCCAGTTTATCAACCATCTCGTTATACTCCTTCACCAGCATACCAATTTCATCCCGCTCGTGGTACACAATCTTCTCGTTCTTTCCCCCCACCCTCATCTGACGCAGTTTCTCATTCACCACTTGTAGCGGTTTCGTGATCCGCTCGGCCACGATACTCGACAGAATAAAGGCAAGCACCATCACAATCATGGCAATATTCACCGCAATAATCACGATCAGCAAAATATCCTTGTTCAGTTCCTCCCCACGGGTAAAATACGGGATACTCAACACGTACCTATCCCCGCTCTCCAACACCAATGGCATATACACCGCCATGTATGCCAATTCCACGATTCGCTCATCCTGTACAAAATTAATCTGTCCCCTCTTAACAATCTGTTCAAAAGCCTTCGGGTTCAGCAATGTCCCATCAAATCCCTTCTCGAATATCACGGGCCGGGAAGTCGCCACGAGGGCCCCTTCCCAGTTATAGATATTAATATCTACCCAAAGCACCTCGGACATATCTTTCAATTTTTTCAATATCTCGGGACACTTCGCAGCATCCACGCAATCATTATGTTCCAACTCATCCGTTATATACCGCGACAACTCGATCACCTTCGAACTATGCCGACGTTCAAAACTCTCGGCATTCACGATAATACTCATGATCGTCATGATCAGGAACAACGCTCCGATCAACGTGATGATATTCTTTTTAATTCTCAACGTGAGACTCGTCTGTCGGAAACTTCCCCATCCCCCGTCAAACCGGAAGAACATCCCGTAAGAAGTCAAGATACCACTGACAAAAATAGCATACAACAAATTCAGGTAATAGAGTGCAAACACGTCATCACCCAAACTTACGATACACACCCCGTCATTCTCCACGGGAATCACCATGTGCGAGAACCCGTCCATGTTCATAATCCGGGCGTGCTCGATCTTCCCGAAACGTTCTAGAGAACGGGGATAACTAAAATCCCCCTTGGAATCCACCAATAGCCCCCCCTTGTATTTCGCATAAGAATAGGGATAACGGGCCTCCTTCTCGGCCCCGATCTCCCTAGATAGAATCTGAGCATACCCGATCCCTTCATGACGGTTTTTCGACTCGAAACGAATATACACGCAACTACCACCCCGAGGCGTGGAGAAAGAAAAACGCCCGAGGTACTCAACCACCCCGTCAAAATCTTTTATATTGAAAAACGACGTGTAACCAACACGGGTTCCCAAACTATCAATCAGCTTGTCGTAATACTTGTCACAACCGTATTTTTCGTAAGTAGGAGTCAACAATATCGTGTCCCGTGGATCACATATCATCGCCTTACAAGTATAATAAAATCCCGTCATATCCAATAACTCGCTTGAAATATAAGCCGCCAATAAGTCCGTATCCCCCACTGTCACCAGCGAATCCACTTTCTGGCTTTGTTTTATTTCCTCGTTAACTTCCAATAACTTATGCTCGAAAATCGGGTCTCTCTCCTTGATAATCTCGTTCGCAAAACTCGCCCTCACCCCTTGTTCCCGATGAATCTCACTACTCTTTGCCAAGAAAATAATGTAAATACAGACCACCACGAGCGCGATCATGAAAATACTTTTCTGGGCATCCTGTTTCATCAGATATACCCCCAAAATAAACAACAGGTAAAGCGACAACGGGAAAAGACACTCCAATGGGGACAGAGAGAAATTAAAGAAATAACAGAGTGCCGCACAAAAAACAAGCACACCAGTTACTCCAAAAAACGCCTGACTGATAGAGAACAAATTCTGGAAATAACGCACAGAACTGTTGATTAAAACGATAAATCCCATCCCGGCAATAATCAACGTGATAAAAGCCACGATTGACGAGAAATCGACATTGATGAAACGGGCAATATTCAAGCTGACCTGCGTACTCTCGATTAACGTGTTAATCGAAAAGTGTAACAAATTCGTGTAGAAAAACACGCCTATCACGAATCCTACGAGGAATATATATTTATAACGCACCAAACGAGGCTCGTCATACTTAATTTTCAGCTTGTTAAAGGTTATAAAGAAATAATGTGCCAAACAGAACATCGTGACAAACAAATCTCCCACTGACACGATAAACCGTCCCCCAACCTGACTAGTCGTGAAAATAGGCAAAGCATAAAGAGTTTGCGGAACCTTGTATTCAACCATCAAGGCACGCATCAGCACGATAAAGCAGAAAAAACCGAACACATGAAACAGTTGCATCCGGAACGATCGGGCCCTATCCAGCGATATTTCGTAAGCATAAAACAACAAGAAAAGAAACATGATATAGGGGATCAACAAGAAATAAGTGGGCACAACATCTCCATGCTCCACTCGACTCTCTATCTTGAACAAAGGCCTCCCGTCACGGTTGTACACGAGTTCTCCCCCATCTTCCCACGTCTCCCGGATAATCACCTTGCTCGCGTCATCCAAATTTTCCCCCAATGACGGGTTAAAATGACTTTTCACGTAGTTACTCGAATACGGGTAATCCTCCTTTATAAACAGAAGCGCGTAATAAACCGTGTCCCCAACGGCATGCTTACGAACATCAAAATAAAGATTATTAATCTTCACCAAAGCATTTCCCGCTGACAATATCTCGTACAAACGAGGTGAACCGATTCTCTCGTTACTCCAGTAAACCAACTTACTCCCCTTAAAGCCGACCAACACAGACTGTTTACCCTTCCATTCCGGATTTTGCCGTTCCGCCTCGTGATCCAGCTTCCGCAATTGATCGTCAATTCGTTTCTCCTCGAACTTCAACCGTTCTTGGAAAAGAAACAGTTTCTTATCCACGGACCAATCGTTCAGAGAATACTCCCACAAAGAGGCCACGGCCAGACAGAACATGGCTAGTGATAGTACGAGCCAAAACTTCTTCATGCTTTTCACCCTCGCTTTATTCATGATGATAAGGTTCTCCTTTCAATATAGTCATTGCCCTATATAATTGCTCCGTGAAGATCATCCTCACCATCTGGTGAGAAAAAGTCATCTTGGATAGTGATATTTTCATGTTTGCACGTTTATATACTTCTTCCGAAAAACCGTAAGGTCCCCCGATGATAAATACAAGTCGTTTCATACTTGTCAGCATCTTCTGTGCCAAAAAGTCCGCAAAAGCCTTTGAAGTGTACTCGTTTCCCTTCTCATCCAACAAAATCACATAATCCGCCGCCTCCAACTGCCCCAACAACAATTCTCCTTCTCGTTCTTTTTGCTGTATCTCGCTCATGTTTTTCGTGTTCCGCACATCCGGGATCACCTTCATCTCGTAAGGGATATAATATCTCAAACGTTTCTCGTACTCGGCAATCCCCGCCCGTACAAACTCCGCATCTGTCTTTCCTATCACTAACAAACAAACTTTCACACCACGAATTTTATCAATTATACTAATAAGTTCATCTACACGCAAATGTAAATAAATTTACGGTATCTCCCACGAACCTTCAAAAAAAAGCCCCTCAATATTTGCCCGAATTTCAATAAAACACTATATTTGCACCCGTTAAAGGCTAACCACTTTAACACACGCAAGTGTAGGTCCTATAGCTCAGCTGGTTAGAGCACCTGACTCATAATCAGGGGGTCCTTGGTTCAAGCCCAAGTGGGACCACAGAAACAGAGAGAGTTACGAAAGTGACTCTCTTTTCTTTTTGTCTGTTTTGAGGGTGTTTGGAGCAAATGTGGGCGTATGGTAAAAAAGGGCGCATAGTAAAAAAGCTGTGTTTAGGCATAAAGGTTGCATAGGCGGAAGATGAAGAATTTGGTATCGTTGACCCCGTGAAACTTTGCGCGGAATACTTTGATTTTGGAATTGATGGATTCCGCGGATGCGTTGGTTGAACGGTTGTCAAAATAGTTGATTATTTCATCGGAGTGTTCGTAAAATGTTGCCGCGATTGTGTTGAATGACTTGAATCCTGATTCGGCGACACGGTTGTACCAACGAGCCAGATTGAGTCTGGCATTGTCGGCCATTGACTTCTTGTTGGAGAATATTGCACTGAGATGTTGTGACAGCCAGTAGGCTTTTTTAAGGTCCGGGTATAGCGAGAACATCAGGTCGACGCGCTGCCTCTGGGAGTCAGTCCACTTTTCTGGGGATTTGAACAGGGCATAGCGTCCACGGGCAAGCAGCTCTTTGAGCGTGTCGCCGTTGGCAAGGCGTGCGGGTTCATACTTTTCACCTGTCAGATTGACCTGCTCACGGGCCTCGGTATCGGCATTGATTGCATCCCAACGGTGAGCAATTCTCACTTCCTGCACGGCTTCAAGTACCTGCTTCTGCACATGAAAACGGTCAATGACACGTTTGGCCCCGGGAAAGGCATAGCGACAGATGCGGTTCATGCTGTCGGACAGATCAAGGGTGACTTCTGTCACCTTACGGCGCACGCCGCTGTCAATCTGCCTCAGGACTCTCAAAACTTCATCAGAATCGGTGCCGAGGACAATGGCAACCAATGAATGTTCCCTGCCACGCACTTCCTTATTGGTGACTATCGTGTAGAACTCACCGTTGCCGAGCGATGTCTCATCGATGCTCAGATGCACACCCATGTTTTCGGGGGAAGACTCGCCACCGTTCGGCGTGCTTCCCTTCGGGAGTATCTTGCCACTCCCAATATCCACTCTGATGCCGTTTGTACTGACGTTCAAACAAATCCCCGTCAATATCAAAGAACCATTCAAGAGAGCGACCCGTGATCGGGTACCTGTCCAAGCATATCTTTTAAAAAAGCCGCGAACTTTTTCGAGATGCGGGTGCCTTCAGCCACTATATCCTAGCGCTTCACATGGAACGTCATCTTGCGACCACGAACCGGATAGTCCCTGACTGTACTCTCCTCATAGAACCCGTTTGGACGAAACCGCCCTTCGGCGTTGCCGTCAACTCCTTTATCGCGTTCCTCAAGCGTCTCTGGTATCTCCTCAACCTTAACCACTTCAAAATACTCAACCATATCTTCCGGCAATAGACACTCAGCCAACTCTATATACGGTTCTTTTCCATTGCAGTTTTTCTTTTCTGCAAAGGTACAAACTTATATCCGCATACACAGCTTTTTTACCATACGCCGAAAAGAAACAATGGAAAAATCTGCGTGTGAAATTTGTTTTCCACACGCAGATTTTCCACTTGAGCCACTTTTACAGCAAACCAATTCCTCGTCACTTGACACGAGGTGACGAGGAGTTTGACATAAAAACAAGCATTACATTCATGTACTATAAAGTTGATTCCTCCTGAATGAACCAAGCTCATCACCCGCAATCTCTATTTGAAAGTATAAAAAATCATTACTGATTGCCTTTCAGTTTCTACCTGCCGGAAAAATTGTTTCATTCTTTTCGTTAAAACCACCCCTTCCTTTTCCATCTTATCTTTCATGGCTAACAATTCTCCCGGGGTATATACAGCCACCAGTTTCTCCCCGCTCTCGCCCCACAAATCATCTGGATAAATCATATCCCCTCTCATCGCTACATTTTTAGGCATATAAAAAGCCTTCTCCGTTTTTTTGTTATACATCAACTTACCTGTTTCGTAAGTAATTACAAACCAATTCTTTGTTTCATATATTTCATCTTTCGAGAAATAGCCCTTTTCCCTTTTCAAACGTGCCACCCAAGTGAGATAATCTTTATGTCCCGGGGCAAAATCATCCGGCACGGAACGATGTACCTTAGTCACAAAACGAGGTTGCAATTTATGCCCGTCATATTCAAAAATCGTATCACACAACGGGGCCACAAAAGAAATCCTCCCGTCATAAATAGTTATCGGATGAATAGAAAAATCAACCACTCCCAACGGGAAACGGACGTAATGAGGACGCAAAGTATCAAATTTCGTGAACTCCTTATCCGAAATAAAATAACAGAGCCTGTTCAGGCTACACGCAAAATATCCCAAATAACGATCTTTTTCCAAGGGATACACCCGCCGCATATAGTGCATGTAATCCTCACATGCCCCACTTCCTTTAAAATTACCTTCAAAATCATAGGTCACATAGCGTTTCCCCCAAAGACCGTCATACACCCCGATCTCTCGCTCCAACGGATCTACCCGAACCCAACCAATCACTCCATATTGCTCCTTACCGTCTCCTTGACTACCGATTTGCCGCAAAAACTTACCAGAAATATCAAACAATAAAATATTTTCCATTTGGTCCCGTATACCCCTGACCACAACCAAATCATCATAAATGGCCAAATTCTGGATCTCGACCTCATTCTGAGCGTTCATTTCCAAAGGTACCGCTTCCCACGATTTGATAAAACGATCCCACTCTTTCGCATCATTCAATTCAACCACGTTGTGTTCATCTAAAATAACCGGTTGATTCTGGGCACCCACGCTACCCACCCACAAAAACAGAAACAAGAAAAAATAATTTTGCATCACTTTACCTTTCATTTGTTCAACACTTTTTCGATTCTCATACTCAACATAGCGTATATTTTTCGGACCGCCTCATCCTCGTGCCGTCCGGCCAACACTTTCAATCGTTCTCCAAGTTCCTGCACTTTCCATTTCACGACAGGAACAGAAACATCAGCCACCCTCTCAAACAAAGTGTTTACACACGCTACCTGCATATCCATCCGGGAAAAAGAGATTTCACTATCTGCCTTAAAATCACAGAATAACATGGAGAACAAGTCTCCGAAAAACATATCCAACGTGTAAACGTTCTCCAAGCACACCTGCTCCATATCCTGCATACGTTTCAACACTTCCGGGGACAACAATTTTTGAAATACAGTTGTCATCTGCCGGATGTAAGTTGTCTTTACATCCCAAGAACATCCCTTCGCCAAAGGAGAAATCAACCCTCTGTCACCGGCAAATAAATACTCGCCCAATAAAGCCATTGCTTCCCGCTGCTCCTCTACCGACAAGGGGACATTCCCTCTTTTCTCTCCAAAGCAGGAGACTATTTGCAATAAATACTCACCGTATTTATCAATTACTTGCCGATTGGCATCCATGATCGCCCAACCCGAATCATATCGTTTGTCCGAATAAACGATATTTCCCAATGCCTCGTTCAACCGGAGTAAATTATTCAAAGCGAATCCCAACGTTTTCAACGGTTCCGAAGACAGATCTCCCGCTCTAACCTCTATCCCCTGTGATGCGGGAAACATATATCCCGCTAAACATTTCCGAAACTTTTCCCGCAAAACCTCGCGATCCGTATAGGCGTTTTTGCTCGCGGGAAACTCCCGATACCCCCACTCGATTGCCAAACAGTCATAGTCACCGATCCGAGGCATAAGCTCCCTTGCCGCCACCTTGTCTGACTTTTGAACAGCATAATTATACGGGTTATTATCCATAATAGAACCCGTGTACCCATGCTGCTTCAACCAAGCTACACTTTTCACCTGCTCCGCGGTATAAGCGGCACTTCCCGCCAAATTTTCTTTCAACCCCAACACGCTCCCCACAGCCCGAATCACCTTGCTCCGCAAAATTTCACCCACCACGTCAGGGTGAAAAAACTCTTTCCGGATACGATCGTCAACAGTTCCGCACTCCAGCACATACCTCCACAACTCCTTGGGCAAAAAGCCATGTCCTATATTAACCCGACAAGATAGAATTTCTCCTGTTTTTGGATGAAACGTGTAGCCTGTTCGGATTCCAGCCTCATGTAAATCGTAGGCAATAACGGCTCTCTGTTCTTCCAACACGGTTTTCGAATCCGCCATTTTCACCCGTAAGGCATTTTTAAAACCGGCTTTTTCAAAAGCGGCATTCCATGCCAGCACCCCCTCTTTAATATACGGCACAAACTCGGCAGGACAGCAAGTATCGATATAAAACACAACCGGATGGGCAGGATCTACCAATTTCCCTTTCCGATACTCTCCCCGGTCGTTTTCCGTTACCCCAAGATTCCATTTCCGAATAATCGAATCACTTTCTGCCCGATAAGGATTCTGGGAATAATCCAAGAATGAAATCACTTGGTAGCCGAAACGCCTGTCGGCAAAACGCTCCCTCATCTCCCGTTCAGGCAGTAACGTCACAACACAACCGATTTCCAACGCTAAAAAACCCCGGGGAGGGATCACGTTATCCAACAACCGTTCGGGAGAAAATCCACACATCCGGTGTATCGTAAAACTTACTCCATCCGAAAATTCATGTACGCCCAAAATTCTTGCCCGAGAAGCATCCTGTTCTCTAATTTGCGAAGCGGTCACCTTAAACCAATCATCCCCGGTTTTCAACATGTCCGTGATATCTATTATATATCCCTTTTCGTCAGCTGAATAGGCTACTACAGGATAAATGATATCTACCGGTTGCTTATTTGATTTACACAAGGCCTTGTACAACTCGTTATTTTTATCCGCAACCCGCTCGGAGAACAAGCGACGTTGAATGTAAATCGAATGATCTTCTACTTTCTGCAAATACACGACCCCCATACTTTCCAATGGTCGGGCTACCATATCGAATCCTTTGTTCACTTGAGCCCGGATTTCCAATTCACGGCCCAGCAAACGTTCCGGAATCTCTATATACACCTTTGCAGAATCCCGGTAGACAGGAAGAACACCGGAGATCTTTTCCATTTTCCCGTGAAAAAATTTCTCAAAAGCCAGTGGTTGCTCTACGGTATTTTGACCAACACCTTTTCCTATCGTCCAACAACAGATTACCAAACACAGCAAACACAACCTATACCCTATTTTCATACTCAATCATTAATTTTGTAAAGATTCGATACTTTCTAACAATAAGGCGATCCGCCTTTTTTCCTTTCCCTCTAAGCCTGCCATATAATTCCGCCCCTCTTCCAAGATCTTTCCGATCTCTGCCAACCCCTCCACCAACACCCGAGAAGGAACGTACCCCGTTTTTTCAAACAAAGCCTTCAACTCTTTCACGTAAGCAGACTGAACAACATAACGGGCATCCGAAACAGCGGTATTTTCCCGCCACTCTCTAAATATCCACCGATGCAATTCTCCCAAATACTCATCCAAAGTATACACTTCGTCCGGCATATATTCTTCCATGCGTGCTATCGTCGCAAACTTCCCCACTAAAGTTTCCATCGTGGTTTGATAAAAATTGTTCATCAGCACCCGCGTATCCTCCCCGAGACTTTTTCCCAAGGAATCCCGGTACAACCAATCGCAAGGTGTCAAGACGTACCGCCCGAGGAACGTCATAACCTTCGACATATAATCACGACCAACCGGTTTATAGAACCTCGTTGTATCCCCCTCACATTTCAACATCCCGCCAATATCCCGAAGCACGTGATCCACGAATAAGGAATATTGTTGGATCATCCCGTGAAACCGGGATTTCACGATATGATACGTTTGACGATCCGTACACTTCCACATATCAGCCATGGCCATCAATTGCTTTAAATTCTCTATTCCCAAAGAATTAAACTCGACATGATCGTTTCCCAGGTCTTCCGATTGCGCCCTGGCATCCAGGCCCGCCTCGAAACGTTTGGAAGAATCACGTAACTCCTGCCTTACCCATTCGTTCCATTCCTCTCCCGTACGGTCCGGTAAGTAACGGTACCCCCAATCAATGGCGAAACAGTCGTATTCCCCGATGCGGGCAACCCGGTTTTTCAAACGGACATGATCTTCCTCCCTAGCCACATAATTAAAACGCATATAATCCATAATGGAAGAACCCATCCCATGTTTTTCCAAAAAAGCATCATCCCGAAGTTGTTCCACTGAATAAAGGCTGCTACCTATAAAATTATGTTCCAATCCCAACGTATGCCCGATTTCGTGAGAAACAACCATCTTAACAAGTTCCCCGAGCAGGCTATCCGGCACTATCGTTTCCCGGGCAAGTTTATCATTCGTACCACATTGGGCAAAATACCATTGTTGCACCAGATCCCATACGCTACTGAATATTCCGACATGACTGGTTATAATCTCACCGGATCTCGGATCGACTGTCGATGGCCCGTAAGCATTCCGCACCGGAGAAACTTTCCACGAAATAAAAGAATAACGGGAATCATATTCCGAAAAATCAGGATTTTCCTCCGGGGTCGGGGCCAGCTCTCCGCGGATCGCATTTTTAAACCCGATCCGTTCAAATGCCTTCTGCCAAGCGTTCACCGCTTCGATAAAATAGGGTACCCAACGAGAAGGCGTTTCCCGATCCACGTAAAAAACGATCGGTTTCACGGGCTCCACCAATTCTCCCCGCGCATAAGCCTCCGGGTCTCGAGGCTCCAACCTCCATCGTTTCACACAAGAGATCCGGGACAAGGCAAAACGACTTTTTGAAAAATCAGTTTTTGCAAAACTGAAATACCCCACGTCACTATTCTTCTGACGCCTTTCCAACGGCTGACGGGGCAAAAGAGCCAAGCAAACGCCGATTTCCCAACTTGTCGTATAGCTATTGCCTGATCCATTCCCTCCCACCATGGAATACTCCTCCACGGAAAAACTCCTGCTGGAACGAATCAGTATATTCCCGGGAAATCCTTTTATCTCGCCAATACGGTTCTTTTCACTTTCGGCCATCCCCATTTTCAACTCAAAACTGAACGGGCCCAAATTGAACAAGGGATTATTCATCAACAACCGGGACACCTCCACCAATACCGAAGAAGAAGTCTTCACCAGCACGGGCAACACCCCGTTTAACATGAAATCTCCCCGTTGCCGGGCCACATGATGAATCCCTCCTTTCCCCGGGTCCACTCCCACCCGGTCACACAGAGGCACCTGTAATAAAACCTCGTTACCCTCTTTTTGAAAACGAACAATCAGCGGCCCAAAGAGATCCCCGGAATACCCATAACGTCGGTCTTCTTCTCTTTTCTTCAATGCAGCCGATTCCAATATAGTCGTCGTTACAAGCATATCACGCCCGAATAACGAATCGGGTATTTCCCAAAAGATCCGTTCCCCTTGACGGTAAGTAGTAAACATTCCGGGAATAACCTTCAAAGAGTCCTCCGACGGACGGGAATTAAAAAAAGCATTGATCTCTTGTTGGGCTACCGAGTGAAAATATAATCCACCACAAAACAACAATATAAATCCTATTTTTTTCCACATACAATACTCATTTTTCCGTAACATCCCATGTTTTTATTCTCCAAAATAAACCGGATCAGAATACAACGATGCCCGGGTTGACACCCCGTCTTCTGCAGCAACAAGCTGGAATAAGGTGTAAAACAAACGCCATCCTTTTCGCTGATGAGCTTTATAATCCAACACGTTTTGGGCACCGAAAGAGGCTGACACCTCCATCGTATCAACTTTGACACCCTGTTCGTTGATCTTTGTAAAGTCCGTACCAGCGGGACGACTCATTTGTGTAAGTGCTACAGAATGCCACACGCGATCCCCCTTTTTTAATCGCTGTTCTATTTTAATATCCCCGGAAAGGAGCACCGTAGTCCCCATCACCTCGGCTTGAATACTGACATTCTCGTTATTCATTCCCCGGGAACACGCTACAAGATACTCGTGCGCTTGCCCGTCTGCAATCAATTCAACCACTTTCTCTTCCATCGCTGTTCCACGCCGATCGGCCCAATGTCGAACCACCAAAGTCACAACCTCCCCCGGCTTACTATCTAAAACGGTTGCCGTGAAACGAACAGTGAATTTACCCCCATCATGCGAAACGTCAAAGACCGGAGACATCAAAACCGGAGCCCAATCCTGGGGTAACGATGCATCAGATTTCAATACAAGCCCTTTGGCTGATACTTGCCCCATACGCATATACCATCCCTGCCCCGTCATGTAATCATGCACGAACGCATTTATTCCTAAAGACTTACAAGCATCCCCGAACAAGGAGGCATCCCCTTTGACCGTGGTTTCCAAAACTCCTTGAACCCCATCCCGGTCGACTATCCGTTCCACCCCCACGTACGCGATAACGGAGCGTGCCACGGAATTATCCTGCGCTTCCCAACTAGCCACAAAACTTCTCTTTTCCTGATCTACTTGATAAGGCGGAAAAGTTTTCAAACGAGGCAAATCCATCGTGTACCCCTGAGCTTTGGAATGCAATGGCAACACAATACACAAGGAAAAAACATATAACAATATTTTATTCATACCGATAAATCTATTGATACAAGAATGTGTCCCAAGAGTATGAATCCAAGCTCTTGGAACACTCCTTTCCAGTATCTGAAAATCAATAAAAAAAACTTCTTACACCTTCGCGCTATACCCGAAATCAACAATCTTGCCGAATCCCTTGTGTTCAACAATTTCACTGTCCGGATCAACCTCTGCAGCCGTGGTCAGTTTCATCTCTAAAATTCCCCCCTCATTTCCACCATAATCCAATGAAGCACCTAAATAATACGGAAAATAATTCCATATCCATTCAGATTCATAATCATTTGGATCCGCCGAGTACCCCGTGTCATAAAGCGAATTCTTAAACTTTAATCCGGTAATTCTCACGTTGGGATCCTTGTGCTCATAGAGTAACGAAATCTTCGGTATTGTACGGTTAAAATCTACTTTATAAATTTTATTGCCTCCGGCAAAGAACACGGTTTTCCCGTAAAGATAACAAGCTGTCACGCTCACCTCGTCCACACTCATCCCGCCGGGAAGATCAAATGTATGCTTAGCGGCACATATCGCCTCTTTAGCTTCTTCACCAAAACCGGCTGCATTCAAATCATACACGTGGATCTTCCGGTCGGAAGTGGAAAAACAAGTTGCCAATACCCCGTATTTTCCATCAGCATAATACATATTCATATTAATCATCTTCTTGTCATCCCCGATATTATCCGGATCGAACACATTTTCAACCCGGGGATTTTCTCCGATCTTTGCGAGTTTTTTCACCGTCTTATTCGGGTAAAAATAATCTTCCATTCCATATTTTCTATAGTACTGATTATAATAATACCCTTCCATAAAATCATCATAAATTCCGGTTTTCAAAAATCGGTGATTTTGCTCATCATAAAGAATAAAACCTATACCTTGTAGGGGGGCGACCTTCGTAATTTTGAATTCAGAGGCATCGGCATCATTTTCCCATACAAGCGGATAATACACAGAATAACCGTCAGCATTCGCCATGTACAACTTCCCGTTATCAGATAATATCTCCCCTAATACCGTGCTATAAGTTTGGGTTGCCAACCACTCCGGTACAAAATTTTCATCATGCAGAACCTCTTTGATATGCAACATATCACGATATTTCCATACCTGTTTAAACGAAACAGCATTCATCAAATACACATCCTGATCCGTTCCGACAAATATCACCGGTTGTTGCGCATTAATAATGGAACCCAGTGGGGATCCGTACATCCAATCCGTCAACAAATATTTCGGCGTACCGCCAATAGGCAAATCCTTCCCCATATCCAACTTGTAGGCATCGGGAATAACCACTCCGCCACTTCCTTCACCATCCACGGCACCCAACACACATTTACCCTCGTTATACTGAAGTACAAACCAACTACGGCTATAGGGAACGATCGGTTGCACGGTCAGTTGCTTATACCATTCACTCCCGTCTTCCCGGTGATCCTGCACCCGTAAACGGATAGCCAAAGGGTTCACATCTTCCGGATTAAACGACAATTCACATACTTTTTCCTCCCCGCAAGGAGTCCATTCGTTCAACCCCAGACTATTTTTCTTCTCTCTCTCCCACAGATATGTCAATTGAGCCTCACCCTCCTCCAGCGTCTGAGACAACTTGGGTTCAATCTTTACAGAGACAGCCTCTTTTTTATCCAACCGCACGCTCACGGTCGTGGGCAAATCAATAACCACCTCATTAACATCATGATAGTCATACGAACCTTTGTCATCATAACAACCGGACAATAAAAGTCCGCCTGTCAGGAAAAAAACTGCTATATTTATAAATCGTTTCATGGCAATCATTTTTAGTCTACTTTTTTAAATACGATCTCCTTTCCCTTGTCGTCCAACAAAGGCGGATTATTCTTTTTATATTCCTCATAAGCATCATATATCTCTTTTTGAGTATCCTCATTCTCCGGGATATCATCTATCGTGGCCTTAAAATGATCCATCATAAAAAAGTATTTCGCATCGGAATACTCACCCCATTGATAGTCATTCCAATTCCTTCTCTTGATCACGTAATGAACCTCTAACGGTAAAACCTCCTTGTCTTCCCGCCCCGGATCAAACTGATGCAAAGGATTGTCCAGATCAAAACAGATGTCTGCCTGGTAAGCTTTCGTTGTTGTCAAATTTTCCGGCCGAGCGACCTTTATCGTAAAGATCTGGTGTATAGAATCTTTTGGAAACATGTACTGCTCGGCAAAAGAGACATCCGCTTTCAACGTATAGGCGTCATTCGGCCTTACTTTCATACAAAAACTTTTATCCTCCGTGAGACGATACCCCTGCAAATCCACTCCCAACAACCACTCTTTCTCCGTATTTCCTTTCACGTAATCGGAATCCCTGAAATGAACGGCTAAATTTCTATAATACAGATTCAGACGAGGCGTCTCATCGTACACGTCAATATCATTCTCCTCGCATCCCATGTAAATGAAACCCAATACAAATAGCAATAAAAGAAATCTATATTTTTTCATCTTTGTCGAATTTAATTGTTATTGCCAAAAATTATTTCGTTGTCCGGTAACGGCCATTGGTAGAAACCTGCCATATTTTCCTTGACACAATAAGGAAATGTCCTATAATTATGACGTTTATAGAAATAGAATAACTGTCCTTCAGAAAAGAATTCTTTCCGGTATTCCTTCATAAGTTCATTAACTCGTTTCGTGTGGGCC
This sequence comes from Butyricimonas sp., assembly GCF_019423355.1. Lineage (NCBI taxonomy): Bacteria > Pseudomonadati > Bacteroidota > Bacteroidia > Bacteroidales > Odoribacteraceae > Butyricimonas > Butyricimonas sp. The sequence continues at coordinate 67,559 of NZ_JAHZBP010000012.1, forward strand.
TGATCGTAATCGGGTCTCGTATCCAACCGATCGTACGCGTCATCCGCGACCACCCCATCCTCATAGGAAATTCCCCTTGCCCACATTACCGTATTCAACGCCTCCGCGCTCTTTTCCTTATCCGTCTCGCATTCCGCTATGATATAATACATTTCAGGCAGGCGGATCAAGGGCAACACATTTTTCCCACTATACTGAGAAGAATTGGAAGTATACTTAGACTGATCATATTTCAAACAAAGTTTATACCTTTTATCTCCATCCCCGGACACATTCTTAAAAGCGGCTGTATTTGCCCGAATATCGAAGGATCCCCTGCTTCCGGTTTCATATTGTTCATCAAAATTCTCTTTTGTCCGCAAGATATAATACGCCTCGGATAGTTGCCCCTCGGGGATTTGCGTCTTATATTTACCATCCTCTTCCAACAACTTGTCCAACTCGTAAACATTCAAGCCGAAAATATGCTCACCAAACAATACCGGATTGGAATTATCTTCATGCAAACCGAAATAATCGCTTTCCACCACCTCGCGGGCGTAAGTCAACGCCTTAGCCTTGCTGTCTGCATCCCCTTTATACAGATATACCCGTGCCAACATGGCCCTCACGGCATAGACATTCATCCGTAACTGGCGTGAACTCTCGAAAGCATTGTAATCCTTATCATACGTGTTGGGAATCTTAAAACTCTTGCTATCTGAAACTTCCAGCAAAGAATCAGCCTCGTGCAAATCCTTCAACACATACGTTATAACCTGATCGGCCGGTAACACAGGAGTTGCTTTCAGATCAAACGATACCCTGTAAGGGATAGCCTTCCCCGTCGGATTCTCGCTATACACGGGACCGAAGAGTCTCAATAAATCAAAATGCAAAAAAGCTCGCAATCCCAAGGCTTCTCCTTTCATCAACTCGTAATATTTCCCCGTTTTAATCACAGAACGATTCTTGTCGATATACTTCAAAAAATTATTAATATTAGCAATTATATTATACATCGACCCGTAAATATTATCCTTCTCGGATAACCATGTATTATCATAATCGTATATATCCTTCAATACCACATCGGGATAATAATCATAATTCCCCGACATCACTTCCAGATAACCGTAAGTTAAATTTTCGGCATACAAACTTGTTTGTCCCATTTTCAGATAAAAACCGGTCAATACATCCTTGAACCCCGCCTCACTCTCGAACAGGTCATCACCCGGGATAGATGTTTTGGGTTGTACATCCAGCCAATCGGAACAAGCCGTCAAGCCGGTCACAATTCCTAATAACAATATATATATTTTCTTTTTCATATCTCAAAATTTTAATTAGAATGCAACATTTAGAGAAAACGAAAACCGCCGGGCAAAGGGGTAATCAGTTCCCCGTTCCTGCTTCACGGAAGAAAGGTAAAACAGATCCTCCATGTTAAAAGCGAATTTCACGGAACTCAATCCCCAGCGTTCCAAGAATTTCGTGTTCGTCCGGTCCATACGATAACTTAAAGCAATAGAAGTCATCTGGAAAGTATTCTCATCCATGACGAAACGCGAAGTCGCTTTAGTCCCGGCTCCATTAATTCCCGTATTCATTCCTTTAAACTTCGCCGTATCACCCACTTTCATCCAACGCAAATCCAACACCCGTTTATCGGCATTACGCATTAAATCCGCATTCTCCACCTTATCTACCAAAGTTTGATTATAAACCTGTCCTCCGAATTTATACGCCATACTCACGTCGACTCCGAATCCCTTGTAAGCAAAAGAGGAATTGATATTTCCCTGCCATTTCGGCTCTGTCGTACCACAAGGAACCAAATCCACCACATCGTATTCCCCGGTCATCTTGCCATTTCTCTTCAACAATATCTCTTCACCTGTCATCGGATCAATACCTAACGATCTAACAGCCCAGATACGGTTGATAGACTCTCCCTCTTCGTAATGCGGAAGCGGACTATCCTCCTGTTTGTTGTAATTTTCCTCGTTCATATGGCGCAACGCCTCGGAAATTTTCTTCAACTTGTCCGTGTTATGAGAACCGTTGAGAGAAATTGTCCAATACGCCGATTTTGCCGTATTTTGATAAGGAATAAAAGCAAAATTCAACTCGACACCTTTATTTTCCAAGGTACCCATATTCTCCGGATAAGAATTAAAACCCAGTGAAGGAGCCAACGTTATCTGAGTCAGCGAATTTTTGGTCAATTTCTGGAAATACTCCGCACGGGCAGTAATCCGTCCGTTTAAAAGCCCCAATTCCAAACCGATATTCCAAGTATCAGTCTGTTGCCATTTCAATTTTTCATTCGGCATCGCAACAAGTTCCACCCCGGTTCCGTCAGAAGCGAGATAAGGATGAAGCAAAGCTCCATAACTATACAACTCCCTTGACTGGTAAGGCGCAAACCCCTGTGTACCGGTAACCCCGTAAGAAGCTCTCAATACAAATTCCGAAATAAAATCCACCCTCGACATGAAGTTCTCCTTTTTCACATCCCAACGAACCCCCGCGGCCCAGAAAGGTGCAAAACGATTATCTTTACCGAATTGGGAAGAACCATCCAAACGGATACTGAAATCAGCCGAGTACTTGTAAGCATAAGAATACCCGAAACTTCCGGCCCAACCAATCAAACGCGACGTGTTCTCGGAACCGGTCATCTTTTCATCATATTCCTTACCGAACAAAATTTCATCCATATTTTCATTCGGGAAACCCGTTACATGAGCCCCATAACTTTCATCTTTACTCTCCTGTACAGACATACGGGCATTGGCGGTAACATAATGTACTTCACCCAACAACTTATTATAACTCGCCGTCAAGTCTAGAGAGTACTGAAAATTCTCCTGTTGGGTACGCCGGAAATCTCCCCGTTTTGTAGGATCCGCAATTCCCTCGAAAGCAGTATGCTGGGCGGGTCTGAAAACGTCCGTTTTACCATTCCCCTTGGAAAGAGAAAAAGAACCGATCAAACGCAAATCACTGTTAGGATTGTATTCCACGCTAAACAAATTTCTCACGGAAAAACTTGTTGTTCTATTCTTTGTATTCAAAGTAGCATTATACATCGGGTTGGCATAATCCGTTGTACGGCCGCCCGCGTTGGCAAATATCACGAAATTATCCAAACGTTTTAAAATTTCCCCGTTTTCCCCGTAAGGCCGTAAATAAGGATTCAACTTGGTATATTCACTAAAACTTCCCCAAGGAGACTCGTCTCCCACGGTATTGTCAATCGTGATGCTATTCTTCAACAACACTTTATTAAAACGGTATTGTAAATCCAAAGATCCGGTCATCACATCCCTTTTGCTCCCTTTCATCACACCCGGTGTATGGTTATACCCAACATACAAACGATAACGCAATGCCCGGTCACCGCCCTCCAAAGTCACGGTATGACGTTGTTGAACGGAGGTACGCAACGGCTTATCCAACCAATAGGTATCCACGCCTCGCTTCACCTCTCTCAATTTGTCTTGATAATTTTGCAAGACCTCAATACTACCGTTACCCTCGTACATACCGGCCAAAACTTCCGCTCTCAATTTCTCTTCCGCATTCATCAAGTTGTAGTCTGACAGATCTGGGATTTCCACGCGAAGATTTCCCCCGTAAGTTACCCACAAACGCCCTTCCTTCGGAACTTTAGATTCAATGACTATCACCCCGTTTGCGGCACGAGAACCATAAATAGCCGTGGCGGCAGCATCCTTCAACAAGGTTATTGATTCCACCCGATCGGGATCCATATCGACCATCGTCTGCAAATCTATTTCAAAGCCGTCCATGATCAGCAACGGCTTATTAGGATAAGTGTCATATTCTCCTTGCAAAGTCACCATTTCGGCCGAAGTCCCGGCATTACTGCCACCGGGCAACGTGGCTTGTCCTCGCATACGCAAATCAGGCAAGCGATTGGGATTCGACCCGTTCAACACATCCTCCATAATCCTAAAAGAAGGATCTATCGCGGCCAAAGCCTTCGCAATATTCGTCGTGCTGATTTTCTTTAAATCCTCCCCTTTCACGGAAACAGCCGATCCTGTAAAACCTTCTTTTCTCCGGTTAAACATACCGGTTACCACGACTTCAGACAACTCCTCTTCAGCTTCTTCCATCACCACGGTCAACGGTTTCATCTCTTTCTCCAATTTTTTTATCGCGATCTCTTTATCTTTCATACCAACGAAAGAAAAAACCAACACGACACTATCCATTTGAGGCACTTCAAGGGAGAATTTTCCATCTTTATCCGTTGCCACCCCGATAGTCGTTCCCTTCAGTAAAACCGTAACACCGGGTAAAGCCTCTTTCTTTTTATCCTGTACCAAACCGGTTATTTTAAACGATTCCTTCTCCGCATCCCGTATAATCTGTTCCGCCCGTGTCTGTATCACCACGACATCACCTTGAATGTAATATCCCAAAGCCGTGTTCTTCAAACATTCGTCGAGTACTTGTTTCACATCACTCGTTGTAATGTCCAAAGTCACTTTTCCCACTTGATTTACATCATGTTCATTATAAACAAACGTATACCCCATCTTCTGTTTGACCTCCTTAAAAACAGACTTCAATGTCACATTCGTAACTTTTATTGTGGCCCGTTGTCCTAAAGTTGCCGCAGAAACGGATAAAAACGACATCAACAAAAAAACAGTTGTCAATTTCATAATCAATAAAATTTTAGGTCGGACCTGTCGAAACAGTCCCTCTTCATTGTTTTTTTTCATACCTTTGTTTCAATTTTAAATTATACCAATGTGCTGCCAGGCACTTTAACATGTCGAACGTTGCCAGACGTTCGACATATTTATTATTTCACAAAAACATTATTTCCTTCAATTTCAATTTGTATCGATCTCGTTTGTTCTATCAAACGAAGAACCTCTTCAAAACTTTCATGCCGAGGCATATCCACGGAGAAACGCTCCTCCCGTACAGACGAATTTTCAAAAAATATATTCACATCATACCAACGGGCCAACTCGTTCAAAATATCTTCCAAACGTTCATCCTCAAAAAGGAAATATCCCTGTTTCCAGGCAATATAAGGAGCGACATCCACCTCTCGTACCACCACTTCACCATGCTTCCCTTTTACAGCTTGTTCGCCTGGTTTCAATACGACTTTTGTCCCTTTATCCCGAATCAAAACACGCCCGTCCACCAATGTCGTTGCCGAAGGTAAATCAGAATAAGCCCGGACATTAAATTCCGTCCCAAGCACTTCAACCTCGTACAATCCCTCAACCTCAATCCGGAAAGGTGAAAGAGAATCCTTGGCAACTTGAAAATAAAGCTCGCCACTGGCAAACACTCTACGTTCTTTTCCAGAAAAAGTCAACGGGAAACGTAACTTCGAATCAGCATTCAACCAAACGATCGAATTATCCGGCAACACCACTTGATACTCCCCGCCCCTTGGTGTTCTGATCTCGCTATAGCCCACCTTTTGCAACTGGACCGAATCTTGTGTTAAAAATAACACGCCATTCTCATTCCTCAAGACCTTACCACTCTCTCCCAAAAACAGATTGTTGCTATCCTTATTCAATTCTACAATTTTTCCATCGGGAAGAACTAACTCTGCAAATACCCCTCCCGGTTCAACACCTCGCATAACAACCACGGGAGATTTTTTTTCATTTTTTTCCATAAACACCCAAGTTCCAAGCAACACGATCCCTAACAATGACGCAACCATACCCCAATATTTCCACGAGAACTTTTTCCTTTCACGCAGCTTTCTTTCCATTACTTTCCAACTTTTTTCCCAATCATACTCATCCAAACGTTCCATCTTCACCAATATCCTCTGCTTATTCACTAACCTAGAAAAAAGTTTCTTATTCCTATCGTCCTTCAACCATTCATCCAATTGCCTTTTCTCCCCCTCTGCCAATTTTCCTTGAAGGTATTTCAATATCAGTGTTTCTATATCAATTTGATCAAACATATCATTACATTTTTGCCTATAGAACGACTATATCGCCTCCAAGTGTGATTTAAAAATATTTAAAATGTGACTTTTTTCTATAAAGCAATCGTATTTTTGGGTTTTAACTCAACAAAATCATATTTTTGTTTTTTGTTAAGCGCACGGTTATTGAACACACACATTATTTTAATTTGTCAAATAATAATTTCATAATAAAGTTACACTCCGGTGATGAAAGGGTATTCAAGGAGATATTCAAAAAATATTATCTTCCTGTCAGATCATTTGCGTGGCGCTTTGTAAAGGACAACGATATTGCTGAAGATATCGTGCAGGATTGTTTTTTAAACGTATGGGAAAAAAGGCTTACATTCAATGTCATTGCCGAGATAAGAAATTACCTGTACACGAGTACCCGCAATGCCTGTCTGGACCATCTAAAACATGAACAAATAAAACAAAAGCACGCTATCCAACTATTGACAACCGCATCACAAGAGGAAGAACAGGAATATATTCTAGAAGAAGAAGTCGATGCATTAATCCACCAAGCCATCGGGACACTTCCCAGACAAGCACAAAAGATGGTTATTATGACATTAAACGGAGACTCGAACCTCGAAATTGCTCAAAAATTAAATATTACCGTAAATACAGTCAAATCCACAAAATTAAAGGCGTATCAAATTTTACGCAAACGTCTTCGTAACGTACAATGGTTTCTCGCATTACTCACTTAAACGCAATATAAGAGGATGTAAATTAAACTGTGTCAGCAAAGAATAAAATATGGAACTTATATACGAGTTTACAGTAAACTCGTATATAAATTCCTAAACAAAAATTAGCAACAACAATAACGAACCACCGACTCATAATCAGGGGGTCCTTGGTTTAAGCCCAAGCGAAACCACTGAAAAAAAAGAGCGTTACAAAGTGACTCTCTTTTCTTTTTGTCTGTTTTGAGGGTGTTTGGACCAAATGTTTAAACCATGTTTAAACCAGAATTGATAGTGTCCCCCAAAAGTGTGTAAATAAAATAAATATTTAACGCAGGATTTATACACAAATATATTCCAAATAAAGAACAGATAAATTCCAAATAATACCCGTTACTTTATGCTCATTCGAAACTCAAACGTTGTTCATCCATAACGGGATGTCTAAGCTCTGTTTAAGCTCTGAATGATCCACGAGAAAAAGGTAGTTTTTCCACTATATCTCCACCTTTCTTCTTCGAGTTCTCACTAGAAACGATCAGTAATGTAATAATTATTGTAACTGATTAACAAATAGATTCAACTTTCTCGTGAATATTAGAAATTCATTCACTTTATTCATTCATAACGTATTAACATTCATTTTATACACACTGGATACTCATTTCCATTATAATCTCTCCCAAGTTGAGTCTATATATCCAAATGTCGCAAAAAGGGATCATCGAGTTACAGTGGAGCCACACCGTACCTCCCGGTCGCTAAAAGATCTGTATTCGAGTATCCACGGTAATCGTGATATTAACAATTGAGCGGAAGGAACGAAATTCCTTCCGCTCTCAAAAATCGCCACAAACTAATACATCTAATTTGTACTTCCCACAAGTATAATTAAACTTATTTAACGTCTTTCCCTGTACCGGACGTCTTTTATCCGAGCGAAACCGGAATATTCCACTCGTTTTGTTATCGAATTATTAGCTCCATCCACTTTATAAAACCCTAACTTTCCACCATCCACACCGCTAACACGATTATCATAAGTACCCACCATCAACTCATACTGACGAGCCATAAATTCTTCAGTGGGTTCAGGCCACCAATAGTTATTATGATACAAATTAAACTTCAACATGGTCACTTCCTCATTGGCACTCAATCCGATATTTGTCATTTCATAAGTTATATTAGTACCCAAATTATGCAAGTACACCTTGTTTTCCACACCATAGAACATATAAGGGAACTGTGAATGGAATGCAAACACTGTCGCTTTATCAAAATCGGGAGCGTTCAAATTTTCGTATATACTCTCTTGCACGAAACCCGCTCCGCTCATGTTAATCCCATATATAACCCGTTTCCCGGAAGCGTTTTGCAATATGGCATATACCAAACCATTCGAGTAGCTAGTCCCCTCCATATAAACTAAATCCATTCCGGTTTTAAAATCAAACAATTTTCCGACTTCCGGATTAGGAACAGGTGTCAATATCTGGTTTATGTCATTGGTTGTAGGACTCTTGAAACTCCAACCCACAAAACGTTTATTATCTATATCATAGAACAGGGCCGCAGTACTGTTCCCCGGGTAGCGAACCATACTTATACCAACGTACGGGGCTACACGATATTCCGGGGACTTTCCACGAACAGAAGTATTAATTGGCATCTCAAAAGCCGCCCCCGCAGCCGTTACCAAAGCATAGACATTCCCTTTATTTGAAACGGCAAAAATAGCACGTGCCGTAGGAGGGCCCATGTTTGCCAAGGGCATGTATTCTATAATATTTTCATCCGGATCACTTGGTGCCACGATAAAATCTGTCGTGTAAATGTTATACATATCACTTGTCTCGAAAGTATTTTGGTCAAGTTTGTAAGTGCCTTCTTCCGACATTAGATAAATAACATCTCCCGTTTGAACAGGGGCCGGATAGAATCCAATCTTTGTGGCTTTCTTCAAATCGGGAAGTCCCAACAAAGACAACAAATCATAAGCGGGCTCAATCCGATCTGCCGAAATCACGGAAATCATATCCATCCGCACACGCTTTTCTTCACCCTCGTTACACAATACTAACCAACCTTCATACGTAGAGGAAGTCACTTTCACATCAAAAGTTGTAGAATACTCGATAGAAGAACGCTTATCTTTTACCGCAAACCACACGACATAATTTCCCGACGGGATTGAAATTAACGTATCCAATTTCAACGATTTAGATGGATTCAAATCTACCCATGCCTCATCATACAATTGACTTCCCCCCTTTTTCTCCAACTTATAAGAAAACTCAAAATTAGGATTTCCATCCTTAATCTCTCCTTCCAATGAAGAAGTCACCTTCGGTTGGGCAACAATATGCTCTATACCACCAAGAATTTCAAGTGTCTCAGGCAAATTCTCAATTTTAATCTCTGCCATCTCGCGATAATCATAATTCCCCTTGTCGTCATAACATGACATCAAAAAGAAAATGAACGAGAGTAATATTATATTTTTCATTTTCATATTGACAATTTTTTAAACAATTATTGATAATCAGAATAATCCACCTCATAATTCGGAGCCAATTGCATATACTTTTCATCCGAATCTTTTACAGGATTTCCCGCATCAGCCTGCTCCTGCAAATAAATTCGCACGGTTCGAGCGAAGAAGGGAAGTCGTGCTGACTGTACTTTATACCCGTACATGTTAGCATTTTGCCAATCCCTTGGGGTTAATCCACACACTTGATTCACCACCTGATACTTTTTGGGTGTCCATTCTCCAAAATAATCTTGTTCCGCATAATTTTTCCAAAAATTGGGCTGCGTGTACATTTCATTAAACGTGAAAACATAACGAATACCACTGATTTGTTCTCCCTTTGCCGTGTAAAGATTCGTGTTTTTATAGGTTTTCAGATAACATTTAAAATGTTCATTCTCTTGCAAACGAAGCACTATTTTCAACGATTTCTCCAGTAGAGTCTCCGTGCGTAGGAGACGAACCGGGACTACCGCATTACTGGTTCCAGCCTTGATAACCAGCGAGTCTAATTCTATCTCGAAATCTATCCCTTCAATAGCTGTCGATTCTTCCATATCAACGACAACCTTAAACGGCCGATCATAATCTACCACTTTCCCCATGGTCAAAACAGGAGCATTTAGTACATGGCTCGTGTAATAAGCATACATCCCGGCAAAAGAAAAATCGGTTGAATCACTATAATATTCCGTCGTACTGCCATAAACGGTACTCGTCAATCTCTGAAAATAAATTCCCGCATCATTACTCGCAAATACTGGAATCTCTTCTTTATCACAACTCCACAAAAAGGGAAATGACATTACCGCAAATAATAAAATTTTCAATTTCATAACTCTTTCTCTTTTAACGATTTTCAATCTCTCCCGTTGGTAACGGAATTGTATATTCAAGATAGTTTGCTCCATTATAATTATATCCCGCCTCATCAATCCACAAATAATCCGTGTTTAACCTCTTGTGCAAAAAGAAGGTTTGTCCTTCTCCCCAGAATTCACGAGCATACTCGTTATTCAATTTCATTCTCAAATCTCTTTCACTATTCACAGTCAAAGAAGGTAAACCGCGTTTAGCTCGTATTTGGCTTAACCATTCATATCCATCTGCCAATTCCGGCTCACATTCCGCCGCAATGTAGTACACCTCACTCAAACGAATCAATGGCATCAACACGGCGTGAAAATATTCTAAATTCTCGTCCGGTTTATCAGGATTTTTCTCATCCTTAGGCTTATCAATCTTTTTATACTTTATAAAGATATCTCCTTGTACACCCACACTAGTCGCTGCCCTCCAATGTGTTTGATAACGATAATCCTGACTCTCGTTTCCAAAAAGACTACTCAATACGAAATTGGCTTTAGGTTGCAAGAAATTGTTTCCGGCAGTTTCGTCATCAAAATAATACGTGTAAATATCAGCTCTAGCTTTATCATAGAATCCCATCAACACTTCAGTAGAGAAAACCCGATCCGGAGTTCTCTGGTTAGCCAACAATTTATTCGGATCTACCGCAGGAAAATGTTTCGCCACATTCTCATCTGTCAACAACTGGTGCGCAGCCTTTAATGCATTCACTTTATCCCCAGCGTATAAATACGCCCTAGCTTTTAACGCCAAAACAGCATAATAATTAAAACGCAATTGACGATAACGCAAATATACCTCTTGATCATCTTCTAAAGAAGCCATAGCTCCTTGTTCTATCACGGGATCATTTCCTTCAAGTAATTGTTCCGCAGCATGAATATCCCGCAACACACGTCCCATGACCGTATCGGCTGATAATATTGGCAACGCCGAAACTTTATCCGATTCATTATATGGAATTGCTTCTGCAGATGGTTCTTTCACATACACAGGTCCAAACAAACGTAACATATCCAAATGCAAGAAAGCACGCAAGGCCAAAGCCTCTCCTGTTAGTACTTTCTTCTCCTGCTCGTTTAACACACCGGTGCTAACCTCCAAGTTTTTAAGCAACACATTACAATTTAAGATTGTGGAATAAGCTGACGACCAAATATTCGATAAATTAGCCTCAACAGTCTCATCCGTGTACTCCGGCTTCACCAAGGCTGTATAATATTTATTCACGGATAACGGCGTATAACGAAAAGCGAGAATATCTATCATCTCGTAAGTAAGATTCTTGCCATACAGTGATGAAGAGGCTAATTTATTATAAATCCCGTTCACGGCAGTGTAGAAACCGCCACGTGTGGCAAAAAGTTGCTCCTCTGATTGTTTATCCTTAGGCTGCACGTCCAAAAAGTCAGAACACCCGCTCCCCAGAAACAACAATAGACTCAAATATATGATAACATGTAATTTCATACCACTTGTTTTTTAAAAATTAAACGATAATCCGGCTTCTAAACTCCGAGCAAAAGGATAGGAAATACCTCTCTCCGACTTAATAGAAGATGCTCTAAATACATCACGCATAGAAACCTGCACTTTCAGATTACTCAAACCTAACTTCTGAATCCAACCATCATAAAACTCGTAACCAAGATAGACAGACTCCAACGTCAACACGTTCTCCTCTTGCACAAATCGAGAAGACATGGGAGTGGATGCCGCATTAGCAATATCCTTAAAACGTACAAGATCACCCGGTTCTTTCCAACGCTCGTAAAGCGCTCGTTTATCTTGATTTTTAGTCAACCCTCCGGTAGAGATATTCTCTACTTTATTGAATAAAGCTTCATTAAACACATCTGCACCCAATTGATAACGAAAATTCAAACTAAATGACAATCCTTTCCAATTCAAAGAAGTCCCAAAAACCCCTTCTATTTTCGGACGAGTATTACCACAAATCACTTCATTATCATACGAAAAATCATACGTGTAATTCCCATTTTTATCGTAGTATAACTCTTTACCGTTAGCCGGATCTATTCCCTCGGATTTTACAGCCCAAATATCATCCGGATCTGCCCCGTCATAATATCGAACCGTGTTAGCTCCCTTGCCACTCGCGTTCAACAACGACAATTTGTCCCCAATCTTGTCAATTCGATTTTTCTGCGTACGTAAGTTAGCACGTACCATCCATGAAAAACGTTTATCGAAATTCTGAATGATATAATAAGAAGCTGTAGCCGTCACACCTTGAGAGGTCTGTTCTCCGGCATTCGTCATATAGGTTGGTGTTCCTGAAGATAGTGGCATCCCTATTCGTATCAGAAGCGGGTCCGTCACTTTATGAAAATAATCAACCGTAATATTTAAACGCTTATTCAACAAAGTAATGTCAATACCCATATTTTTATCTAACGTCGTTTGCCATTTCAAATCAGAATTACCAACTTGATCCAAAACAGCTCCTAAACCGAAATAATTCATTGAACCATATTGAAAAGCATAAGTCAACAACGTTTGAGCTGAATCGTAATTTTGATTTCCAGGATTACCAATAGAAACTCTCAATTTCAACAAATTAATCCAACTAAAGTTATTCTGGATAAATTTCTCTTTGTGCAAATTCCATCCTAAACCGACAGACCAAGTTGTGTTGTATTTTTTAGATGACCCAAACACGGAAGATCCACTACTACGCAAACTAAAATCCATCAAATAACGATCATTAAATGAATACCCCATGTTAAAATAACCATTCAAAGAGCGAGAGACACTCTCGTAAAACGTGGGAATTCCGTTTTCCGGATACCCGTTCGAAAAAGAAGGATAAGTAAAATCTCCATTAGGAAAACCTTGTGCCGAATATCCTTGCACCAAGGACTTACTCATATTGAAATTTCCCCCGGCAACCAAATTGATCCGATGTACTCCTAACATTTTAGCCCATGTTACACTAAGTTCCCCTTCTGTTTGGTTCAACCGGGTATTAGTTGAAGTATATTCACCCTTCTTCAATGCTTCCGTATCTTCGAAACGCGTATCCTCTGGGGAATAAAATACCTCCGCATCATTATTCCCGTAGGTTATACCCAAACGGGCACGTATACGCCATTCTACCGAGGGGAAATATTCTGCCACGAAATAATTGCTTAATGAAACGTTCTTCCCTTCATTGCGACTATTCAGATTAGCATTCCATAACGGATTAAATGCTTCGAAATAATCATTTTTCTCCAACCATTTTTCGACAATCCCGTCTTTATTCCGTTTCTTGAAATAAGGATTTGCTTCCGCATAAACTTGAAAAGGTACAACAGGATTCTCTATATCTGTCACGTTAATCGAAAACTTGTTAGAAAATTGAAACTTTTCCATCCGATAGATTAAATCGATATTGCCACTGATGATTTCACGCAAAGACTCTTTCATCACCCCTGAGATTCCGTTATACCCCACACCCAAGCCAAAAAGAAAACGCCCTTCACCACCTTGCACGTATAAAGAGTGTTTTTGATTTACTCCCGTACGTAATGGTTCTGCCAACCAATAAGTGTTTACCCCACTCTCCACAGCTTCTAATTTCCCGTTATACAATTCATTCAATTCAATCTCTTTTTCTGCACTCCAATTCGCCGGAGAATATCCTCCCGCCAATCTCTCGAATTCCAATTTTTCTCTCGCATTCATCAAATTATAACTACTCAAATCCGGCATTGAAAGATTGAGATTCCCGTTATAACTCACCTGAAGTTCTCCCGATTTAGGTTTCACGGTTTCTACCACCACAACCCCGTTAGCAGCTTTCGATCCATAGATAGCGGTTGAAGCCGCATCCTTTAATATCGTAATAGACTCTATACGATTAATATCCAAATCATTAATTACAGCTAATGACGATTCGAACCCGTCTAAAATAAACAAGGGTTGATTAGGGTCGGCATCCAACTCGTCACGCAGTCCTAACACGCTTGACTTCCCTCGAATCTCCATGTTCGGCAAGCGATTAGGATCCGAACCGAATTGATTATCTTCCAAGATCGCAAAAGCCGGATCAAGCGTTTTCAAACTCTGTAAAATATTTTGGGAACCCATCGTTTTCAACTCTGCAGCAGTATAAGTAGAAGCCGATCCCGTAAAACTTTCCTTTTTACGAGTAAAGATACCAGTGACCACAACATCTTCTAACGCCACTTTCTCTTCTTGCATCGTAATTTTTAACTCTTGATGATATTCACCAACTTTAAACTTAGGAATTGCTACATGTTGAGTTTCCATTCCGATAAAAGAAAATACTAAAACCACCGAATCCTTGGGAAGTACTAACGAAAACTCACCATTAGCATCCGTGGCCACTCCTATCGTCGTTCCCTTAATCAAGATAGCAACCCCCGGTAAAACTTCCCCACTTTGGTCTATCACTTTCCCCGTAATTTTAAATTCCTGCTTTTTATCCGGAGATTTACTTTGCACTTTTATCAAAATGATTCCTCCTTCAAGCAAATCCCATGAAAATCCTCTATCCAAAAGCAACTTATCCAACACCTTATCTACAGGTTCATCCTTCACGTTCACGCTCATTTTTCCCAGATCCCTACATTGTTCTTCATTATACACGAAATCATATTTCGTTTGACGTTTGATCTCCCGAAACACTTGTTCTGCAGATACATCCTTCAGGTTCAAGGATACCTTTTCCTGTGCCGCTACCCCAATGGCAGCCACTTGTAACACACTGACAAGAATCAATACGATATTCCATCTCATAACCCTCAAAATTTTTCTATTCCGATATTTCGGAAAAAGAAGTAAATACCACTTTTTTTTCATAACTTTGAATTACTTTAATTTATAAATTCTCTTCTATTGGCAATTCCCGTTGCATATGAAGAGTGTAAAAGCGGAAGGTGTTCCCGCACCTTCCGTTTATTTATTTCATATATAATATCAATTCTCGACCATTCAGCTTGTAATTTACATTTACAGACGAAGTTAACGCTTTCAATATAATAGAAAAATTCGCATGTCGTTTGATATCTCCAGTAAAATGAAGATTTCTTATAGACTCATCTTGAAATTCAACACTTACATCATACCAACGAGCCATGACATCCATTATTTTCTCCAAACTTTGATTTTTGAATAAGAAATGTCCCTCTTTCCAAGTCACGTAAGGCAAAATATCCACTTCTCTCACTTCTATCGTTTTATTTTTTCGATCATAACGAGCCAATTCATTCGGCTTAACTTCCCACTCTTGAGTATCACCCGCCATCTGGAGCCCAACACGCCCTTTCACAAGAACTGTTTCTATATAATCTTTGTCATAAGTACTTACATTAAAAGAAGTTCCCAGCACCCTTACTCGTACTTGTTCTGCATTCACAACAAACGGTCTTTGCGGATCTGTTATCACTTCAAAAAAAGCCTCTCCCCTTAACTCTACTTCTCGAGAAGTTGCACTGAAACTTACCGGATAACGAAGTTCACTATCAGAATTCAAATATACTACAGTTCCGTCTGAAAGTTTCAAACAATATTCTCCCCCTCTCGGAATCTTTAATACATGATAATATCCCGATGCTAATTCCTTTATCGAATCACCATACTTCAATTGATTATTTGAAACAATAATTCCCTGCTCAATAGACATTCGAACAGAATCTGAAAGTTCTATCTCCTTCCCATTTTCCATAAGTAGTGTTGCCTTATGACTTCCCGGTAATATTGTTTGAATCGCAATCGGAACAACTTCCTGTTCACCTTTCTTAATAAATAAAGAAACACAAATTACCAATAACAAAACAGCTGCCGCCCCCCAATGGAAAAATCTTATAAATCTTTTCTTCTTCCGAAGAATGCTGTTTTCACGAATGCGTCCCCATAAAACAGAATTTTTCTCTTCACCTTTAATAAAGACACCCAACTCTTCATCTATATATTCATCATTCTGTAGACGCATAAAAAGAGTTTCATGCATTGGAGAATCGGCTCGCCATTGATTTAGTTCTTGACGCTCAAAATCAGATAACTCACCTCGTATACTCTTGTACAAAAGTTCTGCAATATGATGTTCCAAATGAAAGTTCATACCTTATTTTTACAACTAAAACACTTGAATCATCATTTGGTGTATAATCAAATTCAAAAAAAATATTACTTTTTCGAAATAATCTTATAAATAATTGTTATTCAGAAATAAAAGGAAAAGATTAAAATCTTTAATCCGGTTACGCATGTAATGATTAGCGTTATTCTTGTATTTTTTCACCGTATTAATAGATATATGAAGTTGTTTAGCTATTTCTTCGTGTTTTTTTCCCTCCAAACTGAGCTGGTACACTTCTTTACAAGCAGGAGGTAATTCATCGAAAATACGATGTAACATTTCGAACAGCTCTGCTTCAATTACATTTTCAAGAAAACTTTCCGAAGGTTCTTCCACAAACCCTTCTACATATTTCTGCTTAATTTTCTCATGACGAAGATTGTTCAAACAACGATTTTTAACACCTGTATATAGAAAGCTTTTTATCGCAAGTTCATTATTAAACTTTTTCCTATTTTCCCAAAGAGACACGAAAGTATCTTGAAGAATATCCTCGATCACCCGCTCTTCAGGTAAGAATTTATTTCCAAAATAACGCAAAGTAGAAACATACTTTTCATAGATTTCTTTAAAGGCAGACTCTTTCCCATCAATAAAATCCTGGATTATATTTTCTTTTGCTTGAAACATTATTCTTTGGTACTTTTCAACGTTTTAAATATAGATATAAAATTTTATAACCATCAAAAAAGAGAACAATTTTGTTTTTCATATTCTTCTATACTCCTATTTTTAAAAGTATTCTTATGATCCATATATCACCATGTGGTATAAAATTTGCTCGATTGAATCAAAAACAACATACATGAAAAATACATCCATCATTCTGGCAGCCCTGACAATGATCTGTTGCTCTCCTGCCTCAAAAGAACACCAGACAAAAGGCATCGTGTGTGATGCCACAATGAACACGATTTCCATCGTAACAGCAAACAAGGACACCTTATCTTTCAGCACACTAGATGCCGATAAGAGTCACGTCACCGGGTTGCTGTTAAACGACACCGCCGAGATTTTTTATAAAGGGAAATACACAGCAGGGATGTCCGCAACAAAGCTCATCGTGTACAAAAATCAAGCATTGGGAGCATTACAAACAAGAACTTACGAGGGGACCTTACCCGCAGCTTCTTGTTCTGGCATTCGTTATTCCTTAACGATACAAAATCAAGAACATAGTGGCAACGGGACATTCACGTTAACGATGACTTATATCGAAGCGGAAAACGGAAAAGATGCCATTTTTAATTACAAGGGAAAAAGATTCACACAACGCGGAGATGCTACCAATAATGATGCTATTGTATGGCAATTGGTTGCGGATAACGGAAAAGACATTTTCAACTTCTTGCGTGAAGACGAAAAGACCCTTACTCTATTAAATGACAAATTCGAAAAGAGTGAGACGGGATTGAATTATAGCTTGAAACTTGTAGAATAATCTTGTCAAATATGAATATCGAAGAATTCAGAGAATATTGCTTATCCTTAAAAGGGGTACACGAGAAGATGCCCTTCCCGAATGTTCCCGATAAATACAGCCAAGACGTCCTATGTTTTTACGTGGCAAGCAAATGGTTCTGCTTTGTAAATATCGAAGTATTTGATTTTTGCTGTATTAAATGCGCCCCGGACAAAAGAGAAGAGTTACAAGCCACATACTCGGGCATAAAACCCGGATGGCACATGAATAAAAAACACTGGATCAGCGTTTATTTTAACCAAGACGTGCCGGACAAGGAAATCAAAGAGCTGGTCAAAAAATCCTACGACATTGTAGCTAAAAGCCTGACAAAGAAAGAACAGGAGGCATTAGCAAATTCTGAGGAATAAAATCTTTCTATTCCTCCCCTCCTTCTCTACCGCAAATAACAAAATCTGTAATTTTGGTACGTATCCCCGTAATTTATATACAAACGGGATAGGGAATGCGATGTAATTTTGTAGCATAAAATTACGAGTACAACATACTAGAATAATCATTATAAAAAATCATATTATGGCAAAAAGAATTTTAATCCTTTCTTCCAGTCCCCGAAAAGGCGGAAACTCCGACACCTTGTGCGACGAATTTCTGCGGGGAGCTAAAGAAGCGGGAAATGACGTTGAAAAGATTTTCTTACGAGATAAAAAGATTAATTACTGCACGGGATGCAGCACGTGTAGCCTGCATCATAAACCTTGCCCGCAAAAGGATGATGCCGCGGAGATCATTGACAAGATGGTGGCTGCAGATGTTATTGTCATGGCGACACCCGTCTATTTCTACACGATGAGTGCCCAGATGAAAACCTTGATTGACCGGTGCTGTGGTCTCTACACGGAAATGAACGACAAAGAGTTCTATTTTATCGTCACGGCGGCAGAAGATGATAAAGAAAAAATGATGCGCACCGTGGACACGTTCCAAGGATTTCTTGATTGTCTGGAGAATCCTACCATCAAAGGGGTGGTCTTCGGACTAGGCGTATGGCACGTCGGAGAAATCAAAGGGAACCCGGCCATGCAGGAGGCATACGAAACAGGAAAACGAGTATAAATTTATAAAACTATGTATCTAGAAAACATTAACTCCCCGGAAGACGTGAAACGTCTTTCCATCGAAAATTTAAATATACTGGCGAATGAAATTCGCCACGCTTTACTAACCAAACTAAGCGCTCATGGCGGACATATCGGTCCTAACCTAGGAATGGTTGAGGCCACGATAGCCCTACACTACGTGTTCAACTCGCCAGTGGACAAAATCGTGTATGACGTATCGCATCAAAGTTACGTTCACAAAATGTTAACCGGACGTAAGGATGCCTTTCTTCACGCGGAAGAGTACGACGAGGTAACCGGTTATACCACCCCACGGGAAAGCAAGCACGATTTCTTCACGATCGGTCACACGTCAACTTCCGTGAGTCTTGCCTGCGGGTTAGCCAAAGCCAGAGACCTGAAGGGAGATCGTGAAAATATTATCGCCGTGATCGGTGACGGTTCTCTAAGTGGTGGAGAGGCCTATGAAGGATTAAGTAATGCGGGAGAAACAGGTACCAATTTGATCGTGGTGGTCAACGACAATGAAATGTCTATTGCCGAAAATCATGGTGGTTTGTACCAGAACTTGAAAGCCTTGAGAGACTCTGACGGGCAAGCGCCCTGCAATTTTTTCAAGTCTCTCGGGCTTGATTACGTCTACGTGAAAGACGGTAACGACATTACCGCTTTGATACACGCCTTCACACGGGTAAAAGACGTTTCTCATCCCGTGGTCGTGCATATCCACACGCTAAAAGGGAAGGGATACACTCCCGCTGAAACCTACAAAGAAAGATACCACTGGGGTATGCCGTTCAACCTAGAGACCGGACAACCGTTATCTGATGGGGGAAACACGGAAGATTATTGCAACCTGACAGGAAAATTCCTACTGGAACAAATGCAAAAAGCCCCTACCGTGGTGGCTATTTCCTCGGGAACACCCGCAGTAATCGGTTTTAATCCCGAACGCAGACAACAAGCCGGAAAACAATTTGTAGATGTGGGGATCGCCGAGGAACATGCTGTAGCTCTCGCATCCGGAATCGCTGCTAATGGCGGGAGACCCGTGTACGGTGTTTACAGCACGTTTATCCAGCGGTGCTATGACCAATTGTCACAAGATTTGTGTATCAACCGGAACCCGGCAGTTATTTCGGTGTTCCTTGGCGGCTCTGCCGGGATGAATGATGAAACACACCTCGGATTCTTTGATATTCCACTTATCAGCAATATACCGAATATCGTGTACTTGGCCCCGACTTGCAAAGAGGAATATTTCGCCATGCTGGAATGGGGCATCAAACAAACAACGCACCCTGTTGCCGTTCGTGTTCCGGGGCCGGTTGTCATCGAAAGAGGTGAGACCTTTGACACGGATTACAGCGAACTAAACCGTTATAAAATTACCTGTCAAGGAGAACGGGTGGCCATCATCGCACTTGGAAATTTCTACCCGCTGGGAGAGTCCGTGTGTCGAAAGTTGCAAGAGGCAACCGGAGTCCAAGCCACACTGATCAATCCTCGTTATATCACGGGACTTGACAAACAGATGCTGAAAGATTTAAAGGCTAATCACCAGCTGGTGATCACGCTGGAAGACGGTGTGCTGGATGGCGGTTTCGGGGAAAAGATTGCCCGCTATTACGGGGATTCCGAGATGAAGGTCAAGAACTACGGTCTGAAGAAAGAATTTGCCGATCGCTTTGTTCTGGAAGAGCTGTTAAAAGAAAATCATTTGACAGACACGCAGATCACGAATGAAATTCGGGAAATCATAGATAAAAAACAAGACTAAATCTATACTACCCCCTCCAACTCCCCCTTACACAGGGGAAGAGCCGATTACCAAGCGATTTCTCCCCCTGTGCAAGGGGGAGTTAGTGGGGGTAGTTATTTAAACAACTAAATCACCCCGAAATGCCGTAAAGCCTTTTCAATTCCACCCTCATCCACGGAATCGGTAACATAATCCGCTGCCAGCTTTACTTCATCTTCCGCATTTCCCATAGCCACCCCGATCCCGACATGTTTCAACATGAGAACATCATTCCCTCCATCTCCGAAAGCCATTGATTCCTCCAACGATATTCCAAAATAATCCAACATTTTATCTACCCCCACTTGCTTACTACTTCCTTTCGGAATAACATCCGAAAACAATGGATTCCACCGGGTTGCCTCACAATGAGGTATGGCAGCCATAATCGCTTTCTCCTGTTCTTTCGTGAAAAATGCCACCAACTGGAAAACCTCTCCTTCGGCAGCCTCCCGTAAAGGCAGGACAGGCGGTTTCGGGAAGTTCAGTAAACGAAAAATCTCGTTCGTCCGTTCGTTCGTGTAATTGATATAAAATGCATTTTCATGAACAAAGATACAGGGAAAACTCTCTTGCTCTTCCATGTATCGCACCAAAGAAACCATATCTTCCGATGGCATACTATGTTTATAAATCACTTGCTCCCCCACGATACAATACCCTCCGTTTAAAGTAACATAACCGTCAAATTGCAGGTCTTCTAAATTATTAATAGCCAACAATTGCCTCCCACTCGCAATGAATACCCGAATACCTTTGGCACGTAAAATAGCAATCGCTCTCTTCGTAGAACCCGGAACCCGATGGGTCTTAAAGCTAACCAACGTCCCGTCAATATCAAAAAATACAGCTTTTATCATATCATCCTAATTTCGATTCAAAAATACAGATTTACACAACAACCCCATTGACCTAAATCAAAATTTATAGAAAGAAGAAAACAGTCGGGAATGATATGGTATTAGAGAAGGCAGTGTTTCTATTTTGGTGTGATGATCTGCCGGACCGACTGTTTTCTGTATGCAGAATTCAAGTTCTTTCAGAATGCAAATATACAAATAATTTGCAACATTGCATTATTTTAATCCAAAATTACAAGTCAAATACTACAACATCTCTTATCGATCCTACATCTGTTATCTATTCCTCCATCCCCGCAAACTACTTTTGTTTCTTGCTCTCCTTTTCCGCCTCCACGTTATCCAGCCTAAATTCCAACGCCTTCACCGAGATCAATATCTCTTTCACGGAAATTCCCAATGAAATCACTAACAGCAACAAAGCTACTCCGAACGTGTAAATCGCCAAAGTTTGTAACCCAATATAAATAAAGAAAGTACAAACCACGCAAAGCAACAAACTGATCACCCCGTAAATTTGCATCGACCGAGCCATATAAAGCCGCTTTCGTAAATTATCCAGTTGCAATTTGGTCATCGCACTCGGCCGATTCTCATGTTCACCCTTCAAATTCCGGATCACTTGGGCATACGCCAAAAAACGATTCGTATAAGCCAGCATGATCAACGATATAGCCGAGAATAAAATAGAAGGTGTTGTCAATGTAAGCTCTTCCATAACCGCAATATTAAATACTAAATACTTTACGGGCACATTCGTACCCTTGATTATACAAGTCCGTTAATTTCGTCACGTCTTGTTCGATCCGATCCACCTCCAACGGTTTCTCCGGACGAATCAAAACCACTTTCTTCTCCCGTTCCAACTGTTCCAAAAAATCAAGAGTCTCGTTATAACGTTTATTCTTTATCCTCAAGCTCTCCCGTAATGCCGGATATTTACGATACATGAACCAAGGCAATGATTTCTCTTTTTCATCTTTCCGGTAACCTTTATTACGAGTTAGGATCACCACGTTACGATCGAACCCGTCGGCTATTGCTTTCCGGATCGGAATGGCATCACAGATTCCCCCGTCCAGCATGGGTTCCCCGTCCACGTAAGAGACCGGACAAACAAAAGGCAGACTGCAAGAGGCCCGACAAATATTCAGCAAACGTACCGGATCATGCTTTTCCTCGAAATAATTCGCCTCTCCCGTCCTGCAATTACTCGTCACCATCACGAAACGCTCTGGGGAGGCAAAGTAAGTATCATAATCGTACGGGATAATCCGGGTCGGGAATTCATCAAAAATAAGGTCAAAATCCATGATACTCCGTTTCGTGAAAAAATAACGGAAACCGATATAATGGTACTTATCCAACAAATCAATATTACACGTCTTTGCCCGTCCCCGCTGACGGGAGGCATAGGAAAGCCCGTTACACGCCCCGGCAGAAACTCCGATCGTGTAAGGGAAATAAACCTTTTTATCCATCAAGAAATCTAACGCCCCGGCAGTAAATACGCCTCTCATTCCACCACCTTCAAGTACTAATCCCGCATGTGCATCTAATATCATAACCAACAAACATTTTTATCTTCTTTCGAAACAGGTGGAGCCACGTCCCACACATCACTCAAATCCGGCCCCTCACTTCCGGCGGTATACGTTCGCAAATGCTCTCCCGGATGTTCCCGCCAATAGTTCACGATCGGATCGATAAACTTCCAACTAGCTTCCAAGGCATCATCCCGCGTGTAAAGCATCGAATCTCCCTGCATGGCATCCAGCAACAAACGCTCGTAGGCTCCCGGCAGATAATTGTTACAAAGCGAGGCATACAGGAAATCCATCCCCACTTGTTTCACCGTAAAGCCGCCACCCGGCATTTTCAACCCAAACTTCAACATCACCCCTTCATCTGGTGTCATACGAATAATCAACTGGTTACAAGACGAACCCTCGCATTGTCCCTGAAATAACTTGTGCGGCGTGGACTTGAAATGAATCACCACCCCGGAACGCTTGTCTTTCAAACGTTTACCCGTATATATATAAAACGGCACATGACTCCACCGCCAGTTGTCAATAAAAACTTTCAACGCCACGTAAGTCTCCATATCGGAATTCGGGGCAACATCTTTTTCCTGCAAATATCCAACCACAGGCTGCCCTTTCGATTCTCCGGCCACGTATTGCGCCCGGACAACATTGCGGGGAATATCCTCCCCTTTCCATTGGCGAAGTGAACGTAACACCTTTACCGTCTCGTCCCGAATCACCTCCGGTTCCATCGTCGCCGGGGATTCCATAGCCACGAAAGCCAACAACTGCATCAGATGGTTCTGCACCATATCCCGCAAAGCTCCCGTTGTCTCGTAATATTTCCCCCGGTTCTCGATTCCGAGCGATTCCAAAGCGTATATCTCCACGTAATCCACGTAGTTCCGGTTCCACAAGGACTCGAATATCTCGTTCGCGAAACGCAAAACCAATATATTCTGTACCGTCTCCTTCCCCAAGAAGTGGTCTATACGATAAATTTCCTTTTCATGGAACACCTGTAACAAGGAACTATCCAGCTCTTTCGCCGTCTCCAGACTCGTCCCGAAAGGTTTTTCCACCACGATCCGATGCCACCCGCCCCGTTCCTTAACACCAAACAAGCAACTTCTCCCGATATATTTCGTGATTGCCTGTTGGGAATTCGGAGGGGTTGCTAAATAATATACCACCCGCATCGGGATGGCATTTTCCTCCATCAAAAACATCACCCGCTCTCCCAACTCGTCAGCACCTTCCACGGGATCAAAAGGTTGGTAGTACACTTTCTGCAAGAAACGATCCACCTCTTCCCCGTTCAATCCCTTCTCCCCTTTCAACTCATGCAACATCAAACGAATAGACAAACGAAACTCGTCATCGCTCATGGATTTCCTCGAAGTTCCCAAAATAACAAAACGTTCCGGCAACATCTGCCGCACGTGTAACTCGTATAAAGAGGGCATTAACATTCGTTTAGTTAAATCACCCGATGCCCCGAATATGACTAATACCTGATCCTCCGGTCTATTCATAATTACACATTATAAGTTCCTGAAACCGTCTTTCCACCTTTTCCCGTCCAGTCGGTATGGAAAAACTTACCCCTTTCGACATCCGTACGTTCGTAAGTATGCGCCCCGAAATAATCCCGTTGCGCCTGTATCAGATTCGCCGCGGAAGTAAAATTACGTAACCCGTCAAAATAACTCAGTGCCGAGAAAAAACAAGGTGCCGCGATACCATTAAACACGCAATCCACGACCACCCCCCGCAAAGCCGGCAAGGCATTTTCCATTCTCTCGTGGAAAAAAGCATCAAATAACAAATTCTGTAATCTCGGACTCTTCGTGAATGCTTGAGTAATCCTCTCCAAGAACACAGAGCGAATGATACATCCCTTTCTCCATATTTTAGCGATAGTCCCATAATCCAAATTCCAACCATTTCGCTCGGAGGCCCTGCGCATCAAGGAAAATCCCTGCGCGTAAGAGATCAGTTTCGCCGCGTACAAGGCATCCCTCACCGCCTCGATTCCGGAAGTGTTCAAGGTAATGCAAGCCTCCATATCCCCCACCTTACCCGAGGGGTACTGCACGGACGCTCTCTCTCTTTCGTTCACCAAAGACGACATGAAACGGGCAAACACCGCCTCCGACACCAGCGTCAACGGGTCCCCCTCATCCAAGGCCGCCATCACGCTCCATTTTCCCGTTCCCTTCTGCCCGGCCACATCCAGTATGTGATCCAGCAAATAGTCACCGTTCTCTTCCTTATAATGCAGAATATGTGAAGTAATCTCGATCAAAAAACTATTCAGTTCTCCCCGGTTCCACAACTCAAAAATATCTCCCAAGCCGTCGTTATCTAACCCGGTTCTTTTCTTCAACATGGAATACGCCTCCGCAATCAGTTCCATATCCCCGTACTCGATCCCGTTATGTACCATCTTCACGTAATGCCCTGCCCCGCCGGGACCGATCCATTCGCAACAAGGAGAACCGTCTTCCAGTTTTGCCGCAATCGACTGTAATATATCTTTCACCAGTGGCCAAGCCGTCACGGAACCACCCGGCATGATAGAAGGCCCGTTCAACGCACCCTCCTCTCCCCCGGAAATTCCGGCTCCAATAAAATAGAGGCCTTTCTCTTCCAGCATTTTCACCCGACGTTCCGTATCATGGTAATCCGAATTTCCCCCGTCAATAATAACGTCCCCGGGAGAAAGCCACGGGAGTAATTGCCCGATCAACTCGTCAACCGGGTCCCCGGCCTTCACCATTAACATGATCTTCCGCGGCAGGCGTATGGACTCCACGAACTCTTCAATCGTGTAAGTCCCGTGGAAACGCTTTCCCTTTCCTCGCCCTTCCACGAAACGGGTTACCACGCTCTCCCGATCCGGGTGAACCCGGTTGTAAACAGAGACCGTGTACCCTTTACTTTCCAAGTTCAAAGCCAAATTCTCACCCATTACCGCCAATCCGATCAATCCTATATCTGATATTTCCATCATAACAATAATTTATTCGTAACTCTATTGTACGACTATTCCTTTTAATTTGTTCTTAAATATTATAACAAAATTTACACTCGCAGAACATCCTACAAAAAGAGAGCCAAAATTGATCGACAAACAGAAAATCCCTGACGCTTAATAATCTACCAAATTCCCAAACATCGAAGTACTCAGATACTTTTCTGCCCTATCGGGGAAAATAACCACAATGTTACCCGTATCTATCTGTTCTGCGGTCTTCAGAGCTGCCACCATGGCAGCCCCGCTACTCATCCCAGCAAAAATACCTTCCCGGACAATAATCTCTCGAGCCATGGCAATAGCCTCCTCGCTCTCCACCATCACCTGTATATCTATCCGGGAGGGATCGTAAATAGCCGGAACAATCGCCTCTTCCATATTCTTTAGACCTTGAATGTAATGCCCCTTCACGGGATGCGCAGACACGACTTTTATATCCGGCTTACATCTTTTCAAGAAACGGGATATTCCCATGATTGTCCCCGACGTTCCCAAGGCACTCACCAAGTAATCAATCTCCCCCTCCATCTGTTGCCAGATCTCAATGGCCGTGTTCTCGTAATGTGCCTGATAATTCCCGGCATTACTGAACTGGTCGGGCATGAAATATTTTCCGGGGTTTTCTTCCACAAGTTGATGCGCCTTCCGGATAGCCCCATCCGTCCCCTCCGCCGCTGGAGTCAGAATGACCTTGCCCCCGTACGAACGGATAATCTTTCTCCGCTCCACGGACACCGCCTCACTCATCACAATCTCCACGGGATAACCTTTCACGATACCGATAATAGCCAAACCAATCCCCGTGTTCCCGGAAGTCGGTTCGATAATGGTTTTACCGGGCATCAAACGCCCCTCCCGTTCTGCCTGTTCGATCATCTGCAAGGCGATACGATCTTTAATACTACCCGTGGGATTAAATCCCTCCAACTTGGCGTAAATATTCACGTTCGGATTCTGGCCCAAACGATTAATACGTACCATAGGTGTATGCCCTATGGTTTCAAGAATGTTCTTCTTTACCAACATGATTATTTTTGATTTATGATTCACGATTTTAAATTACACTCTCCACCCGCCAGTTTGAATACACCAAACCTACCGGAGAGACAATCACTGCCTATCGAAAAACGTTTATAGAAATATAAATGGCAGGATTAAAGACAACAACAGCAACAACAAGCACGGCCCATTCCTTTGAAAGATTCAAAGTTCGTTCCCCTCACTTGAAATTGACGATTAGAAATAAATGTTGTCTTCATAAACTTCAGATTTATAATTTATCAAACGACTTGTAATCGTTCATATCGCAAATATAAACAAATTATCTTATCTTCGCACCGCTATTTGAAAATGTAAATTCATTTTCAATTTTCAACTTTCAATTTTCAATTAAATATGATTTCAGTAGACGGATTAACAGTAGAATTTGGAGACAGAGCGCTTTTTAAAGATATTTCATTTGTTATTAACGACAAGGACCGGATTGCCCTCATGGGAAAGAACGGGGCAGGTAAATCCACGTTATTAAAAATTCTGGCGGGAGAACGCCAAGCCTCCCGGGGAAATATCTCCTACCCGAAGGAAACTGTTATTGCTTACCTACCGCAACATTTAATGACCCATAACGAAAGAACCGTTTTCGATGAAACGGCACAGGCATTCGCCCACCTTTTCGAGATGGAGAAAGAGATTGAACGGTTGAATCAACAACTCACCGAAAGAACGGACTACGATTCTCCAGAGTATTACAAACTCATTGAAGACGTATCCGCCCTCAGCGAGAAATTTTATAGCATCGACTCCACGCATTACGAGGCGGATGTTGAAAAGGTATTGTTGGGTCTCGGATTCCAACGGGAAGATTTCAACCGCCCGACAGCCGATTTCAGTGGAGGTTGGCGCATGCGTATCGAGTTGGCTAAAATGTTGCTTAAAAACCCGGACGTGTTGCTACTTGACGAGCCTACCAACCACCTTGACATTGATTCGATTCAATGGCTGGAGGATTTTCTCGTGAATAACGGAAAAGCTGTCGTCGTGATCTCCCACGACCGGACATTTGTTGACAACATCACCACCCGAACGATCGAGGTCACCATGGGCCGTATTTACGACTACAAGGTAAATTACTCCCAATACCTCGTACTACGCCAAGAACGACGCGTACAGCAACAAAAGGCCTACGACGAACAGCAAAAGATGATCGCCGAGACGAAAGAATTTATCGAGCGTTTTAAGGGAACCTATTCCAAGACCTTACAGGTACAATCCCGCGTGAAAATGTTGGAGAAACTGGAAATATTGGAAGTTGACGAGGAAGACACTTCCGCACTGAGACTAAAATTCCCGCCCGCCCCGAACTCCGGTAAATACCCGGTGATCGCGGAAGAGCTTACAAAAGACTATGACGGACACATCGTGTTCCAAGATGCCCACTTCACGATTGAGAAGGGAGAGAAAGTCGCTTTCGTCGGTCGTAACGGGGAAGGAAAGTCCACGCTGGTAAAATGTATCATGGGTGAAATTCCCTATAACGGAAAACTGACATTAGGCTATAACGTGAAGATTGGCTATTTCGCCCAAAACCAAGCCTCTCTCATGGACGAAAGCCTTACCGTTTTCCAGACCATCGACGACGTAACTCCCATGGAGCTGAAACACAAAATCAAGGATATGCTGGGAGCTTTCATGTTCAGCGGTGACGACATCGACAAAAAGGTGAAAGTCCTGTCCGGTGGAGAGCGTACCCGATTGGCCATGATCAAGTTGTTGCTCTCTCCCGTGAACCTGTTGATTCTCGACGAGCCGACGAACCACCTCGACCTCCGTACCAAGGACATCCTGAAAAATGCCTTGAAAGAGTTCGATGGCACCTTGATCGTCGTGTCTCATGACCGTGATTTCCTCACCGGACTCGTCCACAAGGTCTACGAATTCGGCAACAAG
The DNA here is from genome assembly GCF_019423355.1 of Butyricimonas sp. Taxonomy (NCBI): domain Bacteria; kingdom Pseudomonadati; phylum Bacteroidota; class Bacteroidia; order Bacteroidales; family Odoribacteraceae; genus Butyricimonas; species Butyricimonas sp. The sequence goes on from NZ_JAHZBP010000012.1 coordinate 96,466, forward strand.
AAAGTAAAGGAACACTTAGAAGACATCCAAGGTTTCTTGCGGAAAAAGAAAATGGAAAACCTCCGGGAGATCGAACGTAAAAGCTGATTAGCAAGTCCATTTATTGTAATAATAAAAAAATATTATCCATTCGTTTTGCTTGAATTAATATTATTCGTAATTTTACGAACAATAAATAAAGCTAAGAATGGAAACGAAAGAATACACCATAGATCAAGAGCAACTCGCCCGTTTCGCAAAAGCGATGGGGCATCCGGCACGAATCGCCATACTCAACTTTCTGGCCCAACAGAATTGTTGTTTTTTCGGTGACATCCATGAGGTCTTACCCATATCGAAGGCCACCGTTTCCCAGCATTTGAAAGAGTTAAAAGACTCTGGACTAATTCAAGGCTCCATCGAGCCTCCCAAAGTTCGATACTGCATTAATCGAGAGAACTGGGCCATCGCCAAGAATTTATTCGTACGCTTGTTTGATCATGACAACACGAAAAAAAGTAGTTGTTGTTAGTAACAACTATTTTATTAGCTATATTGTTCGTAGTTTGACGAAATACAAACACAATAAATTAATATCAATAACAATCAATTAAATTAAAACGTTATGAAAGTAATTCTACTGTTAACAATGTGTCTAAGCCTTTTCGCATGCGGCAACAAAAACACAAAAGGCAGCAAAGCCCAAGAACAACAACCACCAAAAGATCATGTGGAAGTTCTCTATTTCCATGGCAAGCAACGCTGTATAACCTGTGCGGCAATCGAAAAAAATACCAAAGAAACGGTGGAAACCCTATTTGCCGACGAACTGAAAGACGGCAGCCTAGTATTCAAATCCATTGACATCTCTCAATCTGAAAATGAAGAGATCATCAACAAATACGAGGTCACGTGGTCTTCACTCTTTATCACGAAATGGAAAAATGGCAAGGATTCCACCGAGAACCTAACCGAATATGCTTTTGCAAAGGCTCTTTCCGCTCCAGATACATTCAAGGCAAACGTGACCCAAAAGATTCGGCAACTACTAAAATAAACATCTATGGAATGGTTACAATCTTTATTGGATAGTAGCACCACCCCGGCTTTGACCGCCTTCTTGCTAGGACTACTGACGGCCATTTCCCCTTGTCCTCTGGCGACCAATATTGCCGCCATCGGCTTTATTGGAAAAGACATCGAGAACCGCCACAGGATATTTCGAAACGGCTTGCTCTACACGCTAGGACGTGTCATGGCCTACACGCTCCTAGGCATTATCCTCATCTTAATTTTAGAAGAAGGTTCAAGCCTGTTTGGTATCCAAAAATTTATCGGCAAATATGGAGAAATGCTACTCGGACCCGCACTATTATTCATAGGGTTATTCATGCTGTTCGGTCACAAATTCAACCTGCCGTCATTCGGTTTCAAAGGTAATGGAGAGGGATTAGCCCGTCGGGGCGGATGGGGAGCCTTGCTACTCGGGATATTATTCGCCATGGCGTTCTGCCCCACGAGCGGCGTTTTCTATTTCGGCATGTTGATCCCGATGTCCGCGACATCGGCAGGCGGTTACCTACTTCCCGTTCTCTTTGCCCTAGCAACCGCATTACCCGTATTGGCCACAGCTTGGATTCTGGCTTTCAGCGTACAGCATATCGGCAATTTTTACGGTAAGATAAAAACCATACAAAAATGGTTGAATTGGATCGTAGGCGGGTTATTCACCGCCATCGGGTTATACTACTGTCTGGTTATAAATCTCTAAGTTTTTCACACGAACAACGTTCGTAACATAACGAATTAAATAAATTAAATCATGGAAATAAAAGTTTTGGGATCCGGTTGCGCCAAATGCAAGACAACCTATGAAATGATCGAAAAGATCGTGAAAGAGAATCAACTCGATGCAACACTTTCAAAAGTGGAAGACATTGTTGAATTACTGAATTATGGCATCATGACAACCCCTGCCATCGTCGTCGACGGAGAAGTCAAACTCAAAGGTCACGTTCCCACGGAGAGCGAAATCAAAAAGATTCTCGGTATTTAATAACCTTTTCGTCATGAACAACAAGAAAGAATTGACCATCCTGTTTTGGATGATTGCTATTTTCGCAATGGTCTTCTTCATGCCGCTCGGCAATGAGCGGTTCATGACCGCCATTGATGCCACGCTCGACCTTGCCAAATGGTACGCGCAAGAACACGTGGTGCTATGCCTGCTCCCCGCATTCCTCATCGCGGGAGTCATTGCCGTATTCGTCAGTCAGGGAGCGGTACTCAAATACTTCGGGGCAAACGCCAAGAAATGGTTATCCTACACGATAGCCGCCATCTCCGGTGGAATTCTGGCTGTTTGCTCTTGTACAATCCTACCGTTATTTACAAGCATATACAAACGCGGAGCCGGACTAGGCCCGGCCATTGCTTTCCTCTATTCCGGCCCGGCGATCAGTATTTTATCAATTATCCTAACGGCTCGCATCTTGGGCGTGGAGATGGGTATTGCCCGTATCGTCGGAGCCATCACATTTTCCATTATCATCGGTCTTCTCATGTCATTCATTTTCCGCAAGGAAGAAAAAGCCAAAAAAGAGGAACAAATGAACATCACCCCACCACCGGAGAAACGCCCGATGTGGCAAACTTCATTTCACTTTTTCACGATGGTACTCATCCTTGTCTTCGCCAATTGGGGAGCCCCTGCCGCATCTGACAAAGGATTATGGTTTTATGTATTTACCTATAAGTGGTACATCACGGGAATCCTCGCCCTGTTCTTCTGCTGGTCACTCATCCGAATTCTGAAGTTACCTATCACATGGGTATTGCTTGGTGCGATTGCGACGGCACTTTCCGCCTTTCTCGCCAACACGTTTATCACTGATGCCAAGCTGGTTCCTTTGCTCCCAATGATTATAGGAATCACGTCATTATCCGTGATACTACTTTTTGACAAACGGGATGATGAAAACCGGGAATGGGCCTTTTCCTCATGGGGATTTGCAAAACAAATCCTACCACTATTGGCAATTGGAGTTGTTTTCGCTGGATTCCTATTAGGTTCAACACATGATGACACGGCTATCGCCGGGATCATTCCCAATCATTGGATCGAGTGGGCTGTAGGCGGAAATTCACTGCTTTCGAACTTTTTCGCCAGTTTCACGGGTGCATTCATGTATTTCGCCACCCTGACCGAGGTGCCGATTATCCAAGGCCTGCTTGCCTCTGGCATGGGTAAAGGTCCCGCTCTAGCATTATTACTGGCCGGGCCATCCTTATCCTTACCGAATATGCTGGTTATTCGTGGCGTCATGGGAACCCAAAAGACAATCGTGTATGTTGCTCTCGTTATCATCATGGCAACCGTATCAGGTTACATCTTTGGCTCGTTCTTTTAAAACTTGAAACCCGCAACTCGCCATAGGCGAAAAAAGAAACGGGGTCTAAAAACAGACCCCGCTCCAGCAAAAAAAATATAAAACACAACATTTATTTCCTATGCTTATAGCGCACGAAGACCTCCATCGCCTCGTACTCCGCCATTCCCAACTTGTTATACAAGTCGGCCGTGTTACGGTTACGGTCTTCGGCTCGCTGCCAGAACTCGCGAGGATCATCTCCCGGGTATGCCGGTCCGTTATTCTGTGAACCGTGTCGGTAAATCGCTTGTCGTTTGATGGATAACTCCGACGGGCTTACCGGCACCGCCATATCCACCTTCTCGATCTCCCATTCCAACCAAGCCCCGCGGTACAACCACACGTAACAATCCTTGAACCAGTCATCCTCACATACGACGTCAAAAGCCTGCATGATCGCATCCAGACAAACACTATGCGTTCCGTGCGGATCGGCCAAGTCTCCGGCAGCATAAATCTGGTGAGGTTTCACCTCCCGCAACAGATTCACGATAATATCAATATCTTCTTTTCCCAACGGGTTCTTTTTCACGGAACCCGTTTCATAGAAAGGTAAATTCAAAAAATGTACTCTCTCCGAGGGGATGCCCATAAACCGACAAGCGGCCAAAGCCTCTGCTGCCCGCAAGGCCGTCTTGAACTTCAGCACCTCTTTAGGTTCACTTCCCTCCGGTTTCAGATTCCGAATCGTCTCCTTCACCTGCTTGTACCCCTCGCCGGACACTCCCATATTTTGGGCGAACAAGTCAGCAATATCCATCATCTCGTACAAGTAATCATCAAACACGGCAATGTTCCCGGATGTTTGATAAACCGCATGCACCTCATGCCCCTGTTCCACCAAACGGGCCTCCGTTCCTCCCATCGAGATCACGTCATCATCCGGATGCGGGCTGAAAATCAACACTCGTTTCGGGTAAGGATTCGCTCTCTCCGGACGGGTTGAATCATCCGCGTTAGGTTTCCCTCCCGGCCACCCGGAAATGGTGTGCTGCATATCATTAAACACGGCAATATTCACCTTGTTTGCAGAACCAAACTTCTCGATCAGATCGCTCAAACCGTTATCTTGATAATCTTTATCTTCGACTTTTAAAATGGGCTTTTTCAACTTCTGGCACAACCGGATCACCGCTTTACGAATCAGCTTATCATCCCAATCCACCTTGCTCACCAACCACGGGTAATCCGCCCGGGTCAATTCGCTAGCCGCACTCTCATCAATAATAAATTGCACGTTAGAATGCATCTGCAAGAAAGTTGCCGGAACCGAATCAGACACCCGTCCTTCCACGGTAGCCTTGATAATCGGAGCCTTTTTCTCTCCCCACGCCATCAGAATCACTCTCCGGGCCTGCATAATCGTCCCGACTCCCATCGTGATCGCTTTCGTGGGTACCAGATTCCTACTTCCGAAATCCTTTATCGCGTCTTTTATCGTCAAGTCATTCAAGAACACCTTCCGGGTCTGGGACGTGATAAAAGACCCCGGCTCGTTAAAACCGATATGTCCCGTACGTCCGATACCCAATATCTGGAGGTCAATTCCCCCGGCAGCATCGATCGCCTTCTCGTAATCCCGACAGAATTTATCTATCTCATCCCCTTCCAGCGTTCCGTCCGGGATATGAATATTCTTCGGGTCAATATCTATATGATCAAACAAATGGTGGTGCATGAAATAATGGTAGCTCTGCTCCGACTCTTTCGGCATCGGCAGATACTCGTCCAAATTGAACGTAACCACGTTACGGAAAGAAACGCCTTCTTCCCGGTGCAGCCTCACCAGCTCTTGATACAACTTGATCGGGGAAACCCCGGTCGCCAAACCTAAAACGCACTTTTCACCGCTAGCCGCTTTCGTTTGTACCAAATCCACAATCTCACGGGCAACGGCCTTCACAGCCTCGTCCGCTGTTTCATAAATCTGAACAGGAATCTTCTCGAACCTGTTGGCACCCTCGCCCTTAGCGATGTAGTTTTTAGTAATCATCATATCTTTATCTTTAATTTTTTCCTTGTTAATAAAGCGAGTACCCGCATTCCGTGTCATCATACAAATGTTCCATGACCATCATCAACGTACCCAATATCGCCGAATAAACGCCCAGATTACTCATCTTCAACTCGCAATGTCCTCGCATACGAGCCAAAGCGTACTTATTTATTGCCTGTTGAACCGGGACCAGCATCAAATCGCCCGCTTGCACGATCTCCCCGCCGATGACAACCATGTCCGGGTTAAACAAATGTACCATCGTGGCAATTCCCTCTCCCAACTTCTCCCCTGCACGATGCAAGAGGTCGATAGCCGAAATATCATCTTTCCGGGCCGCCTCGATAATATCCTGTAACGGCTTGCCTGCCACCTTCTCGATAGCCCGTCCCGAAGACACAGTTTCCAAGCAACCGATCTTTCCGCAATGACATGGAGCCTCCAGCCCTGAAATACGGATATGCCCGAACTCTCCCGCCATACCAATTCCCCCGCGATATAATTTCGAATTCAGGATCATCCCCAAACCGATACACTCGTTCACGCTAATACACAAAACGTTATTCACGTCTTTGGCTACCCCGAACGTGTGTTCCGCCATGGCCATCACGTTAGAATCGTTATCAATAAATACCGGGATTTGCAGCATTTCCTCCAAAATACTCTTTATACCCGGTTGTTCATACGTCAAATAAGTATATGAAGTTCCCTCCCGATCGATCAATCCCGGAAGAGCGAAACCTGCCATCTTGATCTTTGCCCGATCTATATTCAAATGCCCGATCGTCTCGTCAATCTTCTCCCGCACATAACGGAGAGTCGCCTCATCATCCTGCTCTTCCAAAATCGAGGGATATTCCAGAATACCCTCAATCGGCTCATTCTTCAAATTGAAGATAGCCACCCGCAGGTACTCCCTACCAATATCCACTCCTAATATATACGCGGCATCCGGATTTAATGAAAACACGTGAGGACGTTTACCCCCGATCGAATTTCCGCATCCCCTGTCAATCACCCATCCCTCTTCGATCAACTCTTCAATCATGCGACTAACCGTCGGCGTGGTCACGTTTGTCAGGCGACAAATCTCAGGCTTGGACAACTCTCCCATCCGGTAAAGAAACCCGATAATTGCTTTCTTCTGCAAGTACCGTTTCTCCTTCAATCCCGGTAGTGAACCTTTATTTATGGTATTCGAGTCATTCATAGCTCTCCGTTTTTCAAAAAGAATCGTGTTTATTCCATCACAAATATACGAATACTTTCTAAAATATTTACGTAAGTCACGCTAAAAATGAAAAATATTTTCATTACAAACTCTATTTTATAAAATTACATTCCCCAAACGAGTACTTGAAAATAAAAAAAGTGTATTTTTACAAATCAACCATTAAAAGGGGATTTAGCGACTATGGTAACGAAATTGGAAATACAAAAACACTTGAAATACCTGAAAAACGGGGCAAGTAAAAAGTTCATCGAACTATTCAACAACTTCGACGAAGAAGATTTGTGTGACCGTAAAAATTTCACCGGACACATCACGGCAAGCGGAACGATCATCCACATTCCCACCCGTGAAGTCCTGTTACTACACCACAAGACCCTTGATAAATGGCATATTCCCGGTGGCCACGTAGACCTCGACGATGATTCTCTCTTCGAAGCTGCATTACGGGAAGTGGAAGAAGAAACCGGACTGACAGCCGAACAACTGATTCCCATCAACCTCATTAAAAATAAGCCCTATTGCGTCGAGATCAATTCCCACCCGATTCCACGTAACGAGAAGAAAAACGAAGATCAGCACTATCATCACGATTTTCGTTTCGTGTTCGCGTATACCGGGAATAAACGTATACACATAGACTTGAACGAAAGCCTAGATTACAAATGGCTTTCTATTGACGATCCCTACCTGCAAGAGATCATGACAACTCCCGAAACACTCGATTCTATTTTACTGGAAGGACTGGAAAGTTACGAACAATCCGTTAAACTGGTTCGCCATAACGATTACCTCGTAACACCCCTAGCCAGCTACTTGTTTCGATTAGGTCAACACCATTATGACCGGGGCAACTGGGAATCCGCGGAACAGATGTTCAGTCGCTCTGTTTCCGCTTACGAGGACACGTACGACGACGAGTACGAAACGCCGCCATCCATTCTGGCCGCTTGCTGGAACTTGGCTACCATCTACGAAAAAACAAATCGTCATTCTCAGAAATTACAAGCACTTGAAAAAGGCCTAAACTTTGCCAAGGAATTCGCCCGTCTCGACGAGAACTTCCTTCCCGAAATCTCCGAGTTCACGGAACGGATTGATGCCTCCCGTCATTCCACGGGACAACTATAACATCCCTCCCCTTCGAACTCGATTTCCACGGTCAGGTGATCTATGCCCGCCTCCTTCAACCGATCCACGGCATCATGTTTCACCCGGATGGCATCCGTCCGGGAAATATCATCTGCCACAATCAGGTGAGCCGAAGCGATATTCCTTTCCCCGTCTAGCGTCCACACGTGCAGGTCATGCACGTTCTTCACGTTCGGCACCTCCAGTAAAATGGCCTTTATCTTATCCTCCGGCATATGCTCTGGTGTAGCTTGCAAAAGGATTCTGAAAATTGTGTACAAATTCCGACACACGTTCGTCAGAATAAACACCCCGATACAAACCGAAAGTAGCGGATCGATAAAATACCATCCCGTGTAACGAATAATCACGCTACCGATCAACACGGCCACCCATCCCAGCACGTCCTCCAGCAAATGCAACATCACAGCCCGCTGGCTGATCGAATTTCCTTTCATCAACCGCAAGGCAGCGAACCCGTTCACGACAAGTCCCGCCACCGCCAACCACATCATCCCGGAGTAATTCACCTCCGCGGGATGAAATAGACGGGGAATCGTCTCCATGAACACGAAGATCGACCCTACCAGCAACACGATCGAATTGATTAACGCCCCCAGCGTCGAAAATCGTTTATACCCGTAAGTAAATGTCACGGTCCTCTTCTTTCTCGAATAACGTTCCAGAAAATAAGAAACCCCGATAGAAAAAGCATCCCCGAAATCATGTACCGCATCGGAAATAATAGCCACCGAATTGGTCCATATTCCCCCGACAATCTCGATAACGGCAAATCCCAGATTCAGGAAAAAAGCAATACCTAAATTCTTTGTACTCTCTCCATGAGCGTGTTGATGCCCGGTATGTGAATGATCGTGTCCCATAATTACATTCTTTAATAACAAAAATACTCATTTTACAAAAGAAAGTTTCATTCCTATCTAATAAAAATCTATCTTTGCCCCTCGAAAAAGTGGAAAGATTTGGCTGATTGCAACCACGGAAAAAAAGCGCTAAAATGCATATTTAATTCTGAATTCAACCATCCATGTACTTTCCTATAGTTTAATTTACGATAAAGAGATTGAGAGATTAAATGATTTTCGATTAAGTGATTCGTTTGTTACAACATCATTAAATCATCAAATCATTAAATCACCAAATCACTGAATCACTAAATCTAAAATGAATTATGGGATATTTATTTACATCTGAATCTGTATCGGAAGGTCACCCCGACAAAGTGGCTGACCAGATTTCCGATGCTGTACTTGACAAAATCATCGCCTTTGACCCGGATGCCAAAGTGGCTTGCGAGACATTGGTAACTACCGGGCAAACCATTGTTGCTGGGGAAATCAAAACTGAAGCGTATGTAGACGTACAACGTATCGCACGGGAAGTGATCAACCGTATCGGTTACACGAAAAGCGAATACATGTTCGACGGGAATAGCTGTGGCGTCCTGAGTGCCATTCACGAACAATCCCCCGACATCAACCGCGGCGTTGTTCGGGAAGACCCCATGGAACAAGGAGCCGGAGATCAAGGTATGATGTTCGGTTACGCTTGTAACGAAACGGACAATTACATGCCGTTATCTCTCGAGCTATCACATTTATTATTGTACGAACTGGCACAAATCCGCAAAGAAGGTCAGGAAATGACTTATTTGCGTCCGGACTCCAAATCACAGGTAACCATCGAATACGGGGACGATAATAAACCTGCCCGGATTCATACCATCGTGATCTCCACCCAACACGACGAGTTTGTCAAGGCCACGGCTCCCACCCCGGAAGTTCAGCTGGAGGCTGATGCACAAATGGTGGATCAAATACGCTGGGACATCATTAATATTTTGTTACCGAGAGTGAAACGCCAATTGCCGGAACGGGTACAGGCCCTTTTCGATGAAGATTTGATTCTTCACGTGAACCCTACCGGAAAATTCGTGATCGGTGGTCCTCACGGGGACACGGGATTAACCGGAAGAAAAATTATCGTTGACACCTACGGGGGCAAGGGAGCCCACGGGGGAGGCGCTTTTTCCGGAAAAGATCCGTCTAAAGTGGACCGTTCTGCCGCTTACGCCGCACGCCATATCGCTAAAAACATGGTCGCAGCCGGGATTGCTGACGAAATATTGATACAGATTTCATACGCCATCGGAATTGCCCGCCCCGTTGGAGTTTTCGTGAACACTTACGGAACGGCCAAGGTGAACTTGAGTGATGCCGCCATTGCCGAAAAAATCACTTCAATCTTTGACCTACGCCCGAAAGCCATCGAGGAACGCCTGAAACTCCGTAACCCGATTTATCAGGAAACGGCAAGTTACGGCCACATGGGACGTACTCCTAGAATCGTGAAAAAAGTATTCTCCTCGAATTACTGGCCAACCATCGAAAAAGAAGTAGAACTCTTCACGTGGGAAAAGCTGGACTATATCGAGAAAATCAAAGAGGCGTTTAAATAAACCTCAATGTTATAGAAACATAAAAAGAGGAAAGGCTTACTCGCAAAACAAACCATCTGCAGGTAAACCTTTCCTCTTTAAATATTATAGAATAAAATCTATTCCAGTATCTTTTGCTATTCCAGATATTCAATATCATCAATAGACAATCCGGTGGCAACAGCAATACTCTCAACAGATAATCCCATCTGTTTCAAAGAACGGGCAACCTCTAATTTACCTTTCCTCTCCCCTTCCTTCATACCTTCTATTTTTCCTTCTTTTATCCCCTCTGCCTTCCCCTCTTTTATTCCCTCGGCTATTCCCTCAGCCCGTCCTTCGGCCTTCCCCTCTTTTATCCCTTCGGCTTTTCCTTCAGCTTTTCCCTCAATCCATCCTGTTTGAATAACACTACGCTGATAACGTAATGCTTCCATGTGGCGCTCGTATTCTTTCTGTTCCGCATCACTCAACTTATCTACCCGCAAACGTTCCCTTGCCTCCCGCAAACCACTGGCGGTAACATTCTCCGCAATCTCTCCTGTCTTCAAAAACAAAATCCATTCATCCAAAGGAGTTTTGGCTAACTTATCAAACTCGTCCACGCGTAACACGTAATACTCCGGGAATAAATCTCCGGCATCATGACAAACAAACTGTTCTTGTTGTTGAACGGATAATCGCAATACATCTTTTGTATGAATTCCCCGGAACTCCGTGTACCCGTGATACACGTAATCATCTCCCTGCCCCAAATCAAAATAAACAATATTAACAGAATACACCTTCTTCACCTTAGCATAGGGATCCCCTTGATTTATATATTCCGTGATCGCCTTGGAAGTCCCGTACAACATCCGGTGGAAATAATCCAGTTCCCGGTTATTTTGGACCTCTATAATAACCAACTCGCCTTTCGAATTTTCAGCAAGCATGTCAACCCGGTTAAATTTATCATCAAACTTCTGTTGGTTGCCTTCACTCTCCAATATCCGTTCAATGTGAATCTCATCCTCTAAAAGCACGGACAAAAACCCCTCTAATACCACGAAATTAGACTTGTTACGCAATAAACGTTTTGCAGCCCAATCAAAACGAACTAAATTAGATTTTCCCATGATGCAACTTATTGTTATACATCTACAAATGTACACAAAAACTTCGACTTACACGTCTTAACAATAAAATATATTCAAAGCAATCACCTCTATCCGATAAATATCCCTAAAGCACCCCATCAAACCGGGTTGAACTAGAGACAAGGATCTTGATTGTCTCCCTGTTACCTCACGATTGCTTTACCAAACCGGAATCCGGTGTATGTTATTTTTCCTTATATCCTGTTAAAATGGCGGCAATGATCGGGCGATAATCGGGCGACAATCGGGCGATAGCGCCTAACAGTCACCCAATAATCACTCAACAGCCAAACCATTCCCATGCCCAACCCTTGATATACCCCTTTAAAGCCCAAGTAAAACCCTCTCTCCCTCCCAACAAAACGCAACATCATCCCGCACACAACGAAAAAAGGAGTGTTCCCACCCCTTTCCAATGAATTATTCCTAAAAATCTTCTTCTAAAACACGTCGGAAACTTAATCTCTTCTTCCCAAATAAATCATGATATAGTATAATAAGGTAGCCAAAGAAGAAAGAGCGGCAATCACGTAAGTATAAGCGGCCCATTTCAAAGCATCCTTAGCACTCTCCTGCGATTCGTAAGTCGTGATACCGGAGTTACGCAACCAAGCCAAAGCCCGGTGACTGGCATCAATCTCCACGGGCAGAGTGACAATACTGAACAAAGTCATCAAAGCAAACAAACAGATCCCGATCAACATTAATTCTGGAAAACGTTGTAACAACAGAATCCCTGCCAACAAAATCCATTGCACCCAATGTGACGCGAAACTCACCACCGGAACCAGAGCCGAACGTAATTGCAACATACTATACGCTTGAGCATGCTGTAAAGCGTGTCCACATTCATGGGCAGCGACAGCAGCGGCTGCCACGTTGGCACCATAATATACTTCGTGACTTAAATTAATAGTCTTGTTCGTGGGGTTGTAGTGATCCGTCAATTGTCCTTCCACGCTACCGATTTTCACGCCCTGCACCCCGTTATCCCGCAACATTTTCTCCACCACGTCACGCCCCGTCATCCCGTTAGCGGTGGGTATCTTAGAGTATTTCTTAAAACGACTTTGTAATTGATGGCTCACCAGCCAACTCAACAAAGTAAACCCGATAAATATAATCCAAATTAAAGGTAATCCTGCCATAAAATATTATAATTAAAATTCTTCTCAAAGATATACAAAAAGTACGCCATCGCCCTAGGGCTCGATATATAAAAAATACTAACACGGGCTTTCTGCATTTATTTTCGTCAAGAATGACATTCTCTATTGTTTTTTTAGAAAATCTTCACTAATTTGTAACCCTCGAATTATTCGAAGAGTTATATACGTTTACAATATTAATCTAAACCGTATTATAATGAAAACCTATAAACCTAACGAAATTAAAAACATCGCGCTCGTGGGTAGTGCCGGGTCCGGCAAAACCACGTTAGCGGAAGCTATGATGTATGAGGGCGGGGTCATCCCGCGCAGGGGTAGCATTAGTGCAAAAAACACTTCATCCGACTACCGTCCGGTAGAACAGGAATACGGATCATCAGTATTCCCGGCTGTATTGTATACAGAATGGAAGGAGCATAAGCTCAATTTCATTGACACGCCGGGAGCAGACGATTTCGTCGGAGGAGTTATCTCTGCGCTGAACGTTGTTGATACCGGAGTAATGGTTATTAACGCCGCCAGAGGTATTGAAGTTGGTACCGAAATCATCAGCCGCCATGCCAAAAGACTAAACAAACCGCTCATTTTCGTTATAAATCAGGTTGATCACGAGAAAGCAAACTTTGATCACGCGGTGGAACAGGCCAAGGCAGCTTTCGGCTCGAAAGTCGTACTAGTTCAATACCCGGTGAACCCGGGAATCGGCTTTAACCGCGTTATCGATGTCTTGAAAATGGAGATGTATCAATGGAAACCGGAAGGTGGTAAACCCGACGTACTCCCCATTCCCAAGGAAGAAGAAGAAAAAGCGAATGAATTACATAATGCGCTAATCGAGGCGGCCGCCGAAAACGACGAGGGATTGATGGAATTGTTCTTTGACAAAGGTAGTCTCACGGAAGATGAAATGCGTGCCGGAATCCGCAAAGGACTTATCGCACGGGATATGTTCCCCGTTTTCTGCGTGTCGGCAGAAAAAGATATGTGCGTGCGCCGTTTCATGGAGTTCGTGATCAACGTGGCTCCCAGTGCCGGCTCCATGCCCCCTTCCATTACGGAAGACGGGGACGAAGTTCCGTACGACGAGAAAGGCCCGACCTCTTTATATATGTTCAACACGACAGTTGAACCTCACCTAGGTGAAGTGATCTACTTCAAAGTGGCATCCGGGACTGTCCACGAGGGGGACGACCTGTACAATGTCACCAATGACGCGAAAGAACGTATCTCAACACTATATGCCGTGGCCGGGAAGAACCGGACAAAAGTGACCGAAATGATGGCCGGAGACATCGGGGCTACCGTGAAATTGAAAAACACGAATAACGGCGATACCTTGAACGAGAAAGACGTTCATTACAAGTTCGGCAAGATTCAATACCCGAATCCTCGTTTCAGAACAGCCGTCAAGGCCGTGAACACGAGCGACGAAGAAAAACTGGCGGAAGTCCTGCAACGGATTCACCAAGAAGACCCGACCTTCCTCGTGGAATATTCCAAGGAGTTGAAACAAATGATCATTTCCGGCCAGGGAGAATTCCACTTGAACACTATGAAATGGCGTATAGAGCATAACGATAAACTGGAAATCGAATTTTACCCGCCACGTATCCCGTACCGTGAAACCATCACGAAATACGCTTACGCGGACTATCGCCACAAGAAACAATCGGGTGGTGCCGGACAATTCGGTGAGGTTCATCTCGTGATCGAACCCTACACGGAAGGAATGCCCGCCCCAACCATGTACAAGATCAATGGTGTGGATAGTAAGATTTCCGTGAAAGACACCGAAGTCGTTGAACTTCCGTGGGGCGGTAAACTGGTATTCTACAACTGTATCGTGGGAGGTGTGATCGACGCTCGTTTCATGCCCGCTATCCTGAAAGGGATCATGGAAAAGATGGAAGAAGGACCGCTTACCGGGTCATACGCTCGGGATATACGTGTCAGCGTATACGACGGAAAAATGCACCCCGTGGATTCAAACGAAATCTCGTTCAAACTTGCCGGACGTCACGCTTTCAGTACGGCGTTCAAACAGGCATCCCCGAAGATTTTGGAACCGATCTACGACGTGGAAGTTCTCGTTCCGGATGAATACATGGGTGACGTCATGGGCGACCTGCAAACCCGTAGAGCAATCATCATGGGTATGGAAGCCGATTCCGGATTCCAGAAATTGATGGCTAAAGTACCGTTGAAAGAGATGCAACGCTACTCCACGGCATTGAGTTCCATCACGGGAGGACGAGCCTCTTTCACCATGAATTTCTCCGGATATGAAAAAGTACCGGCTGAGGTTCAAGACGAATTGTTGAAAGCTTACCAAGAGCAAGAAGAAGACGAATAGACAGAAAAGCAGAGAGCCGATCAATGATCGGCTTTCTTTCTTAAAGAACAACCGCAATTCAAGGACATTTTCTTATTTTTGCATCGAAATCAAAACACTCAATTTATGCACCTGTTTTACACGCCGGACATCACGACAAACGAGTACACGCTCCCGGAAGAGGAATCCAAACATTGTGTCAAAGTACTCCGCCTAGAGGTAGGAGACGAAATTTACCTTATCGACGGGAAAGGCGGTTTCTACCGCTGCGAGATTATCCAAGCACAACCGAAACGCTGTGAAGTTCGCTGTGTGGAAAAAACAGAGGAGTACGGGAAACGGGCTTTCCGCATTCATATTGCCATTGCCCCGACCAAAAATATTGAACGAATCGAATGGTTTCTGGAAAAATGCACGGAGATCGGGATTGACGAAATTACTCCCCTACTCTGCGATCACTCGGAACGCAAGGTGATCAAGGAAGATAGACTGGAGAAAGTGATTATTTCCGCCATGAAACAATCCTTGAAAGCCTATTTACCGAAACTCAACCCCTTGACTGAATTTTCCCGTTTCGTGAAAAACAATCCATCCACGTTGAAATGTATCGCTCATTGCGACAAGGGGTATAAAAAATCACTTCAAGAAATCTATCAACCCGGCCAAGATATCACTATCCTCATCGGCCCGGAGGGAGACTTTTCGGGAAATGAAATCACGCTGGCCTTAGAAAACAACTTCATACCCGTAACCCTCGGAGAAAGTCGCCTGCGAACGGAGACTGCCGGAATTGTTGCTTGCCATAGTATCAATTTTATGAATGAAAAATAAACGGGACTACATCGCGTTCGCCACTAATTCATTTTTAATTTAATGACGACATGAAAATAACAAACAATCTCGTATCCGGTTTAGGCTACCTGTTTTTAACAAGTTGCCTGTTACTACTCTTTTCCCGATGTGAAGAAAAACCTTTTGAACAAACGGGAATAATAAAAGTGATCGTTTTTGACTCTCTGAGGAAAGAAATTTTACCGGATGCGATGGTCTCCATGACAACTCAAAACTCCAATATATGCGAGATGATTCGAGATACCACCGATCTCTCCAATTCTTCTTTTATATTGAAAGCAAAGGCAAAAGGAAATCACCGGTTCTCGCTCACGGTAGCAAGAGACAACTACCAAGTTGTGTTAAGAGATGTCACCATAGCTCTCCCCGCATCGAAAAGTGATTTCAGAGACACGGTCAACGTTCTTTTGCAACCTTATTAACCTTTATCCATTTTACGGCATCCGCTATCATTAGCATCCCTTCATCCAGTTGTTGATCTTGGAGAGATAATTTTATTTCTCCCCGAGAAAGTTCATATCGTCCGGCAGGAACCCACACCCCGGGAGCATAATAATCGCCTGCCGGAAAAGGTAATTCTTCCTCGCCTCCTCCTGAATAACGGATGAGTGTTTTATTCTTATCAGCCATCATCGCCGAGAACAACACAATTTCATCCTTACTTCCATCATGGTAAAACCAATATGTTTGGTCTGCAAACTTCCACTCCAAGCTATTTAAACTAATGTTCGGGAAGTATATGAACAACTCGTATTCTCCGGGATCCTTTACCACGGCACTCCATTCCACCCTAGTCTTTCCTTTTCCCGTACTTTTACAATATAAGCTCCGAATCTCATCCCCATACGCCTTATCCGTAACACAGAGCGTCCATTTCACAGGATAGGCAAATGCGCCATATAACAAATCTACAGGATCTTTCTTTCCCTGTTTTCTCCATTGAAAGAATGCGGCATCATTATCTATAATCTTAAAACCCGGAGAATCATTATCTACAAGGATCTCTCCCGCAAAAGATTTAAAACACGATGTGTCAATCCTATCAATACCTTCTCCTCCTGTAACTTGGTCTCGGGAACCGGGGAATGTATAGTAATCCGGAAGATTCCGAGAAAAGTTCGTCCAAAGATGAAGAGGATATTTAGGCACGGGAAAACGAAAAGCTTTACTCTCACCAGCCTTTATCTCGTAATTCTTCATGAACACCCGATTTGTCCTCATTTCCGGGTCATATTCACACCCTTCCACCGTAATAATACCATCGGCATTTCCCCTGTTCCACACCTTAAACTTCGCCATAAATTTATCCTTGTCGTCAACGATCCGGCACACGCTTACATCCTTAACCACAAATGCCGGAACTCCCACGTTTTCATACATCTTTCGCGTATAAGATAAAATGTCTATCCCAAAAGCATTTTGCAATTCTCCAGCAAAACAGGAATATTCCACGTCTTGACAACAATAACGATCGTAGAAAGCCTCCATGAAACTTTTCAATTCATCCCAGGATATTTTTGTCAGAATATATCTTTGCATTTGTGCTCCCTGCATGGCGATTACTTTCTCGATCGTATTTCCCGAACCGGGATTACGAAATACATCCCGTAAACTCACATGAGACAGTAACTCTACCGCATCTATTTCCCGACTTCTCTGCCCTTGGCGAGAGAAATAGCCTGTTGTCCCGAAAAAATCCGTTTTCAACATTCGCACCATATTCCCCACCGCGGGAAACTCATCGGAAGACACAAGCAATCGATGCTCTGTTAAAAAATAATTGTTTTCTCCCTGCCAGCGTTCCTCGAGCAAAGGCCTCACAAGAGGAGTATACTTGTCAAACTCGTAATTTACAACACGCTTTAATAATGTTGACAACGTCAAACCGGATTCCCTTTTTCTAGCTCGTTCCAACACTCCATCATGATTCACCCATCCCCCGGCCCTTTCCGACTGAAATATAACCTCTGGATGTGAAACTTCCGTACCCCTTCGCCAAGGTCTTTTCAACACAGAAAAAGAAACAGGAACTTCCACCACGCACAATTTACGATATGGATAGTAGGCATAACAATTCCATTCTTCAAAGAAAGCATTTAGAACCTCCGTTTTCATCTCTTCAGAAATATGCCGAAAAACGCCTTCCAACGGATAATGCCCTTGTTTACAATAAAATTCATAAGAATGATTCCCATCGAAATACTCGTCTTTCCGATAGGGTCCCGCTACTAAAACAATTCCCAACAAATCTTGGTGATTAATAAATCGCAAAGTATCTCCCCGTTTCTCGGGAATACCCTGCGACACGATCAAACGTTCTCCGGCCTGTAACACGTCAAGCCGATAACGTGTAAAATCGCCTCGCGAGGAAAATGGGCTCTCTATATCAACTGGAGGAATCGAAACCGGATACCATAAACATTCCGGTGTCAGCAATACATAAGAATGATCCAAGAAAGCAAAACGTTTCCCCGGATTGAGAAAAATATCTCGTGAATATGGACGATCATACTCATCCTGGCTGATTTCAGGATAACAAATAGACTCGTCTATCATTCCCGCATACCGAATCTCCACGTGAATGGAATCCCCCGGATGTATTCTCGTTCCACGGATAACCAAAGCCTGATGATCTCTACTAAAAGACAAATTCGCCGTATCCGCAGTAACTTGCCTAACAGTTACCCCCGGATTCAGATAAAGGATTAGCGTGTCGATGACACGATCATGTCTATTTTCTAGCATCATGTAACTTGTCGCCGAGTATTGTTTCCCGTCTTGCCGAAACAAGATATCGTGCGACCGGGTGTTCATTTTCGGGTACTTATTATACTTTACATACGTTACCGTATATGCCGCCCTATTCTCCCTGATTAAATAAAATGGCATGATAAAACAAGTCATGAGTACAAGAACTCCCCCTAACATCACGCTCCCCCTGAATACATTTAACTTCTTACTCTCCCGATTTCCGGGTATTCTTTTCGACAACACTATTGCAAAATATATCCCGACAAAACCCAACAATACAAAAATGAATCGCTGCAATAAATAACTTCCGATGCCCGGATGCCCGATTATCGTTGAAAATAAATTAGGTACACGCAAAGCGAGGAAGTCCGCAACGCCATGATAAATTTTCCCTATCACCAATATATTCACCACTAGAAAAGACAACAAGAATAACACTCCTAAAAACTCGGATTTTATAAAACTTTTCACCAATATCGTACACCCCGTCATAAAAAGCAAAGAAGGTAACGTTAACGTGAAAAAGTAAAACAAATACAACCACACGGAACAAGGCTGCACGCTACCGAACAAGTTGATGACAAAAACAAGTAGTACAACCATCACGTTAAGTGTAGTCAACAGGTACACGACACCAAGCCCTTTCCCCCAAATATATTCTCCATTGGCTATTGGCCGCACGTCGAAAGCCTCGTTAGATGTACATTTCCTATTTCTACTCAAAAAATTCCCCGCAAGAAAGATAATGATGAAAGATTGCAAAACACTAAAAAGTACTGCATTTGCATAAGGCATTGCCGCAGGTAAAAAATAAGCCCCTCTCGATACGAGGCGAAACGCCTCCAAGTTGTCTCCAGTTCTTCGAAAATATATCCCGATGGTGGAATCTCGTAAGATGGAACATTCAACACGCTATACACCCACAAATTAAAAAAAAGAATTATCCCTATCACGAAAAAAGATAAAATCACGAAAACCCGACTTCTAAAAAGTAGAATTCTTTCATAATGAGCCACTAGGAACAGAGAATAATAGTGCATAGATCATATCATTAATAAATAAATAACGAGATCAGACAAGAAGATCAAAGCCTAATCAAAAATAAATTCCTTTTAAGCTGTTAAAAACAATTGTTTAAAAAACATAATGAACGAAGTGGTAATATATGGGTACAACTTAAACGGGATTATATACGTGCCTGTACTCACTTCCGAATCTACAGGCATTATATGAGTTTGAGATTTATAATTGGTTTTATTCACCATAATTGTAATACTACAAGTTCCTTTTCCCGTTATTACAATCTCAAATTCTTTCACATCAAATGTACCATTGTCATTTGTTTCTACATACGTTCGAGACGGGCTCACCGTACAAACACTCGAATTACTAGATGAAACAGTTATATCGGGGATATAATCGTTAGGTCCCCGATTTACCATCACTTTCAATGTCCGAATGTCGCCTATGGCTGCCATTACTGGCAAATTCAGGACTAATATGAACAGGACTAAAAAGATTCGTAAAATACTTGACTTTTCTTTCATAATTTTAAATATTACAAGGTTTTAGACAATACTGTTAAATATCTCATCTCGTTATCAAAACGTTTTCCTAGCCGATCCTAGCACCCCGTTTCTTTAAGAAATTAAAAGTCGATATAAATTTAATAAAAAAAACGCACAAAAACAAGAAAGAGAAATTATGCACTCTAGATTAAAAACCCCGTAACCGAAAGTGTAATTCAAAAAGTAATTTATATTTTTGCATCTGGAAAAAGCGATCTTTCCATTCCAGCAAGTATACCTTAATTATTTGAAGAACTTTTATTGTGGATTTTATTAACGAATTGAACGAGAACCAACGAGAGGCCGTCGTGAACACGGATGGGCCCACGCTTGTGATTGCCGGAGCAGGATCGGGTAAAACAAGGGTATTGACATATCGTATCGCGAACCTGTTGAGCAAGGGAGTACCCGCTTACCGTATTCTCGCACTGACGTTTACCAACAAAGCCGCACGGGAGATGCAGAAACGTATTGCCACCCTCGTGGGACAAGGTAACGCTGCCAACTTATGGATGGGAACCTTTCACTCCATTTTCTCCAAAATTCTACGGGTTGAGGCCGAGCATCTCGGGTACACGTCCAATTTCACGATATATGATTCACAGGATTCGAAAAACCTAATCAAGTCTATTGTCAAGGACTTGAAACTGGACGACAAGGTGTACAAACCCAACGACGTGCTGGGACGCATCTCCATGGCCAAGAACAATCTCGTCGTGGCACAGGCATACGCCCAATCGGCAAAGATCACTTCTGCCGACCAAGCGGCCAAGAAACCCATGATCTCGGAAATATACAAGTATTACCAAGCCCGTTGCAAGCAAAGCGACGTCATGGATTTCGACGACCTTCTATTGCAAACGAATATTCTCTTCCGGGATTTTCCGGAGATACTGGAAAAATATCAGAAGAAGTTCGACTACATACTCGTGGACGAGTACCAGGACACGAACTATTCGCAGTACCTCATCATCAAAAGACTGGCAGAACAGCATAAAAACATCTGCGTGGTAGGTGATGACGCGCAAAGTATTTATTCATTCCGGGGAGCCCGCATCGAAAATATCTTGAATTTCCGAAATGATTACCCGGGCTACAAGTTGTGCAAGTTGGAACAAAATTACCGTTCCACGACCACCATCGTTGACGCGGCCAATAGCATCATCAGCCGGAACAAGGAACAAATTCCGAAAAAAACATTCTCCCAGAACGAGGAAGGAGATAAAATCCGGGTAATGAAAGCCTTATCCGACAAGGAAGAAGGTTTCCAAGTGGCACAGGAGATATTCCGTATCTCTCAGAACGAACAAGCGGAGTTCAATAATTTCGCTATTCTGTACCGGACGAACGCCCAGTCCCGTATCATGGAAGAGGCCTTACGAAAAAGAAATATACCTTATAAAATATACGGTGGACTTTCATTCTACCAACGCAAGGAGATCAAAGACTTGATAGCTTACCTGCGACTGACGATCAACCAGAATGACGAGGAAGCCTTAAAACGAATCATCAACTATCCGCGGCGAGGCATCGGGGACACCACGATCGACAAGCTGAAAGAAGTGGCACAAAAATACAACGTGAGTATCTGGACACTACTTTGCAACTTGAACAAAGTTCCGGGTATGGTTTCTGCCATGACTGCAGCCAAACTAACTCATTTTAGGCAACTAATCGAGGGATTCACCGAGATTGCCAAAGAAGAGAATGCATACGAAACAACTTATCGAGTGGCCAAAGCATCCGGTATCATAGAAGACCTTTCTTCCGATGACACGCCGGAAGGGGTGTCCCGCCGAGAAAACATACAGGAGTTACTGAATGCTGTCAAAGATTTCTGTGAAACCGCTTACAAGGAAGGTCGGGATGACAAACTCCCCGCATTTTTGGAAGGTGTTGCCCTGTTAACCGATCAGGATAGCGAGAAACCGGAAGACAATAATAAGGTGACCCTAATGACCATCCACTCCGCAAAGGGACTGGAGTTTGAAAACGTCTTTATCGTGGGCATGGAAGAAGAACTTTTCCCTGCCCAGCAAAGTGCCTATTCCCCTTCCGCTTTGGAAGAAGAGAGAAGGTTGTTTTACGTGGCACTGACCCGTGCAGAGAAAAGAGTGATCATGACCTATTCCTCTTCCCGGTACAAAAATGGTAACGTGGTCTATCCGCAACCCTCCCGGTTTATCGCAGAAATCGATCCGCACTACTTGGATGGATTTTTCACCCCGGCCCGTCCCTCCATGGGACGCTCGTTACACGGTCCCGGAATACAGGAAAAAGTGGCACGTCCTAAGATTACCCTTCAACCCAAGGTTGAAGTGCCGGACATTGACACCTCGAAATTGGTACCCATCAACGGGGAACAGATTATTCCCGACATGGTGATCTTTCACCCCAATTTTGGCCCGGGAAAGGTAATTTCCATAGATGGTTTGGGAGTAAATAAAAAGGCAAAAGTGATGTTCCCAAAGCACGGTCAAAAGGTTTTATTGTTAAAGTTTGCAAAACTTTACGTGCAAGGGCATACAAATTAATGACTTATAAACAAAAAATATTATATTTGCAGCATATTCTAATTTCTAATAGATGCGAGGGATAGATTATTCCGGTATTTTAATGTGATTTTCCGGCGTTTTCCCATAAAATAAAAAATTTTTAAGACCAAAATTATCCTGTAATGGACTATAATAGCCAAAGAAAAAAACTTATTCTTCCCGAATATGGAAGGAATATTCAAATGATGGTTGACCACCTAGCAACAATAACAGACAGAGACGAGCGTACCCGTGCTGCCAAAACAGTAATCAGCGTGATGGGAAATCTTTACCCGCACCTTCGGGACGTTCCGGATTTCCGTCATAAATTGTGGGATCACCTGATGATCATGTCAAACTTCACGCTGGACATTGATTCTCCCTACCCACTCCCGGAAAAAGATATTCTGGAAGAAAAACCGGAAAAGTTACCGTATAACAATCACCGGATCAAATACAAACACTATGGTCTTCTCACCGAGAAACTAATCGAGAAAATCAAAGAAACAGAAGACCCCGAAATCAAAAGAGTACTCACGGTGTTAACCGCCAACCACATGAAAAAATCATTCCTTACGTGGAATAAAGACTCCGTGGAAGACGATCAAATCTACAACGACATCAATACATTATACGGTGGCAATATCGAAATGCCGGAAGGAATGATCCTTTCTCACTCGAAAGACTTGTTGCAGAAGAAAAATACCAAACCCACGAATAACAACAAGCAACAGAAAAACAATAAGAAACAATTTTACAAAAAACACAACTAATAGTAGATTTTAGATTGCAAATTTTAAATTGAATGTTCTTTCAATCTAAAATCTAAAATCATCAAATCTAAAATTACTTGGGATGTTGGTAACTTTAATCTTCGGGGGAAATCAAGGGGACCGGAAAGCCTTGATCGGTGAGGCCATAACGGAAATGTCAAGCATAGGGAAGATCGAACGCTGTTCTTCCCTTTACGAAACCGCCCCGTGGGGATTCGAATCATCTGATTCTTTTTATAATCAAATTGTTACTTACGAAACAAACCTACTCCCGGAAGAAGTTTTGGATAAATGTCAGGCCACAGAACAAAAACTCGGACGAGTTCGCTCCGGTACTCAGTTCTGTTCCCGAACCATGGATATAGACATTCTTTTCTGTGATTCCCAAATCATCAACACGCCTCGCCTGACTGTTCCTCATCCCAGAATAGCACAACGTAATTTCGTACTTGCCCCCCTGAACGAAATCATGCCGGCCTTCATTCATCCGGTCAGTCACAAAACCATTGCCACTCTTCTCTCAGAATGCTCGGACACGCTAAAAGCGGAGAAGAAGTTTTAGAGTAATGTAGAATTTAAAATTTAGAATTTAGAATGAAAGAAAGCTACTCCCACAGGCTCCCTTTGCACGGGGAGGGGAGAGACGGATGCGAGAATACGCTTCAATGTAACAGTGCAGCGTGTTCTCCCCTTGTGTAAGGGGGAGTTAGAGGGGGTAGTTGGAAAGGTAAAAGATAAAAGTAGGAAATCAAGAAACGTTGGCCCCGTGCGGTTGGAATCTAAAATCTAAAATCATTACGTTCCTTAGTCAACCCGTCTGATCTCCGCACCAATCGCATTCAACTTTTCATCAATATGCTCGTAACCGCGGTCAATCTGATCGATGTTATCAATGACACTTGTCCCTTGCGCAGACAACGCCGCGATCAACAAGGCGATTCCCGCACGTATATCCGGCGACGTCATCTTGGTGGCCCGTAGTTGAGATTCATGATTTTGCCCGATAACCGTGGCCCGATGCGGATCACAAAGAATAATCTTCGCCCCCATGTCGATTAATTTGTCCACGAAGAACAAACGGCTCTCGAACATCTTCTGATGAATCAGCACACTCCCCTTTGCCTGAGTAGCAACAACAAGGAATACACTCAACAAGTCGGGCGTCAACCCCGGCCAAGGAGCATCGGCAATCGTCAGAATTGAACCATCAATAAAATCTTCTATCATGTAATGTTCCTGACGAGGAATATATAAATCATCCCCACGTTCCTCTACCCGGATTCCCAACTTACGGAACGCATCCGGAATAATACCTAACTGGGGAATAGCAACATTCTTAATCGTGATCTCCGAGCGGGTCAATGCTGCAAGTCCTATGTAACTACCCACCTCGATCATGTCGGGTAAACAACGATGCTGACACCCCCCAAGACTTTCAACCCCTTCAATCGTCAACAAATTGGAAGCAATCCCCGAAATCCGGGCTCCCATGGCATTTAACATCCTGCATAACTGTTGCACGTAAGGCTCGCAAGCAGCGTTATAGATCGTGGTCACCCCTTCCGCCAACACGGCAGCCATGATAATATTCGCCGTTCCGGTCACCGATGCCTCATCAAGTAACATATAAGTCCCCCGTAATTTCTGGGCAGAGGCCTTGTAACATCCCGAAATCGCATCATATTCGAACGTGGCTCCCAATTTCTCGAAACCAAGAAAATGGGTATCTAACCGACGACGCCCGATTTTATCCCCTCCCGGCTTGGGAACCAAACCGCAACCATGCATGGCCAACAACGGTCCCAGAATCATGATCGACCCGCGCAAACTAGCCGCTTTACTGTAAAAATCTTCTGTTTCCAAGTAATCGAAATTTATGTCGTTCGCCCGGAAAGAAAACTCACCTTTTTGAAGTCTCTCCACCTTCACTCCCATACCCCGAAGTAGATCAATCAATTTTATCACATCCAATATCTCCGGGATATTACTGATAACCACTTCTTCCCTAGTCAACAAACAAGCACAGATCACCTGTAATGCCTCATTCTTTGCTCCCTGGGGAACCAACTCACCTTTCAATCGTCTCCCACCAATAACTTCAAATTTGCTCATGTCGTATAATTAAAGAGTTACAGTTTTCGCTACAAACATTTTAGCCACGCATCGTAAGGGTAATATCTATCTCCCGAAACGTAACCGAATTCTGCACGTAAAACTATCAAAAAAACAAATGTCAACAAAATAAGTTTACAAAGTTTGTAAAATAGTGAATCGACAAAATCAATTAAAATTTTGTATGACCGGAATTATATCCATACATTTGTAAACAAGATTTACAATATAAACCATATTTTGTATCTCTAAATTTTACCCGAGATTATTAATAATTTAAAACAACACATAATGAAAAGCTTTCTGAAATACTTGTTAGCGACCATTGTCGGTATTATTATCGTACACGTTATCCTGTTTTTCGTGTTTATCGGGCTCGTCGGGGCCATAACCAGTTTCTCCAGTCCCACGATCGAGATCAAGGACAACACGATACTAAAACTATCACTGAAGACAGCAATCCCGGACAGGGCATCGGAGAACCCATTTCAGAACTTTAACTTGATGATCATGAGCCCAGAGAAACAAATCGGGCTAAATAAAATACTTGAATACATTGACAATGCCAGCAAGGATTCCCGCATCAAGGGGATTTACTTGGATCTGACAGAGATTAACTCTAATTTCGGGGCTCTCGCCACGATTGACGAAATCCGGAATGCCTTGTTGAGATTCAAAAAAAGCGGTAAATTCATTTACAGCTACACCAATCTGGGGTATTCCCAAAAGAGCTACTACTTGGCGACAGTTGCCGATAGTGTTTTCGTTAATCCCGAAACTCCGCTACTGTTAACCGGAATGAGCGCAAACATATCGTTCTACAAAGACCTTTTGAAAAAAATCGGGGTACAACCGGAAGTCATTCGTGTCGGTAAATTCAAATCAGCCGTGGAGCCTTACATCGAAACACACATGAGTGATGCCAACCGGGAACAGGCACAGACCTATTTAAGTTCTCTTTGGGGTAACATCGTGAAAGGAATTTCCGCCAGCAGAAATATCCCGGTAGAAAAGATCAATCAAATCACCGATGATTTCAAAATCTACCCGACAGAAGAATTCGTAAAAGAAGGATTTTTTGATGGAACCCTTTACGAAAACGCCATGCTCGACAAACTGCGAGAAGCATGTGGATTAACAGATGATGAAAAACTATCCCTGACAAGTTTCGAAGATTACACGAAAGCCACTTTCCCAAGCGTAAACTTTGCCGCCGACAAGATTGCGGTGATCTACGCACAAGGGAATATCGAATTCCAACAGGGACCGGAAAGTATAGGACCGGAACTGGCCACGACCATCCGGAAAGCACGTGAAGATAAAAACATCAAAGCTATCGTGTTACGTGTAAACTCCCCGGGAGGTAGCGCGCTGACTTCCGATATTATCTGGAAAGAGGTACAACTGGCCGCCCAGACTAAACCGTTCATCGCCTCCATGGGTAACGTGGCTGCGTCCGGAGGGTACTACATATCCTGTGCGGCAGACACTATCGTGGCAGACCCGACAACCCTCACAGGTTCCATCGGTATATTCGGTTTACTATTCAGCGGGGAGAAACTGATCAAAGATAAACTAGGAATCTCTTCCGACGTGGTGAAGACCAACGAACACAGTGATTTCGGTGGCGGCTACCCGTTACCCATCCCTATCAGTGATCGTCCCTTAA
The DNA here is from genome assembly GCF_019423355.1 of Butyricimonas sp. Lineage (NCBI taxonomy): Bacteria > Pseudomonadati > Bacteroidota > Bacteroidia > Bacteroidales > Odoribacteraceae > Butyricimonas > Butyricimonas sp. The sequence continues at coordinate 123,591 of NZ_JAHZBP010000012.1, forward strand.
CAGACTACGAGCGCAACGTGATGCAGACCTACATCAACCGGGGATATGACACCTTCCTCGATCGGGTAAGCCAAGGACGCCACATGACCAAAGAGGCGGTAAACGAAATCGCACAAGGACGGGTGTGGACAGGAGAGGATGCGCTGAAACTCGGATTAGTTGACGTGTTAGGCGGACTCGAAGATGCCATTGCCATCGCCGCCAACAAAGCAGGTCTGAACAATTACCAGATCACCGAACTACCGGTTGAACGCAGTCCTTTCGAAGATATTCTGATAAATTTCTCGCAAAGCATCAGAACCAGCATATTAAAATCAGAACTGGGCGATTTCTATGATACTTACCGGGAACAGAAAGAATTATTAAAAATAAAAGGCATGGTAGCCAGAATTCCTTACGATCTCACGTTTAATTAAAGCGAAATATTGTGTTGAAAAATCTCATTTTATGGCCTTTAAGCGTACTGTACGGCATCGGGGTCAGTATTCGTAACCGTTTGTTCAACTTGGGCATACTAAAGATACGGGAGTTTGACGTTCCCATTATTTGCGTGGGAAATATCACCGTGGGCGGAACGGGAAAAACCCCTCACACGGAATCCCTGATCAACGAGTTGAAAAATGATTACCGTGTAGCCTGTCTCAGCCGGGGGTATAAACGAAAGACATCTGGTTTCGTGCTGGCAACGGAAAACTCCACGGCAAACGACATCGGGGACGAACCCATGCAAATAAAGAACAAATTCCCGGAAATCACGGTAGCCGTGGATGCGGATCGAGTGCGTGGCATCAAGAAACTCATGCAACTCCCGGAAAAACCGGAAGTAATCATCTTGGATGACGGTTTTCAACACCGCTACGTGAAAGCGGACATAAACATCATGCTGATCGACTATAATCGTCCTATCTACGAGGACCATTTACTTCCCCTTGGACGTCTCCGGGAAAGTATTCACGCCAAAGACAGGGCCAATTATGTCATCGTGACCAAATGTCCTGCGAACATCTCTCCCATAGAGAAACGGATCATCCTGAAACACTTGAATTTAAAAGCCTACCAACAGCTTTTATTCACTGCCATGAGATACGGGGAACCCCGTTCGCTAGACGGGGACAGTCATCATGCGGTAACACCGAAAACGGCCATACTCTGTGTCACCGGGATTGCCCAACCGGCTCCCTACGTGGAACATTTAAAACAGATGACAGACCAGATTGATCACATCACATTCCCGGACCATCACAATTACAGTGACACGGACATAAAACATATTCTCCAAGAGTACGATAAAATCAGCTCCACGGACAAATGCATCTTCACCACGGAAAAAGATGCTGTCCGCCTCACGTTATGCGATATACCGGAAGAGATCAGGCGACAGATTTTCTATATCCCGATCGAACCGGAATTCCTGACTCCAAGAGATCAACTCATAAAAAATATATACGACTATGTTAGACAAGATACGAGAAAGTAGCAAATACTTGGCCCCCTTCGTGAAAGGAGAACACACAATTGGTATTATTCTGGGAACAGGGTTGGGAGAACTGGGAAAATCAATCGAGATCGAACACGCAATCCCGTACATGGCGATTCCTAATTTCCCCGTTTCCACAGTACAAGGACATCGGGGAGAATTGCTTATCGGGTCCTTCGGGGGTAAAAAAGTCATTGCTATGCAGGGACGTTTTCACTATTACGAGGGTTATTCAATGAAAGAAGTGACCTTCCCCGTGAGAGTGATGCACGCTCTCGGGGTAAAAACTCTTTTCGTTTCCAATGCGGCCGGGGGCGTGAACACGAATTACTTGGTTGGTGACCTGATGATCATTCGGGATCATATCAACCTATTCCCGGAACACCCGCTACGGGGTAAAAATATCGACGAACTCGGTCCCCGTTTTCCCGGAATGGCCGAGGCATATAGCAAACGCTTAATTCAACTGGCAGAAGAGGCCGGGAATAAATTAAACATTCCATTGCAAAAAGGCGTGTACGCCGGACTGCAAGGGCCATCCTTCGAAACTCCGGCAGAGTATAACTGGATTCGGGTTATCGGAGGAGACGCCGTGGGAATGTCCACCGTGCCGGAAGTCATCGTTGCCCGTCACATGAACATGGAATGTTTCGGGATGTCGGTTATCACGAACAGCACGGCCAGCGAGGAACTCATAAAAACGAACCATGCAGAAGTACAGGACGTGGGCAACCACGCTCAACCTCGAATGGGAGCTATATTCAAAGAGATTATCAGTAAACTATAAATTTTCCCCCTCACGTACAGTGAGGGGGACTCGTATATATCCCTCTATACACTCTTAGGAGTCTCGTTAATATGTAAATTCTACTTCAAGATTTTATCCACCACAAAAGAACCACTTTCCCCCATTGACTTCCCGTTGACTTTCCGTTAACTTCCCGTTGACTTCCCGTTGACTTACTAACGAGACACCAGTGAGACACCAATGCAATACACTTGAGATACCCTTCTTTAGCCTAGAAAACACAGGACACATTTAAAAAAGACTCAACTTCGACAATTCAATCATGATTTTCGCCGCACCCCGGGCATCACTTAACGCCTCGTGGTGATTTAATGCGATCCCGAAATGATCACACAAAGTATTCAATTTATAATTCGGCAAGCCTTTCACCAACTTCCGGGACAACCGGCAAGTACAAAAAGATTCAGGTAAACGGGCATACAGATCCGCCCGTTCCAAACAAGCTTTCAGCACGCTCATATCAAACCCCGCATTGTGGGCAACCAAAGCCTCCGTATCAAAGTAACGCCCGATCACGCCCCACAAATCATAAAACGAAGGAGCATCCTTCACCATCACGGGAGTAATCCCATGTATCTCGATAAACTTCTTGTTAAAATAGTAAGGTTCCGGCTTAATCAAGTGCGAAAACTCTTCCGTGATCTCCCCGTCCTGCACGACAACAATCCCGATAGAGCAAGCACTCGTCGGGTAACGGTTAGCCGTCTCGAAATCTATGGCCGTGAAATCCCGTAACATACTAAAATAATGACATTACCCACTCGACGACAGGCACCAGTATCGCCGTTGTCACTCCCATCAAACCAATTGCCAAACCACTAATAGCTCCTTCCAACGCGCCCAACTCCATTGCCCTAGCAGTACCCAACCCGTGAGCCGCGGCACCAAGAGATAATCCCCGGGCAATCTTACTATCAATGTTCAACTTGTTCAACACGAAAGGCCCCACGATTCCCCCGAATATCCCCACCACGATAACAATTACCGCCGCAATGGCAGGAATGCCACCCGCTTTCTCGGCCACCCCCATTGCTATCGGGGTCGTCACGGACTTCGGCTCCAATGTCGCTATCAACACGTGGTCCGCCCCCATCCAACGAGCAATACAAATCACACTCACGATTCCCACCAAACTCCCGACAAAGATAGAAGTCATGATCGACACCGCATTACTCTTCATGTATTCCACCTGTTCCCACAACACGTAGCCCAAGGCCACGACAGAAGGTCCCAGCAGGAAATTAATCATCCGGCTCCCTTGCTGGAAAGATTCATACGGCATCCCGATCACACTCATCACCGCCACTAACGCCGGAATAGAAACTAACAAAGGATGTAACAGCGCCAACTTCGTTTTCCGGTATAGCCAAAGCGCAGCCAAGTATACCCCGGCTACCAACGTTATTACAAATATCTCTGACGAAATAATAGACTGCATTTTCCTACAAATTAATTCGTTTTACCATGTGCCCGATGATCCTCTTGCCATTGTTGCAAAACCGCCACCACGATCAAAACCAACAAAGTCGTCACCGTCCCCACCACCAACACGATGTCCCAGTAACGGGACAATACATCCATGGACGTGATAATCCCCACTCCCGCCGGGAGAAAGAAAAACGCCATATTATCACAAAGAAAACGAGCCACCGGACGCACTCTCTCCGGTCGGACCCAACGCATGGATAATGCCAAAAACAAAAACATCATCCCCAACACGCTCCCCGGCACAAAACCGTTCACCAACCAAGCGCAACATTCACCCAGTAAATAAAAAGCCATAATAATAAAAATTCCTCCTAACATTCCATCTATATATTTAACATGATTCCCGCCCCGAATCGTCCCGTGTTTCCCCGGTCCCCTCGATAAGAAAAAAAACGATCATGATGACAGACGGTACAAATTCCCGCCACTTCAATACGAATATCCTCCACCCCCACTTGCCGTAATTGACGACGATTAGCCTCCCACAAATTCAACAGATACTTCCCGGCCTGTTTCCCCGGTTCGATCAATCCCGTCAGGTCTCCCAACCCCTCACGTGCCGCCTCCACGACTTCTTCCCCGACCTCAAAACAACAGGGTCCGATAGAAGGTCCTATCCCGACAATCACATCCCGGGGTTCACATCCAAACTCCTCCCGCATCCGCTCTACGGTCTTCGCTGTAATTCCTCCCACCGTACCTCGCCATCCCGCATGAACAGCAGCAATAACCTGTACCCGGGGATCGTACATCAAAACAGGAACACAATCGGCAGCAAGCACCATCAGACAAACACCCGTTTCTCTCGTAATCAAAGCATCTGTCGAAGATAAGCGAGTCGCTTTCTCCCGTCCTCCCCGACCACGTTGCGACCGGGTCACGACTTCTACGTGAGTGGTATGTTTTTGTTCTCCCAAAATAAAATCATCCACACCACAACCAACAGCCTCCGCCAGCAACATCCGGTTAGTCAACACCCGTTCATCCCGGTCCTCATCCATGAATCCCAAGTTCAACGCGGCTTGCCCGCCGACACTAACGCCACCTTCCCTTCCCGACACGAAATGAATTAATCCCGGAAAATCCCGTAATCCCAAGAACTGGTAGAACGTAACTTTATCTCTCTCAACCCTAATCATATTTATTCGTTCTTTTGAGCGCACAAAGATACAACATTCCAAACAAAATTGTCAACATAAATCGTCTTGTCACAAATAACCATAAAAAAATAAACCCCCGTTTTGTTTACACGTATCATCGATAAAAAAGAACGATTATGTGGCAAGAACTATGTAAAACCCGCGAAGAATACCTCGAAAGAGCGAAACTGGACACGAAAGGCTATTCGCCCCGACGGTCGGAAACGTTACTCTACGAGATTGCCCGCCTAGACGGCATGGACATTAAAAAACAAGACTTTTTCAATATCCTGAACGATATTGAGATCTCACCCAAAGTAACACGAGAAGACACGCACCGGATAAAAGACCTGAGCAACGCATTCCTTTACCTTGTTAAATGCGCACAACAACGCAAAAGGTTCTCGCTCGACTTCGTACGGGAAGTCAGCGCAAAAGTGATGCAACACACGGGCAAAGAGGTGTACACGACGATCGGCGGTTACGATACCTCGCTGGGCGATTTCCGGCTGGGAGAAGAGTACTATGAAGAGGGTATCCTCGCTAATTATGCCCAGATCCCGGATATGCTGGAACAACTGTGTAAAGAGACAAATGAAAAGTTGGGGAACGTTCACGACATACTGACCGTGAAACTTGCCGCAGATTTTCACTATCGCTTCATGCACATAAAACCTTTCGGAGCCGGGAATATTACCGTCGGCCTCCTGATGATGAACTATATCCAGATGATGTTCAGGGAACCGCTCATCCTCATCCCGGGAGAAGACAAGGCAAAATATCTCGCTGCCATAAAAATGCAGAAGGACACCCCAACGCCCGAAACATTCGAACGTTTCGTGGGTGAGGAATTACTTTCCCAGCTTCGCAAAGAAGTCACCCCGCGGAAATAATATTATCCATTTCCCAATGCCGGAAGTATGTTCTGACAAGCATAAACTCCGGCATCACTTTTTAATCCAGAAACTTCCCTCTCTACTATAACTCGTGAATTTCAACCCTTTTCGCCAGACTTTTCTCGCCCTCAATTAAAAAAGTCTCTGAAATTCTTTGTGATTTATAATGAATCAACTATCTTTGCTGCCCGTTAAACCAAGGAACAATTTTAAAATTATATACGAAATGAAAAAGGGCATACATCCTGAAAATTACAGATTAGTAGCGTTTAAAGATATGTCTAATGGAACGACTACAATCACCAAGTCTACTGCCGCAACGAAGGAGACTATCGAGATCGACGGAGTTGAATATCCATTAGTAAAGATGGAAATCTCCAACTCTTCACACCCGTTCTATACCGGTAAAATTAAACTGATCGACACTGCAGGACGTGTTGACAAGTTCATGAACCGTTACAAGAACCACATGGAAAACAGAAAGAAATAATTTTTCTGATATAATACAAAAAGAGGAGATTCTAAGAATCTCCTCTTTTTGTATGGTCACAAGTTGCAGGTTGAACCTTCGGTTATGCAAGTTACAGGTTAAAAATGTAATCCTTAACCTATAACTTACCTATTTTTATCGTTCGGGATCAGCAAAAACATGCTCTATAATCCGGCGATCAACATCATGAAACGTCTTGTTCCGGCGTTTCATGACAGCCTCAGCCGTGGAAACGAACTGATTCATTTTATGCTCCGTAAACCCACTGGCTCCACCCCATGAGAAAGAAGGAACAAAATTCCGAGGAAAATCCGAACCGAAAATATTGGTCCCCACACCGATCACTGTTCCGGTGTTAATCATGGTGGAAATACCCAGTTTTGCATGGTCACCCATGATCAGACCGCAGAATTGAAGTCCGGTCCGACGGAAATGCTTGGTCTCGTAATCCCATAACTTCACCTCCACGTAAGTGTTCTTCAGATTAGAATTATTCGTTCCGGCACCAATGTTACACCATTCGCCCAGCACGGAATTCCCGAGAAAACCGTCATGCGCCTTATTCGAATAGCCAATCATCACGACGTTATTGACCTCTCCCCCACATTTGCAATACGGCCCGAGGGTCGTCGCCCCGTACACCTTGGCTCCCATCGTCAGCACCGAATGTTCACACATGGCCAATGGTCCCCGCACCAAAACACCTTCCATAATCTCGGCATCTTTACCGATATACACCGGACCACCCTCCGTGTTAATTACCGCACAACGTACAACAGCCCCCTCTTCGACGAAAACGGGATGTTCTCCATACACCTGCACGCAACTATTCAACGGGGTACTCTCACGTCCTTCCGTGATCAATCGGAAATCAACCTCCAATTCTTGGGCATTCAGTGAAAACAAATGGTAAGGATAAACAACACGGGTAAACACTCCCGTGTATTCTTTACGTGTAAAATCGGGTATCGTCACTGGATCAAAGGTTGCAACGTCCTGTTTACCCATTCGCACGGCGATCAGACAATCACCCTGTAATAACATCTCTCCAGCCTGCAAAGACTTGATTTCCTGAATCAATTCATCATTCGGGCATACCGAACTATTGATAAGCAAATTATCGTCTTCCACAGACAACGGGAACTTTTCCTGAAGGTAATCTTTGGTCAGATATGCAACCTTATCCCCAAACCGCTTTTCCCACTTTTCCCGGATCGTGAGAATTCCAACCCTCAATTCAGAAATCGGACGAGTAAAAGTCAAGGGCCTTAAAGTACCCCAACTTTTATCATCAAACAAAATTATTTTCATTGTGTGTTTTATATTTGCACACAAAAGTAACAAATGCATCATATTTCACAAAAAAATCTTTGGCATAGGAATTGTCCTATTATGTAGTGGTTTATTTTTCAGCGCCTTTTTGTCAAAATGTCAGTTTTTGAAACAAGGCTAACTACGGGAAAACCGGAAATAAACCAAATGTGGAAAAGTTTAAAACAATAGAGATAAGGAGATCATAATGAATAAAATAGATTTAAAAGATATTTTACAAGAAAACTTGGCGGACGATAATCAAGATTATTTATCCATCCTTGGAGACGAGAAGGAGATGCTCAACGACCACACGGATATTCCTGACACTCTGCCAATTTTACCGCTACGGAACACAGTTCTGTTCCCCGGTGTCATAATTCCTATAAATATTGGTAGGGAAAAGTCACTGAAACTCATCCGGTACGTGTATAAAAGCAGCGTACCCTTCGGTGTTATTGCCCAGAGAGACACCAACACGGAAAATCCCAAACTGGAAGACCTATACACGATAGGTACAGTTGCCACCGTCTTGAAGATATTGGAAATGCCGGATGGAACAACGACGGCTATCATACAAGGCAAAAAGAGATTCGAACTTGATGATATCCTGTACGATGAACCCTATCACGTGGGAAAAATCATTGTTAAACAAGAGGACACGATCACGGAAGAAGATCAAGAGTACAATGCTATCGGAGAGGCTTTAAAAGACATGGCCTTGAAGATTGTAAAATATTCCAGCAACATCCCGAACGAGGCAGGATTCGCCTTGAAAAACATCGAGAGCATGTTATTCCTGATCAATTTCATTTCTTCGAACACGGATATTGACTACCGGAATAAACAGGAATTACTGGAAATTGACATCCTGAAAGAACGGGCAACTAAATTACTGGAACTTTTGGGCAAACAGGTCAAAATACTGGAACTCAAAGAGGACATCCAGAAAAAAGTGAAAGTCGATCTGGATAAACAGCAACGGGAATACCTACTCCACCAGCAGATGAAGACTATTCAGAACGAACTGGGAACTAACCCGGTGGATGAAGATCTTCAAGAACTGGAAGAGGCAGCCAAAAAGAAGAAGTGGGGAAAGAACGTACAGGAAATTTTTGAAAAGGAACTTCAAAAACTAAAACGCCAAAATCCCTCCACCCCGGACTATTCCGTGCAATTCAATTACGTGAAAGAATTGACAGAGTTACCTTGGGAACATTATTCCGAAGACAATTTCGACTTGAAGAAAGCCTCCGAGATTCTGGATGCCGATCATTACGGACTGGATAAAGTGAAAGAGCGAATTCTCGAATACCTCGCCGTACTGAAACTGAAAGGAGATATGAAATCTCCAATTCTATGCCTGTACGGCCCTCCGGGAGTCGGTAAAACCTCTTTGGGAAAATCTGTCGCACGGGCCCTTAACCGAGAGTTCGTACGTATGTCATTGGGAGGCTTACACGATGAATCCGAAATCCGGGGACACCGTCGTACCTATATTGGAGCCATGCCCGGACGAATCATCCAAAGTATCAAGAAAGCCGGCACGTCAAACCCCGTGTTCATACTGGACGAGATTGACAAAGTAGGTCAGGATTTCCGGGGTGACCCGCAGTCCGCCCTGTTGGAGGTTCTTGATCCGGAACAGAACACGACCTTCCATGATAACTACCTTGATATTGACTATGATTTATCGAAAGTCATGTTTATCGCTACGGCAAACGATATTTCAACGATTGCCCCCCCACTAAGGGATCGCATGGAAATGATCGAAGTAAGCGGTTATCTCATGGAAGAAAAAATAGAGATTGCCAAACGGCATTTGATACCCAGACAATTGGTGAATCACGGGTTAAAAACAGAACAAATCGAGTTCACGGATGATATATTAAATTTCATCATCGACAAATACACCCGAGAATCGGGAGTACGGGGATTGGATAAGACTTTGGCAAAGATCATGCGTCAAGTGGCAAAGCACGTGGCTCTGGACTCGTCTTTCACGATTAAACCGACAAAAACAACCGTGGAAGAATACCTAGGTACCCCTATCTTTACCCGGGAAGAATACCAAGGTAACGAATTACCCGGAGTGGTTACCGGCTTGGCATGGACAGCCGTGGGCGGTGAAATTCTTTACGTGGAATCGAGTATCAGCAAGGGCAAAGGCGCCCTAACCATGACAGGGAGCCTCGGTGATGTGATGAAAGAATCTGCCACCTTGGCATTAGAATACATTAAATCGCACGCCGAAGAACTAGGCATCCAGCCCTCAGCCGTGGAAGAACACAATATCCACATTCACGTGCCGGCAGGTGCCGTACCGAAGGATGGTCCCTCGGCGGGTATCACCATGGTCACCTCGTTAGCCTCATCGCTAACCGGAAGAAAGGTAAAGAAAGCCCTCGCCATGACCGGAGAAATCACGTTGAGAGGTAAAGTTCTCCCCGTGGGAGGCATCCGGGAGAAGATCCTAGCTGCCAAACGTGCCGGAATCAAAGAAATCATCCTTTGCAGGGAAAACAAAAAAGACATTGACGAGATTAAAAAAGAATATGTCAAAGGCATTAAATTCCACTTCGTTGACCACATTCGGGAAGTATTGGACATTGCCTTGATCTAAAAGGAATCTACCCATTTTGAAGTGCATCTTAAAAAACAAGTTTCATTTTTAAGATGCACTTCGTTTTTTTTCCCCCTCACATGATGACACTATCTATTTTAGACTATCTAAAATAGATAGTCTAAAATAGATAGTATTAGAATTAATTCGTATCTTTGTAGGAAATAATAGAAGTCATGGAAAAAATTATAAATCCCTTTTTAATAAAAGGATATGCAGGCAAAGAGCTGTTTTGCGACCGGGAACAAGAACTTGACATTTTATACAAAAACGTATGTAATGGAGTTGATACAACACTTATATCCCCTCGAAGAATAGGTAAAACCGGCTTGATTCTACGTTTTTTCGATTATTTGAAGGAGAAAGCATGGGGGGAATGCGTGTACGTGGATATTTATGCATCCCGCAACCTAGAAGATCTTGTCCGCTTATTGGCAGAAGCCATATTGCTAAAATTTCCGGAGAAAACAAACATCGGAAAACGTTTCATGACTTTTTTGAAAGGATTACGCCCACTGATCGGCTACGACGCATTGACAGGGGAACCACAAGTACAAATCGTGTATCAAATGGCACAGGAAAAAGAGAACACGTTAAAAGGTGTTCTTGATTTCTTAGACAGCCAAAATGTGAATATCGTGTTGGCAATTGACGAGTTCCAACAGATAACGGAATACCCCGAACAAAACATGGAAGCTTTATTGCGAACATATATACAACAACTTAAAAATATACGATTCATTTTTAGCGGAAGCCAGCGGGCAATGATGTTGGAAATATTCTCGAATGCCAACCGACCTTTCTTTGCCAGTACACAATACCTCGCTATAGAAAAAATCCAGCAGGACGTGTATGCTACGTTCATTACTGATTTATTTGAACGTTACGGAAAACAAATAGACCCGAATTGTGTTGCAGAAATTCTCAACTGGAGCAGAAGGCATACATTTTACACGCAAAGTTTATGTAACCGAATTTTTGCCATGGGTACATCCCACGTGACAACAGAACAAGTAAAATGGGCTTGCTCTGATCTATTGGAACGTAATGAACCTGTTTTCTTGCAATATCGTCAACTATTGACTCCAATTCAGTGGAATTTTTTAATTGCCATTGCCAAAGAACACGAAGTCAAACAAATCTCAGCACAATATTTTATCAGTAAATATGGAATCGGTTCACCCGCCAATGCAAGACGATTGGCAAAAGCAATGATCGAAAAAGAGTTAGTTCTCGAAACCGTGGATAAAACTGGGGTGACGTACCAAGTCTATGATGTATTTTTTTCAAGATGGTTAGAACGTGAATATTAATTGTTGTGACCGAACAGCCCTAGTGAATTATAAATAAAATAGTAGTGAGCAAAAGATAATGCATACTAATAATCAAGTAATTACTTTTGCTTATTAGTTTTACCTATCCATATATAGAATAATTCAATTGAATTTCTTGTTTTAATAAAAATAAATGATATATTTTTGTATCGAGAAAATAAAAACAAGAATCAATTATAAAAATAAAAAACAATGGAACCAATTATCAATTCACAACTTCCTGAGTTCAAAGTTCAGGCATTTCACAACGGAGAGTTCAAAACAGTAAGTAACGAAGACGTAAAAGGCAAGTGGGCGATCTTCTTTTTCTATCCCGCGGACTTTACCTTCGTTTGCCCGACCGAATTGGTTGACGTGGCAGAGAAATACGAACAATTCAAAGCCATGGGAGTAGAAGTTTACTCTGTAAGCACGGATTCTCATTTTGTACACAAAGCATGGCATGATGCCTCTGAAAGCATTCGCAAAATCAAATACCCGATGTTGGCTGACCCGACCGGAGTATTGAGCCGTGCCTTCGGGGTGATGATCGAGGAAGACGGGATGGCTTATCGCGGAACATTCGTGGTAAACCCGGAAGGAAAGATTAAAATTGCAGAAATCCACGACAACAACATCGGACGTAACGCTGACGAATTACTTCGAAAAGTTGAGGCCGCTCAATTCGTGGCAGAACATCCGAACGAAGTTTGCCCAGCAAAATGGAAAAAAGGTGCAAACACACTGAAACCGAGCATTGATTTGGTTGGTAAAATTTAAATAGTTCAAAGTTTAGAGTTTAGAATTTAAAGTGAAAAACATTCTAAACTCTAATTTTTTACCCTTTAACCTCTAAACTTCATTTATATGCTAGATACCTCTTTAAAAGACCAACTTAAAAATATTTTCGCCGTTTTAGAGGCTCAATACACGTTGGACATCGCCGTGGCTCCTCAACACGAAAGTCGTCAGGAATTAACGGAAATGTTGGCTGACGTGGCAGAATGTTCAGATAAAATATCTTGCCGGATTAAAGAGGGAAAAGAACTGGAATTCTCTTTACTGAAAAACGGAGAACCCACAGGCATCAAATTCCGGGGAGTCCCCAACGGACACGAGTTCACCTCCCTCCTACTTGCCATCATGAATGCAGACGGGAAAGGGAAGAATTTTCCGGATGAGACCATCTGCAACCGGGTGAAAGCATTGAAAGGTCCCATACACCTGACAACTTACGTATCTTTAACTTGTACCAACTGTCCGGATGTCGTACAAGCGCTGAATGCCATGGCTACTTTAAACCCGCAAATCCATCACGAAATGGTCGACGGGGCAATCTACCAAGATGAAGTAGAAAAATTAAAGATACAAGGAGTACCTTCCGTGTTCGCGGATGGAAAACTCATCCATGTCGGAAGAGGGGAATTCGGTGAATTATTAAACAAACTTGAGGCTCAATACGGAATAGAAGAAAACACGTTAGAGGTAAAAGAAAAAAGTTATGATGTCATCGTTCTAGGAGGAGGACCGGCAGGATCGGCAGCCGCCATTTACTCCGCACGCAAGGGTTTGAACGTGGCCGTCATAGCGGAACGTATCGGGGGACAAGTCAAAGAAACCGTGGGGATTGAAAACCTGATTTCCGTACCGGAAACAACAGGTAATCAATTGGCAGACAATTTACGGACACATTTACAATGTTACCCGATTGACCTGCTGGAACATCGGCAGATTGAAAAAATAGCATTAGAGGATAAACAAAAAATACTTTCCACTGCTACCGGGGAGAAATTCTCCGCACCGGCTGTTATCGTAGCTACCGGAGCCAGTTGGAGAAAACTGAACGTATCAGGTGAGGCCGAGTATATCGGTAGAGGCGTCGCGTTCTGCCCGCATTGTGACGGGCCATTCTACAAAGGCAAACACGTTGCAGTTGTAGGAGGGGGCAATTCAGGGATAGAAGCTGCCATTGATTTGGCAGGAATATGTTCAAAAGTTACCGTATTGGAATTTTTGGACAATTTAAAGGCCGATCAAGTGTTACAGGAAAAACTAAAAAGCTTACCCAACGTGGAAGTCTTTGTCAATTCGCAAACACTTGAAGTTATCGGCAACGGGGATAAGGTAACAGGCATCCGGGTAAAAGACCGGACCACCGAAGAGGTTCGTACCATTGAATTGGACGGAATTTTCGTTCAGATCGGTTTAATGCCTAATAGCGGCGTTTTCCGGGAAGTCGTCGACACGAATCGAATGGGAGAAATCGCCATCGACACGTATTGCCGCACAAATATTCCGGGAATCTATGCCGCGGGAGATGTCTCCACCGTTCCCTACAAACAAATCATCATCGCCATGGGAGAAGGAGCAAAAGCCGCACTTTCTGCTTTTGAGGATCGGATGCGAGGGGTGATTTGAACTAAAAGATAAAAGTTAAAAACTAGAAGTTAACCACACTTCTAGTTTTTTTTATTTTCATCTTCCAAGCCTTTGGTCAATGACTTGACCAGTTTATACTTATTAAAGAATTCCCTCAATATTACCCGCAAAACCGTATACCCCGGTATCGCCAAGATCATTCCCGGTATACCTGCCAGATTTCCCGCAATCAGTATCACCAAAAAGATCTCCATCGGGTGAGCGTGAACACTATTCCCGTAAATTAAAGGCTGTAACACCACGTTATCAATCAACTGGGTAATAATGAAAACGATACTCATGTATATCAACAAGGGAAATACCACCGTGTAGAAATCGACATCCACATTCGTCGCGATCCCGACAGACAATCCGAAAGCCGCCCCGATCAGAGGCCCGATATAAGGAATTACATTCGTAATTCCCGTGATCAAACCAATCAGCACCGCATTATTAAACGGTAGCCCCACGATCGTCAATCCCAGTATATTCAAACCCATCACGATCAGCACCTCGAAGGTAATCCCGATAAAATAACGCATCAGTAATTTTTGAATCGAATCCAGCGCATTCCCCACGCCTTCCCCGTAACGTGTCGGCACGATGGTCAACAACATCCGGTAAAATAACTTGCTATCCTTCAGGAAAAAGAATGCCATAAACGTCACGGAAAACAAGGCTATAAAAATACTACTGATCGTACCTGCCAAAGAACCGAATATATTTTGAATCTGCGTGACATCCACCACCGACTTCAAGTTCGTCACGATATATTCCTTCACGTCCTGATCCGATTCAAGAATGCCAAACCGTTTCAACCCCTGCTCCAAATCGGCCAAAGGATCTTCCAGCTTGTTCACGATATTCGTGATACTAATATCACTCAACGACTGAAATTCTTGGCTCACTAACGGGATCACCGTGTAAAAGAAAAGGATAAATACCACCCAAATACAAATCAGAGCTATCGCGGCTCGCAAACCTCCCGGTATATGATACCCCTTAATTTCCAAGCGCTCCAAACAATTCATCACCGGTCGCCCTAAAAAAGAGATGATCACGGCAATCAAGATATAAGCTATTATAGAAGAAAAATACCAACACAAAAATCCCACGACCGCCAAAGCGAACCCTCCCAGACAATATTTTCCTATATTATTCATAATTCAATCTTTACAAAGTAACAAACAACTCTCCGTTTACGACAAAAGCAACTTGACGTTACACATTTCTTACTTCAAAAATAGATAAATAAATTTATTCTATTAACACATAGGTATTATTTATGCAAAAAAAACATGGAAATCAAGAAAACATTTTTATCTTTGATTACGTTCTTTAATGGATAAATAACAAAATAAAGTCGTGTATGCTAAGAAAAGCTTGGGATCTATATTACGACGGATTCAGGAATATGCCCCGGTGGGGAAGAACTCTTTGGCTTATTATCATTATTAAGCTATGTATCATGTTTTTAGTCTTTAAACTTTGGTTAATGCCCAATTACTTGAACTCCCACTACGACAGTGCCGAGGAGAAAAGTAATCATGTTTTTGAAGAATTAACAACAAAACCTTAATATTATGCTTCTTGATCTGACAACAACCACTCTGGTGGAGTGGTCACGATGGCAATTCGCCATGACAGCAATCTACCATTACATGTTTGTACCCCTGACTTTGGGATTGGCCCTGATGCTCGCCATCATGGAAACCATGTGGGTAAAAACGGGTGATCAAAGTTGGCTGAATGCCACTAAATTCTGGATGAAACTGTTCGGTATTAATTTTGCCATCGGCGTGGCTACCGGATTAATTCTGGAATTCCAGTTCGGTACAAACTGGTCAAACTACTCTTGGTTCGTGGGGGATATTTTCGGCGCCCCGCTAGCCATTGAAGGAATTATAGCGTTCTTCTTAGAATCCACCTTCGTGGCTGTCATGTTCTTTGGCTGGAATAAAGTAAGCAAACGCTTCCATCTGGTTTCAACTTGGATGGTATTTGTCGGGGCAAACATTTCAGCTCTATGGATTCTGGTTGCCAATGCTTGGATGCAAAATCCTGTCGGCATGGAATTTAACCCACTGACAGCCAGAAATGAAATGGATGATTTTTGGGCAATTCTCTTCTCTCCCACCGCGATCAGTAAATTTACCCACACGGTAACTTCGGCCTACACGCTGTCGGCCTGTTTCGTGGTAGGAGTGAGCTCATGGTTCATCCTGAAGAAAAGGAATCTTGAATTCGCTCGTAAGAGTATCATGCTCGCCTCCGTGTTCGGGTTAATCAGTATTCTGCTCACCATGTACACGGGAGACTCCAGCGCACAGGATGTAACTAAGACACAACCCATGAAATTTGCCGCCATGGAAGGTCTGAACGAGGGTGGTAACGGGGTTGAATTCACCGTAATCGGTATTCCGACAAACGATCCGTCATTACCGACACCCAAGATGAAAAAAATGGAATACGCGATCCATGTTCCCAAAATGCTTTCCTTCTTGGGGTATCATGATTTCAATGCCTATATTCCCGGTATTCAAAATATTTTAGATGGTTACACCTCTCAAGAAGGTATCACCTATCCCTCTTTGGAACAACGTATGGCTAACGGCCGCACCGCCATCGATGCCTTGAAAACATATAAGCAAGCCGTCAAGGACGAAAACCATCCCCTTGCCGACAGCACGTTACAAGTCTTTAAAGCCAACTATTCCGACTTCGGGTACGGCTACTTGTCATCCCCGTATGACGTCATACCTCACGTGCCACTCGTATTCTTCAGTTTCCGAATCATGGTCGGCTTGGGTATGTTATTCACACTTCTATTCATTCTTTCCCTGTGGTATGCAAAGAAGAGAAAATTCGAGAAATTCAAACTCATTCCTTACTTGGCTCTTGTCTGCGTTCCCTTGGCTTACGTCGCTTCCCAATGCGGTTGGATCGTGGCAGAAGTTGGTCGCCAACCTTGGGTCGTACAGGATCTGATGCCCACGAATGTTGCCGTTACCAAAATAGCGTCCGACTGGGTAATCACCACTTTCTGGATGTTTGCCATACTTTTCACCATCCTGCTAATTGCAGAACTGAAAATTATGTTCCACCAGATAAAAAAGGGACCGGAAAATCATTAAAATCTAAAATCATAAATCACAAATCGCAAATGAATATGGAATTTCTTCAACATTATTGGTGGATTTTAATATCATTACTTGGCGGATTGCTCGTATTCCTGCTGTTCGTGCAAGGAGGACAAACACTATTATATACCATTGCCAAGACTGACGATGAACGCAATCTGTTGGTCAATAGTTTAGGACGTAAGTGGGAATTCACGTTCACGACATTAGTCGTGTTCGGGGGAGCATTTTTTGCCAGTTTCCCGCTATTCTATTCAACCAGTTTCGGGGGAGCTTACCTCGCTTGGATGGTCGTATTGTTCTGTTTCGTGATGCAGGCCGTTTCCTACGAGTATCGCCGGAAAGCCGGAAACCTGCTCGGGGAAAAGACCTACAATATATTCCTGATCATTAACGGGGTCATCGGCACCATCTGTATCGGTGCCGTTGTCGGCTCTTTCTTCACGGGTAACCCGTTTAAACTAGGAGAAATGAATGATGTTACATGGATGAGTCCATGGAGAGGTATCGAGGTGCTGTTCAATGTCGCAAACCTCTGTCTGGGTCTAGCCATTTTCTTCTTGGCCCGTACATTAGCCTCCCTCTATTTTATGAATAACATCAAACATGACGTGATCTACGAGAGAAGTAAAAAACAAGTATTATACAACTCCATCCCGTTCGTGATACTCCTACTCGCCTTCCTAGCCATCATCTTACTGGGTAAAGGCTATGCGATCATGGAAGATAAGAGCATCCAACTCGTCCCGTACAAATATTTCCACAACCTGCTGGAAATGCCTTTGAACACGCTTATTTTATTGATCGGTGTTATCGGAGTTTTATTCGGAATCATCCAATCCATCTTGAAACCCCATTGGAGAAAAGGGATTTGGTTTTCCGGAATCGGAATCGTCTTGGCTGTAATCGCCTTGTTTATCGTGGCAGGATTCAATAACACGGCATTCTACCCGTCATACACGGATCTCAATTCGTCATTGACCATTTACAATGCCTCATCCTCCCTCTACACGTTGAAAACCATGGCATACGTGTCTCTGGCCTCCCCGATCGTGCTGGCCTATATATTCTACGCTTGGCGAGCTCTCAACAAAAAACAGATTGATATACAGGATGTGAAAGACGACCACCATGCATATTAAGATAAAAACTTTTATCTTTCTTCTTATATGTAAAAAAGGGCTGTTTCCAGCCCTTTTTTACATATAAGAAGAATTGTCCCAACAATGGGTACAAAGCTCCTCCTTCGGCAATCCGATTGCCTTCACAATATCTTCCAGACGTTGAAACTTCAATGAATCCAACTGTAAATGTTGAGCCATCACGTCCAGCATCTTCTTGTACTTCTCCGAATCGGGATCGGTATATGGTTTCAATATCTCTTCCGTCAAATCGGAGGTACCTTCCAAATCCCGGATCACCCGACGGGTAAACAAGTCAAAATTAGAACGGGAAGAGGAAAAATTCAAGAACGCACAAGGATAAACCAGAGGCGGACAAGCAATCCGCATATGCACCTCTTTTACCCCGCATTCCTTCAATTTCACCACGTTATCCTTCAACTGGGTTCCCCGCACGATCGAATCATCTAGAAATAGAATCCGGGCATCCCGTGTAAATGCCTCGTTAGGCAACAATTTCATCTTGGCCACCAAATCCCGCATCGCCTGATTCTGTGGCATAAAACTACGGGGCCATGTCGGCGTGTACTTCACGAACGGACGCTTGTACGGCAGGCAACGGGCATTCGAGTAACCAATCGCGTGACCGACTCCCGAATCGGGTATTCCCGCCACGTAATCCACCTTCACATCATCCCGTTCGGCAATAGCCGCTCCACAACGATAACGGGCATCTTCCACGTTAATCCCCTCGTAATAAGAAGAAGGGTAACCGTAATATACCCACAAGAAAGAACAAATCTGTTTCTTGCATCCCGGAGTCGTCACTTGCGTGATCCCATCCCGGGTAATCTGCAAAGCCTCCCGCGGCTGAATATCCCGCACAATCGTGTATCCCAGATTCGTGAACGAAGAACTCTCGCTGGCCACCACGTATCCATGCTCGTTTTTCCCCAAGATAATCGGCGTACGACCATATTTATCCCGAGCCGCATAAATCCCCGTCTCCGTTAGGATCAAAAAGGAGCAAGACCCCTTGACCTTGTTATACACGTTCTCGATTCCCTCCTTAAACGTATTCCCAGCATTAATCAACATGGCCACCGCCTCTGTCGGGTTCACCGTCGAACTCGACAATTCGGCAAAATGCTTTCGTTCCTTCAGAAACTCATCCACAATCTCGTCCAAGTTAGCCAAACGCCCTACCACCACGACAGCGAACCGTCCTAAATGCGAGGTCACCGTGATGGGCTGTGATTCCATATCACTGATCACCCCGATTCCCAAGTTAGACCCGGCGAAACGATCCAGTTCCGGTTCAAACTTATTCCGGAAATAGGCACTCTCCAAGCTATGGATGGAGCGATTAAAATCCGTCCCGTTATAAAAAGCCAGTCCCGCACGTTTCGTTCCCAGATGAGAATGGTAATCCGTGCCATAAAACACGTCAGCAACACAATCTTTACGAGATACACAGCCAAAAAATCCGCTCATACTTCAATATCTTTTTGTAATTATTTCTCTTCAATCTTCTCTTTCGCGGCCTGTAAAGCCAAATCGAATTTCGGGTAAATATTCTCAACCCCGACAAGCTCACCTATTCCCCCCTTCAATAAATCCTTTTTCACCGATTCATTCACTCCCGACAAAACGATGTACGTACCTTCGTTCTTTAATTGAAGTATTGTCTCTCTCAAGTTCTTCAACCCGGTAGAATCCACGAAAGGCACATGACGCATACGAATAATCAGTACTTCGTAATTCACGCCTAAGTTACGAATTGTTTCGCAATATGTTTTTGCCGACCCGAAGAAAAATGGCCCGCTAATCTCGTATATCCCCAAACCTTTCGGTAGGTTCTTGTAATTTTCAAGCACATCGCTATCCATATTCGTGGCTCCGATAATCTCTTTCGGGGCGTTATCCGCCATACGTTTCATAAACAACAGGGCAGCCAACACAACCCCGATTTCAATCGCCACGGTCAAATCGACCAGCACGGTCAAAAAGAATGTCACCAGCAAAATCACCACGTCAGACATCGATGCCCGCAAAATGGAACGGAATGACCGCCATTCACTCATGTTATAAGACACCACGATCAAGATTCCTGCCAGACATGACATCGGAATCAAAGACGCCCACTTCCCGAAGAACAACATGATCAGCAACAACACCACGGCATGCGTGATACCGGCAACCGGGGTACGTCCCCCGTTCTTCACGTTAGTTGCCGTACGGGCAATGGCTCCCGTGGCAGGAATACCACCAAACAAAGGAGAGGCAATATTAGCAATACCCTGAGCTATCAACTCTGTATTCGAACGGTGATGCCCACTGATCATACCATCGGCAACTACCGCGGACAGCAAGGACTCAATAGCACCCAAAATGGCAATCGTCATGGCTGGCTGCAAGTAATGAGACAACTGTCCCCACTCGATTGACGGGAATACCGGGGTCAAATTACATTTAATCTCCCCGAACTCGGAACCGATCGTCGTCACCGCACCTTCCGGCAAGAGGAATGCCACAATAGGCGTCACCACCAATATGGCAACAAACGAACCCGGCACCTTACTTGTAATCTTCGGCATATACACCGCGATCAACACAGTCACGATCGTGATTCCCACGGCATACCAGTTCACGGTATCTATTCCCCCGAAATAAGCACCCCATTTACCGATAAAACTTCCCGGCACATCCGTCAGTGTCAGTCCCAGTGCATTCGATATTTGCGTGGAGAAAATCGTCAAGGCGATACCGGAAGTAAAACCGACAATCAACGGGTGAGGAATAAACTTCAGTAACGTCCCCAACCGCAGCATACCGAACCCGATCATGATCACCCCGGCAAATATCGTTGAAATAATCATCCCGTCCAGACCATAATCATTCACAATCCCGTAGACAATAACGATAAAAGCTCCCGTGGGGCCACCGATCTGTACCCGGCTACCACCAAAGAACGAAATGAGAAATCCGGCCACGATAGCCGTTATAATCCCCTTTTCAGGAGAAACACCCGAGGCCACGGCAAAAGCGATTGCCAACGGTAAAGCCACGATACCTACCACGATTCCGGCAAGAATATCTTTCGATAAATTCTTCTTTACCGAACCGTCTTTAATTAATCCGAATAATTTCGGACTAAACACCTTTTCCATATTATTATACCCTTAATTTTAAAACGCACAAAGGTATATATTAATTTCAAATTCAAGGCTCCGAAATTAATAGAAATTAATAATCCCGCCATTCACAAGATTATCTCCTACAAATCAACAAATTACCCCATATCAAATATGAAATACCTGATTAAAGAAATGTTTCAATTCCCCTTTGGACACGGCCCCGCATCCCACTTGTGGCTGGCCTTCCACCGGAACAAACATCAAGGTCGGGATGCTCCGCACGTTGAAGGCCTTCACCAACTCCTTCTCCATATCGCTATCCACCTTGTAAATATCAACTTTCCCCTCGTACTCCCGCTGCAATTCTTCCAAGATCGGGGCTATGGTCTTACACGGAACACACCAATTCGTGTAGAAATCTATCACGACCGGACGCTCCCCCTCAAATCTATACACCCTCTCATTCTGATAGTCAAACACCTTCCGCTTAAAACTATCCTTTGTCAAATGCTCGATCATAGTCATATTCATTACAAGTTAATAAGTACATGAATCATACGCACGATTCTCACAACAAGTTACAAGTTCCTTTCTCCCCTGTTCCTAAATTGCATTCTTTATCGTATCTTTGGAAAATCATTATAAAACACGATAACACATGAAAATTCTTGGAAATATCATCTGGGTCCTGTTCGGCGGTTTTTTCATCGCGCTAGAATATTTTGTCTCTAGCATCGGTCTGTTCATCACGATC
The DNA here is from genome assembly GCF_019423355.1 of Butyricimonas sp. Lineage (NCBI taxonomy): Bacteria > Pseudomonadati > Bacteroidota > Bacteroidia > Bacteroidales > Odoribacteraceae > Butyricimonas > Butyricimonas sp. The sequence goes on from NZ_JAHZBP010000012.1 coordinate 145,706, forward strand.
ATCGGAATACCTTTCGGGATACAAACCCTAAAACTCGGAGTGCTGGCCCTCTGGCCTTTCGGTAGCCAAGTGGTAGACCTCCCGCAAAGTAGCGGTTGTCTTTCCTTCCTCATGAATGTCATCTGGTTTTTTATCGGGGGAATATGGATATTTCTATCCCATCTCCTTTTCGGGCTGATCTTCTGCATCACCGTCATCGGCATCCCCTTCGGCGTGCAACATTTCAAACTGGCCCGTCTGGCCATCACCCCCTTCGGTCACGACGTTGTATAGAAAAACGGACCCCATCCCTAAGGCCCGTTCATCTGATAAAAAGCTCTAAACAATTGTCCAAAGCCAAACTAAAAATTCAGTGATCTTATTAATTTTAAATTTTAAATTCCAGTTACTTCAATCCCTCCCTCAATCCAAAATCATTAAATCTAAAATTCCTAAATTCCCTTCAACGCCTTCAACGTTTTCTCGGTTTCAGCATTTGAAGGACGAGTCATATTCGCGTTCACCACCTTACCCTCTTTGTCCAGAAGAATAAAGCGAGGAATACCTCTGATCCCGAAAGCGGTCATAAATTCACGATCTCCGCCATTGTGTAATTGAACTCCGCCCAAACCTTGTTCCTTCACCATCTTCTCCCAAGCAGCTTTATCTTTATCGCAAGAAATACTCACGAACACGATTTTCTTACCATGCATCTTTTTCTCCAACTCTTTCAAATGAGGAAGTTCATATTGGCAGGGTCCACACCATGTAGCCCATACATCAATATAGACATATTTACCCTTCAAGTCACTCAAGGATACTTCCTTGCCGTTAATATCCAAATACTTGAACGTGGGAGCTTGATCTCCTTCTTTTAACTCTTTTTTCTCTTGTGCATTCACCGTAACAAATGACAACAAGATCAACATACAGGATAAATAATGTTTTAATCTCATAGCTTTTCTTTATTTATTTTTTATTGTAACACAAAGCTAAGGATTAAAACTCAGACCTATATCATTTGAAAATAGTTTTAAGATAGATTTAATACACCCCCTATTTTTTATCCACGATCACCCGGAAGTTATCGTCCAGACGCAGAACACCGCTAAACGTACTACCGTCCTCATTTTTAAAGCCATTCAACGCTCCCGTTTTCCCTTTCAACACCAAAGCCTCGACTTGCTTCTGTGTTAATTTTTTCCCAAAAAATTCCATGGGGATAATAAAATCACAAGATTTCCGATACAGGCTACACCCCCAAGCCGCCCGTCCCTTGATAATCTCGCCGTTCCCGCATTTCGGACATTTCAACACGACGGGTTCTGCGGGAGCTTTCTCCTTCTTCGGGGCTTTCTTCTCTTTCGGGGTAGATTCTTTTTCCGCCTCTTCTGCCACCTCCACGGTGATCGCTTTCCGGGGAGAACACTTCACCACGTGTACCAACTCGTTCACCATCACCTTCAACTCCTCCATAAAATCCGACACGTTGTAAGTCCCCTCCTCGATCATCCGCAATTTCTTCTCCCATTGCCCGGTCAACTCGGCCGACTTCAACAAGTCATTCTGGATCGTATCAATCAGTTCAACGCCCGTGGCTGTTGCCACCAACCGCTTTTTATCCTTCCGAATATACCCTCTTTTCAATAACGTCTCGATAATCCCCGCCCGGGTAGACGGACGCCCTATCCCATTCTCCTTCATCAAATCCCGGAGTTCCTCGTCTTCCACCTGTTTTCCGGCAGTCTCCATCGCCCGCAGCAAATCCGCCTCCGTGTAATACTTCGGCGGCTGCGTCTCCTTCTCCTGCAATTCGGGCGTGTGCGGCCCCTTTTCCCCGACCTCGTACACAGGCAACACGTTCTCATCACTCTGTTTGTTCGATGCCGCGGGAAAAACTACCCGCCAAGCCGGGTCAATAATCTGTTTTCCGGTTGCCTTGAACTCGTTCACCCCCACCTGAGCCATAACCGTCGTGTTCGCAATCTCGCAATCCGGATAGAACACCGCGATAAACCGTCGGGCCACCAAATCATACACCCGCTTTTCATCCGGGGTCATATCATAGCTAAAAACTCCTGTCGGAATAATGGCATGGTGATCCGTGATTTTCTTGTCATTGAACACCTTCGGAGACTTTCGTATCTTACTCCCGTTAATAATCGGGTCAATCAACGTGACGTATGGTTTCAGCCCCTTCAAAATTCCGGGGACTTTGGGATATATATCATTCGGTAAGAAATTCGTATCTACACGGGGATAAGTTGTCAACTTTTTCTCGTACAACGACTGGATGATTTTCAAAGTCGTGTCCGCCGAGAAAGCAAACTTCCGGTTACACTCCACCTGCAACAACGTCAGGTCGAACAGTTTCGGAGGGTGTTCCATGGCCTTTTTGCGTTCCACGCTCTTGATTTCCAACTCTAAAGGTAGAATCTCCTGCATGAAAGCCTCAGCCTCCTCCTTTACCGTGAAACGTCCTTTCGTGTAAGAGAACCAGCCTCCCCGGTAATCCGTCCGTACTTCCCAGTAAGTTTCCGGTTTGAATTGCTCGATTGCTTTCTGCCGATCGACAATCAGAGCCAACGTCGGGGTCTGCACCCGCCCGATCGACAACACGTTCTTCCCGTTCCCGTAGCGCAACGTGTAAGCTCTCGTGGCATTCATCCCCAACAGCCAGTCCCCGATCGCCCGGGCTGACCCGGCAGCGTATAGCGTGTCAAAATCCTTCGACGACATCAACTTGGCAAACCCGTCCCGGATCGCCTCTTCCGTCAACGAAGAAATCCACAACCGCATCACCGGGGCCTTGCACTTCGCCTTCGTAAGCACCCAGCGCTGGATCAACTCCCCTTCCTGCCCCGCATCACCGCAATTAATCACCATCTCCGCCCGGTTGAACAACTCCTCTATAATGGCAAACTGCCGTTTGATTCCCTCATCATCAATCAACTTGATACGGAACGAGGACGGAATCATCGGCAACATACTCAAATTCCACTGCCTCCACTTTTCCGTGTACTCGTGCGGTTCCTGCAACGAACAAAGATGCCCGAATGTCCACGTCACACAATAGTCATTCCCCTCGAAATAACCATTCCGACGTACTTTGGCTCCCAGAACCTCCGCTATCTCCTTCGCCACACTCGGCTTTTCCGCTATACAAACACGCATCGATTAATTTTAGATTTAATGATTTTAGACCAAACTCCCTCCCCCTTCGGGTACTCCCTCTATAAACAGAGGGAGAGTTGAATTACTCACCGTCTTCGGGAAGAGTCACCAGCTCCTCCTCTGTTTATAGAGGAGGTGGCAGCGAAGCTGACGGAGGAGTTCATTTTCAATTCTCCATTTTCAATTTTCAATTATTTAAAAGCTCAACTGAATCCTCCCCTGTATCATGCTAAACGTCTGTTTCCCATCTATCGGTGCATGTTTATCCAAACTTACCAAGCTATAACTCATTTTCGCTGCCACGTACTTGTTGAAATAATAGATACCCCCGATCGAGAAATCATTCTGTTTCCCTCCCATAATTCCGGCATCCTTATCGTTCATGTTGGTGACATTATAGCGACACAGGATTTCCAAGCTCTTCGCCCCCGGAGCCGTGGCCATACCACTCGTTTTATTATAACCATAACGGCCATTCAGTAAGGCATACCCCACTTGCGCGTACCAACCGTCACCGTTATAATTCTCAACCGACGCTTTACGATTCACGTGAGCCATCAGGTATTCACTTTGGAAATACCACCTGTCAAGCACCATCACCACCTCGGCCCCGAACTTCCATTCATTAATTGCCTCAGTCACCTCTGCCTTCAAAAATTTCTCGGAAATCAAATTCGAGGGAGCCCCAGCCGAATAAGTCAACGTGTTCTCTTCTGCCTCTCCCTGCACGCCAAACCGAGAAGAAACCCCGACATGAATCACGTTTTTCTCCTTTGAATAAGGACGATATAACACTCTCCCCGAAAATGCGTACCCTTCATCCCCTTTTTCCGTGTTGTCAATATCTTTATCACTGAACACGCCTCCCGACACGTTCAGCACGTCGCAATTATACGTGTAACTGATTCCCAACCGTCGGCGATCCCCGAAAGCAATCCCGGTCACGGCAGCCCCGTTAAACTTCATATCCGACGTCCCGATCCGGTACTCCAAACTGAACGGTTCGAAATAATGGCCCACCCGGAACAGATTCTTCCCGTCATTATACTCGATATAAATATCTTTCATTGACACCTTACTCTTGGCAAACCCCATCTCGATCTTCCCGGTCCACCTTTCCAGAAAACGAACCACCGTCCCCATGCGGACATCATACACCTCAACCGCATTTCCCAAAGACGTTTTATCACTAAAAAACACTCCTCCGTCAAATAACGCCCGACCAATCAAACGAGCCTCGAAATCTCCCTTCTCCGACTTCAACGTCAACTGCGCCGAAGCACTCGTTTCACAAATCAATAGCATCAAAATCAATAGCGTATGCCTCATCATCAATAGTTTAAGGATTAATTTAATTGTATAGAATTAGAATACCCTGCAAAAATACAAAAAAATCAACAATTCATAGATTTCTTCCTCACAAGAGATTTAATCACATCATCCAGTAATCAAACTCTACATATCTTCTAAAGATAAGCCTTTGTACTCTACCGTAAACTTAGAAAATTTTTTCACGATGTTTTTTGATTTCTCTTCAAGGATGGGTAAGCTAATTCGCTTAGGATTTCTCTTGATCTCACAAAAAACAATACGTTTTTCAAACTCATTCACAGCAACAATGTCTATTTCATCTTCTCCTTTATTATTCCAATAGCCTTGAATATCCGAGTACTCCATAGAGTCAATCATTTTTGCCCGGAAATATTTTTCTAATATAATCCCGCTGAATGTATCATAATCCCTTTCCATTATGTTACGCACATAGTCCAAGTTGCCAATCTCAATGGCACTACGATATTTATAAATAAAACGGAACCAAAGATTTAAGAAATTATCTTCAATCAGATATTTATTGTTACGGCTACCCTCTTTAGCACCGAAGGGGCGTACCCTCTTGATAATATTATACTCCTTTTCAAGTTTATCTAAATAACCACCAACAGGCATTTCTAGAAATGCTCTCCATTTCGCCACGTTCTGTTTTGGAAGAAGCTATTAAAGAAAGGATAGAAAAATAATTACCATAATCTTTGCCAAACTCATCTATTAAAACATCTTTACCCTCATTCAGAAAATAAGAATTTTCCTTGAATATGGCGTCCAGAATCCTAGTTTTGGTTAAGGCCTGAAATTGAACTAGTTGTTCTATGTATTTAGCCACACCACCTGTAACCATATAAAAAGCAAGTAAATCATCGGGCTTATAATCGGGGTTGTGATCTGCCAATATCTCTTTGATAGTTGCGATGTCAAACGGCTTAATGGTCATTTTTGATGTGGCTCTACCAAACAATGGCTCTTTTGAATTCTCAAAAATTCTTTTCATCGTTGAATATATCGAACCACAGAGGACCAAGTTTATATGGCCTTGATCCTTGTAAGTGTCCCAAATATTCTGCATATCACTGAATACGGACTTATTTAGACTGGTAAACTCTTGAAATTCGTCAATAATCAACGTGAAATTTCTTTCACTTGATAGCACCATAATTGCCTTGAATAGAGATGCAAAATTCTGGAAACGTCCCAAAGCCACTCCTAACTTATCTTCTACTTCACGAGTAAATTCTTCACATAACAGCACCTCATTTTTCTTTGCTACAAAGAAATACAATACCGACTTTTTCTCAAATGCACGTTTAAGAAGAGTTGTTTTGCCAACACGTCTTCTACCTACCATTATAGTCATCTGAGATGACTTGGAAGAGTTCTGCTCTATTTCTTTTAAGGTAGCTATTTCTTTCTGTCTATTATAAAATTTAACAGCTTTCATTAAAACAACCAAACAATTATAAGAATATCTATTGTTTCAACCATCACATACTTGTAGCTTTCGGAACCACCCGACTCGTTCTCTCATTTTTTATCTTTATCTTTACCCCTCGAACCAAAATAATGAAATATGGAACAAGCAATTATCGATCAAACCATAAAAGCCTTGGAAAGAAACCATTTCGAAGTTTACTTCGCCAACAACCGGCAAGAGGCTAGAGACATTTTCTTTCAAGAAATTTTTGACAAGATAAAACCGACCACTATTTCATGGGGAGACTCCGAAACGATGAAAGCCACGGGAATTCTTTCCGAGATCGAGCAACGACCGGAATGCATTCTCATCCGGACTTTTCAAGACGGTTACAGCCGGGCCCAGAAAACATACTGGCGCCGCCAAGCCCTCCTCGCCGATTTATTCGTCACGGGTACTAATGCCCTCACCCGCCAAGGGCAACTTGTCAACGTGGACATGGTAGGTAACCGGGTAGCAGGCATCACCTTCGGGCCGGAACACGTCATTCTGTTCATCGGTACCAACAAAATCACGGATGACATCGAGCAAGCCATGGAGCGTATTCGCACGATAGCTGCCCCACTCAACGCCATTCGCCACCCTCACTTGCATACCCCTTGCCAAACGACAAGAACCTGCATGAATTGTCAAAGTGCCGACCGCCTGTGCAACACGTGGACCATCACGGAAAAATCACTCCCCCAAAAACGAATCAAAATTATCCTTATCAACGAATCATTAGGCTTATAAATGCTGAAAAAAACAAATTTCCAAATCACGAATCATAATTCGACTAAATCCCGTTTTTCTCTAATTATATTTCGTAACATCAAAAAAAAACATAACGAGTATCACAGATTTTACCTAAGTTTGTACCCGAATTTATAGGCTTATAATCATGAAAGATTACGCATTTGAAATAGAGATGAAAGTACGGGACTACGAATGTGACCTGCAAGGCGTGGTCAATAATTCCAACTATCAACACTACATGGAACACGCCCGTCACGAATTTTTGGAAACCACCGGAACCAGTTTTTCCGCCCTGCACGACCAAGGCATCGACGTAATGGTCTCCCGCATCGACATTTCCTACAAACACTCCCTTCGCGGCAGCGACCGCTTTGTCGTCCAAGTTGCCTACCAAAGAGAAGGTATCAAGCTGGTATTCTTCGAGGACATCTACAAACTCCCCGAAAACATTCTATGCGCCAAAGGACGAATCGAGGCTATTTGCCTGCAAAACGGGAAACTTACCCGGGGGGAACTATTCGAAACCATCTTCATCAATAAAGTTGAAAAGAAACAAGATTCTTGACAGTATTTATAAAATATCACAAAATCCTCATTTTTGTCGTAAGTAACAAAAACAATCTAAAAATAAATCCCCCCCTTTCCCCTTTACAAGATGGAGAAAAGGGATGATACTGCGTGTGTTCAATTTACGAGAAGTTTTTTCCTTATATTATTAAAAACCGAATATTTCACTCAACTTTTGATCCAATTCCTTCTCCTCAAATTGCCCACGATCTTTCCTTCGGAATCGATCAGAAATTTAGTCGGAAGATATTTCACATTATACTTGTAAGAACGATCATTTACCGTATCGAAAGAACCGTCGATAGCAACATTTCGTCCGGAAAGAAGATGATGAAACATCTCGAGTCCATCTTCTTTTACGGCTTTATACCAACACACCGGACGGTTATCGTCACTTGCCACGCAAACAACCTCCAACCCTTTATCATGATATTTCTTATACAAGGCCAATAAATGAGGATTACCTTTCCGACACGGTACACACCAACTCGCCTAGAAATCCAGAATAATATATTTACCCTTCAGATTTTCCAAGCAAAATATTTTTCCGTTAATATCCGTACCTTCGATTTCTGGGGCTACACTCCCCGGTATCAAACCTTTTGCATTACGCAGGAAGGCGGCGACATTTTTCCCGTCATACGAATTCTGCACAGGCTCCTCCATTCGATTATACAATTGTTCAATCTCTTCTAGTGGAATAAAAGCCAAAGCCCCCGTAACGTAGATATCACAAAATACGAGTCAGGATGCTCTTCTACGTATTTCCGCATGACATTCAAGCTTTTCAATCTTATTTCTGCTGTCAAAACGGCAATCTTGGCCTTTTCGTCCTCTGTTAAATCAGCTTGCGTCACGCTTCGATAAGGTTCCATTCTAGCATATAAGGGGCGTATTTTCTCATTATAAACCTTCGCATCATCGCACATCCGGCAAACCGGTTAATGTGTAATATTCTCGGTCTCCCCACGTAGGGGCTGAATTCTAAGTCTCTTCAATATAGAACATAATGTCCGCCATGTAATCAATACGGTGTCCAGAAGAAAGGAATGCCGCCAGCGGTTGTTCAACCTCACCCGTGATAACAAATCTCCCGTCCTTTATCGTAGCGTTATCCACGAAAGTAATCCCGTCAAAAACAAGTCCGTAGATCAAGTAAATATTTTCCTTGTCGTAATTACGTAGTTCGCCTTTCAACACGTACTGACCGGTTGTCTGTGCGAAAACGGAACTTGCAATCGTAAACAAAAATAGCCCGATAAGCTGCAATTTTCTCATCCTTATTCTTCTAACTATTTCTAATACTTCTCGCCAAAATGATTCCCGTACAACTCGATCAACTTCCGATCCATCCATGATCCGCGCATATTGCGATCAACGATCGTTCCGTCAGGACCAACTAAAACGCAAGCCGGAATTCCCTGAAAGTTATAAAACTTGGAAAGTTCTCCATTAAACGCATTCAAATCAGACACTTGTAACCAAGACATTTGTTGTCTTTCCACCTCCTGTACCCATTTATCTTTATCATTATCCATCGAGATGCTAACCACCTCGAAACCCAACGGGTGATAAAGTTCATACACTTCCTTCAAATGCGGAATATCCGCTTTACACGGTCCACACCAAGATGCCCAGAATTCTAACAACACGTATTTCCCTTTTCCCACAAGATCGGACAATTTGAAAGGATTTCCATCAATATCCTGAAACGAGTAGTCAACATATCGCGCACCAACGGCCGTTTGTTTAACGGCATTTACCTTATCCCACACTTTTTTCCCATACACGCTATTTCTCGTTTCAATCGGGAAAGATTCCATTATATCATCTAACTCCGACACGGTGAATCGTCCGGCATTATCCTCGAGAACGAATAATCCGACAGCATTCCCTGCATTCCGTTTTATGAACTCCCGGACAAACACTTTCGCTAGTTCCGTCTCTCGGTCTATTCCGTTTACAGCTTTTATCCCCTCGGACACTTGCTTTCCGTTCTCACCCTGCAAATAAGCACTATAATCCCTCCATGCTTTTCCCTCGGCGTCTCGCAATGTTTTCATTTTATCAGAATATTCCATGTAAAACATCATCGGCTCCGGGGCGGTAATCTTCAATCCGGAATAATCAAACGTCCCGTTTAAATCCTCCATCGGAATTTTATCCCATTCTGCTCGAATCTCGTAAGTACCTTCATCAAGAAAAACTGGGATAACAGGGCGAAAAGCATAACCGCGGTCTCCCATTATTCCCCGAGTATCATCTGGGAAAAACATGATCGTGTAAAGATCGGGGGACACCAATTTTTCATCGTGGAATTCAAAGCGGCCATCCTTTATCACCGCACTATCCACCACTATTTTATAAAAAGTAACACCCTTGTAAAGATAAACGGTCTTCCCTTCCGCCTCGTCTCCGGAGATATTTCCTTGAATCACCCAACCTTTGGGAGAACAAGAGATCATCATGATCACAACAAATATAAATATCAATTTATTCATAACATCCTATTTGTATCATTTCACTTTCAATTCCACCTCTGCCGGGGGCATACAAATCTGATCATTACAACATTGGTAACCGACCACGCAAGTTATTTTACCGCTCCCCTTGATTTCTTGGCGGAACACCGCTTCTTTCTCGTACACCACCGTTCCGGCATTATTATAGGCTTTCCCTGAAGACTGTTTTAAATCGCCCACTTTCACCGCTCCATCCGGCAAACGAAATTCAACGGTAGTGGGAATAAAGGGATCACTCTCTGCCACGCAGGCATAGATGTGATACCCGAGATGGATCTTCGCCCTGAGGACAATTTGACGGTTCCCGTTCGGCAAGCGTTCCTCGGTAATACCCCATCGCACGGGGTTCTGATCATCCGTCTCCGCGATTTCTTCCGGTTTGACTGGGGATTTTGCGCTCTCGACAGGATAATCGTTCCCTGCCACGTTTTTATCTCTCGTGTTCACCATAAACACCCATCCACCGGATTCCGTGAAGAACAATCGGGATTTGTTTGCCTCGAACCAACTGCGCCATTCAGCCGCAGTCTCGAAATGACATAACGTGTAACGTTTCAGCAAGCGTTCCCCTTTCGCCGCATTCGTCCCTTCTTCCATCAAGCAAATGGCTTGATCCAGGATTCGAGGATCTTTATTCGAAATGCCCAAACTCCGGGCATCCTCGTCGATGATAAATCCGTAACTCCCCGGTTTCGGCATAAAATAATCAGCGTTATTCGCAAAGTAATCGGCATACCCTTTCTCGTCCGCACCGAATAGAAGGTATAACTCCGGGAATCGCTCCTGCAAATTCTCCTCATAACTCCTCGGCTCTGAAGCACGGTAATTTAAACACATCTGTTCCAATGAGTTCAATTCCTCCCCCTTCGACTGTTTCTCCAAGGCGGTCTGTTTCATCTGTTCCATCATTTTTTGGGATTCTTGCTCTGCTTTCAACAAACTTTCGAAACAGGCGTAAGTAGCTGTATACGCTAACATCCGCAAGCCATCGCGCGTGATGATTCCGTCATCATATTTCCGGGCTATCGGGGTCTGCCCTGCGAATTGAGAAATATAAACGACAGCATTGGCAAACACGGTCTTCGCTTCCTCTGTCATATCCGCAGGCGAGGCTGCGAACCCCCAGTGCAGAAAGTTCCCGTGCCGACCGATCGCCACGGCATCCAACGTTTTGGCAGACACTCCACCAGAGATCACCTCTGCCTCGGGAGAGTCCTCGAATCCACCGGGACGGGAAACCATACCAACTCGCACGCCGGGTTTCGTGCTGTAGCCCTCTTTCTGTACTCGCCACATCGGCAGGGAATCCGGGGCGAATCCGCCTTTGAAATAAGGCAAATCTCTAGCCGCTTCCGGCGTGGGTTTCATCTTTATCGTCATTTTCATGGGAAACGGGCCGTTGAACACGGGATGATCCATCCGGATGTGATGAGCATCCGCATCCAGGCAAAGACAATACCAATCGGTCTTCAACCCGATCCGGGAACCGAGGAGGCTGCTCATCTCCGCGATCATCAGCATGGGACGGTCGAAATCATACGGCAAATACCCCGGTCTCTTGTACTCCACGATCCTTCCCGCAGCATCTGTTTTCCGGACTTCCGGTTCGATCTCCCGGGGTCTCCCGTCCATGATCGTCACGTCATAATCATCGGACAATGATGCCCGGTAATCTTCCGCCCGGATCACCATCACCTGTTTGAAGTACTGTTTCAACATTTTTTCGAACGATGCCATACGACGAGTGACACTTTGCGTCACCGTCAATGAATCGATCTTTTCCGAGATAGTATTTATATCCGGTGAACCGCCCACGTAAAGTATTTTCAAATTGCTTTTTTTGATCCCCGCTTGCAAGCCGACAACGAGAAGCAGGAAACCTATTAAAATCAGATGTTTCATTTTCTTATTATTTAAATTTACATACAACACGAACAAGCACAATTTTAATTTTTTTACTCGTAATTTTGAGTTAAGTTCGGATTATGGAGCGTTGCGTTCTGCGGGAACGGGAAAATCCATAACGGGGAATCCGGGGCAAGAATATACTCCCGGACACACTCTTTGGAGTCAATCACGCTTCCACTCTCGTCGTACGTATTCTCCGTGTACTCGATCACGCGGCGAAGCGTCTCCTGGTAAGCGGCTTCCGTGTTCCAACGTTTCAGGTTAATGTAATTCTTAGGCGTGGCGAAATTCTCCGTCCGCGACACCTGCTTCAAGTAAGCAAACGCCTCTGTCGAGGTGGCTGCCGTCTTTTCTACATATTTATCTACAGAAATTCGTTTTTCCCGAATCCGGTTCAACAAGTCCATCGCATCTGTCAGATTTCCTTCTCGAATGTAGCACTCCGCCTGCACCAAGTACATATCCACCGTCGTTAAGCCGAAGGGACTATAATAAACATTAAAGCTATAAAGTACAGGAACATCCAATCCGTAATACATATTACCTTCAGCAGGATAACCCAAAATCGACTCATCCGTCAGTATATAATCCGGAATAATATGTCCCTCTTCAAAAGCGTTCCACATTTCAGGAGTAAAAGCCACCGATAAATACATCGACGGAGTTTCAAAAAGTTCCTCCTCGCAAGTAAAATAAGGGCGCGTAAACTCCAACATCCCGGTACCTAACATCGTTTCCGGTGCAATCAGATCGTAATAATTATCGATGGAGTTATTTAATTTCAATGATTCCTCGGCAGCAGCAAAGGCCCCGTCATAATCCCGTATGGACATCAATACTTTAGCTTTTACCGCATAGGCAAACGACAACCCGACCCGCATTTTATTCGGAACGACCGGCAAACTTCCTAAATCAAGGGCAGCATTGAGATCCGCCAGAATCATCTCGTACACCTTTGCCACGGTCAACTTCTCGTTCGGTGCCGCCATATCATCTGTTTCCAAAGCGTACACGATCCCCGGATCCGTTTCCGCCGTCGCCGGGTTGTATGCTTTCGCGTAAAAATTAACCAGCAGGTAGTGACACCAAGCTCGCAAGACCAACGCCTCGGCTTTCAGCCGATCTGCCAACACTCGATCGCCGGAAGCCACATCAACATTCAACAACACCGGGTTAGCTACTTGCCCGATAATCTCATAAAGCCTCGTGTATTTATAATCTGACTCTGTCAAAGTAACCCGATCCACCGATTCATCCCAAGTAAAATAGGCATATTCTAATGTTTTGATATTCTGATTTATTAATGTGGGAATATTTGTAAATCCCGGGAACTCATCATTTACAAAATAACATACTTCAGACACTGAAAGAGAATAGGTATAATTCAACACCAGATCCAAGTCCTCCATACGGTTCAGCGTGTTTTTGCCCTTGGGATCGATCTCCGTGAAATCGGAACACCCCGCCCCAATTAAGCCAAAAAACAATAGTAAGGAATATATCTTGCTTTTCATAAATAGAAATATTAGAAGTTAAAATTAAGACCCAACACGTAGGTGACTTGTCTTCGGATACCCAATGTTTCAGGATCAACCTTCACGTTGTTTTTCTTCCACAGGGCAGGCAAATTATTCACTTGGAAACGCAATTGCAAATTATTCAAACCGATTTGCCGAATGAATTCCTTCGGAACATCGTACCCGAACGTAAGGTTTCGAATCTTGATAAAGTTCGCCGGTTGCACGAAGATATCCGTATTTTCGATCATGGAAGGCTGTAAAGAGCTTGTCCCATATTGTCCGATTCCCGGTACATTCGTGTCCGTGTTTTCCGGGGTCCAACTGTTGGTATAAAAATCAGCAAGCGGACCGAAGGGTAAATCAAACATTTGATAATATTGCCGCACGCGCATCTTATGCCCACCATAGTACACTAGCATAAAATTCAAACTGAATCCTTTGTAGCGCAACGTATTGTCCAATGCTACATTCACTTTCGGGTCGCTCTGCCCGCTATACACCAACGAACTGGGACTAGCGTTCTGGATATCATCCACCTCCCGTCCGTCAGACGTCCACCACAACGGTTGTCCGACCTCTTCCGTGTTCGCCCCATCGAAACCTACCGGTCTCAAACGGGAAAAGCGGTACGAGAAAAACGCACTCGTCGGGTAACCGGGTTTAAATCCCGAATCTATCACTTCCCAGGCGGAAGTAGCTTGCACCTCCATCGAGATGATCTCGTTCTTATTATACGCTGCGGTCAACGAGGAAGTCCAAGAGAAATCTCCCGCATCGGACGGACGGAACCAATCGTATGACAAGGCGACCTCGATCCCTGTATTTTTCATGTCCGCCATGTTCATGTTCATCGAGGAAAAACCTTTGGAAATATCCAACGACTTCATGGAAAAAATATCCGTCCCCTTTTTATAGTAATAGTCCAACGAACCGCGCAAACGATGCTCAAGGAAGGTGAAATCGACTCCCACGTTCAACGTTGCCGTTTTCTCCCACTTCAAATTGGGATTGGCAGGTGAACTGATCGATGCCTGAGGTTTCAATGTGTAAGGATTCACGTTCCCCGTCGAGGCGGTCATATAGCTGGTCGCTCCCTGATAAATATTTCCCGTTACCCCGTAACTGGTTCTCAATTTCAAGCTGCTCACCCATACCGTCTCCTGCAAAAAGGCCTCGTTCGAAAGATTCCAACTCGCCCCGACGGACCACAACGGTTTGCCCCTAAACTTGGCATTCGCCCCGAAGAGGTCGGCATAATCTTTCCGGAAAGAGGCGAAAGCATTAAATCGATTGTCGTACGTGTAGGTGATATTCGCATACCCGGAAGCATAACGATGATACTCCTCGGGTACCAAACCAATATACGGTTCGATATAAGTACTATATCCATATTGTTCTGCAGGATAACCCGGTGCGAAGAAAGAGGTGTATTTATAAGCGTAAAGGTCGGGAAAACTTACGCCTGTCGTTGCCTCGGATTGCAACAAGTCATCATACCCCAGTAATATTCCCTTGGTACCTTGATTTTTAGTCTCCCGGAATTCGAAACCGCCCAAAAAATCAACGGCATGTTTTTCGGCAAACGTGCGCTGGAAATTCAACTGTCCCCGCACAGTCCAATAGTCACTGCGGGTATCCTCGGTCGTGAGTTTTCCCCCGTTTTCCGGAATCATGTAACTATACGTTGAGCCCTGTTGTATCGTATAAATATTCCTTAAATGACGCATCACGTAACTTTCCGCCTCGGAATAGTTCGACACGTTCTGCCGTTCCGTCTCGTAAATAAACTGGGTATTCACCGTCAACCCATCAATCACCTTGAAAATCAATTCTCCCTGGTAACGCATATTACGCCTGTCCGTCACCCGATGATCATAGCCCAGTTCCTCCAAGTGGTTAAAATCCATCGTCCGCAAAGCGGAATTTTCGTCATCCAAAGTGTAATACTCGTTGAAGTTAGAAGGAGAATAATAATGATAACTACCGTCTTCGTTCAATAACCGGTAATAAGAAGGCACGTTAAATGGATTCGTCGCATACTCGCTGGCACTCTCTTTCGCTTTGGAGATAATGCCGTTGAACCCGAAATTCACAGTCAGCCACTTGTTCATATCGTACACACCCCGATAGGAAATGTTGATCTGGTTGTCGTAGGATTCGATAATCCCGTTGTTGTCCCGCCGCAAATTGAACACCAAATTGGAGTTGAATTTTTCTGAACGGTTACGGATCGCCAAGTTGTACTGTTGCAGGAATTGCCGGCGAAGTGCGTGTTTTCCGAACTCCTTGGCAAAGTTATTTTTTTTCAGCCCATTCTTTATTTCCTCCAGTTCACTCTCGTTAATCAATCCTTTTGCCCGCTGATAATAAGCATATTGTAACGGGGTTATGGCTCCATACTTATTCAAGTTACTTTCAAATGTTCCTATGGGATCCGGTGAATCCGGATTATTAAAGAAATAATATTCGTAATACTCGCTCTCCTTATCTACTTGTTGATCCGGTTCCATGTAAAAATTATCCGAATAATCCAAATTCCGTTTCTCGTAGATCGTCAGGTTCCCAGAGAAATCGATCTCGGTCACCCCGATCTTTTTCGCTTTCTTCGTCGTGATCACGATGATGCCGTTCGAAGCGCGTGCTCCGTAGATAGCTGCGGCTGCCGCATCCTTCAAAACGGTCACGCTCTCGATGTCGTAAGGATTCAAATCCTCGATCTTCCCCTCAACAGGAAGCCCATCCACCACCAACAGGGGGGACGTCTCGGCATACATACTACTCGTCCCCCGAATCGTAGTTTTTCCGTCATACGTCATGAAACCGGCCACCCGTCCCTCTAGGTTATCCAAGATGTTCGGGGTATAACGTTCCTCCAATTGTCGGGAGGTCACCGTCGAGGTAGCCCCGGTCACTTTCTCCCTAGAGATACTCTGATACCCCGTTACCACCACCCCTTCTATCTCGGTAGACGTCTCCACCATTTGTACATCAATCTCCGGGCGACCGTTAATCGCAACCTCCTGACTATCCATCCCGATAAAAGTAAAAATCAACGTGGCATCAGCCGGGATTCCCGCCAAAGAATATTTCCCATCTATATTCGTCGTCGTTCCCCGGTAAGTTCCTTTGATAACAATGGTTACCCCAACCAAAGGCTCGCCATTCTTATCCGTAACCACTCCCGACACAGTAGGCCCCTCCACTTGCTTATCCTCCACCTTACGCACAATTGCCACGCTATTTCCCGTGATCTTGTACGTGTATCCCGTGTCCTTCAACAACTCGTCCAACGCCTTTTCAACAGAAACGTTTTTCAACTGCAATGTCCTAGGCGCCATCTTATCAATCTGAGAATCCTCGAACATGAAATTCATACCGCTTTGCTTACGCAACTCGTAAATAATTTGCCGGACGGAAGTGTTTTTAAAATCGATCGTGATTTTCTTCTCCACCGCCTGACCGAAAGCCCCTGACGGGCTTACTGAAATCACCGCGATACACGTCAATAGTATCGACAGCATACGCAAAAACAAAGATTTATGCGTCCGTGTTAGTTTTTTCATAAAATTTCCCATAAATTTGTGTCTAGTATTTTTATTGAATTACTCCCTCATAACACACCTCTGACCTCGTGTAATGATGGATAAATTTTGAACCAGCGGGGATTTCGGATTGCTACAAAACGAAGATCCCCCTTTTTATTTACAGCCTCTCTACCGGATCACGTACCTCCCTTCTTCTTTAGTGATTTTTACATTTATAGTTTGCTCGATAGTTGTCATAATTTCATCGATCGAGACACTTCTCTCAAAAAATGCCGTAATTGTACTGTTCTGTAACGTTTGGCCCTCCACGACAATCTCGATCCCGTACCAGCGGGAAAGCTCCGACACGATGTCTTGCAGACGGTCACGTTCAAACATAAACATACCTTCCGTCCACGCGATATACTTACCCACATCTACCCGTTCGGTACTTATGTCTCCATTTATATTATCCACCCGGCACAACTCGTTAGGACGCATCATCACGTTACACCCCCGGTATTCAACCCCGATACTTCCTTCCACCAATATTGCCGCGACCCGATTTCCCGTGTAAGCCCTGACGTTGAATTTTGTCCCGTACACCTTTATTTCAACATCATTCGCCCGAACAACAAACGGGACCTCACCATGCCGGACCTCAAAATAAGCCTCTCCCCGAACGGACACCGCCCGAACGGAATCCGAGAACCGGGAAGGAAACGACAATTCCGAATCCGAATTCAAGTACACGATCGTGCTATCCGGTAAAGCCAAACGGCTCGTGAACATTCTCGGCACCTTGTACACGTTAAGAACGGAAGAAGTTTCATCCGTTGCCCGTGCTACCACGTGAACCACATCAATCACTTTTTTATTCACCGCGTATTCCGTCATGTCCATCTTCTCTCCGGAGGCAAATATCAACGTCGGCACGCTATCTTTCACAACAGGTACGCTTGCTACCAGCAATTCCGGTTCAGGCTGAACCACGCCTATATATTTAAAAATTCCGAAACACAACAAAACCATCGCGGCAGATGTCGCCACGGAAATCGTCGCCCATCGAACCATCCTCGCCCGCTTGTAACCACGTACCCGAGTTCTGAGGCGGGCAAGATTACGCTCCTTCCGTTCCGGGTCTATCGTCGCAATCTCCCCCGCCAACAGCTCGGCATCCGTTAATAACTTCCTCGCTTTCGGATGTTTTTCGAACCATTCACACATTTGCTCCACGTCTGCCGACTGGCCCGTCCCTGCATTTATTATATTTTGTGCGGTATGTAATTCCCGTTCTTCAGTACCCGTATTCTTCATGTTTTTCCGATTGTTTCTATACTATATATACTTGAACAACCCGATTTTCTACCGAGAACGTGTAAAAATTCTATAAAAAAGATAAAAACAAATCCAGCATATTTGAAGAAAGTCCTTTTTTCAAATCCTCCACCGCTTTATCCTTGCGCTTATAGACCGTACTAAGGGCTATTCCCAATCGTCCCGAAATCTCCACGGGCGAATAACCTTCTATGTACATCCGCAATACCGCAGCATATTCTTCCGGCAAGACCTCTACAGCCTGACTCAGATAGGCGATAACCTCTGAAGTAACTACCTCCGACTCCATATCCTCATCGCTCAAGTGCTTGATATGCTGCACATAATTCTCCACGTGTCGCTGATGTGACCAATAACGTCTGTACGAATTTTTCACACTCAAATAAAGATAAGCCTTCAAATGCTCCATCGATTCAAAAGAAATACGAGACTTTAAAACGTTCATAAAAACATCCTGCACGACATCATCGGGAACCACTTCCGTACCCGCATATAATTTTGAACTGAATCGATATAAGGCGTCATATAGATGCAGAAAAATATATTCAAAAGCATGATTATCCCGTCGATTAAAATCATCGATAAGCACAGACGAATTCATATCATAATCAACGGCCATAGTCAGATGGATAAAATCACATATATTTCTCGCAAAAATAAGGATTAAAAAACAAAAATCAACTAGAGGCAAGTATTTCTATCCCAATCCTATTGTTATACTAGGGTTTACCTACCTCTCGATCGCTCCCCTCCAGTTTCTCTCCCGCCATGCCCACACCACGTGCCGACGGGACAACGTTTTTATCAGCAACTTGAAACGTCCGAGAGGTATCATAACCCTAGGAAAAGGCTGGCATTTCCCTATCTAACCCCTATCCTCGATTTTAACTTGTTAATCATTCTATTTATAGTTCATTTAGACCACGAAGCATTCATCCTGCATTCATAGAGCATTCACCTTCGATAAACATGGATGGTAACTGCCCCCTGCATATATCCGACTTATAGAATCGTATGAATTAAAAGACACGTAACTTATTATACAGTAATCACCAAAGATAGCGTAAATAGAGAGGAAGTATATCATACCCCGAGCGAAGTCCCCGATGAAGTAGAGAATAAACCCAAATAAAGAAGTAATCTAACCCAAATAATACCCCTTCCCCAGAGCTTATTCAGAGCTTACTCGTGGCTCACACAACACGCTATGCAGCAACTCTGAATAAATTTCGAGGGATCATCGAAAGAGTGGGATTATTACCTTCCTATTTCCCTTACTTCTCTTTTGGTTCTCCCCGATACCCCAAAATCACACAATCCATTCACACACATCAGCCCTAGTTTTCATCCCCTTTAACTAGGGTAATAATCTCCCCCGTCCCTTTCACTACCCTTTCATCGCCCTTTCATCGCCCTTTCGCGATAGACAAACAAGGCCCGGGAAAGAGGTTTGCAAACAGTATGGGAGATTATTACCCATAAAATACAATAGCATTACCTTGAGAAAAGTATTAATCAAAATTCTATTTCTATCGATATAGAATAAATTCTACCTATTCATTGTGTGGGGATATTATTTTTTTGAAAAAAAACACAATCCATCCTTTGCAGAATTCAAAAAATGCACTACATTTGCATCCGCAATCAAGCAACACGGGCGCTTAGCTCAGCTGGTTCAGAGCATCTGGTTTACACCCAGAGGGTCGGGGGTTCGAATCCCTCAGCGCCCACCAAGAGACTCATAATGAGTCTCTTTTTTATTTGAGGTTACTTTTTCCACACCATGAAATATACACACTTTAGGGAACACCATCCAATAATTTACTAGTAAATATGACAGCCTTGGGAGATCGCTTATTCAATTGATTCCTTGCGAATTTAGTTATTGCCCGTTGAGATGTATAATTCATATTATTAATTATTCGAGTAGCATTCTCAATTAGCAACTCTTGCTTATAAATATCCAATTTATCAAATTCAACAATACAGGTTTTAATATATTTCTCATAATCAGCAACAGCACTATATTCGATTAGCTTAAAAACTGGTTTTAATTCTTTAAGCATTTCCTTAGGTAAAAGAATTGCTTTTTGCTTTAATATTTGATACTGCCTATCGTTAAATTCTTTATTTTGAAATATAGAACCTAAAAAATAACGCTTAATTTCATTTTGATACAAAAAAATAAAATGCTTATTTATTTTCTCTTTTGTAGCCCCATCAAAATCATCATGATGATCAATAAAAAATTGCGCCCGATCGTTATTCCAATCCACTGTATAACGTAAATATAAAAAAAGATTTTCTTCCCTCATACGTTGTTCGTTAGACAATGAATTAAAATAGTCCTCTACCACATCAATTCCTTCTGCATATTTACCATTTCGCATTAAAGAGGAAACATAAAACTCAATGACTTTAGGCGTTCTTTCCCCAGAAGCATAGCGTTCTGCAACACGAGCAGGTGAAAATTCAGGATTGATATTTTCTTCCATCCTATTAATAAATCGTGTTTCATCCATACCACCAACAATGCGAAAGAGAGGATGTCCAGTAGTATCAAGTACTATAAAGGTTGGATAAGCATCTACATGTAAAGTCTTTGCTAAATTTTTGCCATCCTTTTCTGCATTAAGTTGAATACAGACATATCTAGAATTCAAATAATCACCTATTTCCTTTCGAGGGAAAACCTCTTTTGCCATGCGTTTACAAGGTCCACACCAATCTGTATAAAAATCGATGAAAACCATTTTATCCTCAGCCTTCGCCATAGCCAAGGCATCATTATAGTTCAAGTTCTTAAATTCTGTTTGTGCCAGAACCACAAGGTTCAAGGCACAAAAGAATAGACTTAATATTACTTTTCTCATCAAAAAATTTAATAGGTTGAATACTTCCATAAAACTTTTACAACTTTTAGATCCGTTTCCCAAACATCTTTCTCATGCGGGGTTACCTTAATTGTATTCATATCATCTGCAATGGAATATTTACGAACAACTCCTCCACCGGAATCGCTATATGTGGCAACAACAAAGTTTGTTGGACTAAGCGTAGATTGATGTTCCATCGCCAAATACGTAATTTGCGCCCCAAAATCTTCTATCAATTTACAATCATTCCGATTATAGTCATAAGCATACAATTTACTATCTACACTATACAAGATGATTGATTGCATCGAGAAGAAAGCATAATGATCTGCACGGGCAAAATCTATTGCAACAGACATATCAATGGATTTGGCGTAATGCTTAATCGGGTCTGAGCTATAATCTGTCGGTGCTGTAAAAGCATACACAAAATAATTGCCATCAGAATCGTTCATCAATGCATACGAACGCCCATTGTTCCCATACCCATTTTCACCATGAACAATCTGACGCACGGGAGTGTATTTATTTTGATCAAAATAGAAAGGGGATTCGGAATCGTATGACGGTTTATCACATTTTGTAGCACTCGACAATACACGATGCCCGGGTTTCTTAAAACAACGATTCGTCATATCAAAAAAGCAAGCGTACGAAACAGTAGATGCTGTTGCAGAATAGAATGCGACCGGATAAGGTTTGAATAATTGGTCGGTATTTGCATTATCCCGATTGATCGGATTACTATAAGCCTCGGACAAAGAAAGATTTCCTACAAATATTTCATTCTCCGTGATAATCAATCTAGAACGAGCTTCCCCGCTCAAACTAACACACATCGGCCCATAAGTTCCCGGACTGATATTCGTCAAATGAAATGGTCTTTGCACGGAAGAAAGGGTCGTATAAATATGATCATCTATATTTTTGTCCGGAATAATATCAACTTTTTCCAGTTGAGCACTATATTCTATGGCGTATTGACTATCATGTGTAACGGCCCACAAAGCATTATATCCATTATTGTAATGGCCAGTAAAGATTAAATCTTTAGCTCCTTTTACTTGTAAAGAATTAATGAAAATATCTTTCATCAACATCGTATCTTTACCTACCGGCATACTTACAAAATCTAACCCAACGGTACCATCTGCTTTATCTCCATAAAGATAAAAACCTCGAACAAAACGACTACTGGCATAAAGCTTGAAAGCTTTCTCAAATTTTAAACCAGAGAGCTTGTCCGTTACTTGTAAATAGATCGTGTATGTCCCCGGTGGAACATCAACTTTATATGAAAGATCACGTTCTGTACTTATCTTTTCATGACTATGATTTGAAGTTGATGCCGAATCTCTACAAAAAAACCACGAATACTCCAAGTTATCTTCAGAAAAATCTTTTAAAGTACATTCAATCTCCGGCTTTATATTCAGCGTTTCCAAGTAGGATGTTAAATCATAACGATCCTCTATACCAGAAATTTTAATCTCATTTATTTCCGATAACACATTGTTTCCCTTATCTTCAACACAAGACAAGAAGCTGCCTAGCCATAAAGCGATTAACAGCATTGTATATAAATTTATCTTTTTCATCTTACCATTCTTTATTTAAAATAGTCTTCAGGTTTTGTGCCTGCTCCCCATCCGGACGAACCGCCTAATGTTTGAACTGCTTTTACATACATCATCGTTCCATCTTCATCCAAAACTACTGTTTCACGACTTTTCGCCATTTCCAACAGATATTTGCCAACTTCATCATTGATTGTATTTGCTCGTGCCATAGGCATCGTGGTTAGAATAGATGAATAATCATCGAACGTTGTTTCCGTTAAGTGCATCATCAATCGCCATTTAGTGGCAGAGAACTCTCCCCACAGTCCCTTCCACCAACCTTGCGGCTGTGTCATAACGTCGTACAGGTAAATATTATGGAAAGCCGCATCATGATTACGTGAAAATTTGTCATTATAAATGGGTGAAAAATTATTAGGTCCATCTTCATAATTGGTATATAATAACTTAAAATGCTTCCCCCCTTGCAGCTTTAATTGCAAGACAAGAGTGTCCTCTGCCATTTCCGCACTACGAATTGCAATAAATCTGATCGTAGTACGACATTCTCCAGCTTTAATCACATACGTGTTCTGGAGTCCCCTGTAATCACGTTCGTTTACTGCTGTCGTACTATCCGGATTTGCAATAACAGTAAACTCCCTATCATAATTCCGAGGATAGCCAGAAGCCATGACCTGACATTCTATATGCATTGTATCTTCTAAAGTACTTCCAAAAGGGACTGCCGTAAAAAATTGATGGGCATCCATCGAATAACGTACATCAAAATATAAGGCATCCTCACCTTCATAATCCATCATTTCTTTTTCACAACCCATCGAGATTAACACGATGCTCACAAGAGTAGTGAAATAATATAAATATGTTTTCATATTTTATTAATTTACATTAACACGTTGATCTGTCTCAGTTTTTGGTAACGGCCACACATAATTCTGTAGATTTATACTTTCAAGCCACCTATCTTCGCTAAACTCTGTCCCAGATAAGATTTCTTCCATTCCCAAACGTTTATAGTAAAAATATAATTGTCCTTCTCCTATCACCTCACGAATAAACTCGTTCGTAATATATTGCTGGATGCTCTCCTTCGTATCTCCCGGTTGTAAGTTAAGATCCACGCAATTTCGATTGTTTCGTATTTCATTTATATATCCTATCGATTCTGTCAAATCATCAGTACATTCTGCCGCCATTAAATAAATCTCGCTCATTCGAATCATTGGGATCATATAACGAAAAGGTTTCGTCGTTCCGGGTATATCTGCATATTTTTTAAAACAAATTGATGGCTGAGAAGCAGAACCAAAATTAGTCATCTGTTCTAATGTTTCTTCACTCCAAAAATTAGAGCCTCGACGCAAATCATCATCATCTGAAAAATAATAAGGTAACTTACATGAAATATCGTTCAATCTTTCGCCCTTAAATACAAGTGCATTATTAATAGTCGTCGTTTCCTTGAAATACTGGTTAAATACACTTACTCTACTAGTATTATATAGACCAAATATGACCTCCGTGGAAAATAAAAGATCCGGAATTTCTGCATTTAAAACGTCCGCCTTTGTTATCCATGGAAAAACTTTCTTTTCATCATTCTCAACAATTAATTCTTTACTGACGAGTAAGGCATTTGCTTTATCTCCCACCCACAAATAAGCACGAGCTAGCAATGTTTTCACAGCATAATAATTCAAACGGTATTGTCTATAACGAAAATCATTCGTTTCATTCAAATCCTCAGAATCTTCAGCCATTACCCCTTTTGTACGTACTGGATCTTCTTCTAACAATTCTGCCGCTTCCTTTAAATCACGAATAATTTTTCCCATCACATCTTTCGCCGGAAGTAACGGTTGAATCTCTTTAGAATCACTTTCCTGATAAGGAATACACGTAATATTCTCTGTCGCAGAATTATAGATTGGACCATAAAGACGCATTAAATCAAAATGAAGGAATGCTCGCAAGGCTAAAGCCTCTCCTTTTACAAACGGGTAATAAGAAACCTTGATATTTGAATCCTCTGCATCTATATGTGTTAACAATGTATTCAAATTGGCAATTTGCGCATATTGGCGAGCCCAAACACTTGAACTTGTTTCCTCAAATACTTTATCATCAAAGGTATAATTACCATAAACATGAAAAATATGATCCGTATTTTGGCGGACATTGTAATATTGTGCCATCACATCGAGAATCGTCATCGAAAGCGTGGTAGAATAATTCTCGTTCAATCTGGCATACACGCCATTTAACACGGTCATATAACCTTCATTACTCTCATAAAGTTTGTCTTCCAACATACCATCTTCCATGTCAACAGCCAGCCAATTATTACAAGAAGTAAAAATCGGGATGAATATACACACCAAGATTAAATGTTTTATATCATTTATTGTTTTCATATATCTATATTCTTTTAAGATTAAAAACGAACACTTAAAGACGCAGAAACAGCACGTTGAAACGGATAATCAAGACCACGCTCTTCCTTTACTGTTGAAACCCGGAAAATGTCATTCATGTAAACACGAAAAGTCAAAGAAGATAGTCCTATCGGTTTTAACCAAGTTGCATTCGTCGTTTCATAACCCAAAGATATCGACTTACATTCTAATGTATTGTCATCCGCAACAAAACGGCTTGACATATTAGTCAACGAGGTATCATCGATACGCTTAAATTTTGCCACATCTCCCGGTTTTTGCCAGCGATCATACAAAGCACGCTTATCTTGATTATATTGCAAATCGGAAGCACTCAAACCCTCCACTTTATTAAATAACGTGGATAAAAACATTTGCCCACCATAACGATAACGGAAATTAACTCCTAAAGAAAACCCCTTGTATCGTACAGTCGAACCAAAATTTCCTTCAAAATCAGGATTCGTATCCCCCACAATGATCTCTTCGCTTGAATCCCAATTATAAGTGTAAGAGCCATCTTTTCGTTGAAAGACCTCATCACCTGTCATCGGATCAATCCCCATTGATTTAACAGCCCAAATAGCAGTGGAACTCACTCCATCATAATAACGACGCAGCGATTGGTTTTCACGTCCTTCTTCATTGTATTTTTCAAGTAATGTTCCTATTTTATGATATTTTGTACGAGTATGTAACAAATTAAAATTCACCTGCCATCTCCAATCACGTTGCCTGATAATTTGATAAATAGCCATAAGAGAGTAACTATTATTTTTAGTCGCACCGATATTCATCGGGATTGTTTCTACTCCTGTTGAAGTAGGTTGAGTGATGGACAATAAAATAGGATCACTATTTTTGTATGTATAATCCGCGGTTAAACGAAAACGAGAATCAAATATTTCTATGTCGAAACCGATATTCTGAGTCATCGTACGTTGCCATTTCAAGTCTTTGTTACCCCATTTACTAACGACAGATGCCAGACCAAACATATTTGGATAAGAAGTATAATAAGTATATACACTATGAACCGTCTTGGCATCAATATTTTGATTCCCGGGATTACCCAACGAGTAGCGAATCTTAAAATAATTTATAACATTGCCATTTTTCAAAAAATTTTCATTGTGTACATTCCAGCCTATTCCCAATGACCACGTAGTAGAAAATGGATTATTGACACCAAACACGGAAGCTCCATCAGAACGCAAATTCACGTCTAATAAATATCTCATGTCAAAAGCGTAATTTCCATTGAAGTAAAAACTTGCAGAACGGTATTTATCCACACTCGAAGAAGGATGCTCACCCTCCGGATAACTATTAGAAAAATTAGGATTCGAAAATTGATCCGTCGTGTATCCAATGGCAGAATATCCCTCACTGGTATTATGGCTGGCTGATAATTGGGTTCCCGCAATTAAATTATAAGTATGTATCCCCGACACCTCACCAAAACTGACAAGCACGCTCCCATCATAAGCTGTATTCCGATATTCCGTACGATTGTACGATCCTTGTTTGGTAGACTCTGTTCCAATAAATTCAGTATTATAAGGAGACTTAAAAATTTCTGAACTACTTCTTGATGTATTAAAACCAAATTTACCTTGAACACGCATTTGCGTTATCGGACGATATTCAATAATAAAATTGTTTTTTAATTCTAATGCATCATTTTCATCATAACTTTTTTGAATAAAATCCCACAATGGATTATACACGTCATTTTCCTCAAGCACTTTCTGAATCTCTCCATTCGCATCATATTTTGCCTCATACGGATTCATTCGAGAGAAAGAACTAAAAGGAACCGTATTATTTGCTGCATCAGTATAACTAATTGTAGTTTGGTTACTTAGATTAAATTTATCCACTCTATAAAATAAATTGATCACACCATCTATATTTTGTCGGTTTGATTTTTTCATCACGCCTTGGTTGTTCTTGTAACGAAATGTCAAACCGTAGCGAAGAGCAATATCCCCTCCTTCCATACTGATAGAATGCTCATGCGTATAGGCTGTACGTAACGGTTCGTTCATCCAGTAAGAATTTTGTCCCGCAACAACACGGGCCAAACGTTTATTATAAAGAAAACGCTTACTATCATCAAGTATACCTCCATCATCGTCTAGTTTACCATAATGACCAGCCAGACGTTCAAATTCGAGCTTTTCTTTCGCATTCATCAGATTATAGTCACTAAGGTCTGCCCATGCAACTTGATAATTCCCGTTATAACTTAACCGCAATTCCCCAGCTTCAGGCTTTTTAGTTTCCACGACAATAACTCCATTGGCCGCTTTAGCACCATAAATTGCAGTAGATGCAGCATCTTTTAATATTGTGATGCTCTCAACTCTATCCATACTTAAATCAGAAATAGCTTGCAGGTTTGATTCAAATCCGTCCAAAATGAACAAAGGCTGATTTGCCGTAGCCGAATAA
The DNA here is from genome assembly GCF_019423355.1 of Butyricimonas sp. Taxonomy (NCBI): domain Bacteria; kingdom Pseudomonadati; phylum Bacteroidota; class Bacteroidia; order Bacteroidales; family Odoribacteraceae; genus Butyricimonas; species Butyricimonas sp. Next base: position 173,130 of record NZ_JAHZBP010000012.1, read on the forward strand.
GTGTCCGATAAGCCCGTAATACTCGTTGTTCCATTAATCGTGATATCCCACCCCGCATTTGGATCTGACCCGGTTATATTATTGTCTGCAATCACGAAAGAGGGATCAAGAGCACTTAAACTTTGAAGAACATTTTGATTCCCGATTTCTTTTAATGTTTCTGCTTTATAGGTTGCTGTCGATCCTGTATAACTCTCGGCCCGACGAGTAAACATACCAGTAACAACAACTTCTTCGATCTCTGCGGCATCCTCTTTTAAAGTCACATTGATAATGTTTTTACCAGAATACTCGATTTCCTGACTTTCCATCCCCACGAACGAGAAAACAAGAGTCGGATTTTCCGTTCCATCAGCAACCGTAAGCGTATATTTACCATCCATATCAGTGGCAACCCCGATCGTCGTGTTTTTTATCCGGACGGTAACTCCCGGCAGTGGAGTTTTATAGATATCAACTACCTGTCCTGTAATTGTCAATGCATCTACCGGGGGACGTTGAACGTCTTTCTTGATCACGTAAACACCATCAAGAACTTCACATTTGAACCCTGTTCCTTTTAACACGAAATCAATAGCTTCTTTTACTGGAAGATCTTTAAAAGAAACATTTTCCTTTGTTATCTTTTCGAGTTGGTTCTCGTTAAAGATAATTCGTTCTCCACTTGCATCTTTAATCTGAATTAGAATTGTACTTAAAGATTCCGATTTAACATGTAACGATACTTTTTTGTCTTGAGCAAAAGAAGGCATCGTCACTAAAAGAACGAGGAACAACGTGAAAACAACGTGTAATCTCATACTTAGGCATGGCCGTCTAAATTTAACAGGAATTTCTCGCCTGTCAAGTGATTTTTTTTTCATACTTTTGTTGAATACATGTTAATAAATATGTGAATAAGGTGCGGGGGTATGTCGCCAAACTACAACCCGCACTTTTTTATTGTTCCATGATAGTTATATGTTTTCCTTCAATTTTAAATTCAATGTTATATACTTCCTCAAAAAAACGCAATAGTTTTTCTATTTCATCATAACGATCCAAAGTACAAGTGAAAGATAGCCCTTTCAAATTTTCGTTATCAAAAGTCACTTTTACATCATACCAACGAGCCACGTCTTTCATGATTTCTTCCAATGTACATCTCTCAAAACAGAACAATTGTTTATGCCAAGCTATTTCATTGGCTACCTTTACTTTTTTTACAACTACATCTTCTCCTCTTTCATAACTGATCTGATATCCGGGTTCAATTTTCACGTAATTTTCTGTAACACTTTCTTTACTTTGAAATCCCACGCTTCCGTTTACCAATGTCGTACGAACAGTTTGCTCATCCGTGTAACGTCTCACGTTAAACTCCGTTCCGTAAACCTTGATATTGCCAAGATCTGTTTCTACAATAAAAGGATGTGAATTATCATAGGACACTTTAAAATAAGCCTCACCAGAGAGAAAAACACGACGTTCATCCCCTTTGAAATCTGTAGGAAATTTCAATTTGGATTCAGCATTTAACCATACCTCGGTCCCGTCATTTAGAACAATATGATACTCACCATTTCGAGGTATCACAAGAGTATTGTACTCTATCTGTTGCGATAATTTATCATTATCAATAAATGTCACGGTTCCTTTATTATTTCTGATCTTAGTGGAGCCAACGATTAAATTAGAGCTATCAGTTGTTTTATCTAATTGAATATTTGTACCATCGTACATGACAAGATATGCCTTACTTTCACCGGGAGTAATTACGACAGAAGAAGCCACCGTCAACATTTCCGATTGCTGACGGTTTAAAAGCAATAACGTACCAAAACCTATCATTAAGGCAGCTGCCACGCTCCAACTGATAACTCTTTTACGAATAACCAACTTCCGTTTTTTTCTTTGTGTTTCAAGTAATAACTCAAAGTTAGACAAGATGCGAGGAAGATCACGTTCATATAATGTTTCTCGATTCCATTCCTCAACCATGCGTTCATAGTATTTTCGATGTTTTTCATCTACTTTAATCCAATTTTTGAACACAATTTCTTCTTCTTTAGACAATTCCCCGCTCATGTGACGCACTAATAAATCCCAATTTATATATTTATTCTTTTTCATGAGTTACTATTTCTTATATCCGATCATAATAACCACTCATCTCTCAAATGGGGGACAAAAAAATTCATTTTTTTTGCATTCAAACTAAATTATATACACATTTGCAGTAAAATTACTCGGTGTGAATCACGATATTGACATAAAAGAACTTGGGTATAGGATAAAAAAAGGAGATGAAAAAGCATTTCAGATATTGTACGTAGAATATTTCTACAATTTACAATATTATGCTATGCGCTACCTTTATGATTGGGAGGAAGCAGAAAACCTTGTTCAAGATGCTTTTCTCTCTTTATGGTGTAATTTAGACAAGTATGATGCGGAACGTAATGTAGTTTATTACCTACTCACATTTGTTCGAAATAGCTGTTTGAAATATATTCGCAATTTAAAAATACGGGACAATAATCAAGATAAGGTGATCGAAGCCTTACTTTTTTCTAACATGACAGACGAGGAACCTGATGAGAATTTATTAAAACGCTTAAACGAAGTCCTGTCTCGCTTACCGGATAAACAAAAAGAGGTTTTGTTAAAACATATCGTGGAACGTAAAACCTTACCAGAGATCGCTCGAGAACTCGGAGTTGCGGAATCCACTACAAAAACTCATTATAAACGGGCAATGACTTTTATGAGAGAGAATTTACATGTTATCTTGGGAGGATTCTGAACGTGATGGAAGGATATCTATCCAATTCTCAAAGTTAATATCCAAAAGAAGAATAGTCAAAGGCAAGGTGATTTTGGGAAAAAATCGTATCTTTATCACAAGATAGTTAGAGGACGATGGATGACAGAAGTTTGTCTCGAATAAGTTACTTAAGAGTAACCCCTATTAAAAATACAAGGAGTTGCTTGCATGTAAATAGTTAAAAAATAAAAAATTTACAAGATATTGGGTGCTGATTCCTCAGCACCCACAAGAGTCTCATAATGAGTCTTTTTTGTTTTGAGGTTACTTTTGCCCTACAACAATTCAGGTTGAAATAGGAAATCGAACCATTTGTCGAGTATATCGAAAGGGTACAAAGAACCTCATAGTTTGACGATTATACATTTTTAGTCGGAATCGGATTCTCAATTAGCCAGCTCCACCATTAGTTATTATCGTTCCCGGGTAATACACATGGATGGAAAAAGGAACTTCCGGGATACTCTCGGTTCACTCTCGGTTCGTTTTCGGTCTTTGGATGCTCGTGAGCGAGGGTGTAGCGAAGGAGTACCGAGAGTGAACCGAAGGTGATCCCTATCTTCTACAAGTCGTCCCCGATTCTTCCCCGGGAATTGCATCTTGACAGATCTCGTTATTCGTGTCTGAAATATCAAGATTTCTGGGTTAAATGTACGCAAATTTTTAAAGATGTATGCAAAAAGTGGCTATAAACAGGGAGAGATCTGAAATACTTTAAATTCTACATTACCTAAACGTGAATGTTATATCAAAGGGATTTTACCTCTTCTCCACACAAACCGGATCAATCCGGTATTTTCACCTTTTTCGGCTCCTCGTGCTGGAATCGTTCAAATTCTCGCAACACTAATACCATATCATTAACGAATTCATCACTACCTCCTTTTTCTATCGCAGTTTGCAAATACGTCTTTAATGTCGCTATCGCACACACGTCTTTTCCCGTCAAAACAAATGCCGGAACATCCTCCACTAAGCATTTATGCAGAACTTGATGTTGATCTTTCATCCTATCTCAATTCATTATTTACTATATGCGAAGATACAATATCTTCAAACTTTTATCGCCATCCTACACCATAAAAACAGTATTTTTATAAAACATCAATATTCTTTTCCCCGTAAAAAAGCAATAAAACATAAAGCATTATGAAACATATCACTACACTCATCGCATTAGCCCTAGTGCTAGGCTCACTAGCCCCTCTTGCCGCTCAAACTAAAATGACGGCAAAAGAAAAACGTACACAAACCAGACAAGAGCGTAAAATCGCTCAACAGAAAGTAAAAGAACAATTGTACCAAGACGCCGTTCGTGCTTTAGAAAACAACACGTTCGTACTGGAGGCCAATCGACTGATCTTTAAACGAGGTCGATCAGCAAACGTCAGTTCCATCAAGAATTTCATTTCCATGGAAAACAAAAAAGCCACCGTACAAGTGAGTTTTGATACCCCTCGCCCACTTCAAAACGGATTGGGAGGTTTTACCGTTGAAGGCAACGTTTCAGACATCCGGATGAAAAAGGATAAAAAAGGAAGTATCATTTATAGCTTTCTCGTCCAAGGTGTCAGCATTTCCGCACAAGTAAGCCTCACCCTTCACCGGGGTTCAAATAATGTTTCGGCAAACATCTCGCCTTCATTTCACTCCAACACGCTCACCATGACCGGAGAACTGTTAACGCAAGAAAAAGCCCGTGTCTTTGAAGGATTTAAACGCTAACTCTTTGGAGGGAATTAAGGAGTAGAAAAGTCATAATACCTGTAAATGAATTTACGACACGGGGCCAATAGTGGAGTACCTTTCAAAAGTTAGGTGAAAACTTTTAAAAGGTACTTTAACTATCCGCAAAGACTTTTTCACATTGGAAGTATCCAATCACTTTACTTGTTTTACAAAAGGCATACTACCCCATTCTTCATATCTCTGTGCCAAATTTCCTCTTAACATCACGGCATATAGCAAATATTCCTCCAATTTTCCTTTAGGGGTAAAAGAAAATGTATTTGAAGCTGGAATTGCTTTTAAATGTTCGAACTCCACGCCAGTACATTTTAATTCTTCAAACAACATTTTGCAGATTTCGACTTTTCCCCCGGCATTGGCAAACCTAATTTTAAAATCATCCTTTAAAATGGTTCCATAGCGCAAGAACACCCCGGCCAGATAAGAATATCTTTGTTTATCTGTCTTAAAAACATCTTTATTCAATTTTGCACCAGTAAACGAATCTTTTTCAGCCTTTTCCCCTTCAATCCCAAAATATTCATTCACCTTATATGCCAATTCCTTGGAATACAAATTCATGTGCCCAGACGGCTCCACATTACATTTTAAATCCGGATACTCAGTCTTGAAAAGAGAATCAAGTACCCTCACCACAAACCCCTCGTGAGGATAATACGCATCCACGAAAACATCTTTCGGCTCCCGTATTCGACGCCCCAGATATTCATCAAGCGTACCCAACAAGAAAAAATCTTTATCTAAGTCAATTTTACTAATTTGTGTCGAATCAGAAAACATCCCCGAGACAAATAACATAACAAACAAAAATAGTTTCATAACTTCAAAATTAATAGTGAATAATTTATCTATAGATGCACTCGTCATCTAATTTCCATAAATATTCCTATCCTTTTAGGGTACTAAAAAAGCCGGACTGAATACCAGTCCGACTTTTCTTTCAAATAACAACAATTTTAAATATTATAAAACGTGGTGAAAGCTTTTATCACGTAAGCATGATCCAATACCCCGCCCGTTTCCCGAACGGAATGCATTGCCCACATGGGATTACCGATATCCACTCCACGCATTTCCATTTGCGATAATAATATATTTCCCAAGGTTGAACCTCCAGCCATGTCTGAATGGTTTACAAATTCCTGACAAGGCACACCAGCCATCTTACAGATCGTCTTAAACACAGCGGCAGAATCCCCATCCGTGATGTATTTCTGATTCGCATTGATCTTGATCACGGGACCACCGTTTATTACCGGATGATTCGTAGGATCATGTTTCTCCACGTAGTTCGGGTGAAGAGCATGGGCCATATCCGCAGAAATCATGAACGAATTATGAATTGCTCGATACAAATCTTCCGGTTTACCTCCCAATCCAAAAACGATACGTTCAATAATTGTTCTCAAAATTGGAGAACCGGCACCCTGTTTCGTTCCACTTCCCACTTCTTCATTATCAAAAATAGCAAGAATTTTTGTCTTACGACATTTCTCGGAAGCCACGAAAGCTTTTAACCCGGCATGAGCCATGGCTAAATCATCCAGTTTGCCACTTGAAATGAACTCCTCGTTCGCCCCGAACAAACAGCCTTTCTCGTATTCATATAGAGTCAGGTCAAAATCAAGTATGTCTTCCTGACTTACTCCCATCTCTTCCGCGATAAGTTTAACCAAATAATTATCTTTTTCGAAAGTCTCATTAATCATGGCAATCACGGGAAGCATATCTTTCTGTTTACTCAACGGGTTTCCCTGATCGTTCACAGCGCGGTTAAAATGGATGGCAATATGAGGAATAACCATCAACGGCCGCTTGAAATTCACGAACTGGGTAGCGGGCTTCAACGGGTTCAAACTACGCAACATAACCCGTCCGGCCATGGACAATGGTCTATCGAACCACGTGTACATAATGGGTCCTCCATACACTTCCGTGTTCAACTTCAAATACTTTCCTGCAACAGGCATCGCAGCATTCGGTTTGATTTTAAACGTCGGAGAATCACTATGGGCACAAATAATCTTGAACCCTTCTTCAGCAATCTCTCCGCTACCAATCTCGAAAGCAAAAAGTGAAGAGTGATTTTTCGTCACGAAATATTTACCTCCTTTTTCTATTTGCCATGCTTCACCGGAGAAAAGTTGCTTATAACCATTACCAAGTAATTCTTTTTTGGCATTTGCCACGGCATGAAAGTTTGTCGGACTCTCATGTATAAACTCTACTAATTCTTTCGCGTATTGCTTTTCCATTATATCTTGTTTTTTTATTTCATTTCTTCGAGCCCCAAGGTAATCATTTTTTACCACACTTTTTGCCTTGAAATCTAAAAAAGTCTTGTTTCCTTCTTTAATTTCGTCGTAAACACGTTTACCAAACATAACAAAGGGAGGGCTTATCATATTCTCTTTATTATACCGAACCTCCCCTCCAGTCTCCGCATTCACCACATAACCACCAGTTGCTTCGACAAGCACTTGTCCTGCCGCTACATCCCATTCCGAGCATTTCCCGAATTTGGGACATATATCCACCTCTCCTTTAGCAAGGAGGCAATGTTTTGACGATGCCCCCAACGGGACAAGTTCAACCTCATGGCCCAGAGATTTCAAATAATCAACATATCGTAGTTCCCATTCCGTTACATGAAAACGACTGACGGCCACTCTCAACTTTGATTGTTTTCCCCCGATTCCCGACAAAGCTTCTTCCTTTCCCTTTTTTACCATCCCCTTCTCCCCGCTCGCAAAAGCCCATAAAATCTCACCATCACACACGTTATTAATCATCCCGAATATGGGTTTTCCCTTTTCGACAAGAGCAATATTAATACAAAAACGCCCATTCCGATATATAAATTCCTTTGTACCATCCAGTGGATCAATAATCCAAGCGTACGCCCATTTCTCTCTTTCTTCATAAGCCGGTAATGACGCCTCTTCGCTAATCACCGGAATCTCCGGGTATAACTTTTTCAAGGCACTTGTGATATACTCACTCGAGACTTTATCCGCTTCTGTCACGGGTGTATTATCTCTCTTTAGCTCTACATTAAAGTTTCTCTTGTCATACACCTCTTTTATCAACTCTCCCGCTCGCTCAATAATACACTGAATATCTGTTACTTTTATCCAACTTACCATATTAATTAATTCATCTTAAACGATTTGTTAAACTTACAAATAAAATTCATTTTATAGGCCATGCACTAACAAGAAATTAACAAAAATACATCTGCATTCACACGACAAAAATACCATCATCACTATGAATTAATTAGTTACAATGAAATACTGCTATAATCATTCAAAATATAGCTTTAAAGGCACAAGAAGATTAACTAACATTAACCCAATCAATAGCTTTTATTAACAATAAAAATTGGTCTAGATACAACAGACGCTTTATCTTTGCACCGTCTTTAAGAGATTGAAGATTTTTCATAAGTTTGTATGGTTTAGGTTAGTAGTTAGTAATGTAATCTTAAGAGTCGACATTCCCCGTCGGCTCTTTTGTATTTAAAGACGAAAGATACTATTATTTTTACAGAAACAAAAGTTAACAATTATGAATGGAATCATCGAAATTGAAGGAATGGAATTTTTCGCCTTCCACGGATGTTATGAAACAGAACGTGTCGTGGGAAATAAATTCATGGTTTACGCCCGTATCGAAACAGATTGCGACAAGGCAGCCCAAACAGATAACATCGCAGATGCTTTAAGTTATCTCACCGCATACGAGATTATCGCCAAAGAAATGATGATTACCTCACACTTGTTGGAACACGTGGCAAAAAGAATGATCGACGCACTATATAATGCCTTCCCACAAATTTCTCATGTAACTATCAAGGTTTCAAAACTAAACCCGCCACTAGGAGGGAAGATCGCAGCCACGAGTGTTACTTTATCAAAATAAATTGCAGCAAGGTATTGCAAAATCCAAAATATCGCCTTATCTTTGCCACGCAAAATCGCAACAGGGTCGGTTGGCCGAGCGGTTAGGCAGCGGTCTGCAAAACCGTGTACAGCAGTTCAAATCTGCTACCGACCTCAGGGAATCAGTCACTTTGTAAGTGGCTGATTTTTGTTTATGGAGTGTTTTTGACCAAAATAGTCTAAAACCTTTACCAAAAATATTCTCAAATAAACAAACAAAAACATATCGATTCACGTTCATGTCTACAATGAATCACTCAAAGACATAAAGAACATGAAGAAGAAAAGAACTAATCCTTGGAAGATTGTCGGAATTATTATCTCCATCCTTTTACTAATATATTGGCTATTAGCAGCAACAATTTTAGGAGAAGATGAAAACGTAGTTCCTATTCTGGATGGAACAGAGCAGGTAATCCCATAGGATTCCTGCTTTTTTTCTTTATTTTCGAATATTTACATCTATTTTTTTTGAAATTATTGCATCCAGAGATATTCTTCCCGCACCTGTGAAAAATAACAAGATATAGATACCTAAATATAATAAAGGCAATTCTTTCATCTGAAATGGATCACTGGCATGAACGATAAATATAACCACCAACATAGAAAATATCAATGGAATCGTAGCCAACCGAGTAAAAGCACCTACAATAACAAACAAGGAACACCCAATTTCAGCCCCAATAATCAAAATTAAAGACAAAGTACTTCCTAAACCTATAGGATCCGAGAAGGTAGCAGACAATTCGGAGAATGACGTCAATTTAGCCACACCATGCGTCAACATTGTTATCCCGACAAGTACACGCAATATTAGCAAGCCCAAACTCAAGAATTTCCGATTCGGGACTACTATAGATGAAATCACTTTTTTCATAACAACATTTTTAAAGATTTAAACTCTATAGGTTAACGTAACACATTTTATTAATGTTGCGTTTTTAAGTACGAATTTATAAATATAGTAGTTTTATAAAATAAATCGTAGTTTCGCGGAAAGAAATCTAAGATCATGATTATAGTTATTAGTTTGATGGTTTGCGGCATCATTTTAGGATATGCCTTTAAAGAGAGAAATTTGAAGTTCGTGCAAAAACTCATTAATTATGCCATATTTCTCCTTTTATTTCTTTTAGGGATCACAGTTGGTGCTAACGGGGAGGTAATGAACAACCTTGATTCTATCGGATTGGAAGCTTTACTTATTACCTTAGCGGCAATTACAGGAAGTGTATTGTGCGCATGGGGTGTCTATCACTTTTTCTTCATGACCACCAAATAAATTCCATCACATGAAAGGTAGTATAATCATAGTCTCTTTTTTTGTTGCCGGAGTATTACTCGGACGACTCGTTGATGTTCCCGCCCTGCTAACTGCAGAAGAACCCACTCTCTACGCCCTATATGTACTTATGTTTCTCGTGGGCATCAGCATTGGAAGTGACAAAAAAGCTCTAGAAGCATTGAAACACCAGAACTTTAAAATCATTCTAGTGCCATTGGCAACGATTATCGGCACTCTGGCAGGCTCGGCTTTAATCAGCCTCGTTCTAGGCGGCAAAAGCCTCACCGATTGTCTCGCAGTAGGCTCCGGATTCGGATATTATTCCCTTTCGACTATTTTTATCACTCAATACAAAGGTGCCGAACTCGGCACAATTGCCTTAGTATCTAATATCCTCCGTGAATTAATAGCCTTATTAGCCGCCCCTCTACTCGTGCGCTATTTTGGTAAACTAGCCCCTATTTCCGTGGGAGGAGCAACCACCGCTGATACCACACTTCCGATTATCACAAGATTCTGCGGAAAAGAGTTTGTAATCATATCAATCGTTCACGGGATAACCGTGGATTTAAGTGTACCATTTCTAGTGACATTTTTTTGTACAATATAAATTCTTGACAAGATATTCAATACCAATCAAATGCGCCTTAATTTTTGATTACTAATAAGTTATCATTAAACGTTCGTTT